>NZ_PNBY01000079.1 GCF_005886875.1 Pseudoalteromonas aurantia | reverse complement strand
TCGGGGAGGGGGAGCCAAATCGTTATGTGATAATTGTTCCCCCTTAGCTCAGTTGGTTAGAGCGACGGACTGTTAATCCGCAGGTCCCCCGTTCGAGTCGGGGAGGGGGAGCCAATTACACTGTTATTTCTTATATAGTTCCCCCTTAGCTCAGTTGGTTAGAGCGACGGACTGTTAATCCGCAGGTCCCCCGTTCGAGTCGGGGAGGGGGAGCCAATATGACGAATCTAATAGACATTTCCTCTTATTTGCACTACTCTACAAAAGCTTTTCGAAAACGATCACTGGTTACTTAAAAATAAAAAAATTTTTCTTCCTTAACAGATAGATAAAACAATGGCTGGTTTTAAAAAACTTATATTTTTACAATTGTCTCTGTGGCTAACATTTTCATTGATTGGCACATTTTTCTTTGCTTCTAGTTTTGACTCCTCAGTAAGTAAAGCCCAGCAAAGTGCGCAAGTTATGGTGACACAATATATCCAAAATAAAACGATGGATAACGTAACACCTGAACATATTCGCCAGGCGTTATCTAATGGCAATGTGTTTTCTACATTTATCGTTCGCGACTTTAACGGCGATACCGTGTTAAATATCGATACTGCTGCCCCACTCCCTGTTTTGGCTGAAATGATTGAAGCGAGTATCAATGCCGTTCGCCCCCAGTTTTCTGTCAATGTCGCAAAAGATATCAAAATTGAATTTGTGATTAATGCGCAAAGTCAGGCTCAGCTGCTGCAGCAAGCCTTACTCTTGCTTTTTGTCCTCACGGCACTCGTTGCATTTATTCCTATCATCTATATGAAAGCAATATATAAGCGTTTAAACCGGAACGTGAGTATTACCGTTGCAAATGCCGTTGACGTGTACATAACGCAAAATCAGGTTACAGAAAGCATTGAAAACGAATTCAATGCCACGAAAATGCAGGCTTTGGGTGCAGAACTCGCCCCCTCTTTCAATCGCTTAGCCCACTTTTTGAAAAGTAAGCAAGAAGATATTCAAACAGCCGCGCAAAGTATTAAGCAAGAAGCCTACAAAGATGTAATAACAGGGCTAGGCAATCGAAATATGTTTGTGGAATATTACGAGCACCAGATTGAGTCTAGCAATAAGAAAAGCTTTGGTACTTTGGCAATGATACGCTGTAGCGAATTGCAAGTTATCAACCAAACTCGTGGCTACCAAAAAGGCGATGAGTACATTAAGTCAGTCTCTGACATAATAAAGCATGTAAGCGGCACCTATACAGGCAGCCAAACATTTCGTTTAAATAGCTCTGATTTTGCGGTTATATTACCAAATGTGCCTTCTAAAGAAGCTGAGCATTTTGGCGAAACTTTACAAGCAAGGTTTACGCAATTTCAGCAAAATCAAGAACTCAGCTCAGTAGCAAACACAGGTATTGTGCCTTACGAAACAGGCAAACCACTCGGAGAACTCCTATCAGTGGTAGATAACGCAATGAGTATGGCACAAAGTAAACAAGCCAATGCATGGCATATCCAGCGCGAATCGGATCTGATAAATAATGTAGGGGCTGGATTTGGTAACCAAAACTGGCGCAAAGTCATTCACGATGTAATCGACTCTAAACGCGTTAGCTTAATGATGCAAAACATCATGCCCATTGGTAAAAATGTGAAAGCGTATGCTGAAATTCAAGCGCGCTTTAAAACAGAAGAAGGTCAAATACTGCCAACGGCTTCCTTTCTTGCCATGGCAGAAAAGCTCGATATGGCAATCGAAATTGATAAGCTAATTATTGACAGCTCACTAGAATTAATTAAAACACGCAACTTTACTGAAAAGTTTTTTGGCATCAATGTAACTGCTTCCAGTGCTCATAGTGACCAATTTGTTATTTGGCTTGAGAGACGCTTACTCAAAGACGCTAACATCGCCTCTAAACTAGTCTTTGAAGTCAGTGAATTTGGCTTACAGCAAAATATTAAAGCGAGTAAACGTTTTATTGATATGGTGCACCGCGTGGGTGCACGTATTACCGTTGAACGTTTTGGCGTTGGCCTAACTTCGTTTAAATTCTTCCGAGACTTGAAACCTGATTTCATTAAGATGGATGCAAGCTACACCCGAGGTTTAGAAGAAGATAAAAATAACCAATACTTTATGAGATTAATGGTCGATCTTGCCCATAGGATCGGGGTCAGTGTATTTGCCGAAGGTATTGAAAGCCAAGAAGAAAAGCACATTGTAGAAACCCTCTGCCTAGATGGTGTTCAAGGCTATTACATCGAAAAACCCAAAGAAATATAAGCATTGAGCTAATCTATATAAGTCGTAATACCGTATCTGTATTATGACTTACTAACTAGGCTGTCAACAAAAACGCGCAAATCTGATAGATATTAAATAAACGCCTTTGTATTTATTATGATCTTCTCGTTTAAAATTGCTAAAATCCCAACCAAATGACCATCCATCAGTTTTTAGCAAAGGGGCTTTAATGACTGAGTATATTATGTTGCTTATTGGCACGGTGCTGGTAAACAACTTTGTATTGGTGCAATTTCTTGGCTTATGCCCATTTATGGGTGTATCAGGTAAATTAGACACCGCCATAGGCATGTCCTTAGCCACAACATTTGTGCTGACATTGGCCTCAGTGACCAGTTATTTAGTGAATCAATATATCTTACTACCACTAGAACTCGATTTTTTAAGAACTATGAGCTTTATTCTAGTGATAGCGGTTGTGGTCCAATTTACAGAAATGGTGGTGCGTAAAACAAGCCCAACGCTCTACCGTCTGCTTGGTATATTCTTACCATTGATCACAACTAACTGCGCGGTACTGGGTGTTGCACTATTAAACATAAAAAATGAGCATACGCTCATTGAGTCAGCAGTGTATGGGTTTGGTGCTGCGGTCGGGTTTTCGTTAGTACTTGTTTTGTTTGCCGCATTACGTGAACGTTTAGCACTTGCCGACGTACCAGCACCATTTAAAGGCGCGTCAATCGCTATGATCACCGCAGGCCTTATGTCTCTCGCCTTTATGGGTTTTTCAGGATTAGTGAAGTTATAACGATGACGTTGATGTATGCTTTAATCGCGCTGGGCTCATTAGCGCTCATCTTCGGTATAATTTTAGGTTATGCCGCCGTAAAATATCGTGTTGAAAGTAGCCCCATAGTTGAACAAGTCGATGCTATTTTACCTCAAACCCAATGTGGGCAATGCGGCTACCCGGGTTGTCGCCCTTATGCTGAAGCTATCGCAAATGGCGATGAAATTAATAAATGCCCGCCAGGTGGTGACGCCACGGTAAAAAAACTCGCAGACTTAATGGGAGTTGATGCCAAACCCCTTGCCGGTGGAGAAGAAGCTGAGCCCATAAAAACCGTTGCCTACATTCGAGAAGATGAATGCATCGGTTGTACTAAGTGCATACAAGCATGCCCTGTCGACGCGATTGTCGGTGCAACACGTCAAATGCATACCGTCATAGATGATGAGTGTACAGGGTGTGATCTATGTGTAGAGCCCTGCCCAGTTGATTGCATTGATATGCTTCCGGTAGAACAAACAAAGCAAACATGGAAATGGCAGCTTAATGCTATCTCCGTGACGCAAATAGATTAAGAGGTTTAAGTGGATACATTACTTGAACAAATAGAACGAGGGACGCTTTGGCAGTTTCCTGGCGGGATCCACCCGCCACAGCAAAAAACACTGTCAAACCAAAAGCCAATTGCACGTTTAGCCCTGCCGTCTAAACTAGTTTTACCGCTCAAACAGCACATTGGCGCAAACGGGCAATTAATTGTAAATAAAGGGCAACATGTTTTAAAAGGGCAAGCGCTTACACAACCCAGTGGGAATTGGTCATTGCCGATTCATGCGCCAACATCAGGCGAAATCACTGACATAGCTCCAATGCCCTCAGCTCATCCATCAGCATTACCTGAATTGAGTATTATTTTAACACCAGATGGTAAAGACACTTGGACTGAACTCATCCCAGCAGCCAATATAGAGCAGCTATCTCATCAGGCTTTAATAGATCTAATTCACAATGCAGGCATTGCGGGCATGGGCGGCGCTGGTTTTCCAACTTATATTAAAGCCGAGAGTCAACGCCCCATTGAGTTCTTAATTGTCAATGGCGTAGAGTGTGAACCCTATATTACTGCCGATGACATGTTAATGCGTGAACACGCAGAGCAGATTGTACAAGGCATTGAAATAATGCAGCACTTGCTCACGCCCACAATCACTATCATTGGGATTGAAGACAATAAACCTGAAGCTGTCGGCGCGCTGCAAAATGCCAGTAAACATAATCCAAATATTATTGTCAGAGCAATCCCCACTGTCTATCCATCTGGTGGCGAGAAACAGTTAATCAAAGTACTCACCTCTCAAGAAGTACCCAGTGGCGGGATCCCCGCTGACATAGGTGTGTTGGTGCAAAACGTCGGTACATTATTTGCTGTAAGTGAAGCCGTATTTAAAGGTAAACCGTTAATTGAACGCGTCGTCACCGTAACAGGCAGTACTATTACAGATGCACGTAATGTATGGGCATTAATTGGCACTGAAATAAAGCATCTATTAGATAGCCAAGGGTTTGAACCCGTCGAGGCGCAACGCGTTGTGATGGGCGGGCCAATGATGGGCTTTACGCTCCCAACCGTTCGGATCCCAGTGGTCAAAACAACCAACTGTATTTTAGCGCCAGACAATTCAGAATTAGCACATGCAGGTGAAGAGAAAGCCTGTATTCGTTGTAGCGCCTGTGCTGATGTTTGCCCACAAACCTTATTACCACAACAACTACAATGGTTTGCCAAAGGTAAAGAGTACGACAAATTAGAGAGTTATAACCTATTCGATTGTATCGAATGTGGCGCTTGCTCTTATGTTTGTCCAAGTGAAATACCACTTGTGCAATATTATCGTGTGGCAAAAGCGGAGATCCGAGAACAAAAACTAGAGCAGATCAATGCCGAGAGAGCCAAAGTGCGCTTTGAAGCGCGTAAAGCGCGTTTGAAACAAGAGCAAGAAGAACGTAAAAATCGCCACTCACGCACCTCTTCTCGTCCAGCCAAACCCGCAGCTGAAAAAGCGAAGGTTGCTGATGCCTTGTCACGCGTGACACAAAAGCAAGGCGAAAAATCAGCGGTTCAAGCAGCTATTGAGCGCGCTAAAGCCAAAAAAATGGCCGATGGCAGTGTGCAGCCTGATAACAGTGAAATGATGCGAGAGCGTGAAAAGCGTAAAGAGCAAGCTCGTCAGTACAAAGCGCAAAAGCAACATGATGACACGCCTAACGATAACAAATCTGCCGTTGCTGCTGCCATCGCTCGTGCCAAAGCGAAAAAAGCAGCAAAACTATCGGATGATCAGACAAACACAGATCTGGATACCACTAAGCCTTGCGCTTCTGAAACACCATCACCTGATGAAACGAAGGCAGATCCACGCAAAGCAGCGGTTGCCGCAGCCATTGCACGCGCTAAAGCGAAAAAAGCAGCCAAGCCTTCTGACGGTAATGTTCCTGAAGAAGTCTCAGAAACAGCGGAAACACACAGTGATACCGAACCACGAAAAGCAGCAGTCGCCGCAGCCATAGAACGTGCAAAAGCCAAAAAAGCGGCCAAGCTTGCGCAAACACAAAGCAGCGATGAAGCGCCACATGAAAACAACGCTGAACCTGAATCGAAATCTGAATTAGACACTGCCGAGCCAGTAAATGCTGATGCCGACGTTGACCCACGTAAAGCCGCAGTTGCCGCCGCCATTGCTCGGGCAAAAGCCAAAAAAGC
>NZ_PNBY01000078.1 GCF_005886875.1 Pseudoalteromonas aurantia | reverse complement strand
CCAACTGAGCTAAGGGGGAAGCGTGTGTCTCTCAACGGGGCGAAATATTAATGACACAGACCCAAGGTGTCAACTAATAAAATGCCAGAAAATAAAAAAACCGTGTTGTTCGGTGGTTTTATATTCGATTTGAGTGTTTTTATGGCGAAATACAGATGATGATTATGTATTTTAGGGTTTTAGTAATGCCTATTATAAATAGGCCTTTTAAACAAAAGTGGTGAATTTCAAGCGTTGAGATGTAATTTTGACCAAAAAGCCTATTTTTTACAAAGTTGATTTTGATCATTCTCACTTAATACAGATCTACTGGCCTTGAACATGGTTTTTATGAGGCAAAAGTTTTCATACTAACGACATAAGGTAGGTAATTCGTGCTGTTGTCAGGAACATTCAGAGTACTTTCATTCACTTTAAAAAGAATTTTATTTTAAAACATAGGGTTATCGTTGCCTTTTCGAGCAGTGTATTTTCTACCAAGAAATGCTCATAGCACAGAAATAATATTGTGGAGAGTCAGATCACCATCAAAGTGCATAAAGATCGTTCAGTACCAAAAAGCGTATAATAGTTGATCGTGCCGTAGGGCCTTATTTTATTGGCGTTTCTAGAGTTACCCACAGAATCTGTGGATAACACTGTTTATTAATATTTAAGAAGTGTGTCAACGCTATGAATATAGGGCAATACAGGCATTTCAATATCTTTTTAAAGAATTTTTTTTCTCAATAAATTCAGTTTGTTATTATGTTTTGCAGAAATGGGTTGATAATTTTTTTTTGATGAAGGTTTTGTGACCAAACTGCCGTTTGTCTGTGTAAAAAAAATACGATTTACTCGTGTGATTGTAGGTAAACTGTCATCCAAGCGATTTAGGCCTTATTTTACGACATATTCTACTCAAAACCATTCCATGATGACGAAGTAGGGCGTTTCTCAGCTTATTAAAGTAATTATTCGTTTATGGTCTGGGTTTAGTGAGTGGGATGATCTAGAATACTTGGCTCACCAACAGAGGTCCTAAACGTATGGCATCCGTGCAGCAGTCAGACAAAATTAATGACATTCTTGAAGGGTCAATACCTGCCACCTTAAAGAGAATGACCATCCCCATGATATTTGGCATGATCACTTTGATGATGTTTAATTTAGTAGACACATTCTTCATCAGTATGTTAGGTACCGAACAATTGGCAGCCGTTAGCTTTACCTTTCCTGTTACTTTCACTGTGATCAGCTTAGCTATAGGTTTAGGGATTGGTACATCGGCCGTTATTGCTAAGGCACTGGGTAGTGGAAATATAGAAGAAGCACGCTTTGATGCGACGGTTGCATTACTTATTTCTGCCGTGTTTGTGTTTTTGTTATCGATAATTGGCTTTTTATTCGTTGAGCCAACTTTTTATTTACTTGGTGCAAATGATGATGTGATGCCATATATCTATGACTATATATCTGTATGGTTTCTTGGGAGTGTGTTTTTAATCACCCCTATGATTGGCAACTCGGTGCTTCGTGCCAGTGGAGATACTAAAACGCCAAGTTTTATTATGGGGTTTGCAGGGTTTATTAATGCCATTCTTGACCCGTTATTAATATTTGGTGTTGGTCTATTTCCTGAGCTTGGTATTAAAGGTGCTGCCATTGCAAGTGTTATAGCATGGTCTGTTGCTGTTGCCATTACCCTGTATCTTTTGGGGGTAAAGAAACGTTTGTTGAGTGTGAGTCCAGGGCGACAAGGTGTAATAGCGGCGAGTAAAAAAATATTGAAAATTGGTTTCCCGGCGGCTGGCGCTAATATGTTAACGCCGATTGCGATGGCGGTTATGACTGCGATTGTTGCAACATATGGTCCAGAAGCAGTCGCAGCATTTGGTGTCGGCAGCCGTATAGAGTCAATTGCGAGTTTAGTCGTACTCGCGCTGTCTATGACATTACCCCCATTTATCAGCCAAAATTATGGTGCGAAAAGCTACCATAGAGTTAAAGAGGCATATCGTGCCAGTCTAAAGTTTGTGATGGCTTTTCAATTTGCGGTTTATCTTTTACTACTGATCAGTTCTGGGTTGATTAGTCGAACATTTGGGCATGAGCCGGAAGTAATACGAGTTATAGAATTGTTTATTTATATCATGCCTTTAAGCTATGGTTTCCAGGGAGTGATTATTTTAACTAACTCATCGTTAAATGCCTTACATAAACCTATGAATGCTTTGGTGTTGAGTGTGATCCGTTTATTTGTGTTTTATGTACCATTAGCGTATGTCGGCTCGCGTTTAGGTGGGTTGCCGGGATTGTTTATTGGTGCCGCGTTAGGCAATTTATTAACGGCGTTAGTGTCATATCAATGGTTTTGTCACAGTATTGAACGTATGCATAGCACGTCATTAAAAAGGTCAATGTCATGAGTGAAGATTTATTTGAATTGGTTTCTCCGTTTACGCCTAATGGAGATCAACCTAGTGCCATTGCCCAATTGTGCGATGGTCTGGAAGCTGGGCTTGCACATCAAACCTTGCTTGGTGCAACCGGTACCGGTAAGACGTTTACAATGGCCAATATTATCAACACATTAAATCGGCCAACCATTATTATGGCGCATAATAAAACACTAGCGGCGCAGTTATATGGAGAAATGAAAGAGTTCTTCCCTAATAACTCTGTTGAATACTTTGTTTCATATTATGATTATTATCAGCCAGAAGCGTATGTTGTTGCCAGTGATACGTTCATAGAAAAAGATGCGTCAATCAATGAACACATCGAACAAATGCGCTTATCCGCGACTAAGGCGTTATTAGAGCGTAGTGATACTATTATTGTTGCATCAGTATCTGCTATTTATGGTTTGGGTGATCCTGATTCATATATGAAGATGATGTTATTACTTAAGGTTGGGGAGACCATAAATCAACGTGATATGTTAAGGCGTCTTGCAGAACTACAATATACGCGCAACGACACCGATTTTAGCCGGGGTACTTATCGAGTGCGGGGTGAAGTGATTGATATTTTCCCCGCAGAGTCTGACACTTATGCTATTCGTGTGGAACTTTTTGATGATGAAGTTGAACGTTTAAGTGTTTTTGACCCTTTGACCGGGGCCGTTGAAAAGTTGCTAATACGGGCCACAATTTACCCTAAAACTCACTACGTGACGCCACGAGAAAAGATTTTATCAGCCATTGATAATATTAAGGACGAGCTAAAGCTTAGGCGTGAACAGTTATTGTCTAATAATAAACTTGTTGAAGAGCAACGTGTTGCGCAGCGTACACAATATGACATAGAAATGATGACCGAGCTTGGTTATTGTTCTGGTATTGAAAATTATAGTCGTTATTTATCAGGGCGAAATCCTGGAGACGCGCCACCGACCCTATTAGATTACTTACCAGATAATGCATTAATGATCATAGATGAATCCCATGTCACGGTTTCTCAGATTGGTGCCATGTATAAAGGTGATAGAAGTCGTAAAGAGAACTTGGTCGAGTATGGTTTTAGGTTACCTTCTGCGATGGACAATAGGCCATTAAAATTTGATGAATTTGAAGCCATCGCACCACAAACGATTTATGTGTCGGCCACACCAGGTGACTTTGAACTGGAGCGCTCTAATGGAGATGTTGCTGAGCAAGTTATTCGTCCAACAGGGTTGTTAGATCCAGTTTTAGAAGTGCGACCCGTATCAACCCAGGTTGACGACTTACTGTCAGAAATATATTTACGAGTAGAAAAGAAAGAGCGGGTATTGGTTACAACTTTGACTAAGCGAATGTCGGAAGACTTGACCGATTATTTGAGCGACCACGATGTCAAAGTTCGTTACTTGCATTCAGACATTGATACCGTTGAACGAATGGAGATCATTCGAGATTTACGCAAGGGTGTTTTTGATGTGTTAGTTGGTATTAACTTACTTCGTGAGGGCTTAGATATGCCAGAGGTATCGTTAGTAGCCATACTTGATGCAGATAAAGAAGGGTTTTTACGCTCGGCACGTTCACTTATTCAAACAATAGGACGAGCAGCTCGGCATCTTAACGGTCACGCTATTTTGTACGGAGATAAAATTACAAAATCAATGCAAAAAGCCATCGAAGAGACCGAGCGCCGCCGCACTATTCAGCAAGCATATAATGAAAAACATGGTGTAGAGCCACAAGGTTTAGTGAAAAAAATCATTGATGTAATGGATGTTGGCGAAGAAGTCAGTGACGGTACAGTAACAGAAGCTATAGTTAATACAGAAAGTCGTGCCGGTGTTACACTGGATGCTAAACAGTTAGCTCATAAAATTAGTGAATTAGAAGCGCAGATGATGCAACATGCACGTGATCTTGAGTTTGAAAAAGCTGCTAGAGTGCGAGACGAAATTCATGAATTACAGCAGCTGTTAATTAATATTTAATCCGAATTAATAGAGTAATGTGGATAACACTTGTACATATTCACACTTACTCCATGATTCCTGTTTAATATCTGATTGGGCTTTGTTATTTCAAGTATTGATAATTTCTATGCAGTTTATTATTTTTAAATGAGACATTGTTTACTATGTCGACGCACTTTTGGGGTTATTGGGTTACTTTTATTAAGTCGCTTTTCTTGGGCTATGCAAGATTTAGTCGATATTCAAGCACAATTAGCCCATGAGCCTAAAGTTGCATTGCAAGCAGTTACTTTAAAACTGCAAGCGTTGAACGACGAAGCTTTATCTATCAATCATGAAGTATGGTTTGCGTATAAAGAAGTCGAAATTACAGCACAAATTAAGCTGGGTTTATTAGATGAGGCTAAAGCTCGTGCATTGATGTTGTATGCACAATATGACGCTGATAGTTTTCCTATCTACCGTGCTAAAACAGCATTTTTATTGGCTGTTGCCAATCAATCTACCAGCAATTCAGAGCAGAGCGTCGCTTATCTAGAAGAAGCAAAGGCCTTGGTGGCTGATAAAAATGAACCAGAGTTGCAAGCGGATATACTTGCTAATTTGGTACATGCTTACCGATATAAAGCGGAATATGACAAAGCATTAAGTTACACCACTCGTGCGTTAGAGATAGCATTTGAATTAAAAAGCCTTTCAAAGCAAGCCAATTTTCATAACCAAATAGGCGTTATTTACGATTATATTGGCAATGTAGAACTTGCTTTACAACACCATGAACGATCACTTCGGTTGCAGCAGCAACGAGGGAACCAACAAGGGGTTTCGAATTCACTCTATAATATTGGTGAAATCTATTGCGGGTTCATTACGCTGAATAAGAAGGCGAGTGTCACCTTCTTGTTGCTTATTCTATAGAATTTGTTAGAAGCGGTAACTTAATCCAACGCCTAAAGTATTCACTTCCAGATCACCCATATCCATATATTGCCATGCTAAGTTAACGGCAACGCCATTGTCCCAATCATACTGCCAACCGGCTTCTGCAAATATGCCCACTCCATCTTCATCTACAAGTATTTTGCTCGATTGGGCGATTTCGTATTCATAAAATTGAGCCCCTAACTTTGCGTAAATATGATTGTTTTCGGTAAGTTGATACTGACCTTTTGCAGCTGTAATAAAGTTGGAATAGTCCAACTTGTTTGCCTTTAAATCAAATAACAACTCATCCTGACGATCACAGGTGAATTTGTTATTTGTTATTTCTTTGCATTTCCAATCATCTGATTCCGAGCCGGTGCTGATACCAGCTTCAAATGCCCATACAGCATTAAAATGATAGTTATAATAAGCATATAGTTGACCAACGCCGTCACCATCTTGCTTAGAGTTTTGATACGATGCACTGCCGCCAGATAATTGAGCGCCAACACGGTGTTGCTCATCGTTTTGTGCCGCTTGGCTAGTAAAAGTTAAAGTACCGACTAATGATAGTGCAATGACAGAGAGTATTTTCATAGTATCCATTCCTGAGTATGTGTTTTAAGGGCTATCTTAAGCAAAGGGCGTGTGAGTGTCTGTTGCAACTCTGTGAGTGGATGTGGGAGACTGTAAGTGTTTGTAAGCACTCTACGCATATACATTAGGAATGTTTTATAAAAACGTGCATTACCTCGATTTCGTATAGATAAGTCGCTAAAAAGCGCCCACATATTTGGGCGCAGAAACGTCAGGGGGAAATACTTTATTTTACTTGAGTGATCACGGTATCGATTAAGTGGACTATGCCATTGGAGGTGTATACGTCTTTACTAATGACATTACTATCCGCAATTTGTAGTGATGTCGTTGGTAAATTGACCGTCCACCATATATTATTGATACCATTGCCATTTTTATCACCCATTTGCTTGTCATTGATGTAGTGATAAAGTGGGCGGCCAAGATAAGCAACTTGTGTTGTTGCATCATCTCGGGTGATCAGTGACAAGCCTTGGATGTTTTGAATGCTTTGCTCTGTACCTAGTACCGGTGGCCAGATGTCTTTGCATGCATCGTTACAGGTACTACCAGTTTGCTCGAGGTCGTTATCAAACACATAAACAGTCATGCCTATTTTATCTGCACCATTGCCCGTCACTAACCCCTGTTGTGCGCCGCTGTAGGCTATGCTGTCGTTTGCTGTGTTAGACGTTGAGCCAAAGTTATAGATAGACACACTCAATTCGTTGTTGGCAAGCGTCGTCACTTTTTTTGCATTATTGGCATAAGCAGACTGGCTATTTATGGCTCCTTCAATAGCGTGTTGAGTGAGTATGTTGGTGAGTGCACTTGAATCTGCAAGTAGCGCGGTTAAAGTGTCAGCTGGTAGCTTTTTAAAGGCGGTATTTGTAGGTGCAAACACCGTGTATGATTTAGTCGTATCGTTAAATGTATCGACGAGGTTAGCTGCTTGTAGAGCACTCACAAGTGTTGACAATTCGGGTGTATCTATTGCGGTTTGCGCGATTGTCTTGGTTGGCTCTGTCATAGTTTTTGGTGGGATCATGACTGAATTGACTACATGTATTACGCCGTTGTCAGCGTTAACGTTTGCGGTGGTAACAGCAGAGGTATTTATAAACAATACCATGTCAGCATACGACAGGGTCGCTTTGTTCTCATTGGCCATATTTATCATCGGATCGTTGCTATTGGCTAGCGCAACAGCGGCATCTTGCAACACGGTACTATCTGCAATAAGGTGATAGAGTAATATGTTTTTTAATTGCTCGGTGTCATTTAGTAAAGCGGTGAGTGTTTCTTGGCCAAGTGCAGCAAAGGCATCATCAGTTGGAGCGAACACGGTAAATGTTTTCGTTGGATCTGCAACGAGTGTATCGAGGCCTGTCGCACTTAGCACACTCAATAAAGTAGTGAAGCTGCCCGCTTCAGTGGCAACGTCAGCTAAAGTACCATAACTTTCAGGTAATGGGACATCAGCAGTTATCACAGCGTCGATAATATGGATCACGCCGTTGGTTGTCATAATATCAGTTGTCGATACAGGAACGCCAGCAAATAAAAGAGTATCAGTTGCTGGATTAATTGTGATGTTTAATTCATTACCTTGTACGGTGGTTGCAGTTTTGCCATTAAATGACATGGCGGTTACCGAGTCTACCTGTGCTGCGATGACATGTTGTTGCAGTATTTTTTTTAAAGTTTCAGGATTCGCTAGCAATGTGTTAATTGTTTTTTGTCCCAGAGCTGAGAATGCAGCATCTGTTGGTGCGAATACGGTGAATTTGTTTTCATCGTTACTTAATACGTTGTCTAACCCTGTAACTCTCAAAGCCGATAAAAGTGTGGTGAACACCCCAGCATCTTCAGCCGTCTGGACTATATTGCTAGTTGCTTCACCTGTACTATTTATGGGCTGTAATACGGCATCGATGACATGAATTACCCCATTACTGGCTTGGATATCTGTGGTAGTTACTGACGCTTTGTTAACGAGTAAGGTATCCGAATCTAATGATAGGGCGATATTTTCTCCATTAACTGTTGGGACAAGGCTCCCTGCTAAGTTAACTGCGGCTTGCGCTGCAACTTCTCCCGCGACGACATGATACGTTAGTATACTGCTGAGCGTATTTGTATCTGCCAACAATGCGTCAATTGTTTCTTGACCCAGTGCTTCAAATGCGGCATCAGTTGGTGCAAAAACGGTATACTTTTCGTTCTCATCGGCCAGGGTGCCATCAAGTCCAGTTGCTTCAAGTGCTGCGATAAGCGTCGTGAAGTTCCCCGCACTTTTTGCAACATCAACAATCGTTGTTGCCGTTGGTTGGGCAGTTGGTGTAGCTACGTTGTGATCATCATCGCTGTTACAGCCAACGAGTAACATGACTGCAAAAGCTGCTGATAGGGTATGTGTTATTGTTTTCAATGTTCCATTCCTTCAAGTTAAGAACCAAATGAAAGTACGCTGTATTATTTATGAACGATCAATGCGATATTGAATTAACCCAGTTTAATGTACAGCCTTTTAGAAGAGATCCACTTCTTGATGGGACAGGTTGCCTCGTAACTTTTCAATCACCACGTGAAGATCGTGATTGGCATTTTTAGCGGTTTTTTACTTTGTCGCTCTGCGCTAACATCTTGTAATTATTCATATTAATTAAGTTGAAGTAAGGTTTGCTGCAATGACTCAGTGATGTTTGATTGCTGATTATTCAAGTGTGTCATTTGCGCCATCTCTTGCATCGCGCTAACCGCATTTTGTGCTGCACTTTGTAAATTATTAATCACTGAGGTGATACTCAAAGTCGACTGTTGGGTTTTTGATGCGAAACTACGTACTTCATCAGCAACGACGGCAAATCCACGCCTGGCTTCACCGGCTCGGGCGGCTTCAATTACTGTATTGTAAGTGCAATAATTGGATAGACAGTCATTACCAGTGTTTGCTGGTCATTAATGACTGCTAAATGTTGGTTTGAGGCGTTTTGTACCTTCTTGTGAAAAAGAAGCCATTTCTCTGTCTATCTGACTAAAATGAACTTAATCGCAAATAATATCTGATTATGCGTTGACATAGTCCTCAATTTTGATACAAATGTAACCCTTGTATAATTTTTGACAAACACAATGACCTTACTAACTACAGCATTTTCTAATCGACCATGGCAAAGTATATTTGTCGTGTTGTCGTGGATGCGCTGCGGTTAAGTTTTTGGCTAACCGTGATGTTAGAAGCGGTTAGTGAGTCTATATTCTCCCCCACTTTTATCATCCTTTTTAAAGGAGTTATCTAATGCCAATACAGGCATCGTATATTTTTGTTATTTTTATTTGGTCAACGACTCCGCTCGGTATTGTCTGGAGTAGTGAAACTATGCCGGCGACCTTAAGCGTATTCTTGAGAATGTCTATTGCGTTAGTGTTAGCGGGACTCGTTATTGCAATGAGTAAAATTCGTGTGCCATGGCATCGTCAGGCATGTACTTTATATAGTTACTCTGCATTAGGTATTTTTGGTGGGATGTTATTGAGCTACCTTGCGGCAAAAACAGTGCCGTCTGGAGTCATTTCATTAATTTTTGGTATTGCGCCGATTTTATCTGGTTTGCTAGCCCAAAGGTTACTCAATGAACCCCGCTTTACATTAGTAAAGCTGATTGCCTTGGGTTTGTCTCTTATTGGCCTGTATTTGATCTGTGCAGTGCAAATACAAACCTTTCAAGTGCCGCCATTAGGGTTGTTATATGTATTTTTGGCAGTATCTTGCTTTAGCTTGAGTGGCGTAATGACCAAACGTGTACAACTCGCGGTTCACCCCATGGCAACGACATTCGGTGCGTTAGTATTTGTCACACCTTTGTTTGGTATCGTTTGGTGGGTTATGAATGGAGAGTTAACTCCCGCACTTTGGAGTGAGCGCTCTATTTTGGCAACCGTTTATTTGGGCGTTTTTGGCTCATTACTTGGCTTTTTAGCTTACTTTCATATTTTACAAAAGTTGCCGGCGAGCACGGTTGCATTAACAACCTTGATAACCCCTGCTTTTGCAGTGGCTTTGGGAAGTTGGTTAAATGGTGAATCATTGACGGTGACACTATTGGCAGGTGCTGCAATTATCTTACTTAGTCTAGCTCTGTTTACTTTTGGAGAGCAGTGGGTGGGCAGTAAAAAGAATGTTCCGGCGACATAGCCATTAGAGGGAACCAAAACAAATTGCAACTGCATTAAGTCAAGGGCCATTGTGCCCTTTAAACGGTATATACTATTGATATGATAGCTACATAAAAAGTTTTAGATTGAATAAGTAATTACAGAGGACGGAACCACTTTTTGACTACAATTGCATTTCATTATCCGAGTCAAATCATTTGCACCGACAGCTTTACGACAACCCATGATTGTATTGTAACGGCACATGCTAAAAAGTACTTTGATGTAGAGCAAGGCCGGGTGTTTGCTACGGGGAATTGTGCGGAAATATATCATTTAAAAAAACACTGGAATGATGGTGAGTTTAAACCCATTATGTGTGAGTTTTTTATGGTCGATAAGCATAAAAAAATATTTTTTGGCGAGGTTAGGAGAGGGTTTAAGTATTTAGAGCCACTCGAGCAAAACTGGGCCATCGGCTCTGGCGCTAAATGGGCTATTGCAGCAATGGATTTTGGTAAGGATGCGGTGGAGGCATTGAGTTATGCTTGCACGAGAGATAAGTCGACTGGTGGGGCGTTACAATCATTTAATGTTAAAGGCTGTGCATTATCAAAACGGGAGCGTGGATCAGTGTGACGACTTTATACATTACTGGTGCTGGTGTGAGCGCCCAAAGTGGGATCCCGACCTTTCGAGGAACCGATGGTTTTTGGACCATAGGAAGTAAAAATTATACACCGCAAGAAATGGCAACTCGTGCAATGTATCAAACATACCCTCGAGAATTTCTCATCTGGTATTATCATCGATTTGCACAGTATCGAGATCATGGACCGAATGAAGTACACGCATGGTTGGCCGATAAACAGCTTATTACCCAAAATATTGATGGACTAGACGGTAAAGCGGGTAACGAAAATTATATTTCAATACATGGCCGGCTAGATCAAATTACCCTATTTCATACACAAGGAGATGATGTATCGCGGCACGTGGCACCATGGCATGAAGTCGATGAAGCTTATTTGGGTGACTCGCTACTGTCTTTATTTAAAATAGGCACTCATGGTCCCGAGCTTAATCATTCGTTCAAACCTTATGTGCTGTTGTTTGATGAATATTATACCGAGTTGTATCAAATTGGCTTGGCTGAAGAGCAAATGCGTCACGCCAGTAAAATTGTATTTATGGGTACGTCCTTTAGTGTGAATATTACTCAGATTGCATTGGATATTGCAAGACAGCGGTCTATTCCCATCGAAATTGTTGATCCTGACCCAGTACATGTTTTATACGATCAGGTGCAGTACCATCAGATGACTGCACTTGAGTACATCAACCGATAAAATTCAGCTTTAAAGTGCTTTGCATAGTGCTTTATGTAAGGCTTTTATATCAATGGGCTTTGCGAGGTAGTCATCCATCCCGGCGGCATAGCACTTTTTGGCTTCACCACTCATTGCATTGGCGGTAAGTGCGATGATATGCGTGTCTTTATCGTTACTTGTGCGTTGGCGTATTGCCTGCGTTGCTTGATAGCCATCCATATTAGGCATTTGACAGTCCATTAAAATCACGTCAAAAGGGTCATCGGGAGCTTGATCTAAACGTGCCAATGCTTGCTCTCCATCGAAGGCAAACTCATAACGCACCTGCCATTTTTTCAGTATTTGTGCTAACACAATACGGTTTACTGCGTTATCTTCTACGACCAATGCTTTGAAGTTATCGGGGAGCTGTTGTTGATTGTGTGCGTCGCTTATCGTATGACCTGATGCTTCACCGATACCCAATACCAGTGTAAAACTAAAGGTACTACCAATACCAAACTCACTACTTACACTAATGCTGCCAGACATGAGTTCGCATAAGCGTTTAACAATCGATAACCCGAGTCCCGTGCCACCGTATTGACGTGTGGTACTCTGATCTGCTTGAGAGAAGGGTGTGAATAATGTATCTTGCACGGTATCACTCATACCAATACCTGAATCAGAGACATGACCATTTATAATGCACTTTCCATCATGTTCAACACTACATAAGGTAATATTAATATGACCTTGTGCCGTGAACTTAATGGCATTGCTGATGAGGTTTTGCAGCACTTGTTTGACTCGTACAGGATCTCCAATTAAGTATTGGTGTTTTAAATTAGATAAATTGAATTCAAGACCAATACCTTTTTCATTACATTGGGTCTGGTAAGCTAATTTAAGGCCATGAATTAAATGTGGCAGCTCAAATTCAGTTTGTTCTAATGACAGCATACCCGCGTCTATTTTTGAGAAGTCTAAAAAGTCATTGAGTAAGCGGGTTAAAGATTGAGTGCTACGTGAGGCCACATCGAGCATATTCTTTTGCGTTTCATCTAATGATGATTGCGCTAACAATTGGAGCATCCCGACAATCCCATTCATTGGCGTGCGAAGCTCATGACTGACATTGGCAAGAAATAAACTGCGCGTCTGTAACATGCGCTCTGCGAGTTCTTTTTGCTCGGTTAATGCAATGCGTGTTTTTACCCGCTCGTCAACATTTTGTATGGCACCATATAACCTAACACATTGGCCTTTATCAAATACCGCTTTGCCTTGTGTTTCTACCCACACTTGATTCCCTGTTGCAGTATTTAATAAAAACTCTGCTTTCCAGGGGGTGCCTAGCTCAATGGCTGTATTAACTAAATTGGTAACGGTTTCACGATCTTGTTCTTGATAAAACTCAATCGCGGTTTCTACTGTAGGCTGAAAGTCTGCGTCTACTTCGTGAATGGCTCGAGTAGTATCGGTCCAAATAACGGTATTATTGGCAAGGTTTACTTGCCATCCACCAATAATAGCGAGTTCTCCCATTGCTTGTTGGATCTCTTGATTTTGTGTAGAGAGGAGTAAGGAGTGATTGCGAGTGATTTCATTACCTATCCATTGTGACAGCAGCCACACAAAGTCGTGGTCGTCTTGAGTAAACTTACCCGGATGGATATCCGGCGAAGAGAAGTTAACTGTGCCATAACGTTGCCCTTGCACTTGCAGAGGTGCGCCAATATAACTTTCTAAACCAAAATTTAAGTAGCAGGGATGTGTTGCTATGTCACTTTCACTGGCATGATCAAATGCCAGTGACGAATTGGCGGCTAAAGTATGGCAACAATATGTTTCACCTAACGGAAACTGCGCCCCAACAGGTAAGCTATTGTCTGGCGTATGAACATGTTCTACATGATATTGCTCTGCTTCAATACGACTGACGATGGCGATTTTACAGTTAAATATACGACATCCCAGTTGCAATAACTCTTGAATCTTCTGCTCAAATGGCAGCGTATGATCCGCAGTGATTGAATGTAATAGTTTTAATTTATTCATGGGCATACGCCTTCCTAAGCAACAACATTTTGGCAGTATAACGAAGCTTTATTAAAAAGCGAGGACTAGCGTCTGGGTTAAATAATTTATTCTAACAAATCGCACACCGCAGATACTGATACTTTATATGTGCTGGCTAAAAGTAAAATACGATGATTATCCTCACTCAGCTGGTGGGCATGTTCACTGGCTTTCAATTTTTTACAAATAGCGGCTAATACGGTCTCTTGTTGAGTTAGTAATTGTGCTTGTGCTTCAATGAGTGCTAAAAGTGCAGACAGTTCATGAGCAGGTAAGTTATCGAAGTGAGTGTTATAGGCAAAGTAGCACTCGATAGCAGTAAGTTGCTGATTATTACGTTGCTTAAGTGCTTGTATGAGGCCCTCGTTACTTTCAAATAATAAGAGTGAACGAATATAATTAAACGGTGGCACACTGTTATGTGGGTTGGTAAATAATATATGTAGTGCTGTATTTCCTTGTTCATTGGCCTGAGAAAACCCATTATTTTGTTTGAGCGCAGGGGTAAAAAATGTAAATCGTGCAGGGTCATTAATACCTGCTATGACGCCGATAGGCATCGCTTTAGAGGCGCTCACCTTGGTACATAAATCTTGGTAGAAACTATACACCTCAGGGCTTTGCTGGGCACTTTGATACATGAATTTTAGTTGAGCTATATTTTCCGACGAATTTGAGCGAGTATACAGTTCACTAATTTCAGGTAAGTTGTGTTGTTTTATCAGGCTAATTAGCGCTGAAACGCTTGGGTCCACGGTGAATCTCATTTTGTTAGCATGAGGTTATGCTATGCCAAAAGTATCTCGATCTAAAGGGTTGTATTTAAATTCACTTGTATATAAATAAATTGGCACCACCTATTTAATAACTTAATTGTTGTATAAAAAGGGGGGAACAACCATGGATATGTTGGTCTTAAAAACAATAACAGGGGTACTCATGTTGCCGCTGATATTTTTTATCTTATGGCGTATGGTCAAGTGGGCAAAAGGCATGCCAAAAGGGGCGTATATTTTTATTGCGTTTATGCCGCTCATTTCGCTCTTTCCTATTCCGCCAACTGTCTTTAAAAACGTTGCTAAAGCCAAACAAGAGCAACGTAAAAAACAAACACAAAGTGATGAATAGGCTAGGCTTTCATCTATATTTTAGTGGGCGTCATAGCTGCTCATTAAAACCCATGAGTTTATACCCTAGTAAGTAGCCTACCCCACATAAAAACCAAAAAATACCTGCTATGATGGCGAATGTACTTGCCATCTCTGGATGACTGAGTAATAGAGAAAAAGTGGCTAAACCCCGCAGTACACATATAGCGCCAATGATATTAATAGAGACACGGCTTAGAGGAAGACGCGCGATAGCCCTTGCGCCAGCTAGTGCATACAATACACAGGTAATAAATATACAAGATATCACCACGGTCGCTAATGGGGCGAAAAGTGTCCGCAGATGGCTGGTTCAATGATGGCGCGCGGTGCTAATTGAGCACGGTAGCACTGCTCCCCAATAAGATACATGATAAGTGTGCGATAGCCGTGAACAATGCGATTAAAGCGCAAAATAGTAATAAATAACGGCCTGTTTATTGTGTCAATAATACCATCTTTATCTCCTTGGTTTAACTCTAAGATACCTGTATCTTTTTAATAGTGACATTCTTAACGCGGTGTATAACGCGTTAAGATAGGTCATTTTTAGTCGGAATTATTGTTGTCGATTTCTACATCACTTTCACATTATTTGCACTTTGTGTTGTCACTGTTCAGATCCCGAAGTATTAAATATGCTGTATGTACTATGAGCAAGCAACCTTGTTTACTGAGCGCTTTTACCGCGCTAACTGTATTTGTGTGGCGTGCGCAAGTTGTCATCATCCTAAGCTGGGTGGGGGTGATTCATTGAGCTTACCTATTGGCGTGAATGCCGTTGATGCTGACACAGTTGGTCTGAGTCGTCAGGCGATGAATGATGAAATAGATATTTCGAGAAACTCACCAACAATATTTAATGTTGGGTTAGCCACTCAAGCTTTGTTTTGGGATGGCAGAGTCGAACAAGTTAGCCAAGTAGATGAAGCCGGTAAGAACAGTACATTTATTAGTACGCCAGACTCTGGATTTGGGATGGCGGATAAAAATGCTGGGGAGTCATTAGTTGAAGCGCTATCTCGTTTCCCTGTGACGTCATTACAAGAAATGCGAGGCAACGCGTTTGTCGATGCGTCAAGCAATCAAGATGTGCGTAGTCACTTGGCGCAACGCATTGGAGATTATGGTGTAGAGTCTGGAGGGTTGGCTACCAATGCGTGGTTAGCTGAATTTAGAAAAGCATTTAATAGTGAGGCTGATGCGCAGTCACTGATCACTTTTGATAATATTGACTTGGCGTTAGGGCAATATCAATCTTCATTCATATTGGTTAATAATGACTGGAGTCGTTATGTGAAAGGAAATAATAATGCATTAAAGCCAGCACAAAAGCGTGGCGCGAAGCGCTTTTTTACGCAAGCAGCGGAGGGCGGTGCTGGCTGTGTAAACTGTCATGGTGGCGAGCGGTTTACCAATGATAGATTCTTTAATTTGGCTTTTCCCCAGTATGGCATTGGCAAAAGTGATGACAATGTAGATTTAGGGCGGGGGTTGATAGACCCGCAAATACAAAATCAATTTGCCTTTCGAGTACCGAGTTTATTGAATATAGATCTAACAGCGCCTTATGGTCATGCCGGCGCGTATGAAACATTAGAGCAGGTGGTAGCACATTATGTCGACCCAGCTATCGCGATTGACGCGTTTTTTGAACGAGGAGGCGCGTGTGGATTAAAGCAGTTTGCGCAAACAAGTAAGTGTGAGTCTCTTAATGAAAATGCACAAGTTAATGGCCTTGTTGATCAAATAG
>NZ_PNBY01000077.1 GCF_005886875.1 Pseudoalteromonas aurantia | reverse complement strand
ATTCCAATCGGCTTAAATAATTTAACGTCGCTACTCTTAGAAAAACATATTCATCACTATTTACTATAAATAAGCTATAAAACTCACTTCGGACTTGTTCAACACCCAGATAAGGTGTCGGCTGCGCGACACCTATCCTTATTTGTTATAACCCGCTTTCACCTAAACTAAATCTTAAAGAATTTATTTGTTTCAGATAATTCTAATACAACAGATTCTTTCTTAAATACATCAAATTCTTCATTTGTTAACTTGTCACTTAAAACAGCTACGATATATTGTCCATTGCTTCTATTGGCATTTTGGAATATGTCAAAAACCTGATTTACATCAACATCTTCTATACTGTCATGAATTACAAATGTTGGCCGCTTTAACCTTTTTTCATTTACGAAATTTATATATGCTAAATCAAATGCACTAAGTTCGCCTTTCTTTTTACCGCCTGTAGAATTTGGCGATATACAAGCTATGTCAAACTCACACTTTTCTTTATCAAGATTGAAATTTAAATCGAAAATATATCTTTCATTATAAAATGATTTACTTAGATCACCGAAATATTGATTAAACAGCTCAGTGTTACTATCGAGTTCAACAGTATTACTATTAATTTTATCAACTACCTTAGATTTAGTATCTTCTAGGAGCTCAATTGCTTCTTTGGTGTCCTCTATTTTTTTTAACAGAGCACTTGTACTTGCTATATTCTCTCTAATAGATGACAGGTCGTTATACATTCGTCCAATTGATTTTAAAGTGTCTGGTTCATTTATATTTTTAAACACACTAGCTTCTTTTTCTTGCATATTATTTATATCAAGGCGGACACTAGCAGAGGTAGATTCGACACTATGTAACTCAGCTTCTATCAATTTAACTTTATTTGCTAAAACTTTATTATGGAAAACAACAAGCTCACCATAAGATCTTTTTAACTCACCACTTATCGCAATCCCAGCTTCTGCATAGATATCTGATAGTTCTCTTCCATTAACATTAGTTGCACTACTTTTAAGGTTTTCAATTGATTTATTTAGGTAATTTATTTTATTCTCTAACTTCGAATAAGATAAAGTCAGATCAGATATTTCACCTTGCACTCTGACAAGCTCTTTGACGTTAGTCTCCTGATTATCCTTAAAATCAAACTCTGATATTCTTTGCTTTAAAAGTTCAGCCTCTGCTTCGAGAGGTTTAATCATTTTGACTAGAGAAGTTTCTTTATGGGGTTTTCTGTATGCTGCTAAATGCTTTTTTTTAGTTGATACCTGGTTATTAATTGATGCTTTTTCTTTTAGAAGTTCTAATCCTGTAAATCCGAAAAGAAAAAGATATACTTGATCATATAAATCTGGCTTAGAATTTATATGTAAAAACCTTGTGGTGTTTTGCATTTTCTCGTTTGTATTGCGTATAAATTTGTGGCTCAAATTCCGTACCGATGGCTTGTCGCTTTGTTGGCCAAATATTTGTGTTGATACTAGTTCTTTATACTTTTTACTATCTGTATTTTCACGGTTTATATAATAAAAAGCTTCTTTTGTATTCGTTTTTAAATCCCTCGAAATAATATAAGGCTTATTGTCAAAACCGAAAAATTCTAGTTCTACTAAAATCTCATTATTATCTAAGAAATCAGTAACTTCAGGGATAGTCTTCTTAAACTCAGGCTCGGTGTAAATATCCTCACCGGAAGAAAGAAATAGATAATCTATTAATCTAGAGGGTGTTGATTTACCGACACTATTACCACTTTTCGCACTCTTTGAATCGGAATTTAATATTAAATTCAGTCCTTTTTTGAACTGAATACTCCTAAGTAGTTCTTTGTTTTTAAATACATTTAATTTATCAAGTTGCATATACTAAAAATCCATTTTCGTTGATGTCTAAGGCACCGATAATGTAAAGCCAATCTAAAGAGAAAGTGAATACCTCATATGACATATCTAACTTATCTTTTATTGCTGAATACAGTTCTTCAATTCCTATTTCAGTAAAGTCTATTGACGACAATTCATTTAAGATTGAAGCTCCAATATAAATTGGATTTAACATAGGGTCAGAATCAATTGTGATCATTAGGGTTTTCCAAAACAATACATTCTATTATTGAGTAGCTTGTAATAAGGGCTATTCCAAAGTTAATATCTTCATCATAGTAACCTGCTTGAAGATCAGAAGAGGCTCTTACAAATTCACTAGACAATGACATAACCCTTTGAACAATATTGTCCGATTGTGCTTTGAGCTTTGTTAAATCAAAAGGCTTAGAACTAATGCCAAAGTCAGAAAGCGCATTTCTGTAAAACATCTTCATTTGTCGCTTTAATTTTGTGCTTCCGTTGTTAATAAGTTGGTTTAGCTGAGTTATAGAGCTATCAATTAAAACTGAATTATCAACATACTCATCGACTAACCAGCGATGAGTAACTAAATCATTGAAATTTATCTTTATTTCAATTTCAGCAGGATCTCGACTTAAATTACATGATTCTGTATTTGAAATGGCTATTATTTCAACTAACTTACCTAATATACTGGAACGAGCTACTCTATTTTCATTATTGATATTTACAGGGCCTAAATTATCCTTAAAGGTGACACCTTTACTCATATTAGCCTCGATTATCTATATTTACAGAGCCAGAATTATCTTGAAAGTATTGTGATTTTTCACCTTGAATAACTTCATTATTATTCTCTGTTTTATTTATAGATAATCTTAAATCATGGTTCTCCTGACTTATCGTTGTAATCTGTAAGTTAAGTTTGTCTATAGTTTTTAGAGCTTTTTCTTTAGCTAAGGCTTGATAAATCGCAATAATTGCAGCGATTAACGATAAGGTATAGCCAATAGTTCCAACAATTGGGTTTGATAAGAATGTTGTTAACTCATCCATGCTTTTTTAGAATCTCCATTTTAATTTATTGCCCAAATCTAAAAGGGTTATAACATGTTTATAGCGAGCAAATCGCGTGTTTTTCTACCGCTGTACCGCTCCCTTCTCTGAATAGTGTATTTCTATCAGAGTCTCTAAGTAATTGCTAGTAATTAGGAAAACACTACTTGCAAATAATTCGTGAATAGACAAAAAGAAGCTGTTAGGTCGTTTTCTTGACTATGCGAGCAACTCCACTATAACTGTATATATATACAGCCACAGTGAGTGAAATTTCAAATGAAAACTCGATCACCTTATTTGAACTATATCACTGACTATATGATCACTCGGCATTACTCGCTAAGAACTGTTAATGCTTATTTGAGTTGGATTGCTAATTTCATTCACTTTCATAATAAGCGTCATCCAAGTTCAATGGGCGATAATGAAGTCGTGGCATTTTTAGATCACCTCGTATTACAAAAGAAAATGTCACCAAGAACCCAAATGGCGGCACTCAATGCCTTAGCTTTTTTATATAAACATATCGTAAAAAATGAGCTGTCACTAAACTTAGATTTCGCTAGAAGTAGCAGACAACCTAAGCTCCCTGTTGTAATGACAACTGACGAAGTCAAACAAGTTATGTTAAATCTGCAAAAACGTTATTACCTAATTGCGGGTTTAATGTATGGCAGCGGTTTAAGGGTGATGGAAGCAGTTCAACTTCGAGTTAAAGATATAGATTTTGATTATAAATGTATTCAGGTTTGGTGTGGCAAAGGTAATAAACATCGGATTGTCACACTTGCTACAGAGCTGATACCCTTGCTCAGAAATCAAATTTTACAGGTTGATGAGTATTTAACGTTAGATCTACAAAATGAACAATATGCTGGGGTCTGGATGCCTCACGCCTTATCGAAGAAATACCCATCAGCAAATAAGTCTTTAGCTTGGCAATATTTATTTCCGTCATACAAACTCAGTGGAGATCCTGAAACAGGGGAAGTTCGCCGTCATCATTTCCACCCAACTTGTATCAGAAAAGCAGTAAAAAAAGCGGTTAAACAGGCTAACATCATGAAACTCATTACTCCGCACACATTCAGACATTCTTTCGCTACTCACCTATTACAAAGTGGGGCTGATATTCGTACTGTACAAGCGCAGTTAGGGCATTCTGATGTTAAAACAACGCAAATATACACTCATGTTTTACAGCAAGGTGCTAACGGAGTAACAAGTCCACTCAGCAAAATATTATAATCGTCTGCTTTAGAGCTTAGAATAAGCTATTTCTGGAATATGCGACCGTCTCTATGTTTTTAGAGTAGGTATATCTTTATTGTTCACCCACAAAAAAGGCGCTTTCGCGCCTTCTTCTATTCTACCGTGACCGATTTCGCTAGGTTGCGAGGTTGGTCAACATCGGTGCCTTTAATCACCGCAACGTAGTACGACAATAGCTGCAATGGGATTGTATATACAACGGGGGCAATCGTATCTTCTAAATGATTGACGTTGATTACACGCATTGTGTCATCTGACTCAAACGCGGTGTCTTTGTCAGCGAATACATAAATAATACCGCCACGAGCACGGACTTCTTCAACATTTGATTTAAGCTTTTCAAGCAATTCGTTGTTAGGGGCTACCACGATGATTGGCATATCTGCATCGATCAAAGCTAACGGACCGTGTTTTAACTCACCCGCCGCGTAGGCTTCTGCATGAATATAAGAGATCTCTTTCAGTTTTAGCGCCCCTTCCATCGCAATTGGGTATTGTGAACCTCGGCCCAGAAACAGGGAATGGTGTTTATCAGCAAACTCTTCGGCTAGGTCTTCAATATCACTTGCCAGTGTGAGTGCTTCTTCCAATTTGTTTGGTAGCGTTTTAATGGCACTGATGATTTCACTGTGATCTCGACCTTTTTCTTGTGCAATTGACGCGGTTAGCATCAATAAGCCAACAAGTTGCGTGGTAAATGCTTTGGTAGAAGCCACACCAATTTCAGCACCCGCTTTGGTCATAAAGGCCAAATCAGATTCGCGCACCAATGAGGAACCCGGCACATTACAAATGGTCATCGACCCCATATACCCTTGCTCTTTCGCTAAGCGCAGTGCAGCCAAAGTATCGGCGGTTTCACCTGATTGTGAAATCGTCACCAGTAAGCTGTTTTCGTGTACAAACGACTGGCGATAACGAAACTCTGAGGCAATCTCTACATTACAGCTCACGCCTGCAAACTGTTCCAGCCAATAACGCGCGACCATACCTGAATGGTAAGAAGTACCACAAGCAATAATTTGCACGTGTTTTACATTTTTAAAAATTTGCTGAGCACTGGCCCCAAACGCATCCACGGTGACACGATCATTTTCAATGCGCCCTTCTAAGGTGTTACGCACGGCCAATGGCTGCTCGTAAATCTCTTTGAGCATGTAATGACGATAGTCCCCTTTGCCAGAGGCATCTTGGGTAATGTTTGATTCCACTACATCACGCTCAACGGCATTGCCTTGGCTGTCGAAAATCTCCACTGAATCGCGGGTAATGCGCGCCACATCGCCTTCTTCTAAAAAGATGAAGCTGCGGGTCACAGGTAACAATGCCAATTGATCTGAGGCAATGAAGTTTTCACCTAAACCTAGACCTATCACCAACGGGCTACCTGAGCGCGCGACAATCATTTCGTTATCGTTCGCTTTATCAAATACCACTGTGCCATACGCGCCTTCAAGTTGCTTCACCGCGGCGCGCACAGCCTCTAATAAGCTATCGTGCTGCTGTCGCAGCTGATGAATGAGGTGCACCATCACTTCGGTGTCAGTTTCTGATAAAAACTCGTAACCATCCCCTTTCAACGCGGTGCGCAGTGGGCCATGGTTTTCAATAATGCCATTGTGAACAAGGGCAATTTCATCATTAGAAATATGCGGGTGTGCATTGGTTTTCGTTACACCGCCGTGGGTTGCCCAACGTGTGTGTGCGATCCCAGTGCTCCCCTTCACTCCTGCATCAAGTAAGGCATTTTCAAGGTTAACCACTTTACCTACCGCCTTAACGGTATTTAACGTGCCAGCCGTGCCTAAGGCTACCCCTGCAGAGTCGTAACCTCGATATTCAAGGCGTTTTAAGCCTTCAATTAAAATTCTATTTACTGGGCGCTCAGCAACCGCCCCAACTATGCCACACATACTCTCTCCATTTAATTTTGCACGCTAGTGTGATGTTTATATTCATGAGCTAACACGGTTTAATGTATGTTTGCTCGTTGATTTACACCTCGACACAGATCAGTTGCACGCCACAGGCTTCAATCACTTGGCGTGCTTGCGCTGCCAAGTTGTTGTCGGTGATTAAAGTGGTGACTTGATCCCAAGGTAGTTCTAAATTCGGTATTTTGCGGCCTATCTTGTCAGACTCAACCATCACCACGACTTCGCGTGCTGCTTCTGCCATCACTTGGCTCAAGCCCACTAGCTCGTTGAATGTGGTGGTACCTCTTTCAATATCAATGCCATCAGCACCAATAAAGAGTTGGTCAAAATCGTATGAACGTAATACTTGCTCTGCTACTTGCCCTTGAAACGATTCTGAGTGCGGATCCCATGTACCACCAGTCATCAATAAGGTTGGCTCATTTTCTAAAGAAAGCAAACGCTTAGCGACATTAATTGCATTGGTCATAACCACGAGGCCTCGCTTGCTAGCCAGTTCAGGGATCATGGCTGCGGTTGTACGGCCACTGTCAATAATAATGCGATTATGATCTTTGATTAAATTAGCGGCAGCTTTAGCAATTGCCATTTTGCGAAGGGAATCTTGTTTATCGTTGCTTTTTGCAACGATTTCTTGCGGTAATGCAATCGCGCCGCCATAACGACGTAACAGCAACCCACTCTTTTCGAGGGCGGTTAAATCCTTTCGAATCGTAACTTCTGATGTTTCAAATTCAACAGCAAGTGTATCAACACTGATCTCACCTTGGGTATTTACTAAATTTAATATGGTATGCCGACGCTGCTGAGTGTTTCTTTTGGTCATTTGAGTATCATTAAGTTTCGTTTCGAAATTTAAATGTATTTTAAACGAAACTTAATGAATTACAATACTTCGTACGTTTTACATTAGATAAGAACCTGTCGCTGGCACCTTAACTGCTCAGTATTAAAGTCACAGACTGTTGCAATACCAAATCTAATGAGACAAGGTCAACTCAATTTTACCATGCCCAGTCGTTGCCGCTCCGACCATTTCATCATAGGCGGTTTCCATATCCAAAATAGCTTTCGTTGCGCCCAACTCGATCAACTGCATTTCAGCCTCTCTGAGCGATTTAAATGTCATTGTGTTCCCTTTTTTATCGACCAGTAGATGGTAGTCTCCGTTATCATCTACTCCACCAGCTAAATAATGATTGGAGTCTGCATAACTCAATATCACCGCATTTAATTCATGTTGCTTGAAATGGTTTTTTAATTGTGCGCTTTGCATAAATCACCCCTTGGTTAATTTTTATACACACATAATTAAACGTCTGAAGCCATCCTTTTGTTCACCCTGATGGTAATTTTTTCTATCTATGAAAAAAGGCGCCGAAGCGCCCCGAGTAGGAAGTTGTTTATTAGAATTAATTCAATATGTTAACTTTCAGGCCTACAGCAGCTATAACGTGACTCTGTGGCTTCCTGTATTAAATTCTATGTACTTATTACGCAATCAATTCTTGTGCCAAAAATAAAATACTAAATATTCAATAACTTAAATAAAAACAAGCTGATAATTGCCCAGTGGCCGTGCATAATCGGACAGTAAGCGTCCGGAAGTGGACAGTTTGAAGCGGTAAATATTATTGTTCTAGCATAAGTAATACCTAACAAGGTTACGGCACAGATATCATTTATGATCAAATGAAAAAATAGCTTCGTAATCAGGCTTGCCTTAAGCAGTGAAGTGCGCTTAATGGCATCTATTATATTAAAATGTTCGTGCTATTCTTTTGACTAGTACAAACATAAAAACGGCCAGTATGCATTGCACACTGACCATTAATTGCGCTCAAGCGTTTATTACTGCGCGCTTTATTCGTATCTTAATATTAAAGAAGGTCGAGCACTTGCCGCTTTAAACGCCAAACTTGCTACCGTTAACCAGGTGATCCCAGCGACCAATAATGCCGCACTCACATACACCCACCAAAGCTGCTCAACACGGTCGTTAAAATTAGCTAACCATTCTGCAATCACCCAGTAAGTCACTGGGTAAGCAATCGCAATACTCACGCCCACTAATATTAAAAATTCTTTTGCTAAGAGGTTTACCAAGCTAATTCGCGATGCGCCCAACACTTTACGAACGGCCACTTCTTTTTGTCTACGCAATGCTGCAAATGAGGCAAGCCCGAAAGTACCTAACATAGTCAAGATGACTGCTAAGCTAGAAAAGATGAACACCATCTCAGTAATACGCTGATCACTGCGTAACAGGGTTTGATAATTGTCACTCAGTAATGCGATTTTTGGTTCATATATCTTGTGCTCTTTTGCTAATAATTGTAGCACTTGCTCTTTGATATAAGACACATTGGACGAGTCTATCGTTACAATCACATTTGCTGTTGGCGCATATGTCATGCCCGCTAAGAAAAAGATGCTCGAATACGCCTCTTTCATATTACCTACTTTAACATCATCCACCACGCCTACCACGCGCATACGCATGCCTCTGCCTTTATCAGTAATTGTTTTACCAATAATTTGTTCATAATCGGTGTAACCCGCTTGACGCGCAACCGATGCGGTGATGATCGCCCCTACATAAGTGGTATTGTCTTTTCTTGAAGCCCAGTCAGATGCAAAAGTAGCACTAAAGTCTCGCCCGGCTAATAACTCCAAACCCAGACCTTCAACAACGCCAAACCCAGTTCCAACAAATGGTATAACTCCCTCTGAAGACTCACCATTTGGCCATGTTGGTATCACAGAGGCATTAATCGCCGAAGTCAGCTCAGTATCAATTACAGTGGTTTGTACCACGCCGTCGATGGTATTGATCTTATCTAACAACGCACTCGACTGTTTCGTCAATATGATGTTCTGAGGTAACTGTGAAATCACTAAGCGATGCGTTTTGTCGTAGCCCAAAGGCAAACTTTGTAGGTAATTTAATTGCTGCTGTAATGTCACTGCAGCAATAATTAATGCTACAGATAATGACGCTTGCAAGGTAAGTAAGCTTTTACGAACAAATATTGCTGTACTACCACGCTGTAAGTCTCCGCTAAGAACGCGTTTAGCACTAAAAGAAGAAATAAATAACGCAGGATATAACCCAGCAAGAATACCAACAATCACAGCACCAGAAACTAAAATAGCACTATATATTGAGGCATAATCGATCACTAACGCTCTATCAACCAAAGTATTAAAACTAGGTAATAGTAACTCAACCAAAAAGCTCGCCACCAACATCGCAAATAGTGACACCATCACTGATTCAGCCAAAAACTGTGTGACTAATTGAGGTTTACTGGCCCCAAGCGCTTTACGCACACCCACTTCTTTGGCGCGTTTAGTCGACTGTGCAATAGACATATTAATAAAGTTAAATACTGCAATTAAAATTAATAATACACTCAATCCAATACAAATATTGACCGCTTGCTGAGTACCTCCGGTTTTCATTTCAAATGGCGATTTTGCATCTAAATGTAAATTCAACAATGAATGAAGCTGTATGCTTATCTGCCCTCTCGCAGGCCCGTTATAAAACTTATCCGTCATGTTCTCAGCAAGATCAGTAATATTAGTGTTGTTCGCTAACTTGATATAAACATAATTATTGTGCATATGGATATTATTCGGATCTTGCTTTATGTATGCTAAACTTTTAAATGCGAAGTGTGTATTATCTGGCAAATCGGCAAATACGGCATATACCGTAAATTGGCCCTTAGCATGCTCTAAAGTTTGCCCAATCACGTCTGTTTTACCAAAAATACGCATCGCTTCTGAATAACTAAGCGCCAACCCTGTTGGTGTATTTAAAGCACGTTCCATATTGCCATGTAGGGTCTCTATTGAGATAAAGTTAGCAATATTGGCTGTTGCGCCAAACAAACCATCTAACTTATATCCTTGCCCATTTAACTTTACGTCAGTCATTACGGTACTATTTGGGTCTTGATCCACCATGGTGATCGCAAACATGTCTTCGACTTGATTATACTCAAGTGTCTGTAACCCTCTGGCATAATTAAAAATTGGAATAACAGCCAAACCCATTTTAGAGTAATCTTGAGCGATGCGGTACACCCTATCTGCATCAGGGTGTTGGCTATCATATGACAGTTCATTCTTGACAAATAATGCCACCAAAATTGCAGCAGCTAACCCCATACTCAGGCCAAACAAATTCAATAGAAAATGCTGCTTTTGCATTTTAAAGGCGCGTAACGCAGTGATTAAATAATTATGTATCATACTAAACCGCCTCGCTCATTGACGCTGCACCTTGTGCCTTATCAACCATGACTTGACCGTCTAATAAGCGCACAAGCCGGTCAGCATAAGTCCCTTCTTTTTCTGAGTGTGTTACCATGATCACTGTGGTCCCTTCATCGTTTAACTCACGTAACATGGCCATAACCTCATCCCCATTTTTAGAGTCTAGATTACCGGTTGGCTCATCTGCTAAAATCAATTTAGGGTTAATAACCAATGCCCTTGCCACGGCTACGCGCTGTTGTTGTCCACCAGATAACTGCTGTGGTAAATGCTCAGCTCTATGGTCAATGGCGACGCGTTTTAAAATCGCGTCTACTCGTTGTTTTCTTTCTGATTTAGAAATATTTAAATACTGCAAAGGGAGCTCAACATTTTGGTATACAGTAAGCTCATCAATTAAGTTAAAGCTCTGAAAAACAAACCCAATAGATGCTTTGCGTAATTGAGCAAGTTGCTTTTCGCTGTATCCAGAAATATCCGTACCGTCAAACTCAAAACTGCCTGATGAAGGTGAATCAAGCATACCTAAAATTGAAAGCAAAGTTGATTTACCACAACCAGATGGCCCCATAATGGCCAAAAACTCCCCGTCATCAACCTGTAGATTAATATTATTTAATGCGGTTGTTTCTACATCTTGTGTTCTAAAAACGCGATTTAAGTTAGTTAATGTGATCATAGCTTTACCCTTTATTTACTGCATCCACTGTCGTTAGTATCAGCGTTATGATCTAACGACATGTAAAAATTAAGTTATTGTTTAATTTAGTTTTAGTTGTTCTGCTTTATCAAAGTTACCATAACTAGAAGTAATAACGCGATCACCGGCTTGTAACCCACTTAATACCTCAAAATAATCTTGATTCTTTTTACCTATAACAATCTCTCTACGCTGTGCATCTGTACCATCTTTTGACACTACATACACCCACTTACCACCACTATGTGTGAAAAATGCACCTCGATTCAACAGCATAGCGTTGTCTTTATTGCCACCTAACATCAATTCAATATCAATACTTTGTCCACGCTTAATCCCTTGCTGACCCGTTGGTAAGTCCACCTCGATATGAAATTGAGATTGGCTCACTCTGCTATCTATTTTGCTCACACTGGCTTGTACTTCTGTATTACCAAGCTCAATTACAACTTGCATGTCAAGGTGCACTTGATCCAAGTAAAACTCATCAAGGCGTACGACTAATTTATATTCATTCGGAATATCAATTTGGCCTAAACGTGCACCGCGTGATTTTGACTCCCCCATTTCCACATCAAGTTCACTTAAATACCCAGATACCGGGGCCGTAATTAATAAGTTATCTAAATTTTTACGCGCAAATTGTAAGTTCTTTTGCAGCATTTTGGCGCTATCTTCTAATTGCTCTACTTGTACCTTACGAATACTGCTTTCCTGCGCTTGACGTTCTAACGTTAATTCTTTTCTCGCTTTGTAATACACTAAGTCATCTTTGATCTGCGCCAAGTTTTCTTTTGCTAAAACACCTTTTTCTGTTAATGCTGTTGACTGCGTATAGCGACGCTCTAAATGACTGATCTGAAGATCTATTTCTAATAAATCTCGACGTAGGTTTAAGCGACTCGTCTCCATGTTCATTTGTGTATTTCGTAAAAAGTTAAGCTGCTCAGTTACTTGTGCTTCTCGACTCATAACATCTAGTTGCAAATTGGTGTTACTTAAGCGCACCAGTGGCTGACCTTTCTCAACGTACTCACCTTGCTCTACCAGTCGCTGCTCAACCTGACCACCTGCGATTGTATCAAGATAAATTGTCTTTTTGGGTACAACTTGCCCACGTAAACTCAACGCATCAACAAATGCGCCTTGACGAACCGTGCTAATGGTTAAACTGTCTTTCGCTAACGTCTGGCTGCGACCTTGAGTACCCGCTTGACTGAATCCATACGCTGCTGCAGCTAGCCCCAATGTGATGGCAACTACCACTCCTTTTTTAAGGTGTGTTTGAAATCCTGAACGTGCTATTTTTTTATCCATGCGTCTATTCCTACTGATACGTTGTCCGCAGCCATTGGCTGATGTATATCTTAGTAGTATCAAGTGGTGTGCCAACTTTAAAAATCAAATAAATTCAATTACTTAAAATAAAAACTTTCAATGTAAAATAATAATGTGTCCACTAATAGAACACTTATCACATTGCAATGTGCCCAATAATGGACATTTCCCACATAGACTGAGTTAGGTAAAGTGCGATAAGCTAAAAGAAAAAAATTTAGGAACAAGTACAACATATGAAACAAGCGGGTTCTATTTTAGTGGTTGATGACAACCCTGATATTTTAATTGCAGCACGGCTATTACTGAAACAGCACTATCAAAGTGTCAAAACAACGGACACTCCGTTTGATATCGAAGCGATCATAAAATCTCACCCCATTGAAGTCATTTTACTTGATATGAACTTTACCCAAGATTCAATCAGTGGCAAAGAAGGGTTTTATTGGCTCAAAAAGATCATCGCACAAGACCCTAGTATTGTTGTACTACTCATGACTGCCTATAGCGATATTCAACTTGCCGTCGATGCCATCAAATCTGGCGCCGCCGACTTTATCGCTAAACCTTGGCAAAATGATCAATTGTTAGCCGCTGTCGCCGCAGCATTCGCCCACGCCAAAGACAAACAACAAGTCAATAAGCTCACTCGCCAGACACAAGGGCTAAATCAAGCACTCAGTGAAAGCCAAAGTGGTCCTGCTTTTGACTTTTTAGGCCAAAGCGCAGCGATGCAGCAAGTATTTAATACTATAGAAAAAGCAGCACAAACCGACGCCAACATATTAATTACTGGCGAAAGTGGGACCGGTAAAGAACTTGCAGCACACGCCATACATCAAGCCAGCCTACGCCGAGATAACCCCTTAATTAGTTTAGATATGGGTTCACTTTCTGATAGTGTGTTTGAAAGTGAATTATTTGGTCATAAGAAAGGCGCTTTTACTGATGCTAAAGCCGATAAAGTTGGCCGTTTTGAATTGGCCCATACTGGCAGCTTGTTTTTAGATGAGTTAGGTAATTTGCCATTGGCGCACCAAGCGACCTTATTAGCAGCATTACAAAATAGACAGATCACGCCTGTTGGCGGCAGCAAACCTGTTGATGTCGACATTCGCTTAATTTGTGCTACCAACGATAATTTGTCAGATTCAGTGGCCCAAGGTCGATTTCGTCAAGATTTACTATATCGGATCAATACCATTGAAGTGCGCCTTCCTGCTTTACGTGAACGCACCAGTGACATTCCTTTACTCGTCGACTACTACCTCACTCATTTTGCGAAAAAATACAAACGCCATTTAACCATTGCGCCTTGCGACATGCAGTTGCTATGCGATTATACATGGCCTGGCAATGTACGAGAGTTATCTCATGCCATTGAACGTGCTGTTATTTTAAGTGAGGGTGATACGCTCAATATCACTACTGTTGTGGGGCAACCCTCTGCGAATATGCCCGAAAAATTCAATGCGGCCGATGAGCCCACAACACAAGACACCGACACGTTCGACTTAGAAACTATCGAGCAGCGTACTGTGCGCGCTGCATTAAAACATTATCAAGGAAATGTCAGTCATGCAGCAAAAGCACTAGGTCTCACGCGAGGTGCCATGTATCGACGATTAGAGAAATACAATTTATAAATTTCACTGTATATCAAACATAATAGGAATAAAGACTGTGGCCCATGCGATTCTCAATCCCTTTGTTAAATTAATACTGTATTTAACGGGCTTAATGGTCTGTATAAGCAGCCTAACTTATTTGTATATACAAGGTGGGTTATCTGCAACTTGGGTGCTTCTAGCTTTTATTGCAACATCATTCATTACGGCGCTTTTTGCGCTCTTTCGCAAACATAATAAGCAGCTGGGGTATGTGATCAAAGCGCTGGCTAATGGTGACAGCACGTTAGGGCTGTCGCCACACGACCCTATGCGACAACACTATGAAAGTGTTAAAAAACAAATACAATCTGCACGATTCAATGCCGAGCAACAGACGCAGTTTTTACAAGCCCTACTAGTACATATAGACCTTGCTGTATTAGTCTGTGATGCCAGTGGTACCGTGATTGAATCTAACCCTGCAGCGGCCAAGTTATTAGGGCTACAGGTTGACCATTTGTCACAATTAAATAAGCTAGGCAGCTTACTACTCAACACAGAGAAAAGTCTACGCAGCACGGCTCAATGGCAACAAGGAGAACAACAAGATACCTTGTCTATACAAGTAAGTGTGGCACAAATCCAAGGAAAAATACGCAAAGTCATTACCCTGCACTCAATTCGCGAAGCGTTACTTATGAAAGAGCAGCAAGCATACAAACGACTTACCCAAGTGCTAACTCATGAAGTCGCGAACTCCATTACCCCTTTAGCGTCTATCGCACAAACCTGTCATAGCTTAATGCCAGACTCATTAACCTTTGAAGATGAGGAAGATAAAGAAGATCTCAGCTTAGCACTTAACACGTTAGCATCTCGAACCACGCATTTAGGGGAATTCATCCAACGTTTTCGCAATGTCAGTAGCTTACCAAAACCGACTCTAACTCCTAACTCCTTAGAGCCACTACTCGAACAGATCATCGCTCTACATCACTCACAATTGCAGGAAAATAACATTGCGTATTCGTTAAACGTCAATGTAGCCCACTTGGTTATGTTTGATCACGCACAAATCGAACAAGTGCTAATAAACTTATTTAAGAATGCCATTGAAGCCATCAACACCGCCGAGCTGTATAACAAAAATAACACGATACCCGCTATTATAACCGTGACTTTAGGACAAAACAGAGCACAACAGGTGTACGTTGATATAGCCGATACAGGACCAGGGATTGCCGAGCATGTTATAGATATGATATTTGTTCCATTTTTTACAACAAAACCCAAAGGTTCAGGCATTGGGTTAAGTTTGTCTCGTCAAATCATGATGAATCATGGCGGTGATCTCCGCTATATTAACCTAAAACACGGAGGCTGTTTTCGCTGCGTATTTGGCTAAATCGGTTTGGTGTTTAGATGATTGGTCTGACGTTTGTAGTGTAAATGGTGTAAATGGTGTAAATGGTGTAAATGGTGTAAATGGTGTAAATGGTGTAAATGGTGTAAACACACAATACCATTAAATTGGTGTTAGTCACTAGAGAAGGGGCAATAAATAACTTGTATAGACAAGCCTCGTCGCCTTTTTTTGTCATGAAATGTGGCGCGCATATTAAGCCAATTTATCTGCACACCTATTGAATCGATTGACTTAGGTGCTATAAAATCATTTTAAGTACCTAATAAATACAATAAATGATAATGGGCACACTCTCAGCACAGATCAAAAAAGAATGGTTATACTCTAGCCTTGTTTGGAGCGGTGTTATTTTGCTTTTAACGGCGATAAATAGCGTGCACGATTTATTGGTTACCCCTGAACACCGGTTTAATAACCATCCATTTTGGGCTTTACAAGAATGGGCTATTTGGTACTTGCTGACACCCATTTCATTTCGGTTACTCAATCAGTTACATAAGCAAAAAACTAGCTCTTATATACTGATCTTTGTTGTTATTTTTTGTTGCTCTATGAGTTATCAGGCTATTTTTGACCTTTTTTTCTATCACGATGTAATTCCATCAACATTGGTATACTTTGCCCCATCTCACCTTATGGTGATCGGGGTTATTATGGCTGTATGGCACCACTTTATGAATCAACATACTCCCCCAGTCGCCGAGACCCTCTTAGTCGATAGTGGTAAAGACAAAGTGTTGCTTCCCCTAAATGATATCATCCATATCAACTCAGCGAGTAACTATGTTGAAGTCTTCACCTCTGATAAAACTTATTTAAAGCGCGCCACACTCAAAGGCGTTGAGCGGCGCCTGCCAAGCAAACAATTTATCCGCACACACCGCTGTCATTTAATTAACCTGAACCATGTGGAACGTCTTCAAACGTCACCAACAGGGAGTGTGACTATCATGATGAAAAATGGCCAACCAATTAACTTAAGCAAAACCTATCGACGTCACGTAAAGCAATTATGTAACGCAGCGTAATATTTGTTCAAATTGCACCATAGACACTCCTCCCTGCGAGCATGGGACGAACAGGCTATTTCTGTTCCCCCTCCCAAAATACCTCTCACTCATCCCTAGTACACTGAAATAAAAGGTTTGTTTATATCTAATAAATACAAATCACGGCGAAGTAGTTATAATTTCAGGAGTTTCATGTTGTCTGCCTATTACACACAATCAATACGTTTGTGGCACTTTTTGGTCATCTGTATCAGTCTGTTTATCACGCACACAAGTATTGCTGCACCTCAAAACATGCCCAAGCCGCAAACGTTCACCGCTGAGTTTTGGGCACAAAGACAGGCGCAAACCGCATTCGATGTTATCGACAATATTCCGGGCTTTACCCTTGTTGAAAAGCAAGCTAAGCGAGGACTATCACACGCAACCGCAAACATCCTAATAAACGGCGTTGCCCCCTTATCAAAGAATGCGTCTTTGCAAACACAGCTTCAACAGATCTCTACGGATAATATTCAGCACATTGATTTATACCAAGCAAACCATCCATTTTCTGCCGCAAGCCAATTCAGCCAGCTCATTAATATTGTCACACAAAAAAACACCAAAAAAGTGACCCTTTTTACCAAGGGGGCGGTGCAATCAGACAAAGCCATGATGGATGAAGTGTCTCTGCGTATCGCAGCTCCTTGGTCTGGGTGGGATCATCAACTCAACATCAATACACAAAACCCGCGCTATTTATCCACGGCTGACATTGTAGATAAAAATACCAACGGCACGGTAATTTTAACAGCGGACGAAATATACACTGCGCAAGAGGACAACGTTAATGTGACTCTATCAAGCCATTTAGAACAGCAAAAAAACCGTGTACAGCTCACCCTCAACGTTCAAAGAAATAATTTACAAGAAGAAACAATACACGACTTCTCAGCGCTGGATGAAACACGCTTTTTAACCGAAAACGAGCAGTCACAACTGGAGTTTGGCGCCAATTGGCAATATCGGGGCTTTGCATCATGGCAATTACATGGTTCTGGGTTTGCCAAAAAAACCAAAGATGAAACACGCTCTATTTCCTCATTTTTCAAGCAGGAAACAAACCCAGCTTCAGCACATAATAGCCGCTTTGAGCAATCAAAAACATTAACCGAGTACGCCACCAAAGTCGCAATAAGCCAACCAAACCATAGACTAGCGCCCGAATATGGTATTGCCATAAGTCGCAATGCGCTTATTGCCAATACGCGCCCATCCACAGCCTCCGATCCCATCAATATCCTTAGTACAGTTTTAGAAACTCGTTATGAGCCTTACATACAAATGAGTACTGCAATTACCCCACATTGGCAGCTAGTTACTCGTGTAAATACTGAATACTCAAAACTGAGTACACAGGGCGAGCAACCTTTTGAGGTAACAGAACTGCACATTAAACCTTTCGCGCGGCTTAGCTTTGACACACACACCAGGTTATCGCTCTCAGCCACTGCGCAGCAGCAAGTAAAACAGCTCGATTTTGACCCTTTTATATCAAGTGAAGAGTCGAACTATAATCGACTATTAACGGGTAATTTGCAGCTCAAACCTATGAAATTTGACGAGCTTTCACTGCAACTTAACTATGCAACGAGTCAAAATAATACGCTAAATATCAGCGCATTTTATCAATGGCAGCAAAATGTGCATGAATATATACCCCTCCCAAACGGCGGGACTGGTATTGGTAATGCAGGTGATGCTGAATATTTTGGCATGAACACGCAAATAACGCTCCCAGTAGATAAGGTATTAACAGGCGGTCGTATTGAACTCTCGCATACTTATCGACATGCTACATTTAACGACTTAATCACGGGAGAGCGAACGATCACAGGTCTCACACCGCACCAACTTGAAGTCGACTTTATACATGAAACCCATCGTCTATCTTGGGGGGTGAACTATCAAACGCGCAACCTTTACACTGAGTTTTATTATGATGAAATTTACACTGAGCACACAGGGCCTACATTAAACTTTTTTACGGAATTATCCCTAACTAAAGATACCCATTTCAAGCTCACAGTAACGGCGCTTAATGACGAAAAAACAGTATTTCAACAGCATTGGTTTAATATAAATCGCGCGGGGACGCTGAGCGATAGCCGTACTTTATATGATGTCGCCAAGCCAAAAATCACTTTATCGATGACACACTCTATTTAATTGCTCTCAGACTAAAACATATCGTATTCCTTTTGGTTAATAAAAAGGCCAAAGGGAATATTATTCACAATAAATCAACATCATTAAATTCAATAGTTTAGATAAAAACGACCCAGTCACAAGCTTGCATTGCCTAATCACAAAAAAGTATAAAAATCAGACTAAACAGTAATGATTTGTAATACTATCCGTGTTAGCATAATCCCATAAATACAAATAAAAATAGTTATTAGTTATAGGCAATATCATGAACTAAGTAGTTCAGCAATCAAATAGTCAATTACTGATATTAAAAAGGGTCTTTTTATTACCCTCTTTTTGCCGTTATAACAAAGCCATAAATATAATAAAATTTGAGGGAATAACCATGAGCTACTTTTTTTTCTTGCCAGCCTATTGGTTGTGCGGGGTCTTGCTGTACCGGGCAAGCCCTAGACAATCTTTTACACAAACAAAGTCGACGACACGAACACTTAGCCTAACATGCACTGGAGCCGTCGTAGTGCTCACCGTTTTAATGCTCTTGAGTAATCAGGCTGGTCTGGCTACAGCTTTACTTACTCCTGTAATTTTATTTATGTTTTTTGTCCCTGCGCCTGTTTTTTTATTATCTCATCGACCAAATTGGGCATGGCCAAGCCTTATATTTGTCACTCTACTGAGTTTACTTTTTCAATTACTTGGAGCTAATCATGTGGCATAAAACATTTGCAGGCTTACTGAGTGGCTTAATCGTGATGGTATTAGTCCCGAGCAGCATCAGCTTACTCTTGCCAAATTATATCGGGGTAGTACTGGCATTAGGACTCATATTTGCGCTCAGTACATGGGCGGGTGTTATGACTTGGTGCTATGCAGCAGATAGCAGCAAGCAAGCTTGGTTGAGGGCTGCTAAAGTATCAGTACCCAGCATCATTATTTTCATTGGTATCTTTTTCACTGCAGCGGGGCCAACAGGATGAATAAAAGTACATTAAAAAACCTAACGCATGCACATGCTTGGTTAGGACTTATTATCTCCGGCGTATTAATGATAGTGTTCGTCTGCGGTTCATTATCATTTTTCAGATATAATATTGTGCAATGGGATAGCCAATATCATGCCCCCGCCCCATTGGCTGGAGAAGTCGCACCTATCGCCACCATCCTAGATAATATTAGCGCGCATAATTACACTATCCCCGCTCATCACAATCTGCTTATCTCTTTGCCTACGGAAGAAAAGCCCTACTACTACACGGCCTTTGAAACAGAAACAGATGATGGCCACCATCAAGATTATCAGCTAAATTTCGATGCCAATACTGGTGAGCAGCTGCCCATAAATACTGAGCAGTTTTATCTGAGTGATATGCTCTACATGCTACACATTTCTTTACTATTGCCTTACGGCACTGAAATAGTCGGCGTGATCACTCTGCTATTTTTTGTCATGGTGTTATCTGGTATTTGCATGGTGTTAAAGAAGTTAGTTAGCCATTTCTACCAGTATCGCCTAAAACGAAACAAGGACACTTACCTCGATGGGCATACTTTGATTGGTATTTCATCTTTACCATTCACGTTCATTTTTGCACTCACCGGTGTCATGTTTAATTTAAGTATTTTATTACAAGCTGGATTTGGCTTTGCGGTGTTTAAAGGCGACATTCCCGCATTGATTAAAACAGCTGGATTCTTCGACTTACCGCATGTTGAAGAGTCAGGTAATTCAATTAGCAATAATTCTATCGATGTCATCGTAAAAAAAGTCCGCGCTGACTACCCAGAACATAAAATAGTCGCAGTAAATTTGTATGGTGCGGGGGATGAAAATGGCGTTGCTGAAATTAGATTACAGAAACACCATGATTTAATACCGACAACCCATGTCACTTACGCATTAAAAGATGCGACTAAATTAGCAGACTATAACGCGATTGAAGCGCCTGCAGCAGCGACATACACAACGCTCAGCAGCTTGCACTTTGGTGAGTTTGGCGGGATCACGTTAAAGTTTGTTTATTTCATCTTAGGGTTAGGTTGTTGTTACCTCATCTTATCTGGTAACTTGATCTGGCTTGAAAAGCGGGAAAATAATCGTCAGCAAAGTAAAAGAGGATTGGCCTTTGTGAAAGCCATGACCTTAGCGCTCTCAACAGGCACTTTAATTGCCGTGGCGTGTAGCTTTGTTGGAACTCGGTTTGCGCCATTGAGCTGGCCGCGCACCGAGCTGCTCCCAACCTTGTTTTTTTGCGCGATCGGGATCAGCCTCATACACGCCCTATTTAATAGCATCAAGCGTCAAGCCATTCGCCGAGCAATGGTACAACAGCTCGTGTGTGCCGCAATTCTATTTGCTATATGCCCACTGTATGATCTCATTCAGGTTGTATCTGGTTATACACCGCATGCTTACCTGCAGCTCGACGTATTTCTCGTCAATGCCGCACTTTTGTTAACTGCATTATTTTGTTTTTCTCTTGGAAAATATCAACATGCAACAAGACCTAGCACCACAGAAGAATCGCTCACAATGAGCCGCTCGGTCAGTTAATTTAAACAATAAAAAGAGGGCTGAATAACAGCCCTCTTTTTTTGCGTTATATTACGAGACTACTTATTGCACTTGTGCAATTTCCCATACCGCAATTGACCCCGATATTTCGTTGCCAACAATCAATAATGGATTAGCTGTGGCGCTCTGCTCTGCCGGAACAAAGACCATCCCCTCAGGCGCTAAGTCGCCAGTGATATCTTCGCCCTCAAGTGTGCCTCTATTATAAAAATAATCAACAAACTGCACATTATACGGGTTAGTAATGTCATACATCATTATACCGCCCATACGCTCTAAGCCAACAAACGCCAACTGCCGATCACCTACCTTCCCTAATGCTAACGCCTCTGGTTCAGCGCCTTTGGCATCTGAGCGAGTATCACCTTCATTCTCATCTTCATCATTATTAAACGCTGCGCCATGCACCGAGGCAGTAATGCGGGCTATTTGGTCGCCCGAATCAAAGACCACCAGCCCATTCTCATCCCATATCGTAAATGAACGTGCGCCGTAAGTATAAAGTTGTTCATACACACCATCATTATCAGCATCCCCTTTCACCGTGCTCACTTTTAGACGGCCAATGTCATTATTATCGTTATTTAAATAAGAAAAATTGTTGCCCAGTGTTAAGTCTTTTGCCCTAATTTCATCCGTGTAAGCCAAACAGCCATCATCTTCATCAAACTCTAAGCCCCCCTGATTTAAGCAGGCCGCTTCATCGTTGGTGTTAAAAAAGTATTCTCGACCATCGCCTTCATTCGCAGTCACAATGAAGTTTGCACCTTTCCAAGTGAACGATGATAAAGTATCTGGTTGGTACATCCCCATTAAACCAGGGTATTTATTAAAGTTTACCCCGCCATCTTTGTCCGAAGCATCGAGCATCAACTCTGACCAGTCTTTAAAACCGAGTCCCATTAACGTTAGACTGTTATCAGTCAGATCCACCACCGCGATGGCGTTATTTTCTTGAAGTGATACATATGCATAGCGATTATCTTTAGAAATGCTGACATATTCAGGCTCTACATCCATGGCCACGGATGTCTGTATAAGTTTACCATTAATAGTCCGTCCGGTCGGGTTGGCAAATACCATCCCTTTTGCCTCTAATTTAGCTTGTTTATCATTGTACGCTGTAAAATTGAGCGACACTGCCGCATCAGCGATAACGCCCTCAGTGACGTCAATAATGCTTATGCTTCCCTCAGGATCAACACTGTAATCTCCGGCTGGTTCTCCTTCATTGGCCACGACAACCTTTTTCCCATCATGGCTGAATGTCACCATATCCGGGAGTGCCCCCACCGCCACATTTTTAATAAAACGAGGGGCTTCCTCTGAAATATCATAAAATGCAATATGACCTTTATCGCCTGTCACCTTCGCCGCCATAGCCACAGCGAGTAACTGAGCATGCTCATCGATCGCGATACTATTCGCATCCCCAGCCGTATTTTCGTTTAGCCTCAACGTCATAACACTTGCCAAGTTTGTGGTCGTCACCACACCTTGCGCATTAGGCGTTAAACCTTCACTTGCAAAGTCTGTTGCAGGCAGAATATCAATCACCGCCTGATCACCCGAGCTATTAATGGCATATATCCATTGCTTCTGCGCATGATATGCCACTATTTCTGCCGCACCTTCCGGGCTTTGTGCATTAAGTACGCCCCGCCCTATCAAGCTTACTGTCAGCGCCGATTGCGCATTCTGGCCCGCTAATCCTGCACTTCCTTGCTCGCCCGTTGCACCTTGCGCGCCTGCTATACCATCATCACCATCAAGCACACAGCCCGATAAGCCAGCTATTAAAGAAATTGTGAGTAATGAACGTTTGCACATAAAAAGCCTTCGTGAAAATTAAAATGATTTAGATGTACAGTTGACCACAATACTATGACTGCACCGTGACGAAGGCATGCTGACTCTCCGTATTTTTATGGTAGCTGATAAATAAAAAGTCGCTATTCTTCGTTGTTTCCTATTTCTAAACACATAAATTTAGATACAATCGTCTTTCACATAATAATTATAAAGGCCCACGCCACTTATGTCGGTGCACCATTTATTCATTCTATTCGTCGCATTAATCTTAACTGGGTGTGCCAAAACAGTGCCTGATACATCGCACACCGCAGAACCTCAGCTCAATCACACAGCGCATGCGAAAGTGAATAAAACGTCGAACGAAGCCATACCGAGTAAAGCCAAGATTCTTGAACCAACCAAGGTGGATGATGTGTGGCAACGCATCGCATTGCAGCTGCGCTTTGCTCCGTCACAACACCCCAGTGTCCAAAAGCGGGTTGCGTGGTATTTACAACACCCAAATTACATGGATGAAATAAGTAAACGTGCCGGCCCTTTTTTGCACTACATCGTCAATGAAGTTGAGCGACGAGGGTTACCCATTGAACTCGCCTTGATGCCGCTGATAGAAAGTGACTTTGATACCAGTGCTTACTCGCATAAACATGCGTCGGGTTTGTGGCAACTTACGCCGTTAATCGCTAAGCACTATGGTATTAAAATTGGGCCTTGGTATGATGGCCGACAAGACGTGATAGATGCAACCAACGCGGCTTTAGACTTTCTGAGCTATTTACATAAACGTTTTGATGACAATTGGTACCATGCAATTGCGGCGTATAACATCGGAGAAGGGCGTATTGCCAGAGCCATTAGCAACAATATAAAACACGGTAAATCTAGTGATTTTTTTCATCTAAAACTCCCCAAACAGACCCGCCATTACGTACCTAAACTACTTGCTGCCGCGACGCTGTTACGACAAAAAAAAATGAAATTTCCCCCCATTAAAAATCAGGCGGTGATCACTGTTTTACCCTTAAAAAATGGCGTAATTCTAAATGATGTACAAGCATGGCAGTCACTTGAACACCTCAATCCTGGCTATACCCGCTTTCCTGCTTTATTAGATGGCCCTCGCCACATCGTCATTGATAAAAAACAAGCGTCACAGTGGCAAAGTTACGTGGCACAACAGCCAAGTATGCCATCAAAACAATGGCAGCAATACGCCATTAAACCTGGCGATAGTCTAAGTGTTATTGCTCAGCAATATTCATTAAGTGTGGCCCAACTCAAAGCGTTTAATCAATTAAAAAACGCTCGAATTATCGCAGGTAAAACGCTATTGTTACCTATTCTAGCTGACAAGAAAATTGACTATTCGGTTAAATCAGGAGACAGTTTGTGGCGTATTGCTCGCACCTTTAATGTCACCGTCAGTAAATTAAAGCAATGGAATAACTTGTCTAGAGAAACCTTACAAATCGGTAAGACACTCACTGTATTCTTAGCACCACTATAAAGGCAATAGGCATATAAAATGACAATAAACACCCAGCCACCAGCCACATCAACACCTCATACGAATAAAGCCGTTAAAGTAAAGCATAAACCCTTTTTGACGCGTTCAAAGCTCAATACCATGTTAGCTTTGTGTGCCATTGCAATTTCGGCTGCCTCATTTTATGCCACCTACTTACAGGCCAAAGCGTCTCAGCAACAAGTCGCCGCAGCAAATCGACAGCTCAAAGCAGAAACATGGCCTTGGTTAAAAATGGGTTACTCAAATTTTGATGTAGATGAAGAACAACAAACCATCAATATGAATATTCAGAATTCGGGGACCGGCCCTGCTATGATCCACTATATTGAATATGAATACGAAGGCACATCGCACTACAATATATTGGAGTTGCTGAACGACTGTTGCAATCTAAACGCCTACCAACAAGCGCTCGCGGATATAGAGCACAAAAACACAGATATAAATTATCGAAATGCGTTTGGTTGGTTAGTGTCGAGTACAACGAACAATGTACTCTTAGCCGATGGCGAAATTTATAATGTCTTTACCATGCAAAAAACGAATTTTAATAGTAGTTTATGGATGCAAATCGACAACAATATTAACAAAGTTAACGCCAAAGCTTGCTATTGCTCAGTACTTAAAGAATGTTATACCGTAAATCAAACCTCTCATATCGAAGAGGTCCCTCATTGTAACTTGCCCGATTTATCAACCCAAATGAGTAACTATGGTACCAAAAACCTCTGACTCTATTACCCGCCTAAAACAGTTTGAAAGACAAATTAACCGTAACCCAAGCATTGGCGAGGGGTTCATGATGGCAAATGCTGAACAGGCGTCGTCCGCTTTAGTGAAGTACGACTGTAGCTCCGCCAAATTGAGTTAGCTCCAACGGCTCACCAAAAATATAAAGCGCCCAGAAGAGTTATCTACTGAGCGCTGTGTGTTTTGCACTAAATTAACCTAATATGGGCTAGTGTTCCTGCACTTTTTTATCCGCAGAAAAGTACTTTCGACGCAATAAATCATGAATAACGAGCTCTTGTTCTCGCCCGTACGCTTTAAACATACGATTGTTATGCATATGTAAAATAGAACTTAATAATGAATCTCGGGTGCAATTAAGTGCATCATTTGCGATCAGCTCATTAAGCTTTGCTATTATAGGCGCCGCTTGAGTTTGCCATTGCTCAAGCAGTACCAGTAATGTCCGCTGCAATTCATCACACTCGCCCTCAGACGCACTATGTAACTTAGCAAAGTCATCGTGGAGCTGGGTTTCATATTCTCGATATCTATTACCAAGCTGCTTTCTTAACATACTACTTTCACTGAACTCTCGACCAAAGCCATCGCGTAAGCCACTGATTAAGTTAAACCGTTCATCAGCTGAGTATTCAAATAGCGTTAATAGTCGATCTGTACAACTCAGTGCTATGCGCCAACGAACGCCTTCTCCGTACTCATCGATAAGCGCACATGTTTTCGCAATTAATACGCTATCTAGCATAAACAGAGACTCAACCAATGCCATTGATTCTGGACCACCGTAGCGTTCAACTTCACGCTCGTAAGTCATTAACTCTACTTTATGCAATTCCCCAGACTCAATCATCGGATCTAATAGGGCGTTTAGTTTTGGTAAAAGTTCACCACACAGTTGACTTGGCTCACCATGAAAACGTAAACGTAAATGCCAGTCAGGATCGCCATAACGAATGAAGAACCATTTATCATATAACTCCGCATTTTCCTCTATGAATGGCAGCAGCTGCTCACTTAATAATTGCTCAACTAAAGAGTTACCTGAATAAATTTTCAAGCTAAGCCAATTTGAACCGGCGCTGAAACGGCGCTTGATTGGCGTCGCTGTAATATTCGCTAGAGGGCTATCAGCATAGTGGCTCAATGGCGTCGCTGAATGATTAAAAAATGGGACAATGATCTCATTATTGTAATGTTGCCCTTGAGCATCAACAAAGCGAGACTTAAACTGCTCATGTAACACTTCTTTTAGCTCAACACGTGGTTGGCCCTTGGTTTCCCCAAGCAAGATTTCAAACATCTCTGCACAGCGTAAGTCTAGATTTAAGACGTTGTCAGCCATCGCATAGCTGACTTGTGGGTCAAGCTGATATTTTGCCAGAAGCGCATCGAGCTTAGCCCGATCAAATTGACCTTTTTTGCACACGTCCTCTAACTGCTTTCTATCTATGCGCCACACCTTTTCACTCAAAATGAGATTATCTAACATAATACGCGGTACAAAAGCAGCGCGCGCTGTACTGCTAGGCATACTAAAGTTAGGAACTTGCCCATCTTGATGCTGCATCATGCATAAAAACTTATAAGCACTTAAACTGCGGTTTGAATAATTATGTGCACACGATAAACGTGGAACCACTCGCTTATTTAATCGTTTGCTCCACAGTTTCACCTTTTGCCCTTCCACCCAAACATGTAAATCACTCAATGGGATCTGATAGTCAGTGTCTAAACTGCTATCTGCCATAAAAACAATTTCATACTGACGTAAATGTGGTCGTGCAATCACGTTACCGGGTCGCCCTTCTGGCATATGCACAACTTCAGCAAAAATAACCTCAGGTGAATGAGCCTGCTCTAGCTCTAGCTCTTTAATCACGTCAAGCTTGAGCGATTCATCTAAATGACAAAAGCGACCCAGTAAATTAGCCGATGAAGGACCATAACACCCTGTTAATTGCATGATTGGGTTCTGTCTATCATCTTGATACAGGCTCATCATAGCGGCAAAAGAGCTAGGATACTTATTTAGAGCCTCTTTATTCGTTATCTTAGCTTTAAGTTCTTTACTCTTTAATGTGATGCTCATTAAATTGCGATTTTCAGGTAAACTAATCGCGTCTTCAATAATAGAATCAAGCATACTGACTTCTGGTGCTGTGCCATTATTTGCGCCACCTCGCACCAAATTAAGACCGGCAACCAAGGGCGCTTCGTAGCCTGTTTCATTTGAAATACCAATGCCTGATTCATCATCTAAAATAACGTCCAACGGCACAAACTGGCCTTCAAAACGTGCATTAAATTTAGTAACAAAGTTACTTAACGCGCTCGCTTCAGAAGAGAAACTCAGGCCCGACAACAATTCAATTTGCTTTTGGAACCTTTTAACTTCCATTGCACTGAGTTGACAACAATCAAAGCTGCGATAGATATCCGATTGAAATAACTTATTCTCTTGTGCTTTAACAGGTAAATTTTCTAAATGCGACAACAATTGTTTGTAAGGAGTGATGTCTCCGGTTTTTTGTTCATCCAGCTTATCGATTTGTGCAAGTGCAGTTGCTAAATGATCTGCGGCTTCATGCTCAGCAATACCTTGTAAAGACTTTAACAGTGCTAAGTCTGGAGAGTCTCCTGTGAGTGGCAAAGGAATGTTTGCAATCAGCATCCCTTCATCAATCAAGTCTTGAATATACGCTTCAACTTCTTCTTGTTCAGCTTCAGCATATTGACTGCAAAAAGCAGAAACTAAGCCATTAAAGCTCATCCCTGACCCTGCTTTTTCAAGTGCAAAACGGAAATATTCGTCACTTTCCACGGCACTCAAACGATACTGCATACTGTCATCAGATAAATATGTCTCTATGTAACGACATTGTTCAGCAATAAAGTAGTGAGAAGAGTTAGGCTTATATGTCATTGTGTCGGAACGAGAGGCGTGCTTGATAAAATGCTCTTTTAGCGCAGACAAATAAAACATATCAAGCCGAGTTTTACGAGTATCTTCTGAGTGATGGCTCGCAATTAGCTGTGTACTATCCCCTATTTCACCTTGATGAATGCCAGAAAACAAACCAAATGGCGTTGGCCTTGAGCACATTCTTATCATGTACTTGAGTAATGCTCTCGCAACCTTTTTACCTTGTTTTGACTCGGGTTTTGAACGCCATTGCTCAACTCGCTCAAGCAATGAGGGACTCGCTAGATAAACCGCTTCTTCTACGCCTGGTGTGTCTAACCACTCCTGTAATAGAGCATTAATATCTGCCTCTGCATTAGAGAATGCAGTTAAACTCTCAACGGGTAATCTTGGTATCCGTGCTACAAAGAAAGCGCTGTTTTCTACTGATTTTGTTACTAACGGAGTGTTTTTTGTATTATTATTTTTATTCTGCATATTCATCCCTTAAGACAATAATAGGCAATCAGTCCAACTTACATCGTCGTCCAAAAACCCGATATAGGCTAAACCAATCCCTGCATACCCCATCAAAAAGCTGAAGTCTTCATTATGAGATTTTGATAAACCGTTGTAAGAATAAAAAGACGCCATACCCTTCTCATCATACTTGGCAAGGCTGTAATCTAGCCAAGTATGTGTGGCCTTTTCCAAAGCGGGATGCGGCATTATATTGTTCAATATTTGATAAATAGTAACCAGTCCGACAGAACCATGGCATAACCCTGCATCTATAATATGGCCTGACTTATCGTCTCGTGTCGTTGTATGAAGTGCAATTTTCAAAGCTTTATCAACATAACTCGGCCTATCTATTGCTTTGCCAACGCGTGCTAACGTTAAGGCAATAGTCAAATCACCATAGCACCACCCTAAACGAGACTCCTTCACACCATCTACAGAGCAACCAAAGCAAGCTGAATGTGGCTCAATACTTTTATTTTGCTGCCCTAACAACCAATCACAACCACCAACCAACAGCTTAGTGGCACGCTCGCGTAATGCGGGAACATTTACCGCATGAAGTAACGCAGCAAGGATACCCGGCACACCATGGGCAAGGCCTAAATTATATTCTGCACCCGTAGATTCCTGCGGGTTATCCCTATCATCACCTTTATCAAGGCGATAGACAGAGTCTAGAGGTTGGGACCAGGTTATTTGTCCATTGTCTAATTCGGTGGCGTTTCGCTCAAAACCGCCCACAATGACTTCATATAACTTCTCTTGATCACTGAACTTCGCGCGACGAGATGCGTATGGCGAATATCCAGCCAAACCCAGTACCATTTCGATTTCACCATCCCAAGGTAAACTCCCCAGCGCTTGTACAAACAAACTATCGATGTCATCTAACAAGTCGTACTCGTAATCCTCTGCATTCGCTTGATTAAAATACTCAAGTACCCAAGCTTGCCCAGCTAACCCGTTACTCAATTCAAATGACTGATCGGGTAATCCTTGTTGAAGATGATCTAAGTGTTCTACAAACATATCTTCATTAACAAAGCTCGAATCGAAGCGGTGTGCGTTATATAGAAAAAGCAATTGACCCGCTAACCCGCTTAATAATCCATTACTTTGTTCTTGTTCGCAGTTAGTGGCAACTTTATTCGTTAGTTCTCGAATAATTTCTTTAATTTTTTTTATTTTTATCTCACTAACACTTAATTTACTAACCATCTTCATCCTTATATTAAGTTACGCCCGAATTCAACATCGAAG
>NZ_PNBY01000076.1 GCF_005886875.1 Pseudoalteromonas aurantia | reverse complement strand
CTTTCCTATTTTTTTGTCAATACTTGATTTAAAAAAATTTTAAACCTAAGTTTTACTTGACGCTGACTCGTTTTAATTTGCTTTTCAGCGTGTTGCTCCGTGTCAGTGGGGTCGCATTATAGGGCGATCCTTTTTTTGATCAAGCCTTTTTTAAGGTAAAAATTAAAAAAAACAATCAAGCGAACAAATAACACTCAAAAAGACCCATAACCCTTGAGTTTTGTATAAAAAACACACTCAAAAATTGTATTTAACCACATCATGTCTTTTCTAGTATAAACAACTTAAACAAAAAAGCCGGAACGCGTCATTGCGATCCGGCTCAAATTTATATTTTATATGACATATTATGAACGAGGAATAAAACCAACAGCATCATATACTGCCTTTAATGTTGTTTGCGCTTGCGCTTGCGCTTTTTCCGCGCCACTTCGCATAATCTCGTCAAGACGGTTTTGATCTTCACGGATCTCCTTAAAACGAGTTTGAATAGGCTCAATCATTGCTACAACTGCGTCGGCTGTATCTTTCTTTAAATGGCCATACATTTTATCATCATATTCAGGCACTAGATCTGCAACGGATCGCTTAGTTGCAACTGAAAGTAATGTTAGTAAATTAGATACACCTGGTTTTTCTGACCGATCAAAATAGATCCGCGCCTGTTCGTCTGAATCTGTTACCGCTTTTTTAAGCTTTTTCTCAATTTTTTTCGGTTCGTCTAACATCATGATAAATGCATTGGGATTATCATCTGATTTAGACATTTTCTTCACAGGATCTTGCAAGCTCATCACCCGAGCACCCAACTCTGGTATATATGGTTCAGGTAGTTTGAATACCTCACCGTATAGGTTATTAAAACGCGTTGCAATATCTCTGGTTAATTCTAAATGCTGCTTCTGATCTTCTCCAACAGGCACTTGCGCTGCTTGATACAGTAATATATCTGCTGCCTGAAGTGCTGGATACGAGAACAAGCCAACATTAATATTATTCGCATGTTTTGCTGACTTATCTTTGAACTGTGTCATACGATTAAGCTCACCCATTTGTGCATAACAGTTTAGCACCCAACCCAACTGGGCATGTTCAGACACCTGGGACTGGACAAATAAAGCCGCCTTTTCAGGGTCAATACCACAAGCAACATAAAGTGCAATGCCGTTCAATACACGCTCTCGGAGCTCTTCCGGTTTTTGACGCACTGTAATGGCATGAAGATCAGCAAGCATAAAGTAACTTTCATGATTTTCTTGTAAGTTAAGCCACTGGTTAATTGCGCCAACATAATTGCCTATCGTCATACCACCCGTTGGCTGCATGCCACTCAACACTACTGGTTTACTCATGATGTTCCTTTATATCTAAATATTAGTTTCGCTTGTTTAAAATAGGGATTATATCTAAGAATCCCTCACAGAGGTACTCTGGATCAAAATCTTCTAAATTACACCCTTGATTGTAACCGTACTTCACTGCAATTACGTCTACCTTGGCATTTTTTGCTGCCAATATATCACTTTTTGAATCTCCCACCATAAGCACATCACTAACAGAGAGACCTAGAGATTTACACGCCATGAACAGGGGTTTAGGGTTTGGCTTTTTATCAGTATCATCACCACAAACCAATACATCAAAGTGATGGTTCAGTTTTAGTTTACTCAACAATAACTCAGTAAAAACTCTGTCTTTATTGGTTACTAGTGCTTTTGGAAGGTGCGCCAACGCCGATAAGCCTGTTTCCACATGGGCATATAACGCGGCGTAATTCCCTACAATATCATGATAGTGCTGTTTAAACCGGACAATTGAATTATCAACAAGTGATTGATTCAAATCGGGGTTAACCTGTATGTCACCTGTCAGGCCTCGCTTAACTAACATGCTTATGCCATTACCCACCCATGTTTTAACCTGTGCGTAACTGACGATAGGGTACGCCACCTCGGTTAGCGTGAGATTTAATGCCATATACATATCCTCTACGCTATCGACTAAAGTTCCATCTAAATCAAACAATACACCTTGATAACTCATGCCCCTACCTTAGCTAATTTATCACGCATTTGGTCTATAACCACTTTATAATCCGGTTCATTAAATATGGCAGAACCCGCAACAAACATATCGGCGCCTGCGGCTGCGACTTCAGCAATGTTTTCTACTTTTATACCGCCATCCACTTCTAAACGAATGTCACAACCAGACGCTGTGATGAGTGCTTTAACTTGCTTTAGTTTATCAATCGTTTCAGGTATAAAACTTTGCCCACCAAACCCTGGATTAACTGACATGAGTAAAATCACATCTAACTTATGCATTACGTGATTTAAATAATGTAATGGTGTTGCAGGGTTAAAAACAAGCCCAGCTTTACAGCCGTGCTCTTTAATCAAACTGAGCGTCCTATCTATATGTTCACTCGCCTCTGGATGAAAAGTAATAATGCTTGCGCCTGCTTTAGCAAAATCAGGGATCAAACTATCAACGGGCTTAACCATCAAATGTACATCAATGGGAGCTGTGATCCCAAACTCTCTTAACGCTTTGCAAACCATTGGGCCTATCGTTAAATTGGGCACATAGTGGTTATCCATGACATCAAAATGGACCACATCTGCGCCAGCATGAAGAACACGTTCCACATCTTCGCCAAGCCTTGCGAAATCAGCTGATAGAATAGAAGGCGCTATTAGGTATTCAGTTTCTTGAGACAAAATAAGTACATCCTAAAGTTACTAACTTTTTGGTTAACTTTACCGTAATTAATGCTATGAACCCAACAAAAATAAGCGCTTAGTTATGGCATAACGATTAAAGCTGTGATGGCGTCTAATTGTGTTTGTTTTATGAACATTTATTGTGTATTATTTAAGAATAAAAGGGATTAGGAGTAGTTATTATGTTGAGTCGACTAAAAACACGGATGCTTGGGCTTTCAGCAATTGCTGTTATATCTGTAGGGGCGATATCCTACGATAACTCCCAAACAACAGACTCACTTTATAAAAATTGCACCTGCAATGCCTCTCATCAAATATCATCTTCTAAAATACTAGCCTGCAAGCGAGATGCCCATACAAGTTGGTATGCATGGCTATCTGGAAAAAGCAGTAGCGCCCAGTTTCATTACTTAGATCTTTTAGAACTTTTACTAGGCTCTAAAGAGTCCAGTTCTAGCAGCGATGGTTTCACTCCTCCACTTTAAAAGGGCACAATTTTGCAGCTGCTAAGTATCATACAAAGTGTACTTGCTGCCATTTTTGGTGTTCAAAGTCGTGGTAAGTACCAGCACGACTTTAACACAAGTTCCTTTTTACCATTTATAGTCGTCGGTATTATAGTGGTAATCAGTTTTATTATAAGCATTGCACTGATTGTGCAGTATGTTTTGCATTAATCAACGCTAAAAGACACTTTATATATTGCAGTATAGTGCCATCAATTCATTAACTTTTGTTCTACCAGTCCCTTTAGGGCTAATTGTCCTCTTTACCTGGATTGCATCTAACTTTGCTTGACTGTAAATCTTGCGTGTCCAAACGGTGTCATGATTTGATATCAAAACTGGCGTAGATCGCTCAAATGCCGTCGTTTCAGCTAAGTTTGCCAAGGTCGCTTGATCGTTTAAATCAAATCCACCTTTTGCATACGAAGTAAAAGAGGCCGTTTTACTCAGTGGAACATATGGTGGGTCACAATAAACGACGGCATTATTTGGAATGCTTTTGAAAACCTGCGCATAGCCATGGCACGTAAATGTGGCCGTTTGCGCTTTTTCGGCAAAGCTATACAGCTCTTTTTCAGGAAAGTATGGCTTCTTGTACTTTCCAAAAGGTACGTTAAAAATACCCTTTAAATTATACCGGCATAAGCCATTGTATCCATGTCGATTCATATACAAAAATAAAATAGCACGCTCATAAATATCAACACTGCTGTTAAATTGCTTCCTATATTCATAGTAAGCATCTGTATGGTTATTAAAATCAACAAACAGCTTTCGTGCATCACTCACAAATTCATCTGGTTGTTGTTTTAATTCATTATACAAATTAATTAAATCAGCATTAATGTCGTTCAGAATATAGTGTTTAAAATCGGTATTAAGAAACACCGAACCAGCACCAACAAAAGGTTCCACTAAAGTATCGGCGTCACGGCTCGCCAACGATAAACGCTGTGCTATGCTCTCAACCAAACTATATTTTCCACCTGCCCACTTTAAAAAGGCCCGGGTCTTTTGTTGCATACAAACTCTAATTATTTTGAAGTTGCGCGATTTTACACTAAAAGCTGATAATTACCGAGCAAACTCAGTAATTTCTTGCTTGATTTTAGTCTGCTTTTTGAAAAAAGGTTGTCCGGCCAGTATATCATTTGGTAATTGTGCCTTCGCTTGCTTTGCACTCTCTAATGTCGTAAAACCACTTTGCACAACAATCCACCAAAGAGCTTCTGAACGACGAGTACCATATATTTCTAGATGCGATATTCGCGGTGTATTTTTTGTAATAAAGCCATCAGCAATTACCTTGTCTTTGACAGCTAAGAGTTGAATAGCCCAGTTAGTATCGGCTTGTGCCAATAAACTTAGGTGAGAATGTTCCGCAGAAACGATATTTTCAGAACTAATAATGTCTCTTTTCGTTTCAACGTCTTTCAGCACAGGTGGCTCAATCGATTTATTAACTTCTAAGGTACCTTTTGCTAAATTACTTTCAACCTCATCCTCACTGACTTCATCATCAAGTGTTTCTGTCAACGCAGATAGCACCGCAGCCACGCGACGCTGACCAGAACCAATATTTTGTACTACCTCTGGTATATCATTAACAACGATTAAAGGTTGATCTTCATCATTAATCGCGTCTAGCTCAACAGTCGATGCGACTTCTTGCACACTTGGTACAGCAACCACATTGGCAGCCTTTGCTGTAAAAACTAGCTCACTAGAGAGAACTGTATCAATCACTGACTGCCCACTCTTATCAGGTACTAATTCGCTGATCTCTTTTTTATAAACAAACGCAATCATCAGCAATGCCAACAAAACAGTCAGCAGAGAAAGGTGCCACTGTGCTTTCGCATATTTACTTGGTTTGGGTTGTTCTAGTTGCTGCTCTTCAGAACGCCAATCTAATAATACCGCGGGATTTCCATGAGATTCATTTAGGAAAGCTTGAAAAATAGGGTCCTCTTCAACAGGTAATTGCGAAAAGAACATTTTCATCAACGCTTTAGACTCTAAGAGCGATAAAGGCTCTAAATGCAAATCTAATGCTTGTGGTACCATCATCGGTGATTGAGCGGTAATTAGAATATAAACTTTTTCTACCGTCTGTTTTGCAAGCTTTTGTAACTCTGCAACCATTTCATCAGATAAGTGCCTAGCGCCATCTAACACCCATAAGCATGGTCCTGAACTAGATTCACTATGCAAACTGATGAAATTATCACTTAATGACAGAGTTTGATCGATAAGGGGAGAACGAAAACTATGTTGTAAAAGTTGGACAGTGAGCTCACTGTCTTTAGTATGTGCAGATAGCTTAATAAAAGCTTTATTAAACTCTGGATACTTATCGGTGATAAACGACTCAGCTAAATAGCTTTTCCCTAATCCAGAGGCTCCAATCAAACAAATGAGGTTTTGCCCGTACTCATATTGTAATTCAATTCGATTTACTAAAGCAGCTCTGCTGGGCAATATTTGAGATTGCATTAGCGCCCTATAAGTGTGCTCACCGCGTCGTCTGACACATCATCTACTAACGCACATTCTCCCAGCTTTGTCGGCACAATAAATCGAATACGGCCTTGCTTATTTTTCTTGTCTTTACGCATATGTAATAAAAATTCAGCGCTGGTCATACTATCAGGAATAGAGATCGGTAAATCATATAGTCCAAGGAGCGTCGTAATTCTGTCCACTTCTTCGCTACTCAATGCATTGCGCTGGTAAGCAAGCTTCGCAGCAAGCATCATCCCTGCTGATACCGCCTCACCATGTAGCCACTTACCATAGCCCATTTGTGCCTCTATGGCATGGCCAAATGTATGACCTAAATTCAGTAATGCACGCAGGCCAGCTTCTTTCTCATCCTGTGCAACAATTTCAGCTTTAATTTGGCAACACCGGTAAATTACTTTAGTCAGTGAATGTACTTCATGCGATTTAAGCTGAGTATGATGTTCCTCAAGGTAACTGAGAAAGTCGATGTCATAAATCAAACCATATTTGATTACTTCAGCCATGCCTGCTGCAAACTCTCGTGCAGGTAAGGTGCTCAAAGTATCGGTATCGATAAAAACGGCTTTTGGTTGATAAAAAGCCCCTATCATATTTTTACCTAATGGATGATTAACTGCGGTTTTCCCACCAACGGATGAATCTACTTGAGAAAGTAACGTGGTTGGAATTTGAATAAAGGGTACACCACGCTGATAACACGCAGCGACAAAGCCTGTTAAGTCACCAATGACTCCCCCACCTAAAGCAATTAAGCATGTGTCCCTGCCGCAATTGTTTTCCAACAAAAAAGCTGAAACCTGCTCAAAGTACTCTAAGGTTTTATATTGCTCACCATCAGGTAAAACAATATGTAAAGGCGCACACTTAGCCAAACTGTCCAGTAGCCCATCTAAATACAATGGTGCAACCGTTTGGTTAGTGACAATAACAGGTCGACATGTTCCAACATAATGCTGTAACTGTCGACTATCTGATAACAGATTTTGACCAATATAAATGGGATAACTACGCTCGTTCAATTCAACTTTTAGTTCAAGCATTTATCCCTCTCAGATTGGTCATTTAACTAGAAATCTAGTTTATCTATAATTTGATTAGCAACTACTTTTGCGCTTTGCTCGTCTGTGCGAACAATATGATCAGCCACTTCTTTATAAAGTGGTTCTCGCTCTTCTGCCAAACGCTCAAGAACATCTCTTGGCGCTTCCTCGGTTTGTAAAAGTGGACGACGCTTGTCACGCTGTGTACGAGCAACTTGTTTCTCGATAGGAGTTTCTAAGTAAACAACAATACCGCGCGCAGATAACTTATTGCGCACCTCTTTGCTGACTACTGAACCACCGCCCGTCGCCAAAACAATGCCTTGCATCTCGGTTAGGTCAGAAATTACGCCTTCTTCGCGCACTCTAAACCCATCTTCACCTTCAAGATCAAACACCCACGCAATGTCTGCGCCAGTACGGCGTTCAATTTCTTGATCCGAGTCTACAAATTCAAGGTGTAATTGATCAGCAAGGTGTCGACCAATCGTGCTCTTACCAGCCCCCATCGGGCCCACTAGAAATATATTACGTTTCTCAGCCATATCTTTTTAGTACTAACGAACTCTAAAATTTGAAATAAAACCCCGCCTAACGACCTGGCCCCAAAATTAAGGAGGGGATTATCTCAGTAATTCGTGAACGATTTCAAGTCAAATAGTATAAAAAGCATCTACTAGACCTGAAATCAGCGGATTACTAGACAATTACTGACCATCTAGCATTATTTTTGGGGTCACAAATATCAATAATTCTTTCTTCTCGTTTATTTCACGAGTATTTCTAAATAACATTCCCACGTAAGGGATATCCCCTAACAATGGAATTTTACTCACTGCACTGGTTATTTCTTGTTGATATATCCCACCAAGTACCACAGTTTGACCATTCTCCACTAAAACCTGTGTTTTGATCTGCTGTGTATTAATCGCAACAGCAGGACCACTTGGTGTTTGAACATTATCACCTCGAGTATCCTGCGTAATGATCAAGTCTAGTATAATTTTGTTATCCGGTGTGATTTGTGGCGTTACTTCTAAACTTAACACCGCTTTTTTAAAGCTGACTGACGTTGCACCACTCGACGCAGCTTCAACGTATGGGATTTCAGTACCCTGCTCAATCCGTGCTTTCTTTTGATTCGCCGTGGTAATGCTTGGCGTAGCAATGATTTCACCTTTATTCTCTTGCTCTAATGCCGATAACTCAAGATCTATTAACGTCCCATCAGCTAACTTTGCTATGTGTACACCAATACGCCCAGCAGATAGTCCCGAAACGGGTAAGTTAACATTTAAGCGATTAGTAAAATCAGGTATGGTTCCATTAGATAAAGAATCAGCCCCTTCCAATGAGCCAGAAATCGCATCAGAACCTTGCTGATCACTAAATCCCCAACGTATACCAATATCCTCCTGTACGTTGTCTTTAACCGTCACCATCCGAGACTCAATGCGCACTTGCTTAACCGGTACATCTAATGTCTCAACCATGCGACGAATACTTTCTATGCTGCGCGCACTATCTTTAATTAATAATGTATTGGTGCGATTATCGACCGATACACTGCCACGGTCACTCACAATACTGTTTATATCTGTTTTTAGTAAATCAGCGAACTCTTCTGCTTTAGCATAGTTTAATTGAATATACTCGCTATACAGAGGCTCAAGCTCTTCAACTTGCTTGCGCGCTTGTAACTCTTTCGCTTCTCGCGCTGCCAACTCTTCAGAAGGAGCAACCATTAAAATAGAGCCCTCCATTCTTTTATCAAGCCCTTTTACTCGCAATACCACATCTAACGCCTGATCCCAGGGCACGCCATCTAGTCGTAAGGTAATATTACCACTGACAGAATCACTCGTGACCAAGTTAAAATTATTGGTATCAGCAATTATTTGCAGTACAGAGCGCACAGGAATATCTTGAAAATTAAGCGTTATCGGCTGACCTTGATATTCTTTTTTCTGTCCGAAAACTTGCTGCTCGGTATCCTTCTCGACCGTTAGAGTAAAAATATTATCCAGTTGCTGATAGGTGTATTTGAATGCACTGTTAGGTTCAATGACTAAGCGGCTGCTGTTTTCTTCTTTAAATGTTTCAATTTTACTCACAACCGTGCCAAAATCTAAAACATCTAATTCATAAAGTAACTCATCTAAAATCGCCGTGTGGTGAAAATCAGCAATGATCTTACCACCACGCTCTTGAACATTTATTGCTGCTTGGGCACTTTGCAAAAAAGCCAATACTTTTGCTTCCCCCTTTTCCCCGCGGCGAAAATCTATAGATTGAATGGTGTTGATATGAGTGGCAACTGAAGAGGTCGCTTCACTTATCATATCTGTAGCTATTGGATTATCCGACACCTGCAAATAAACTAGATTGTTCTTCACTCTAGTTTTATAAAGCTTGAGCTTGTCCATAACGACTGTTAACGTAAAACCCTTTTCTTCCATTCTGCTTTCAATAACCTGTATGCCAGCTTTATTGACAGCTAACGACTTCAAGCTCTCTTCAAATTCAGCATTTGGAAAAAATAGTGCAAGCCGAGCAGGTGAATTTAACACTGTGACGGTCGGTTCAATATCAAGTTGTTCATCAAACACAAACTGCAATTCAGTTTCTTTATCTGGAACTGGGTTATAACGAACATCATAGAGCATAGGCACAGCCTGAACTAACCCTGATAGTGCTAGCAAAATCCCATAGATCGTTGCCCTGAAGCCAAAATTCAAACTCTTACGAGCCATAATAATGTTACCTTTATTGTTATTCACCTGTACCAGTTTCTTCTGATTCGTGTATTTCTACTTTTGTTAGACGCTCTTTCCAGCAACCTGTCCCGTCAGGAATTAACTCTAATAGTTCAATATGGTCAGGGTTCACGCTAACGACCTCACCATGATAGAGGCCCATATATTCGCCTTGCTTTATTCTGTATAACCCTTGATCCGATGCTTTAATTAACGCCCATATCACATTCGCCGTGGCAATCGTCCCTTTCATCTCTAAGTTATCTAGCGGGTACTTTTCTAAGGGACCTCTTGCCCTGTTTGGATCCGGGTGCAAACAGTTGCGCACCTGTACCATTTTACTTTCAATCACCTCAGGTTCAGGGGCCACAAATGGACTCCTGAAATTCACCGCATCATAAGAAAAGTGCGTAAATTCACGCATTTTCGGGATTGGTTCTACCTTAGGTGTCGCGCTCGCCTGTATTTGGTCAATAAACTCTTTTTGTTCCGCAGTGTCGTCATTACATGCGCTCAGCAACGACGCTCCTATCACTATCCAAGCAAGTCGATTCATCACTTACGCCCCTCTTGCTCATAGCGATAGGTTTTAGCCACCACACTAAACACCAAGTTATTATTGCCCGCATTTTCAATTTGAAAGTCATGCAGACTCACAATACGCGGTAACTCAGCCACTTTACTCACAAACTCACCAAACTCATGATAGGTCCCAACAATCTCAAGTTTAATAGGTAATTCAGTGTAAAATTCTTTTTTAATTTCAGGTAACCAACCTATTTTCAAAAACGTGAGGCCGCTCGATGTACCGACATAAGTTAAATCATCGAGTAACCCGGGAGTCTCATTTGACGTCGGTAACCGCCTTAACAGTTGGGAAAATTGCTCTTCCATATCAACCATCTGCTGACGATATAAATCTAAGTTATTCGCTCGCGCATATTTAATTCTATAACTTGTTCTTAATTCCTGTTCAGCATTAACCGCACCATCATATCGGCTAATCGACGTCGATACTAATAAGCTATACCCCACCGCAAGTGTGATCACCACCACCAATACACAACACAGCACCTTAACCGCAAACGGCCATTCACCAATGTTATCTAATTCAATCTCATTCCAATCGATATCTTGTAATGATTTAAGATCAAAATTCACTCTTTAAGCCGCCTTTAAATTACTGCTCACGCTGAGATGCTTCAATTTGCTTAAACGATTTCACATAAAAATGCATGGTAAAATCACTTAATAATCTTGAGCGCTGCTCTCCAGCGACAATACCCTGTATTACCGGACGCTCAAGTAAATAGGATGCTTCTACTTGTCTTAACATTTGTGATAAACGATTATTAGATTCACTGCGCCCTATCACCTTCAATAAGTTACCCTGCCTTTCTAAACTGGTGAGGTATATCCCAGCAGGCACGACACGAGTGATCTCATCAATAATCTGAGTGCCCAAATTTCGGTTACTTTGTAATTCTTCAATCAGTTGAATACGACGTTGCAAATTATCTTTTTTCTTATTTAAATCATTAATTGCAACAATCCGAGTGTCTAATTTAGTAATTTCTGTTTTCAAGTAATTATTTTTGATGTTCTGACCTGCAGTCAGACCATCATAAAATGCACCTATAAAGTACATCACTAAAAAAACAACCCCAACAATTAAACCAATAATGGTTAGAAACTTTTGTTGTGAAGCCTGACGCTGCTGTTCGCGCCATGGCAATAAATTTATATGTGGCATGATGTAAAGCTCCTCAATGCGAGCCCTGTGGCAATAGCGAATTGGGGCTTATGCCTTTGCAGTACATTTCTATCCACTTTGGGAGACACTTCCATGTCCACAAAAGGATCTGCAACAATCGTGTGAATGCCTAACTCATCTACCAATAATCTATCTAACCCCTCAACTAAAGCTGTGCCGCCAGTTAATACAACATAGTCTACATGGTCTTTTCCACTGGTCGTCATAAACATCTGCACCGCTCTGCGCACTTGCTGCAACAATGCAGTTTGAAATGGCGCTAATACTTCAAACGTGTAGTTAGGAGGTAAATCACCGGTTGTTTTTGCAATTTCGGCTTCATCAAAGCTTTTATTGTAGTAGGCAACAATACTATTGGTATATTGCTCCCCGCCAAACACTTGATCTCTAGTATAAATGGCTTTGCCAGATTGGAGCACGCTGACCAGTGTGATCACTGCACCAATATCAATGATTGCAACAACTTTATCGAACGCATCAGATGGTAACTGACCATACAAAACATCGAGCGAGCGCCCTAGCGCATAACTTTCGACATCAACGACTTTCGCATTGTAGCCTGCTTCCTCTAGCGCCCCAACACGTGCTTGAACACTTTCGGTACGCGCTGCTGAAAGCAATACATTGACCCGCGAAGGATCTGCTTCATTCACCGAAATTTTCTCAAAGTCCAAGCTTACCTCATCCAGTGGATAAGGGATCAGACTGTCAGCTTCGATCGCAATTTGCGACTCCAATTCAGCATCGGTTAATGAGACATCCATAAAAATTACTTTAGTGATCACCGACTGGCCAGACACTGCGACTGCAGCGTATTGCGTATGTTTTGGTAAACGTTTTTTTAATTTATTTATAACTCGTCCAATAGCTTCAATATCTTGAATTGCTCGCTCCGATATTGCACCTTTTGGGATAGGTTCAATCGCCACTGCTTCTACACGATAACCCGCATTTGACTGTGACAGCAGCACGGCTTTGGCACAATGTGAGCCAATGTCGATACCGAACATCATTGGTGCCTGTTTCTTGAAGAGTTTGCTAAGCATGGCTGTCGCTTAATATCCTTTGTTTTATGTATGAACAAGTTATAATTATACACACAATTATTATTAATCATTTTTTATTCAAGATATACTAGCAGTGTCTACCGATAATTGGGAGTCTAACTAGGGAATATTCCGTGACTATATTGAAGAGAGCTTTACAGTTTTTTATCACTTGTACTATTTTAAGTCTGTTAACATTACTCAGTCTTTATTATTATGTCAAATCTGATATCCCCAGTGTAAATGTACTTAAAGAGGTACAATTACAAACTCCCATGCAAGTTTTTACTAAAGACGGCAAGCTCATCAATCAATTTGGTGAGAAACGACGTATTCCGGTAAAAATTGAAGACATTCCACAACCCCTTATCGATGCCATACTCGCCACTGAAGACAATCGTTTTTACGAACATTTTGGTATTGATCCTATCGGTATTGTGCGCTCCTTTATTGTCTTAGTCAGTACAGGTGAAAAAAAACAAGGTGCCAGTACCATTACCATGCAGCTCGCTCGAAATTTTTTCCTTACACGTGAAAAAGCGTATATCCGTAAAGTAAAAGAAATCTTTATCGCATTACATATTGAGCAACTACTCTCTAAAGACGAAATACTCGCCCTTTACCTTAATAAAATTGAATTAGGGAATAGGGCATTTGGGATTGGTGCAGCTGCGCAGGTGTACTACGGAAAAGAGCTCAATGAACTCACATTGCCACAAATGGCGATGATAGCTGGACTGCCAAAAGCCCCTTCAGCACTGAACCCAATTCGTAATGCAACGCGAGCAAAAGCACGCCGTAATGTTGTATTAGGTAGAATGTATAAAGAAAAATACATAGATAGATCATCCTATGAGAAAGCCAAAAATGCGCCTATCACCGCACAGCGCCATGGTGCAGAAATCGAGCTTTACGCGCCTTATATTTCCGAAATGGTTCGTGCTTATATGGTGGAACGCTATGGAACTGATAAAGCTTATAATAGTGGGTTTAGAGTATTTACCAGCGTCGAGTCAGATATTCAAGCCGCAGCACAGCAAGCGCTAGTCAATAACTTACATAAATACGATATGCGTCATGGCTATAGAGGCCCTGAAAAAACGTTGTGGCAATTTGAGAGCGAAACACCTTGGACTGAGCAAGCGATATTAGCCCATTTAAAATCCGTTAAAGAAATTGCCCCACTACATGCTGCGGTTGTGACAAGTATCTCAGAACAATCTGCGACTGTACTGGCTAAATCAGGCGCATACCACACCATAAAGTGGGCTGGCCTTAGCTGGGCACGCGCCTTTATTTCACAGACTCGCCAAGGCTTACCACCGAAAACAGCTAATGATATCTTAGTACCCGGTATGCAAATTTGGCTACGACAGCATCAGAATGAGTGGCAATTGAGCCAATATCCTACCCTTTCAAGTGCATTGGTTTCATTAGACCCACAAGATGGCAGAATAAAAGCCTTAGTAGGCGGCTATAGCTTTACACAGAGCCAATATAATCGAGCTACGCAGGCAAAAAGACAAGTTGGCTCAAACATAAAGCCTTTTATTTATTCTGCAGCTATGGAGAGTGACTACTCACTTGCGACCATTATTAACGATGCACCGATCAATCATTGGGATAAAAGCCAGCGCTATGCATGGCGTCCAAGAAATAGCCCCGATGTTTACAGTGGCCCGATCAGAATTCGCCGTGCACTTGCTCAATCAAAAAACGTTGTATCGGTGAGGTTATTACAAGGTGTCGGGTTACATCAGAGTGCTGATCACTTACTTAAATTTGGTTTTCAAGATGAAGACATTAATCGCAGTGAATCCTTGGCGCTCGGCAGTGCAGCAATGACACCACTGGAGATGGCCAGAGGAATGAGTACTTTTGCTAATGGCGGGCACTTAATCGATCCGTACTTTATTAGTGAAATTCAAGATGCCTATGGTAATACATTGGGCTCAGCACAGCCGCTTATCGCCTGTGATGAAGAGCAATTAGAAATGAACGCTCATACCTGCGCACCACAAGTGATCTCAGAGCAAAATGCCTTTTTAGTATCCAGTGCGATGCACAGTGCAATTTGGGGTGGGGGCAGTTGGCGCCACAAAACAGGTTGGACAGGCACTGGCTGGCGCGCACAGAATTTAAAACGCCGAGATTTATCTGGTAAAACAGGCACCACTAACGAATCGATAGATACCTGGTTTAGTGGCTTTAATCACAATGTGTTAACCACGGTATGGGTTGGCTTTGATGACGCAAGCAAGCCTCTAGGCCGTGTATCATACAATAACAACCTTGGGAAAAATCAGTTGGTAGGAGCCGAATCAGGGGCAATTTCTGCACAACCTGCATGGATTGAATTTATGCGCACAGCGCTTAACAATCAGCCTCTCGCGCCCATTGAGCCTCCACCGGGTTTAATCTCAGTACGCATTGATTTAAAAACGGGTTTACTGAGTCATAAGAATGACCACACCAGTCGTTTCGAGTATTTTGAGCCAGGTACCGTGCCAACAAAATATGTATTAGACAAAGGCGCAAGTACACCATTTGATGATCCTTTGCCAATACAGGATGAGTTATTTTAACCCATTTATTATTAAGCCTCTTATGATAGCGGAATACAAAAAAAGCCAATCATTTATCTGATTGGCTTTTCAATCATTGATGCGAATCAAGGCTAATCTGTCAATGAATTAGGCTTCTAAATCAGCCATATAGTTTGCTGGCAGCTCGATTTGTGCAACCCCTGACTCGATTGCAGCATGTGCAACAGCCTTCGCTATACGTGGTAATAAACGTGGGTCCATTGGCTTTGGAATAATATACTGTGCACCAAACGCCAAGCTCTCAACGCCAGCCGCAGTCAACACTTGCTCAGGCACCGGCTCTTTCGCAATACTACGAATGGCTTCAACCGCAGCAATCTTCATTTCATCATTAATCGCCGTCGCCCTCACATCGAGCGCACCGCGAAAAATAAATGGGAAGCATAATACGTTATTCACCTGATTCGGGTAATCAGAACGACCCGTTGCCATAATCAGATCGGCTCGTGCGCTATGAGCAAGCTCTGGGTTGATCTCTGGATCTGGGTTAGAGCATGCAAATACCACAGGCTTATCTGCCATGAGCTTTAAGTCATCTGCAGACAATAAATCCGGACCAGATACACCAACAAATACATCTGCATCAGAGATCACATCTTGCAACGTACGCTTGTCCGTATTGTTAGCAAATAATTGTTTATACTCATTTAAATCGTCGCGACGCGTGTGAATAACCCCTTTGCGGTCGAGCATATAAATGTGCTCACGTTGTGCACCACACTTAATTAATAGTTCCATACATGCGATGGCCGCAGCACCGGCTCCCAAGCATACGATGATCGCATCTTGTATATCTTTACCCTGAATTTCTAACGCATTGAGCATACCAGCCGCAGTAACAATCGCAGTACCATGTTGATCATCATGGAAAACCGGGATTTCACATCGCTCAATCAAAGCTTTCTCTATTTCAAAGCACTCAGGGGCTTTGATGTCTTCTAAGTTGATACCACCAAATGTGTCTGCGATATTAGCGACCGTATTGATGAAGTCTTCTGTAGTACGATGCTTGACTTCGATATCAATTGAATCTAATCCCGCAAAACGTTTAAATAATAGCGCTTTTCCTTCCATCACCGGCTTTGAAGCCAGAGGGCCGAGATTACCCAAACCCAAAATAGCAGTCCCATTACTGATCACTGCAACCATATTACCTTTACCGGTATATTTATATGCATTGGCAGGATCGGCGGCGATTTCACGCACAGGTTCTGCAACCCCCGGGCTATATGCCAAGGCTAAGTCTTTAACGGTTTCCGCTGGTTTAGTCAGTTCAATACTGATTTTACCTGGAACGGGATGAGCATGATAATGTAGAGCTTGTTCACGAAAGTCTGACATGACGCGATATATTCCTGCAAGAAGTTAAAAGTGAGAGTGAAATTCCGCAATTAAGTCAACAATACCCTGTTTGCAAATATATTCAAGCAATATCAGGTCAATCCTGTACTTACTAATTCAAGGCATTTTCACAGATTTTTACGGGTATTTAACTTATTTTATCTGCTTTTATTCATCTAAAATCACTCAAAACCTGCTTTTATTCCATCTTCGATGAGTGAAAAACAAACCAGCTTAGCCACCACACTCAAAAACGTCGAGATGAAATATAAAAGCAAGATATTCACTGTATTTAACAGATTTTAGTGAATTTTAAAAACAATAAGCATACAAGTAACATAATGGCATACCGAATTTTTATGCATAAAACTAACAAAGGTACGCAAAAAAAGTCGTCTTGTACTCTCTACGACTATAGAAGCTATTGAGGAAAAGTGAAATGAGGTAAATTCAATATTGAATATAGATAAGATAAATTAGAGCTTTAACTCGATTGAAAAATTATTAAATTAAAGGCACAAAAAAAGCACCCGTAGGTGCTTTCATCAAACGTGTGGTCTTATTTACTGCTAAGAGAACCAAAACGCTTGTTAAAGCGGTCAACACGACCACCTGTGTCTAAGATTTTCTGCTTACCAGTATAGAATGGGTGACACTCAGAACATACGTCTAGGTGAATATCTTTACATAGCGTTGAACGAGTCGCAAATTTATTACCACATGAACAAGATGCGTTAATCGTTTCGTACTTAGGGTGAATACCTTCTTTCATAGCAACCTCTGGTTAGGCCGTATCGCTCTCCAAACCCGAAGTTTGGCACCATACGTAGTTATACAAATAATTGGACGCGTATTTTATGTAACTACAGCACAATCTACAAGCACTAAATACACTATTTAGCTAAAATTCATCCAACCTGCTTTCATATAAGCAGTTTAAACTGGGTTTTTAGACGCCCCTCTAGTAAATTGATCATATCCGAGTGAATGTGAGTTTTTAATGTCTTTTGTTGAAGTTGCTATTAAGGTCCCTCTGCCCCGTACGTTTGATTATAAATTAGACGATGGGCAATCTGTATCTGTTGGCTCTAGAGTCGAGGTGTCTTTTGCGAATAGACGTTTAGTCGCAATGGTGGTTGCACTGAAAAGCAACTCACAAGTACCCGAAAATAAAATGAAGCCCATCACACATATTATTGATAATGAGCCGGTGTTATCCGCGCAGCATATTGCATTTTTGCGCTTCACAGCACAATACTACTGTCACCCATTAGGCGAAACCTTATTTACTGCTTTACCTGGTGCGCTGCGCAGTGGTGAACACCCCGACAAAACGACCGTTGCCACCGTTACTTTAACTGATGCAGGCTTAAATACGCCTAAGCTTCGTTCAAAAAAGCAACAAGCGCTGTTAGCGCAATTGCATGCATCTGGCGCTTCAAGTATTACAGAGCTCAAAGCATTAGGTTTTACCAAGCAACAAATTGATGGCTTACGAGAAAAGGCCCTTATCAAACAATATTTAGCACATGATACCCAATGGGCGCTTTCACCAAGAGCAATATCGTCTAAGCCTCGCTTAAATGAAGAACAAGCTGCCGCTTGCAGCGTCATTAACCAACATCAAGGTTACCAAACATTTTTATTAGAAGGGATCACAGGAAGTGGTAAAACAGAAGTCTATTTACAATGTCTCGAAGACATCATTAACTCAGGACAACAAGCATTAATTTTGGTGCCTGAAATCGGCTTAACACCTCAAACCGTTAATCGCTTTCGTCGTCGCTTCCCTGATACCCCCATAGATTTATGGCACTCAAATTTAACTGACAACGAACGCCTACACGTATGGCGCAGATCAGAACAAGGCAGCTGCGCCTTAGTCATTGGCACTCGATCAAGTATTTTCCTCCCATTCACAAATTTGGGTATGATCATCGTTGATGAAGAACATGATAGTTCTTTTAAACAACAAGACGGTTTACGCTATCATGCTCGCGATTTGGCGGTATATCGATGCGCTCGTGCAAATATTCCTCTTATCTTAGGCACAGCTACTCCCGCCTTAGAAACACTGCATAAAGCCATTGATAAAAAGTTTCAGTTACTGACCCTATCAAAAAGAGCACAAACAAAAGCAGATAACCAATTTTTACTTGTCGATATGAAGGGCCAAGCTGAACAAAGCGGTTTTGCGCCTGCCACTCTTAAATATATCGAGCACACGCTGGCGCGCGGTAAACAAGTCATGGTGTTTTTAAACCGTCGTGGCTACGCCCCCACATTGCTATGCCATGAATGCGGTTGGTTAAGTGAGTGTTCTCACTGCTCAGCCAGTACAACCTTTCACAAAGCAATGGCACGTTTAGTCTGTCATCATTGTGCACAGCAAAGCTACGTACCAGCCCAATGCCCTGACTGTGGCAGCACCCAAATTATGCCCGTTGGGATTGGCACAGAGCAATTAGAAGATTTTTTACAACAGCATTATCCACAGATCCCTATTAGCCGTATCGACAGAGATTCAACCCGTAAAAAAGGCGCGTTAGAAAGCGCACTTGCAGACATCAACGCAGGGGGCAAGCGCATCTTAGTTGGAACACAAATGCTCGCCAAAGGCCATCACTTTGCGGATGTGAGTTTGGTTATTATGTTAGATGTAGATGGCGGCCTCTACTCGAGTGACTTTAGAGCAACAGAGCACATGGCACAATTGATAACCCAAGTTGCGGGGCGTGCAGGACGAAGTGGCGAACCTGGGACGGTTCTCCTGCAAACTCACTTCCCAGAACATCCTTTATTACAAGATCTTGTCAATAACGGATACCAAGATTTCGCCCGATACGCCTTACAAGAACGTCAAGAAGCCGCCCTTCCTCCTTACACGCATTTAGCATTAGTACGAGTTGAAGGGACTAATTCTAAAATAGTAATCGACTTTTTAGCAGATTTGGTTCCTGTACACCCATACTCTGGTATACAATTACTCGGACCAGTGCCTGCTCCTATGGAGCGCGTAGCTGGAAAATACAGATACCAATTACACATTCAAGCCTCAGAACGACCTACTTTGCATAGCTACCTTGCTCAGCTAATGGACTATATTAACGAGCATAAGTTAGCAAATAGGATTCGATGGAGCATTGACGTAGACCCCACGGATACCTATTAGTAATTTATGGCACAGCACGATTATATAAATAGAAAGCCGAACAGCAATAAAGGCAAAAACAATAAGCAGGTTTCACAACGTAAACCGTTCCCTGTGTTTTTAGCGTTCGCTGCACTCGTTTTAATTTCCGGATTCATATATGGGCTTTGGTACATCAAAACTAATGCCGACCCTGTTCACGTGAAACAAGTTCAAAAACAACCCCCCATTACTCAGCCTGTAGAAACCGCACTTGAAAAACCACGTCCCCCTGAGTTTTTAGAAGAAATTAAAAGTCATGAAATAAAGGTTGATGTAAAAGAAATAAAGCGCAAAGGACCCTATCAAATGCAATGTGCTTCACTCAGAAAGTATTCTGAAGCCGAAGCGCTTAAAGCCAAGATCGCCTTTGCAGGACTGGTTGCAGAAATTCGCCGTACAGAGGGCAGTAACGGAGTATGGTATCGCGTCCGCTTAGGACCTTATGATAGTAAGCGAAAAGCCGAAAGTGACAAAAATAAATTAAAGCGGATCCACATTGTTGGCTGTGCTATTTGGGGATGGACTTGATTTTAGTCCAACCGCCCTCATCTATGCTGTAATTAAATTTAATACGAGGCACCTACAGCCTCTCTATTAAGGAATACTATGACTACCATCGTAAGCGTCCGTCGTGACAATAAAGTTGTTATTGGCGGAGATGGCCAAGTGTCACTTGGTAATACCGTAATGAAAGGCAACGCCCGCAAAGTACGCCGCTTATATAACGGCAAAGTACTTGCTGGATTCGCCGGCGGTACCGCAGATGCTTTTACTCTATTTGAGCGCTTTGAAAGTAAACTTGAAATGCATCAAGGACACCTCACAAAAGCGGCTGTAGAAATGGCCAAAGATTGGCGTAGTGACCGAGCTCTGCGTAAATTAGAAGCATTGCTTGCTGTGGCAGATGAAACCGCTTCCTTGATCATCACCGGTAACGGTGATGTCGTGCAACCTGAAAACGACTTAATCGCAATTGGTAGCGGTGGTAACTTTGCCCAATCAGCAGCCACTGCATTATTAGAGAATACCGATTTAAGCGCCGTTGAAATTGTTGAAAAAAGCCTTACGATCGCAGGCGATATCTGCGTATTTACCAACAACTTCCAAACTATCGAAGAATTGTAAGAGGAATTGCCATGACCGCAATGACCCCAAGAGAAATCGTCCACGAACTAGATCAACATATTATTGGTCAAAATAAAGCGAAAAAGGCCGTGGCTATTGCGTTACGTAATCGCTGGCGCCGTATGCAGTTAAACGACGACTTACGTGCTGAAGTAACACCAAAAAACATTTTAATGATTGGTCCAACAGGTGTTGGTAAAACTGAAATTGCACGTCGCTTAGCAAAACTGGCTAATGCACCTTTTTTAAAAGTAGAAGCAACGAAGTTCACCGAAGTCGGTTATGTTGGTAAAGAAGTTGAAACCATCATCCGTGATTTAGTTGATATCTCAATTAAAATGACACGAGAGCAGCAATCTAAAAAGCATCAACATAGGGCTGAGGAAGCAGCGGAAGAACTTATCCTTGATGCATTATTACCTCCAGCTAAAGATGCGTGGGGTGAATCACAGCCCGCGGAAAACAATTCTACACGCCAAGTTTTCCGTAAAAAACTACGTGAAGGTCAGCTAGATGACAAAGAAATCGACATTGATATTGCTGAAACCCAACCTCAAGTTGAGATCATGGCCCCTCCTGGCATGGAAGAAATGACCAATCAGTTACAGGGCATGTTCCAGAACATGACCGGTGAGAAAAAGAAAAGTCGCAAACTAAAAATCAAAGATGCCTTTAAGCTACTTATCGAAGAAGAAGCCGCTAAAATGGTTAACCCTGAAGAGCTTAAAGAGCAAGCTATTTTTGCTGTTGAGCAAAATGGTATTGTCTTTATCGATGAAATTGACAAAATCTGTAAACGCGGTGAAGCACAAGGCCCAGATGTGAGCCGTGAAGGTGTACAACGCGACTTACTCCCACTGATTGAAGGCTCAACCGTCAGTACAAAACACGGTATGGTAAAAACTGACCATATTTTATTTATTGCATCTGGCGCATTTCAAATGTCAAAGCCATCTGATTTGATCCCTGAATTACAAGGTCGATTACCAATACGAGTTGAGCTTGAAGCCTTAACAGCAAAAGACTTTGAGCGTATTCTTACTGAGCCACATGCCTCTTTAACAGAGCAACAGCAAGCGCTACTGAAAACAGAACAAGTGGATATTAATTTCACAGAAGATGCACTGACTCGTATTGCCGAAGCTGCGTGGCGTGTAAACGAAAAAACGGAAAACATCGGCGCACGTCGTTTACATACGGTCATGGAAAAGTTGATGGAAGAAGTCTCATTTGATGCTTCGGAGCGCAATGGCGAAGCACTTGAAATTAATGCACAGTATGTTGAACAGCATCTAGATGCATTAGTGCAAGACGAAGACTTAAGCCGCTTTATTTTATAAGCAGTACAAGTATGATAAAACGGAGCTTCAGCTCCGTTTTATCATGGACTCATTGTTATGTACTTAGTTACGAAACTACATTTTCATCGTAAAAGTAAAAAACTAGATGTTCACTTTGACGACGATGTTATTTACACATTACCCTGTGAGTACCTGCGCACACACTCACCTTCTGCTGAAGTGCAGGGCCATGGCGCTGAGCAAAGTAAGCTCGTGTTAAATAAAGATGCCGTCACGATCACAGCGCTTGACCCGGTGGGTCATTATGCCGTCAGGCTCAGCTTTGATGATGGCCATAATTCAGGCCTGTTTAGTTGGCAATACTTACGAGAGCTAGGTGTAAACCACACAACTTACTGGCAAACCTACTGTGATAGAGTCGCTCAGCATAACAAACAAGCTCACAGTGTTCCAATTAAGTTCATACCCTAGTCTTAACACCTAAACCTCCAGTTCTGAAAATATACCAAGGCAACCTTCACGCATTCCGTGTGAGTTAAAACATATTTAACCTCAAGTTTGGATAAGGGTTTTGCAATAGAAAATGTTTTGAAAACAAACTTATGTACAATCCAATGATGATATTTCGCTCAATATCAAGGCGCTTTTATGCAGTAATAGCGAGCTGTTACAAATGAAAGCAACGCCGAGAGTGAGAAAATAGCTTTATTGGGCAAATTCCCTTATCCAGAGCTGAAGTTATGTACTTAACTTAACATCGTTGGTTTCCTGCCAAAGCAGTGCACTGCCCATCGAAGGCTCGGATATCCCCCTCTATCTTAGGTATAAAAAAACGCAGCCTTGCGCTTAATGCCAGTCAGTT
>NZ_PNBY01000075.1 GCF_005886875.1 Pseudoalteromonas aurantia | reverse complement strand
GTTCATGATCTTGCCCTGACTTTGCAGTCGCTTGATTTGGCACCGTTCAACAGCCCATAACAGTTCATAACTTACTTCAATTGCAATTTTGAAAGGGTAAAATTGTCAGCGGCATATATGGGTATTCCCAGTATTTTTTAGGGGCGCCCAGTATTAGGTAACATTTTTAACCTTGATTAAATAACATATAAATATAAAAACTAAAGTTGAATCTAAAATTATTGTCAACATTGATTTATCAATGTATTGCTCACCAAATATAACAATTAACGTAATAAAAACTATTTTACTTGTACTTACAACTGTCAAAGCTAATTTACGATAAACAGGGATATAAGCACCATAAATTAATAGTATACCCATCAGAAAAATGAGAAAACCCCAACTTCTCACAACAATCTGCGCAAGTGGCTGAGTTAGAGCTTCTCCAAACACCCTTATCAAAGTTGCTTGAGGCGAAAATACCGCAAAGACCATTGAACAAGTTAATAAACCCGCCATAACCATTATCCACTTAATATGTTTAGTAATAATGTTCAAATTAACTCCTAAATATCTAAATTCTAGCGCCACATTAAGCGGTGGCTATTGTGTATTTGATAAAATCTAAAAAGATTGTTACCCTCTCCAAACCGTTTTTTCTAACCTGCTCGATCAATTTTATTAACAATGATGTTTTCCCATAGAAGCTCATTGCCTGGTTTAAAAAAGCCAAAATGACCAATCTTATTTTTGTTCAATTCTTTCGGCTTGTATATTTTGATACTTTTATTAGCAAGGGGGAATCGCTTGGCTAAATCAGCAATGGTCTTTTTAGGGGAAAAGCCAGTATCATCACTAAAGCCAACAGCATGTAATTGACCGCTATAACTAGCGTAAAAATGCTCTCCTAGGGTGTTGTCAGAAAATAAATAATCTTCATTTAAGCTCCATTTTCTCCAGTCAGATACAATGCCTTTAGGTAAATCATGACCAATTCCAAACTTATTTGGCAAATAACCAAGTACTTTATATACGAGTGGAAAAACAATACACCATGCAAGCAGCATTTTGGGTTGGTGAATAAGCGGGTATAATTGCCAATAGCAGGTACCTGAACAGATTAAGATTACTTTTTTAATATGCTTTATACGTGGACATAATCCTACAAGATGACCTCCAGCACTGTGACCTATCAAGGTTAAATTTTGCCATGAAGTCCAGGAGCGTTCAATTATATAATCGAGTAGATATGTTAAATCTCGTTGCCCCCAGTCTCTTAACCTAGATTTATCGTGTCTAACATCATGTTGGCTTGATAAACCGATCCCTCTAGGGTCCCATGTGATCACAGAAAACCCCTTATTCGCAAGGTATTTTGCTAGAGGAAAATAGAATTCCTGCTTAACGCCCAATGCAGAATTGATGACCACTAATGGGCCATTTTTTGTTGCTTTTTCAGTGTGCCTTACAGCCTTTATATGTTGGCCATCTTTGCAAGATATTGTGAAATAAGTTTCCATTAACTTTCCTTTATTCTTATAATAAACCGTAGAGTATGCTCTACAGTCAAGAGGGTTTATGAGAATTAGTGCAATATGCTTAAAAACAGGTATGACCAAGGATACAATTCGCTTTTATGAAAAACTCGGGCTGTTGACAAGAGTAGATCGAGGAGAGAATGGCTATAAAGACTATGCTAATACGCATGTTGAACAACTTAATTTAATAAAGCGCGCTAAAGAGCTAGGATTTACGTTAGAAGAAATAAAACAATTAGCCTCTTTATTATTTGCTAAAAAACTTACAACTGCAGAAATGGAGTATTTTTTAAAAACAAAGGAAAAGGACATAGATGATAAAATTAAAAAACTTCAGCAGTTTAAATTAGAAATAAAAGGCACGCTTCAGAGAAGGTGTGAATATAGAACTCGGCTGATAAAACTTACAGAGAAACAATAACTTTAAGGTAAGAACAATGTAACTCCACCCAATTTAGTACAGCTCTTTTGTAGAATTTTATGCAGCCTCGAAATTTTTGTTATGATCTCAGTCTCGACCATGAAAGGAAATAAACTGACCCGCAGTAACCTTTGGAGCCTCCATCATGGGTAAATGGCCAATATCATCCATGATGATAATTTCAGATTGCGGTACTATTTTTGAAAGCACTTTAGCACCTGAATGATGAAGAACTCTATCCTGTCTGCCCCAAGTAATTAATACAGGCTTGATAAAATCACCCAACTCATAATCTAAGGGCAAAGAAAAACTTATTTTGTTTTGATCTATCTTATGAATTTCATGAAATATTTTATAGTTAAGATCAATGTTTTTTATGGCATTTTTAGAAAGTTCAGAGATTACGAACTCCGGCATGAATGGTGGGTTTTCAAATACGAAAGAAATCAATTGTTCGAACTCTCTTTTGTTTCTTGCAAGAACCATAGGTCTTTTATTTTCAGAAATATCTTTGAACATTTCACTATCATCAGCGGACTGAATACCCAACGTATTCAATAGCCATAAGCTCATTACTTGTTCAGAATATTTAGCAGCATAATTTCCTGCTATATAACCGCCCATTGAATTTCCAGCTATGTGGAATTTTGTGATACCTAATTGATTTATAAATTTATTAACCCTACTAACTTGATTCTCAACATCATAATTCAAATTAATATCTTTAAAACTATTACCGAAACCAGGTAAATCCAAGGCAATCACAGAGTAATCATTTGTAAGATGCTTTGCTTATCTGACCCAATTATCCTTATTTGCCCCAAAACCATGAAGGAAAAGTATTACTTCACCTTTACCACCTGCAATGTAAGCTATTTCTCCCTCATCAATCATAATTGATTTAGTACTTAGACCAGCTAACTTTCGTTCGGCTGATACACCAACCTGATATAAACGTTCAGTGGGTGTAACCAGATATCCAACTAAGCCGAGTAGCAGTAAGACCATTGCAATCTTTAGAATTTTACTCATAAAGAACCTTCTCGTGATTTCTACTTTGTCGTATAACTATTCAGTATTAATGCAGCACGTTGTTTGTGCTGCATAATCGTTTGTTGGACTAAGCCGCTACTTGCTCGGTGTGTCGGAGTTTGTGTCATTTATGCTGCAAAAATTTGCTGTTTGCTTGTAGTGGCGTAACTTGTCTTATGCCTATTTTTATCGGCTTGCCTTTCGTACTTAAACCATCTCTGCATTACCCAGTACGTTTTATCTTGCCATTAGAGCTAGTTTTCAGCGATTTATCAATGATATTTTCACTACGCATTCACTTTGATAGCCCTCACACTTAAGTAGGTTAACCCGTTGATTAAGTTCAGCAAGCTCCCCTGCTAACTCGTTCGTACTAATTTCATTGCCTCTTCACTTGAATTAACTATTCCGTTAAATCGTAATACCCCGATTTTGCATACTTCACAAGACCAGAGTGGGGATGGTGACGCTGCATCTGTCTTTTTCTTTTTAGTAATAAGTGATATCTATTCAAAAGTTAATGCTGGTAGTCGTGCCACAATCGATTTACGTTGGGTAACCTCTAAATTACTCCTCTGTTATTGAAATCACTCAAACCACTCGTTTCCATCACTTTTTCGCTTGTTTACATACCCACACTTCGGGCACTGCACTTCTGTTCAAGTAGTTCTATTATTCCAATAATTAGGTTTCGCAATGAAGTTACAGCTCTGACAGGTATCCTGAACAATCGCACTTTTTTTTAAAACTGTATGTGTAATAAATCGCAAAAAAGATTAAGTAGTGCCTTTCACTATAATGTGAATATCTGGCTGATATATCAACCAAAAAGTAAAGCCACCGACTAAAAAATTTAAAGTTAATATCACCACATCACCGATACATAATGACTTCCTCACGCTGGTAGTCTCCATCTTAATAATCTAGCTTACAAATAAGTCAGAGCCACAATTCGATTGTCAACTTGCTAAATTGCTTATACCTGACACCGAAACTTTACCATAAAAACCGCTTCGAGAGGCATTCATTCAAGCAAATAGACAATTTAAGGTGGGTGTCGGTTAAAAGGTGTCAGTTATAATTAGTTAAATTCTTCATGGCCTTATGACATTTGAAGGAATACTGTATCGAATGAGAACAGGTATTCCTTATCGAGATCTACCCTCTGAGTTCGTAGAGTGGAGTACTGTTTACAGACGATTTTCTTTGGTCAAAGCAAGGGATTTTAGATAACCTTTTTAAAAGCTTATCTAGCATAGCTGATTTTGAACGGGCCTTTCTTGATGGCTCTGTAGTTCGAACGCATCATCATAGTAAAAGTGCAGCTACGGGAAGCCCAGAAAAAAATAGGAAAAAGTCGCGGGGTCCACTCAACCAAAATCCACTTAGCTATGGATAGTGGTGGCCTGCCGGTTTGCTTTGTTTTATCAAAAGGACAACGCAACGATACAGTGCATGCCAAAAGCTTAGTTGAGCAACTCGGTGAAGTTAATACCATCGTTTGTGATAAAAGATATGACAACGAACTTTTCCGTACTTTTTTAAGGAACGTGGCAGAGAAACTGTAATTACTAAACACAATTATAGACAAGATAAAGACAGTATGTATTGGTGTCTATACAAGTAACGTCACTTGGTTGAAAATGCCTTTAGGATAATTAAGTATTATCGAGCTATTTCATGTATATATGACAAGCTAGAAAGGCATTATGCCAGCATGTTATCGCTGGGTTCCATAGCAACATCAAGTAATACAATATCTATTCTTTGATTTGCTAACAAACATAATGCCTGCTCTCCAATTATAGCCACAATCACTCGGTATTCATCTTTAAGTAACTGCGACATGACCGCTAAGTTTTCTTTTACGTCATCAACAACCAGCATAGTGTGCCTATTTTACATTATATTACGCCCACTTTGTTCGCTTATTATTAGCTAATAAACACATATTAGGTCTATTATTGTGATCGTGCCAAATATAGTTCGGTAAATTTATATGCTCAGCGTACGTACTTTATTTATAACTATTTTCTCAGTGATGTTCAGTATGAGTGTCGTAATTCAATACATTGCTCATAAAATGGAAAGCATGGAGAGATTAAAGCAGCAAGATAGCACGAAATTGCTAAAACTCAGTCAGTTAGCACAAGAGTTAAAACAAAGTTCAGATCAATTAACCAATTTTGCACGAGCTTACGCAATGACGGGTAATGAGCGCTGGTATAAATTATTCAACTACGTTCTAGCTGTTAGACAAGGAAAAGCGGTACAACCAAACCAACAATCATATCGCTATTGGGATGTCCTCGCTTCTCCATTTTCAGCGCTACCTGAACTAAATCAAGGCTCTACAGGGCCATCAATTATCAAACGATTTGAAATTGCCGGGATTGATGATTATGAACTGAGCCAAATTAAGCTTGCTTTATCAACGTCCGATGAACTGGTTACACTCGAGCAACGTGCGTTTAACGCGGTCAGAGGTATCGCGCAAGATAAGTTTGGGAACTGGACTGTGCAAGTCACGCCTGATTTAATTGCAGCCCAACGCATTTTGTACAGCGATAAATACTTTGTAGAAAAAGCGAAAATAATGAGCGCAATTGACGATGCGCACTGGCATATGGCCAATAAACTGCAAAGCAAAATCAATAAAAATGTTAATGCCTTGATGCTTTCGCATATTATTCAAAAAATCATTAGTATTACTCTAATCGCCAGTATTGGTTTATCGTTTTATCTCCTTTGGAAAATGTACATAAAGCCTGTTTCAAATATGCAGCGAAAAGTGGTTTCTCACGTTTCAGACAATAATTACAACTTTAAACTTGATACACAAACTCAGGGCGAGCTCGCAAGTTTTTCCCGAGCAATGAATACTTTATTGCACAATATTTCAAAACAATTGCAGTTTAGTACCATCATGAAAGACTTTGGATTGGCGCTACGTGGCAAGAACTCAGCCAAAGAACTTGGTGAAGAACTTATGCAGTTTTTAGGTCGCCGCTTATCGGTCCCGTTACTGGGCTTATATGTTTTTAACGACGAAAAGTTATCCCGTGTTGCTGGGACTGGATATTGTAAAAAATCACCTTCAACATATGACAATTATGATTCAATTCACTTTCACGTATTAAGCAGTAAACAAACCTACTCTATGTCATTACTAGAGTCTCAATATGCAATTGAGCTAAATGGAGAAAGCTTGTATTTATCTGAGCTATACTACTTTCCATTGATAGTTAGTAATGAATGTGTTGGTTTATTAGAATTAGGTAGTTTAAAGCCCGTCTCTAATAATGACTTTGAATGGATAGAGTCCGTCATTCAAGACTTAGCCATTAGTTTACAATTAACGCAAAATATTGAGCTGCAAAGAAATACCGAAAAGAAAGTACTGGAACAATTAGAACTGAACCGCAAGATCCTAGATGCCATTCCTAATCCCATGTATTACCGCAATCGCGACGGAGAATATTTGGGTGTTAACTCTATATTTCACGATTTTATCGGGACATTTGACGCCGACGTTCTTGGCGCAGCACCCAACGAAATTTTTAGTAAAGATATTGCGCAGCAGTTTGTTGACTCAGAATTAAGTCTGTTACAAGACCCCGGAAGTCATAATTTTGAAATGACGCTCATGAACGTAAAGGGCCAGCCTAGAGATGTCGTTATTTACGAAGCAACCTTTTGCAATGCCGATGGAGAGGTCGCAGGTATTGTTGGCTTAATATTAGATGTAACAGAGCGCAAAGAAATGGAGCAACAGCTCATCATAGCTAAAGAACAAGCAGATCAAATGAGCACCGCCAAAGGTGAGTTTTTGGCAAATATGAGTCATGAAATTCGCACCCCAATGAATGCGATTATTGGCATGAGTCATTTGGTACTTAAAACTAATTTAGATTCACAACAACTAGGCTATATAACCAAAATTGATCAAGCAGCAAAGAACCTTCTCGGTATCATTAATGACATCCTAGACTTTTCGAAAATTGAGTCTGGGAAAATGACAGTGGAGTCAATCAACTTTTTACTGGATGAAGTCACCGACAATGTGGCAACAGTCAATGCCGTAAAAGCACAAGAGAAAAACTTAGAGTTATTGCTTGATGTTTCGCCTGAGGTACCAATCAGTCTGATAGGTGATCCGCTGCGTTTGAGCCAAATTTTAATAAATCTATGTGGTAATGCCATCAAATTTACCGAAACAGGTGAAATTGTCATAGGCGTGACCATAATTGAGCAAAATAGTGACCACGTCATGCTGCGATTTAGCGTTAAAGACAGTGGTATTGGCCTATCAAACGAACAGCAAGCCAAGTTATTCGAAGCCTTCTCGCAAGCCGATGGCTCTATTACCAGGAAATACGGCGGTACAGGCCTTGGGTTAAGTATTTCCAAAAATTTAGTAGAGCTCATGGGCGGCGAAATTGGGGTGAATAGTGAAGTTGGTAAAGGCTCTGAGTTCTACTTTAGTGTACGCTGTGGCTTACAAGAAGCAAAAATGCGCAACTTTTTGTGTCCTGAAGCAAATCTAAAAGATAAAAAAGCATTAGTCGTCGATGACAATGACAGCGCACGTGCTATTTTAAGGAATTTATTGAAAACAATGGGCCTAGCCGTCAACAGTGTAAACAGTGGTAGAGCGGCCATTAATGAATTAGAGGTCGCTCAATACGATTTAATCTTTATGGATTGGAATATGCCTGGCATGAATGGCATTGATACCATTAAACACATGCGTAACATGAACCAGTCAGAGCAACCCAAGATGATACTTGTGACTGCCTACGGCAAAGAAGTCGGCATGAACAAGGAGATCAGTGATTTATTAGATGGCTTAATTATTAAACCTGTTAATGCGTCCATATTGCTCGATAGCATTATGGAATGTTACGGCCTGCAACGTCCTTCAGACAATGATGCAGCCCCCGTGTCAGATATCGAAAGTACAGTCTTTGCACAACAACGGGTGTTATTAGTCGAAGACAACATCACCAATCAAGAAGTCGCTTACGAAATGCTCCAGTCGGTCAATCTACATATCACGATAGCCAACAATGGGTTGGAAGCCGTCAATATGATGAAAGAGGAAGACTTTGATTTAGTTTTAATGGATATGCAAATGCCAGTGATGGATGGACTGACGGCAACACGAGAAATCCGTAAAAGTAAGTCATTCAAGGCTCTGCCAATTATTGCTATGACCGCCAATGCCATGCAAGAAGATGTAGACAAATGCACCGATGCTGGCATGGATGGTCATATTGCGAAACCGATTAACTTCAATACCATGATCAATATGATTCATGCAGCATTAGAGCAACCACAAGACTCTTTAATAGAACAGGCATCAATAAATAAGTCATGCAAAAATGAACAGGTGCAGATAGCGCCATCTAATGGCATAAAAAATAATGGGCAAACCACAAATGGCGCCACCGCCCCTGAAGAATCTCACACCGAATTAGAAGGTATTTCATTTGACGAAGGCATAAAGCGTATTGGTGGTAACGAAAAGGCCTATTGGAGCATATTAACTAAGTTCATTAATAATCAAATTGAAGAAATGATCAATTTAGAGCAAGCGCTTATTGTTGGCGATACTGAACATGCTTCACGTATTGCTCATTCGCTTAAAGGGTCAGCTGCGAATTTATGCGCAACTCGCTTAGCGGACGCAGGCGATAAGTTTGAGACCGCGATAAATAACGAGCAAGAAGTTAGGACCGATGAAATCCATCACATCATTGCTTACTTGCGGGAAATTGCACTTCGGTTAAGCCAACGCACTAGCAGTAATGATACGAAAAAACAGTCAGCCGAAGCCTGCACACTCGACAGAGGAAGCATAAAAGAAAAACTCACTTTATTGGCTGAGCTTATTGACTCCAGTGATGTAGAAGCCATAGAAACAACCAATGAGCTGACGGATTTAAACTTTATGTCTGCTGATGATTCAGCAGCGCTAGAAGAACTTATTAATGACTTTGAGTTTGTTGAAGCTAAAACACTTATTCTAAAAATCATCGACCGATTCGAAGCAAGTTAACATGAGGCGTTACTGACTATATTGCTATAATATAACACGCGCTACGCTTCATAAGCGCAAGCGAGCGCTTCGCGGGCAAGGCCATAAATTGCATGGTTAATCATCGACTTTAAATGCAAAGTAAGCTCTGAACTCGGTTCTACAATGTTGCGCTGTAACATTGATTTGGCATTTTCTAGAATTACCTGATAATGTTCAGCAGGCACATCACTGCACTGTAAATACGTGTATAGCGTTCTTAAAACTGATTTACTTTGTAGTATGTAGGTAAAAAATTCGTGCCGAATTTGCGGGCTGTATTGCTTGAGATTTAACTCACAACAGGCAAATAAAAGCTGTTCAAATTCGTCTTTACAACCTTGCTCTTTATTGCGGTTAGCACGCGTTTGCTTTTGTAGTTGAGCAAATATAGTTGTCTGCTCTGACCAATGATGTCTTAACCCACCCGCCCGTTCACCTAGTACCTCTATGTAACTGCCTGACTTTAGTGGCATTCCATGAGTACTATATGTAGTTATTTTAGGGTCATTATTATTTACACCCATGATAATTGGTATGTATCCTAATGTTCTGCTTTATCTGAGTACTAGGTTATCCTTCAATCTAAAATAATGATATTACATGCCATTACAGTCTATTTCACATTGGTTAATTTTTTATTCCCACGTACAATAGACATTATACGAAATCAGCTGTACGACCAGACAAGAGAACCTGTGGATACTTACCAAATTGAGCCTATAGGCTATATTTCATCCCCTTATAAACAAAAGTTTGCCATACCTCGTCAACCAAGATTAGTGCCTCAAGCCAAAGCAAAGTTACTTTTTTGCCAAAACTTTAACCGTGAAGAATTTGTTCGTGGCATCGATAAATTTTCACACCTTTGGCTTTTATTTCGATTCCATGAAACCGCTGACAAAGGCTATTCCGCATTGGTTCGTCCACCTCGTCTTGGTGGCAATGAAAAAAAAGGGGTATTTGCCACCCGCGCCACGTTTAGGCCTAATGGCATTGGTATGAGCGCGGTAAAGTTAGAAGGGGTTGAGTATGAAAATGGGCAACTGGCTTTATTGTTATCAGGTATCGATTTACTTGATGGCACGCCCATTGTAGACATAAAACCCTACCTACCTTATTCGGATGCGATGCACGATGCCAGTGCAGGTTTCGCCGACACACGTCCAGAAACACATATGACGGTGAGTTTTAGTGAACAAGCCGATGAGTTTATTGCCGCGCAAACTTCCTATCCAGAATTACGTGATTTTATCGCTAATGTATTGAAGCAGGACCCTCGTCCAGCTTACAAAAAGCAAAAGCAAGAAACACAGTTTTATGGCATGACACTGTTTGATTTTAATATCCGTTGGCAGGTCAACGAAAGCCATAATCAAGTTATAGAGATAACCAAACAATAACTGGTTTGAATAATTACTTGTCTGCACCGCTAGCACTGTTAAACTACGCGGAATTACTACGAAAAATAACTATATTACGAACGGAACAACCATGCGTACTAGTCAATACATTTTAGCGACTCTTAAAGAGACGCCGTCAGATGCTGAAATTATCAGCCATCAGCTTATGCTTAGAGCGGGTATGATCCGCAAATTGGCTTCAGGCCTTTACACTTGGCTTCCATCTGGTCTAAAGGTTTTACGCAATGTTGAAAAAGTCGTGCGTGAAGAAATGGATAAAGCGGGGGCAATTGAAATGTTAATGCCTGTGATCCAGCCTGCTGACCTGTGGCAAGAGTCGGGTCGCTGGGATCAGTTTGGTCCTGAATTATTACGCATCTCAGATCGTAACAATCGCCCTTTCGCGCTAGGTCCTACACACGAAGAAGTGATCACCGACTTTGTTCGCAAAGAAATCAATAGCTACAAACAGCTCCCGATCACTTTGTACCAAGTACAAACCAAAGTGCGTGACGAAGTTCGACCGCGTTTTGGTGTAATGCGTGCACGTGAATTCACCATGAAAGACGCCTACTCTTTCCATTTGAGTGAAGACTGTTTATCTGCAACATATGAGCGTATGCACCAAGCGTACTGCAATATTTTTGAGCGTTTGGGCTTGGACTACCGCCCAGTAATTGCTGATACAGGCTCTATTGGCGGCAGTGTATCGCATGAATTCCACGTATTAGCAGAGTCTGGTGAAGATGCAATTGCGTTCAGTGATGGCAGTGACTACGCGGCTAATATTGAAAAAGCAGAAGCATTAGCGCCAACTGAAACACGCGCTGAGGCATCAAAAACACTCAATACATTTGCTACACCTGAAGCAAGTACCATTGAGCAATTAAAAGCCAAACACGGTGTTAAGCCACACCGCGGTGTTAAAACCATTATTGTTTATGGTGCCGCTGATGAAAATGAGCAACGCGGTTTAGTTGCCTTAGTCGTGCGTGGTGATCATTCTCTTAATGAACTCAAAGCACAAGCACATGAACTCGTGCATTCGCCACTTGAACTGGCAAAAGAAGCCGATATCATTGCAGCAATTGGCGCCAAGCCTGGCTCACTGGGTCCTGTAGGCTTAAATATACCGGTTATTGTTGACCACAGTGCTGCAATTATGGCTGACTTTGTTGCTGGCGCTAACAAAGACGGTGAACATTATAGCGGTGTTAACTGGGATCGCGATGTAACAGATTTTACCGTTGCTGACATTCGTAATGTGGTAGAAGGCGATCCTAGCCCATGTGGTAAAGGCGTACTACAGATTATGCGTGGTGTTGAAGTCGGTCATATTTTCCAACTTGGTACAAAGTACTCAGAAAGTATGAATGCTGGCGTACTCGGTGAAAATGGCAAAAATCAAATGCTAACTATGGGATGTTACGGTATTGGTGTATCTCGTATTGTTGCAGCTGCCATTGAACAAAACAATGATGACTACGGCATAAAATGGCCAACCGCACTTGCCCCATTCACATTAGCAATTGTACCAATGAACATGCATAAATCGCATCGTATTCCAGATATTGCTGATAAGTTATATAACGAGTTTAAGGCAGCAGGGATCGATGTATTGTTTGACGACCGTAAAGAGCGTCCCGGTGTCATGTTCAACGACATGGAGCTCCTCGGTGTACCTTATACATTGGTTATTGGTGAACGTAACCTAGATAATAACCAAGTTGAATTAAAGAATCGTCGTACTGGTAAAAAACTGATGTTAGACATTGACCAAGCTGTTACAGAGATCTGTAATGCAATTAATGCTAACTAAGATTTGGTTTAAATAAACCAAGTACATTGAAAGTGGTGATTTAGTTCACCACTTTTAATGTTACCAACCTTCACTTCCCCTTTTACAACACCTCCTTGTCACAATCTCTTCTTATTGTCGTCGCTTTACTGTCACTATCAATAACTAAGCTGAGTCTTATTACGCTAGAGATAAAGGCTAATGAAAACGATATATTACCCTAGCATTTGGATATCAGATCTCCACCTTGGCTATAAAGATTGTAAAGCGGATTACTTACTCGACTTTCTAAATCGAACCAATTGTGATGTGCTGTATTTAGTTGGAGACATCGTTGACCTGTGGTCTATGAAGCGCCAATTTTATTGGGAGCCAAGTCATTATAAAGTACTTGAATGCATCCAGGCTAAAGCTGAATCCGGTACTAGAGTCATATACATTCCAGGCAATCATGATGAAACATTTCGTCACTATGTTGGCCGCTCATTGTTTAATGTCGAAGTACATAGAACCTTTATTCATACTACCTCTGCGGGAAAACGTTTTTTGTTGTTACACGGTGACGATTTTGATTCAGCAACTCGGTACAACAAGCTGATAAGTATTGCTGGCGATGCGGGATACGACTTTCTCCTGTTCCTAAATCGATGGACTAACCGTATCAGGCGGATTTACGGCGGTCATTACTGGTCGTTAGCCTCATGGATTAAAAACCGCGTACATAAAGCGAAAGAGGCCATCGCAGCATTTGAAGCTGCAGCCATTCATGAAGCTAAAAAACAAGGCGTCGATGGGATCATCTGCGGTCATATTCATCAGCCTGCGCTAAAAGTGTCTGATGGTATCGTTTATTGTAATGATGGCGACTGGATAGAAAACTGCACGGCTTTGGTAGAAAATAAAGACGGCAGAATAGAGCTATTACACTGGTCTGATATTCAACATGTCCTACATACTGTTGAGCTCGCAAGACCACCAGAGAATAAAGCAAGTCAAGCAGCATAAATATAAATAAGCGCGTTCACCTAAAGTAATTGAACGCGCTCAAAAATAAACTTTTGATTAACCAATATTTTTATTTAACTTATTATCTAAGCTTTTATCTAAACAATACCGTTTCTTTGTTAAACCACCTGACGCAACATATCAGGAGTAAAGCTGCTAAGGCAGCTGACGCTATAAAAATAAGACCAATAAATCCATAGTCTACTGTGCCTTTTACTATCTCTTTTATGGCCAATGCTACGTTTGTTATTGGGATCAATGCGGTCGTTGTATCCAGTTCCATATTAGGTAATAGTGAAATCACGATAGGAACAAAAATCCCCATACTCAATGGTGCCATATAGTTTTGTGCTTCTTTAAAGGTACGAGCATAAATTGAAATCGCCAGTACCAACGAAGATAACATAGCTGCAACCGGCAGTAACAAAGCAAATATCAATAAAAAATCCCAACTTGTCACACTGGAAAATGCGGTTGTTATCACATCAATACTTATAAACCGAGTCGCAATACTTACCCAGATGGCCAAACTAGCAACCGTTATTAACGTACAGGCTATGGAACTGGCTAATACCGTAAAAAACTTACCTAATACGAGCTCTGAGCGCGTCACCGGTGTTAACAGCAACGTTTCGAGTGTCCCTCTTTCTTTTTCCCCGGCCCCCAAGTCGATTGCCGGATAACTTGCCCCCATTAATACCAAAGGTAATAATAAATACGGGATGAATGCCCCTAGCTTTTCACCGTAATTTTCTCGTTTATCCGCAGTATCAACCTTACTAATAACAATTGGCTTTAACACCGCCTGCTGACGCTCAGGCTCGACGCCTAATTCAAGTAACGCGTTGGATCGTACCGCGTGTGATGAGGTGTTGGCTAATTCATTAATTCGATTAAAGGTAAAGTTAATCGCTTTGGCATCGTTGAACACCACTTTCCACTCACTTTGCTGACCTATTTTTATCGACTCACGGGGGTCACTGTCTATAAATATTCCCACATCAATTTGACCAAGTTTCACAGCTTTAGATAACGCATGTACTGAGTCAAGCTTTAAATCTCCTTGATATTTTTTAAAGCTTTTATGATAAAAAACCTGCTCAGAAAACGCTTCAGCATACTCATCGTTTACGATGTAATAGGTATGAACTTGTTGCTCCGCTTTTAAGCCAGCTTGAGATGTCAAAAACGCAACCAGTGCAATAATGATAGGAAACACCAGCATAGGTAATGCGATAATGAAAAACAGTGTCTTTCGATCCCTTAACAGCTCAAGAATTTCCTTTTTAAATACTTCAAACATGACGACGCTCATCCAATAAATTAAGAAATGCTTGGTTTAATTCATTACTTTCACCCCGTAATTTAAACTCATCAACCGTACCGTCAAAGCAACTAACCCCATTATCTATGACGGCAAGTTTGTCGCACAACAAGGCGACTTCATCAAGGTGGTGCGTTGAGAAAATGACGGAGGTACCCTGCTTTTTTAATGTGCGAATAAAAGCAATGACTGTTTGCGTCGTCATTATATCAAGCCCAGTGGTTGGTTCGTCTAAGATAACGACTTTTGGGTTATGAACAACCGCTCTCGCAATATTGGTTTTTTGTTTCATCCCTGTAGACAAATGTTCAGCACGCTTATCTAAAAACGATGTCATATCAAGCATTGTAAATAGCGCTTCACACTTTTGCTTAAGCACATTGCCTTTAAGGCCATGGAGTTTACCGAAGTATTCAATATTCTCACGTGCCGTCAAACGCCCATATAATCCAGTTGTCCCAGATAAAAATCCTATTGCTTTTCGACCCTTTAGGGGATATTTAATGATGTCTATACCATCAATGGCGATCTCGCCTTTATCTGGTGTAAGTGCAGTCGATAACATACGTAGCGTGGTTGTTTTCCCTGCACCATTTGGCCCAAGTAACCCTAACACTTCACCGTAACCACACTGGAAACTCACATCTTTAACAGAGTGGAAATGGCCATCGTGTTCACGCACGTCAGTGCGTTGCTTTTGTTTTTTATGTTCTTTATTCAGCTTGAAGCGCTTAGCAAGCGTATTAACTGTGATCATCAGAACTCCTTTTTAGACACTCTTTTTACCCTAAAGTAATCCGTATTATCATAAAATTGTGGATTTTTATTATCATCATACCAAGTAGGCACACCTAATAACGGCAATGGTGACATCTGCTTATTGTCATCAAGTACCCCTTGCTCGGTTATCTGCTCACAAAGTAAATCATCTAACACCACATATTGTTCTTGCACAGAAAGTGCTGCAAAACTGGTCTCTACTTTAATACACAGCACTTTTCCTGTTAACCCAATAAACGGTTGTGTTAACATTTCATAATTTGCATGGCCAAAAATAAAGGGGTGAATGATTTCACCCCACTGTATGCGGCGCTCAACAAAAACAGATTGCCAATTATGCGCTCTTAACTGCGCTTGCACAGTATCGTCTGTTATTGCTAACACCACCCCACATTCATCAAATAAGGTTAATGCATTGCGATGTCTACTACGTTGCTTTAGACCATGTTGATTAATTTCATCTATGTGGCGCTTATTCAGTAATGCCTTTGTTTTAGGGAACAAACACCAGATCATCGCACCAAATAAGTCATGCCAGTTCTGCTCTCTGGTTGGGATCCGACCTGTTTCGTATATTATTTGTTCGTAATAACGCTCCTCATCCTGAAACAATGGATCAGGCTCAAATTTTACCGCCAACCCTTGACTGTTTTTTATGTTATTTAAACGATTCAGCCATGCAAAGTCAGGCCAATCATTATGAGTGTTTAATTTAAACAAATGATTTAAATGCGCAAATGCACCACTGACTAAAAAAGAAGGTTGAAACTGCTCAGGGGGGGTAAATTTCTTCATTCTGTAAACATTTTAAAATATTTTCATTAGTTTACCTGAAGTCAGCTGTGGCTCCAATCACTCCGCGGTGAACTATCGCAGTTACTCGAAAAAACAGCCCAATTATGTTTATAATAAAGAGATTTTAATACTTATAACAAAAGAAGCACTATGAAACTTAAAATGACTCTCAGCGCACTCACCGTAGCCGTGCTAAGTGGTTGTATGACAACAACTAATACAAAAGAGGACGTGCAGTCTGCCTATAACAGTATCAACAAAGAACAGTTAGCTGAACACATTAAAACGCTCGCGTCTGATGAGTTCGGAGGCCGTGCTCCGTCATCAAAAGGTGAAGAACTTACCCTTGCTTATTTGACTAAACACTTCAAATCACTGGGTTATGAGCCAGGTAATGGCGATAGCTTTTTACAAGAAGTTGACTTAGTTTCTATTGAAGCAGACTCTAAAATGACTCTTGATATTGGTGGCAAAAAGTACCTATATAAAAAAGAAATGGTGATGGGTACCAGCCGGATCAGTCCACTTGAATCGATTAATAATTCTGAATTAGTATTTGTAGGCTATGGCGTTAACGCCCCAGAGTATAACTGGAATGACTATGAAGGTATTGATGTTACTGGTAAAACTGTGGTCATGCTGGTAAACGATCCAGGCTTTGCAACCAAAGATCCAAACATGTTTACGGGTGAAGCCATGACGTATTATGGCCGCTGGACTTACAAGTATGAAGAAGCAAGCCGTCAAGGTGCCGCGGGTGCCATTATCATACACGAAACTGCACCCGCATCTTACCCGTGGAGCGTAGTTGAAAACTCATGGAGTGGTGAGCAATTTGGTTTTCAAAAAGCCAATAAAAACATGGATCGTGTCGCTGTCGAAGGCTGGGTAACAGTCGATGTCGCGAAAGAGCTATTTAACAAGGCAGGCTTAAAGTTTTCTACCGTTAAAGCGAACGCAGCAAAAGGTAGCTACCACGTAGATATGGGCGATCTAACGGCATCAGTTACTGTTAAAAGTAAAATCAAAACATCGACCTCGTATAACTTCATTGCGACGTTGCCTGGTAGTAAAAAGCCCGACGAGCATATTATCTATTCCGCGCACTGGGATCACTTAGGCACTGATAAAAACCGTAAAGGTGATCAGATTTACAATGGCGCACATGATAATGCGACAGGTACCGGCGGTATGATTGAAGTAGCAGAAGCATTTGCTAAATTACCTGCTCGTCCAGAACGCTCCATGACCTTTTTAGCCGTAACAGCCGAAGAGCAAGGCCTACTGGGTTCTAAATACTATGCATCAAACCCGGTGATCCCAGCAAAACAAACGGTCGCTAACATCAATATGGATAGTTTAAACCTACTGGGACGTGTAAAAGACATCAGTGTTGTGGGTATTGGTAAATCAGACCTCGATGATATGTTAACCGTGGCGGCTAAAGCTCAAGGCCGTGTTGTATCTGGTGATCCTAAACCAGCATCAGGTGGCTACTACCGTTCAGATCACTTTGCATTTGCCAATATGGGTGTACCAGCCATGTATGCTGGTGGTGGTACGCAAGCAATAGATGATGCTACGGCTAACTACCGTAAGCGTATGAGCCTTGTACTTACTGGCTGCTACCACCAACCATGTGATCGCTATCGTGACGAATGGGATTTAACAGGAGCAGTGCAAGATCTGCAACTATTCTATCAGGTCGGATATGACATCTCTCAGCAAGAAACATGGCCACAGTGGAAGGCTACCTCTGAGTTTAAGAGAAAATAAATGCAAATGATATTGCTTTTCATTTAGAAAAACCCTAAAGTGCAACTGAGTTTATTAACTGGTTGCACTTTATGCTCTCACAATCTGCCAATTCCCCTTCCCGCTTAGCAAATTTACTAAGCACACAGCTGACGAACAAACGTTTATTGTTGCCGTTTTTTTTGGTACTAGCGCTCGCTTATGAACCAATAAGAACGATAACTTTACCAACACTTGCGGATGCATTTTTTCAGGTCAGCGTGTTTGTTGCTGGCACATTGTTCATTTATTACTACCTTGTCGATAAACTACCTCAGTTGGAATTAAGTTACTTAAAAGCTAAATCCCCCACCTTAGAGATAGTTTTCGCTGCAGTTTTAGGCGCACTTCCTGGCTGTGGAGGGGCAATTATTGTCGTAACACAATTTACTAAACGTCAAGCAAGCTTTGCGTCTATTGTGGCAGTTCTAACCGCAACAATGGGAGATGCCGCTTTTTTATTATTGGCTAATAAACCGTTAGAAGGCCTGTTGATCATTGGGATTGGGGTCGGCGTTGGGATCATCAGCGGACTTATCGTCAACGCAATTCACAAACAAGAGTTTTGTCAGCCCGACGAGCAACATGTGCAGCCTCACGAGTGTACTAAGCCAAGTACCATGGTTGTTGCGAGTACAAAAGTGTGGAAAATTGCGCTGCTTCCCAGTTTAGTTATCGCTTTTTTGATTGCGTTCAATGTTGATTTGGGGGAGTTTGAACACTCAATTACCCTTGTTGGCGCCGCCATGGCAATATTTGCAGTACTCGTATGGGCGCTTTCATCTGAAGGAAAAACGTATAAGCAAATTACAGCAGAAGATGAAGAATTTGAACCTCCCTCAAAATTCGCACGCGTACTGCAAGATACTCACTTTGTGACTGCTTGGGTTGTGGCCAGTTTTATGCTGTATGAGCTTGCTGTCACCCTATTTGGGCTCGATTTAAGACAATGGTTCAGTGAGTTTGCCGTATTTGCTCCACTAATTGCTGTGCTTATTGGTCTGCTACCTGGTTGTGGACCACAAATCGTTGTTACCACATTATACATTCAAGGGATCATTCCTTTTAGCGCACTCGCGGGGAATGCGATATCCAATGATGGAGATGCCCTCTTTCCTGCAATCGCTATGGCACCCAAAGCAGCAATATTAGCCACCTGTTACTCCGCTATTCCTGCACTGGGTGTAGGCTATGGTTTGTACTGGTTAATGTAGAACACAGTTATAGGCCTAAAAGCTTTAGATGATATGACGAGTTAATAATACCACACAATTAACTCGTTTAACTTTACCATGATAAATCATCAATACCACTCAATTTAATTAATTGAAAATATTAGCTAAACCAATCGATAATAACCTTAGATAATTCATTAGGTGTTTCTAGTGGTAACATATGTCCATCACCGGTTGACCAGCGCACTGCTACGTGTTCATTGACAGCACATAACCCTGTTAACCACGATGGATCAATTAATGGATCATTTGGTGAACAATAAAATAGCGTCGGTGTGTGGTTTATACACAACGGTTCATACAAGTCTTCACGCTTGGTCATGTGGGTATACTGGCTAATCAGTACTTCTTTACCTAATGACGCATCCATATCTAGCAATACATTTATCATCGTTTGAGTACTAGTTGACGCACCTAACAGTACACGTGCTCTAGCATCAGATAATCCATTATAGCCGTGCTCTGCAATGAGTTTTAGAGAATGAAAACGCTGTTTAATTTCATAGTCAGGTAACACCGAGGGGGTGTTAGAAATTATCAGTGACCGTTTTACCTTATGCTCTAAAGCACATTGTAAATACGCTGCGATATAGCCGCCCATAGAAAAGCCTACCAAATTGACTGCTTCTGTATCAAAAATCATTTCGTAATATGTAACCAGCTCTTTCAACCCCATTCCATTGGGTATCCCTAAATACACTAACTCAAACTGGTTTTTTAGCGTCAATTCTAGATGTTGCCATAACGCTTTGGTACACATAGTACCGGGCAAAAAATAAAGTTTTTCCATTCGTTCTCGTCATTTACCAGCAAAGTATCATATCTTTTTACCCGGCTATTATTACAGCTAGCGTTTCGTGATTGCTTCAATATGTTCTTCAACATGAGGGCTTTCACCTAGAATTTAACTAACTGACATTAACAACGCAACCTTCTATTTAAGCAACTGAATTATGTGTTAAATTACCACCCTTACTTAGTGACTCGACCCTAGAAAAATTTATGAAAATCACAGCTCAGTTGCCTTTAGAAATTGATACCAGATATCAGCAGTTTTTATCTTTACCTCCTTTTCAGCAATGGGCTTTTACTGTACTTGCTGTGATTTATAAACCTATTTCTTTGGGACATTTAAATAAACTGCTAAAACAACTTACGATACAGTTAGACACAGAAGACACCGCCCCCTTTGAACGTATTTCATCTACTATATTAAGTAATTGGCGAAAACAAGGCTTTGTCAATGTTAACAAAGGTGACATTAAACTAACCTATTTACTCCATAACAGGCTTACGCAGGATGCCATCGCTAATGATGTATTTTTGACCATTTTAAAAGCGGGTGAAGCAGTGGTACCGGTACTGCAACTGTACGATTGGGAGCAAACATTAGAAGATGAACAACGTCTCATTCGTGACTTTTATTTTTTAAATGACCATCGCAAAGTCATTAACTTACTTAAGCTCCATAAAAACCCACAACACATTGATTATCGGCGTACTCGTATATTAATAGAATTGGCGTTCGTACCGTTCGATTTAACCCATTTTTTGGCGCTTCCAGACACAGTCCAATATCAAGCATTTGCGTGTTGGTTTTATGTGCTGCGCCAACATGGCGCATCCAATGCTTACCCGCTGTCATTACTCGAACAGGTTAATCGCCACCAGCCTGAACACGTCGCACTGTCGCACTTATTGGCTGAACAATACCTACTGCAAGGTCGCTTAGACAGCCTACAACACATCGTCAACGCCAACGATAAAAGCTGCTATGGCTTGCAGCTCAATGCGCTCAATGCATTACTTACTGGAGATCTTGAACGTGCCATTGGTTTATTTGCCAATGCATTGGTCGCCAAAAATAAATATGCCCGCAAAAAAAACCAGTATTTAAATGGCGTGTACGGTATTTTTTATAACATCGCGTTATTAATACAAGCAAACCGACACGACCCCTGTTATTTCACCTCGGCGGAGGCGCATATTTTTGCCCAAAGTCACGATAAACATAATCATGACCACAGCCATTATGTTGGTCAATTTTTACTGGCCACCACATCCAGTTTGTCGACGGCAACGCCGTACACATCGTCACTGCAAGAATACGCATTTTTAACAGAGCATCATGTGTTTTACGCCCATTTACTCAGCTATTTAGAGGCGTTATCAATCATTTGGTCTGATCAGATTTATTCGCCTTGTGCTAAACTAGTTGAGGCACATACCTTTTTTAAAGTAGCAAATTATGGCCTATTTGCCACACTCATAGAGCAACTGGGATCAATCGAGGGGAAGCGTGAACATACCCACCCAATTATGGACTTTACTACGGCCATAGAACATAAGGTCGGTTGGGATCTGGCACTTGAAAAACTCATCGCGTTGGCCCCCTCTTCAAATACGTCCAGCCAACACAGTGCTGTCAAAGTCACTCGGCTTATTTGGATCATGCACATAACCCCCTATACGGTTAGCTTTTCAGCACGTGAACAAACACAAAACGCGTCTGGCTGGAGCAAAGGCAAGCCTATTGCACTACAAAGATTGTATGAGTCTCAACAAGCATTTGCATTTTTATCAGAACACGATAAGCAATTGTGCTCGCATATTAACCGCACGGAGCAATGGCGTACAAAAACACTTTATTCACTGGAAGGCCTATCTGCTTTGAGAGCTGCCTGCGCTGCACCAAACTTGTATATAGCAGATGATCTATTTACACCCATAGAGCTGCATGAAGCCGAGCCTGAGTTACTCATTACACAACAAGGCGAACACCTTGTGCTGAGCATTGCTGATATTCCCACTCAACAAACCAATACACAACACAGCTACTCGTTAATTGAACACGCACCAGAGCAATATCGGTTAACGGTGTTTTCTCCTGAGCACTTAAAAGTTACTCAAATTATTGGTGAAGAAGGCTTGAGTATTCCCGTCAGTGCCAAAGACAAAGTGCTCGCCGGAGTCAATGCCATTGCGCCTTTATTGAATATTCAATCTGATATTGCAGAGTTAGATACTGGCCTAGAAACACTCCCTAGCCACAGTGATCTTATTATTAATATTCAGCCATTTAATGATGGCCTTGCGTTCAATTGCGTCGTGATGCCTTTTGGCGAACATGGCCCAACCTTAAAACCCGGTATAGGCAATGCAAAGATGACTACCGAGATAAAAGGTAAACGCGTTGCCACCTCTCGCGATTTAGTGAAAGAGCAAATATATCTAGACTTGCTTGACCAACACTGCCCTGCTTTTTTAGCCATGCAAGACACCCGTTTACAACTTGATGACTTACAAAGCGCGTTTAACGCGCTCGAGCAGTTAGAATCACTCTCACGTTTATCGCCCAGTCCTGTGCCCATTGAATTACGTTGGCCCAAAGGCAAAAAAATGACGATGACTAAATCGTTGCAAAGTCATCATCTACAATTGGCAATGACTAAAAAGAACCAGTGGTTTGACTTAAATGGCGAACTGTCAGTTGATGATAGCCAAGTAATAGAGCTCAAAACCCTACTCACTCTTGCAGCCCAAGCACATGGTCGCTTTATTACCTTAGATGATCAGCAAGTGCTCGCATTATCCGATGAACTAAAACAACGATTAGATAAACTCAATGAAGCAACAGATGGCGGACAATTTCACCCATTAGCCAGTCAGCATGTTTCGCAGGCAACCACAGGTATGCGAATGAAAACGCTACATGCATGGGACGAGCAGCATCAAAAAATGCATCAGGCCAATGCCCTAATACCCAGCTTACCCAATACTTTACAAGCGACGTTACGAGATTACCAAATTGAAGGGTTTGACTGGGCTTCGAGACTGGCCCATTGGGGAGCAGGTGCCTGTCTTGCCGACGATATGGGACTAGGTAAAACATTACAAGCACTGGCAGTATTATTAGATAGAGCAAAAGACGGCCCAAGCTTGGTGATAGCGCCAACCTCAGTGTGTTTCAATTGGATACAAGAAGCCTGCAAATTTGCCCCCAGCATAAACATGATCTTACTGGCAGATCTAAAAAGCTCACCCGAGCGCACTGCCATGCTAAGCGCCCTTAAACCGTTTGACTGTGTTGTTATTAGCTATGGGTTACTGCAACGCGAAAGTGAGATGCTGCAATCACTTACCTGGCAAACCATTGTGGCCGATGAAGCTCAAGCGCTGAAAAATCCACTGGCGGAACGCTCGGTCGCCGCATGTGCGTTAAAAGGCGACTTTAAACTGATCACCACAGGCACCCCTATTGAAAATAATTTATCAGAACTTTGGAGTCTATTTCGCTTTGTAAACCCCGGGTTACTGGGTAATTTAAAGCGCTTTAGCACTCGATTCTCAACTCCTATAGAAGCCATTAAAGATGATCCGATTGCAGCAAAAAAAGCACAAAACAAGCTTAAAAACCTGATCAAACCGTTTATTTTACGACGTATGAAACACCAAGTATTAACTGAATTACCAACTAGAACCGACATCAATGTTAAAGTGCAATTAAGTGATGAAGAAATGGCCTTATATGAAGCATTGCGCCAAAGTGCCATCGACAACCTCACTCAGTCATCAAGCCAAGACCAACCCGGTGCACACAGGATTAAAATGCTTGCTGAACTTATTAAACTGCGCCAAGCCTGTTGTAACCCCGCATTGGTATTGGCCAACAATACCATCCCGAGCGCAAAACTTGCCGCACTCGACAAGTTACTCGACGAACTACAAGAAAATAATCACAAAGCGCTAATTTTCAGTCAGTTCGTGGGGCACTTACAACTCATAAAACAGCACTTAGACGCAAAAGGCGTCCACTACCAGTACCTTGATGGCAGTACACCAAATAAACAACGCCAACAACGAGTCAACGCGTTTCAACAAGGTGATGGCGATGTGTTTTTGATCAGCTTAAAAGCAGGCGGTTCAGGATTAAATCTCACCGCCGCTGACTATGTTATTCATATGGATCCGTGGTGGAACCCTGCAGTTGAAGAGCAAGCAAGCGATCGTGCTCACCGTATGGGCCAACAGCGACCAGTGACTATTTACCGTTTAATCGCAAGCGACACCATAGAAGAAAAAATTTTTGCTTTACATCAACATAAAAGAGATTTGGCGCAAACTTTACTTTCAGGAAACGACCAAAGCAATAAACTATCAGTTGCCGACATGATGGCCATGCTTAAGCAAACGTTTTGATACGGATAGCGTTTAGCGTGGATTGCCTATTTTGAATAGTTTAATAGCCTGAATATAAGCATAGTAAAGCTAACCTAAAGTAAAAAATATTTGACATGGTGTGGTCAAATATTCTATGCTCAGTCATGTTAACTATTTTTGACTTTGGGTAATAAATATATGACTCGTTTAGCCGCAGTTAAAGCGTTTTTACAAAGTATCAGCTTTAGAGAGCTCACCTTGAGCATCGATTTACTGGCCAGTACATATATTGGTTATTTTTATTTGCAGCGTGTTTTTTACGCAACGCCTGAACAGCTTGCCTCTGCAACTTGGCTATCTGAATTATTGTTACAAGTGATCATTTACAGCATTGCGATTATGGTGATCAGTTACATTGTATTGGCTGTTGTTAGTGACAATGAACTAGCGCAGCCACTCGACGTGCGAGAGAAACAAATTAACCTTGTCGGCTATAAATATACCGCTTACATTTTGCAAGCTGGGATCTGCATCGCTATTTTTCAATACCAAGCTGAGGCGCAAAGCTTTGGGCCATCTATTGAATACAACATACCTTTTTTACCGCTACATATTATGGTCAGTGCGTTTTTATTAGCTGAAATTGCCAATTACAGTGCCCAGTTATACAAAGGTCGTACCGGAGACATATATGAGTAACGGAGCTATTTCTAATTCAATTCGCACACTGCGCTTTATGAACAACGAGATGACTCAAAAGCAATTGGCTGAAAAAATAGGCGTAACTCGGCAAACGGTAATGGCCATTGAAGCCAATAAATACTCACCCTCTCTTGAAGTCGCATTTAAAATAGCTCGCGTATTTAACTTGCCATTAGAAGACGTATTTCAATACCAACAACACGAATAACCCGTTACATCGAACAGTCATCAATCTAAGTCATAGCAACATCAAGAGCACAAACCGCCATCTTTAAAAGGTGGCAAACAGCCCCATAAATCTAAACATATTTAATGCTTAAAACGATGTGTTTACGTTCTTTTTGCATCACCTTTATCTCGTTATCTTTGAAGCACAACTGAGCAGCTCTCAACCTTTAAAATATTAACCCCTGTGTTTACTTACCACTCATCTGAACAATTACCGAATTAAAGGACTTGTTTTCCCTTATAATTAATATACTGTATACAATATTCAAACGACAGCAAGCTGTCATTGAATGACTCGTGGGTGGCGCAACAAACAAAGCTCATATAATAGAAATATCATAACAATAAGTACAAATACTAAGAGGTATACAATGTACAACACAGGTTCAACCCGTATAACATTGCGTAAAAGCATCATTGCATTAGCGATTTCTTCTGCAAGCGTTGGCGTAATCGCGCAGGATAAAAATACACATAACGCAGATGACGCTACACAGCCAGAACGTATCGTAGTAACGGGATCTCGTATTAAGCGAATTAACATCGAAGCGCCTTCTCCCACTGTGGTGATTTCTGCCGAAGACATAAAATTAACCGGCGCGCAAAATGTTAATGACATCCTAACCGGTCTGCCGCAATTTGCTGATGGGTTTGATTCTGCATCCGGTAACTACTCTTTTGGGAACTCTGGTCTCAATATTCTTGATTTGCGTAATATGGGCGAAGAACGCACACTGGTTTTAGTGAATGGTAAGCGGCCTCCTTCTGTTTCAACCGATTATCAAGGTTTATTTGCAGACGTAGGGACGATACCCGCTTCGCTAATTGAGCGTGTTGAAGTAATGACCGGCGGCGCTTCGGCGATTTATGGCTCAGATGCCATTGCTGGAGTGGTGAACTTTATTCTGCAAAAAGACTTTGAAGGCACCAAAGCAAACGCGCATGTGTCAGGCACACAAGACGGAGGACACAGTACACGCAGCCTATCGATTACCCATGGACTTAATTTCAATGACGATAATGGCAATTTTACTGTTGCGTTCGATTACCTATCAGAGTCAGCGCTCACACAAAATGACCGTGAAAAAGCCTATAACTATCAACGTTCCGTTACCAACCCAAACAGAGGCGAAGGACAACCCGACAAAATTTGGGTCAAAAATGTTTCTCCAATTCCGTGGGGCGTCCCTGCAACTATTTTCTCAGTCTATAATAATACCGATGGCGGTTACGACTGGTACGATTTTGACGAGGCAAGTCAGGATGTTGCACTGCGAGCTCGCTACAAAGATATGTACGACGGCTGGTTGGTCGACGCCGCGCAAGGCTACGACGGTACACGCTGGGGTAACATAGAAGACCCATTTTAACGTATTAATGTGTTTTCTTCTATCACCCATCAATTTGATAGCTTTGATATGGCGTTTGACGTAACGCTTGCCAGAACAGAATCTAATAACGTCATTGATCCACCTTTTGCCCGTGCTTGGATGCAAGTGGCCGACGTTAAAGCCACTTTTGATACCCCTGCATCATTCACAAACAATTTCCAAGATGATGACTGGATTGGTTTTCACCATACATTTTACGAAGTCGGTGGCAGAAAACACAAAAACGTGCGTGAATTTTTCAGCTCTTCGTTAACATTTTCTGGCGTGTACAACGACGATTGGTTTTGGGATGTAAACTTTTCATCAGGTAAATCAATGAATGACCTGGAGAACAATACCTCTTTAAGAGTAGACAGGTTAAATAGCCAAATGCAGGTGGCAGGCGAATGCGTTAAAGCAGCAAACTGCCCTACGTTTTCTCCCTTTGAGCGTCAGTCTCAAGCCCTAACTAACTACATCATTGATTCATTTATCGCGACCACCGACTCCGTTAACCATGCCTTTAGTGCAAACTTATCTGGCGATGTATATGAGCTTTCAGCAGGTACCATGCAAATGAGTACAGGGATAGATATCAGATATGAAGGTATTCACTTTGACCCGTCTGAGCTGTGGTCTTCTGGTAATTTGTCATCGAAAAAGCTACCGCTAGATGTCAGTCGTAATATAAAAGAAGCCTATGTAGAATTGTTGGTTCCCGTATTAAGTGACATGCCTTTTGCTGAACTCGTAGAAATAGAAGCCGCGTACCGTATTGCCGATTACTCTACCAACGAAAGTCGCTTTGAAAGTACCAAGCTCGCATTAAACTGGGCGTTTAATGAAGAAGTGCGTTTGCGTTCAATTTTTTCACAGGCGGTGCGTGCGCCACAACTGTACGAGCTATATGCTGGTGAAAGTATTGGCTACAGCACTATCAATGACCCATGTGATGAAGCAAACATCAACGGTGGCCCTGCCGATGGACGCCGTAAAGCAAACTGTGCTTTATATGGTATCCCAGCAGGTTGGAATTCAAATATAAAAACCACACGAGGCCAGGTCAGAAACTCAGGCAACCCGCAGTTAAAACAAGAAAAAGCAAATACCCTAACAGTAGGTTTAATTTATACCCCAACGTCACTACTAAACGGGCTAACGGTCTCTGTAGACTACTTTGATATTAAATTAAAAGACAAAATATCAGAGTTTGGAGGTCAAGATGTTATGCAAAACTGTGTGGACCTCGCACCAAATTCAATCAGTAATATGTTTTGCGATCTCGTAACACGTAAAGACAATGGTGACGTAGAGTATGTGCGGCCGCTAAGCTTAAATTTTGACGAAGGTCGAGTACGCGGTACCGATATTGAGCTTTACTATACATGGGATGCATTATCATTTACTTTTGCAGCCAGTAGATTGTATGAAGACTCGACTACTACCCAAGATTTGGCTGAAGGCACATCGGAAACTGACAACGACGCAGGTGAATTAGGCCGTCCTAAATGGGCATCAAATCTAGTAACTAAATACAACCTTGATGACCTAACGTTAAGTTGGACGTTTAAGTTTAAAACAAGCGGCCGTTATAACGAAGATGCATCGCTTGATTTTCGTGATAGCGATTCGCCTGCTCACTCTCGGGTGCACAATATCCGCGCGGACTATCAAGTAAGCGATACTGCATCTGTGTATATTGGTGTCAACAATATTAGAGATAACAATGGTGGCGATCACTGGACGACTTCTCGTGGCGGGTATAACGGCTGGTCAATATTAGGTCGTACAGGATATATTGGCGTTAATCTAAACTTTTAATACACTGGCCGCCAAGTAATGTATTAGGCTATATCTAATACACCTAATTACATGAAATAAAGCACCTTCATCTAGTTCTCATATGAAGGTGCTTGCATTTGTGGGTTACTTAACAGCGTGCGCCACTCGCAAAAGTATCATCATCATGCGCACCGTTTTTTATTACTGTACTCTATTGCTGCTTAAGTACAAAGCCATGCGTATGATTATTTAAATCACGGTATGAGCAAACATATCGCCCTGATCATTTATGCCCATGGCTTGAATCAGCGCATCTTGTAATCACCTTCTATTGTTAATCACACTTGAAAACTATCAACAGCTCATTGATTGAGCCCAATGGCAGTTTTTATGGGATGAAATAAACAAAGAATTGATATAATATAACATATCATATGCTGTTGTTCCTACATCATATTAAAACTCAAAATTAAAAGAGGTTTACAGTGCTAATAAAAACACGTTTAGCTTTAACAATATCTGCCGGTTTACTATTGACTGGCTGTTCAAAGCAACCTGAGCAAACACAAAACACCAAAGTAGCTGCTGTTGAAGCATCAACCGTACAAAACCCTTTTTTTCAGCAGTGGAATACTCCTTTTGGCGCTCCACCATTTGACCAAATTGAAACCAAGCATTTTCTACCCGCTTTCGAAAAGGCTATCGCTGAACACAAAAAAGAAATTGCCGCTATCGTTAATAACGAGCAGCCAGCTGATTTCGACAATACCATTGCATCAATGGAACTAGCCGGCGCACTACTTTCTCGTGTATCCGGTGTATTTTTCAATCTAACCAGTACTGAGTCCAGTGACGAAATGCAAGCCTTGCAGCGCAAAGTTTCTCCTCTGTTAACCCGCCACTATAATGAAATTAGTATGAATGAAAATTTATACAAGCGTGTTTCAACTGTACATAACAATCGCAATTCGTCAGATTTACGTTCAGAACAAATACGCGCAGATAAATTAAATGCAGAGCAAACTCGTTTAGTAGAGCGTATTCATCGTGACTTTATACACGCAGGTGCAAACTTAACACCAGAACAGCGTACAGAGCTTGCAACAATCAACGAGCGTATTTCTGCACTCACCACCGAGTTTGGCCAAAATGCCCTTAATGATTCTCGTGCCTTTAAATTGGTCCTTGAAGAGTCTGACTTGGCTGGTTTATCAACGGCACAACGAAATGCGGCCGCTGCAGCTGCTAAAGCAAACGATATGCCAGGTAAGTATGTGATCACGCTCAATCGCGCAAGCGTCCAGCCTTTTCTTCAGTTTTCGGAACGACGAGATCTCAGAGAGCAGGCCTTTAATGGTTGGACAAAACGTGGTGACAACGACAATGAATTTGACAACAAAAGCATTATCGTTGAAATGGTCGAATTACGTGCTAAACGCGCACAACTGTTAGGTTACAAACATCACTCTGAATACGTTTTATCAAACGCCATGGCAGGCAAGCCCGAAACCGCAATGGACTTGCTACTTAAAGTGTGGGAGCCTGCTGTTGTAAAAGCTGAGCAAGAGCGCGAGTGGATAAAAGAAATAATGGCCAAAGAAGGTGCTACGCACAAACTTGAGCCTTGGGACTGGCGCTTCTATGCTGAAAAAGTTCGTAAAGAAAAGTTTAATTTAGATCAAGGTGAAATCGCCGAATATTTTGAACTTGAGAATATGCTTGAAGCTAAATTTTACGTCGCCAACCGCCTATTTGGTCTGACCTTTGAAGAACGCAATGATATATCTGTTTATAACCCAGTCGTCAGAGTATGGGAAGTTAAAGATAGCGCGGGTAAATCAGTAGGCTTATTCTTTGGTGATTATTATGCACGATCTTCTAAGCAATCTGGGGCTTGGATGAATTCGTTCCGAGAACAGCAAAAACTAGCCGGTGACGTAAAGCCGATTATCGTTAACAATATGAACCTAAACAAGCCAGCCGAAGGGGAAGCGACATTAATGAGCTACTCAGACGCGGTGACTTTATTCCACGAATTTGGTCATGGGTTACATGGTTTATTATCAAACGTTACATACCCTACTTTGGCCGGTACCAGTGTTCCGCGCGACTGGGTAGAATTCCCAGCTCAGTTATTCGAGCATTTTATCGCGCAACCTGAAATGTTGAAAAAGTTTGCGCTTCACCATAAAACAAATGAGCCAATGCCTGCTGATCTTCTAGCACGTATTAAGCAAGCAAGTACCTTCAATCAAGGATTTGCAACCGTTGAGTTTACAGCCTCTGCCTTAGTCGATATGGCCTATCACCAGATGACAGAAGTGAAAGACTTAGATGTACGTGAGTTTGAAAATCAAGTGTTAAGTGATTATGGTAAGCCTGAAGAGATCGTTATGCGTCACCGCAGTACACATTTCGGACACATTTTTGCAGGCGGTTACTCGTCAGCGTATTACGCATATATGTGGTCTGAAATATTGGATGCGGATGGTTTTGATGCCTTTATAGAAAAGAAAGACATCTTTGATAAAGAAACCGCAGATCGCCTTTATAAGTTTATTTACAGTCGCGGTGATACCTTGGACTACTTTGAAGCCTATGAAGGCTTTAGAGGCAGAAAGCCAACAACGGATGCGCTACTACGCAATAGAGGGCTAGATTAATCTAACCGCTTAAACGGTAAAAGCCGAAGTCATAATACTTCGGCTGTTTAAGCGAAAAAACAATCAACTTTGGGGGGGGAGTCGCTTGAGTTTTCTCTTTAAGTTATTATTGGGACTTTAGTATATTTTTAAAAAATGAATGGGTGACAAGCTTAAAATTCGTTATTTTACTAACCTACATACTAAAACAATGATTAAACTGAAGGATATAAAGTAAGTTGGCTAAGTATGGCGAAATATTGGCAACAAAGTTAAAACTGAACAATTGATCAGTAGTTAGCAATTTAATCAACAAGGTCACAAAAGATACAAAAATGGTCCCATAAGCACATAAATATATGACAATACCGCCTTTCACCTTTTGGGGGTTTATAGGGTTAGAGTATTTAATAAAGTGTTACCTTAATAGTCTAAGCCTTAAACCAGTAACTTTTATATTCATGTGTTAATAAGATCCCACTAGATAGCTTATGCCCCTGTTAATTTTAGCTTTATCACTTAAGTATAGTACTTTTAAATTATCCAGATACAGCACAATATGCGTATTATCAATCACCTTTGCAAAAACATATTAATACAAAGCAAATTGTGTTTCTAACCAGCGTCTTCTATGTTCGTACGATTACCTTGTTACCTTACCGACACCTTACAACGAGCGGAACGTGAAATGCCATAATAGTATTTGGTATCAATTAAACTGACTTGTCTTTTTCGCGCAGTCTTCGTTCGAAACGGCCTATCTTTTAAGCTGAATATCAAAGATAAGCAATGAATGAAAAAACAGTCAATCTTGGGTGGGTATCAGTTTAAATTTGTTGTTTACTTAACCATATATTTGGATTTAGTAGGTTTATAATGCAGAAAATACGCTCACACCAGCCACACAGAAAAAGAAGAACCATGACACGTGTTTTCCACGAGAAAATATAAAGGACATAACGCCACTAGCAGCAAAGACAATTGCTATGCTTATCAGGATTTCAAAACGCAGCACGAGCACGCTACTCGGACTAGATATGAAATAAAGTATTGCTGCGAAGCCCCACCAAGCTATCGTTGTTAAATGCCAAGCAAATCTTAAAACGCGCTTAGTAAACCAATCACTGCCAAGTAATTTCGGTAAGTTATCTCTTTTAAATAGCCGGATCAGCAAGTATTTTTCACCGAGATAGGAATGAACAAAACCAATAAAAATTAATATAAATGCACCTATGAGTAACATAACTTTTTCCTTAAAAACATATGAGCCTGCAGAACGGCATAATAATACAGGGCAAGAGCATGAAAATACATAAATTCAGAATCTTATCAAGGAAAGATGTACTACTCATCGTGTCACAATCGATTTACTTGTGGTGATGAATTAGACACTCCCAAATCGGCGTCAATGCGCCAAACTAAAGGTGTGTTTTTAACGATAGTTAGTAGGAGCATCCATCATGAATAACGTTAGTATATTAAGCATCGATTTAGCAAAAAATGTATTTCAATTTCTTGGAATTGATGAACACGGAAAACCTTGTTTCTCAAAGCGGGTTTCTAGAGTAAAACTCCATGAAATAATCCTTAATTTACCGCCTTGCGAAGTCGTTATGGAGGCTTGTTCGTCCTCTCACTACTGGGGCAGAGCATGCTTAAATTCTGGTCATCAAGTTAATTTAATTCCTGCACAACATGTCACCCCATTTGTACGTGGTAACAAAAATGATAAGAATGATTGTTTGGCAATATATGAAGCGAGTAGAAGGCCTAGCATTCGCTTTGTTCCCGTTAA
>NZ_PNBY01000074.1 GCF_005886875.1 Pseudoalteromonas aurantia | reverse complement strand
CCCCCATGCTTCTTGCCGCTGTTAATATCACAGGCTTCATATACTTACCCTGTTGTTTTCCTGACGAAGGTCAGGGTCAAAACCGCCATGCTTCTTGCCGCTGCTATTGTCACAGGTTTCATACGCTCACCCATTGTCTTCCTGACGCAGGTCAGGATCCATAACGTCTATGTTTACCGTTGGTATGATCACAAGTTTCTGAGCGCTAACTCATAGTCCTCCTGACGAAAGTCAGGATCCATTTCGCTGATATACCTCTTTTATTCCAAAAAGGTAATGAAAACCATGGATCCTGAAATGAATCCAGGGAGACAGGGATTTGTATCTAGAGACGGGTTTTGTATTTAGAGATAGAATTTTAACTTAGAGGTGTTCAGTTCATTCAGATAATGCCTTTAATATTCTTATACCTTTCATACTCTCAGCCCCCCAAATTTGCCCTTCTGACTAAGGTTAGGGAGGCTGAAAAGCCAACTTATCACATCAATTTTAGTGCCAGTTGACGTTGTGTTATGGTTTTATGTGATTTTTTAAGCCTTCTGTCATTGAATGCTATTTAGTAAAAAGGCATTTTCGTAAAATCATATTTTTACTTATCGGTATTCGTATAAAATGCACTTTCCGGCGTAAATGTTGTCGTTTGTAGTATGGATTGTCCAATAACATCATATTTTGTCTGATCACCTTCAGATTGTAACGCCTGCTGTGATTCATCTAACATATTTTGACTGCTTAATATGTGGCTCAATGTTAATGAGCCATCCAGGCAGACTTCCCCATAGTCCTGATTTACATGAAAGTTGTTTAACGCAGCAGCTTGTTCTGCCGATGTTAATGTTGTTGCTATATTTAGAATCGCCTTACCTTTAGAGTCCACAAGGCTAATATGTGAATGTTGAGGCTTTTCAAACATAATGTTAAGTGAAGACTTTGAAATTATATTTCTGTAAGCCCAAGGAAGAATGCAGTTATCGAAACGTTGCAGAAAATGTTTAAAGTACCCACCTTTATCTGCATTTAATATAGGTTCGATATGCCCCTGCGCAGTGATACTTTGGCTGTTCAAATACCAAGGTCTAAGACGTTGCATCAGGTGGTTACGACCAAAATTCAGGCGTTCACATAATGGGTCGGGTAAGATTGTATAGGAGATCCCCTTTAGAGCTGCCTGTTTGATACTCATGTTAATCTCGGTACTATTAAACCACGAGCTGAGAGCATATATATGATTTATGCCGAACAATTTCAGCTGCTCGATATCAGACATAGATAAAGGGATAGCAAGTACCATCCATAATTGATGATGCGCGTGTGAGGAGGGGGGGGCGCTTAATAAGTCGTTTAGTAAATTCGGTTGTGCACCCGAACAAATAGTTAATGTTTCTTTGGCATTATTTATGCTCATAGCTTGTCGCCAGCCTGGACGGTTGACTAATGTTGCAGCGCGGGTGAATAAGCGCTGGCAAATCAACATTTGCGTTTGGTTTAAAGCTGTTTCCTTCATAATTTCGCCTGTTCAGGTTTTTTCGGCCCTGTTGGACCTACTTTTCAATTTCATGACAATTTTAAAAAAGTCAGCCTATATTTACCCTGTTAAAACTGACAGGGCGGTGATTGGAAGAACAGCGATTGTTGTATTTTATCAGGCACGGTTAAATATGACACACATCAAGGAACAACGGGAATATCACTTATGACAGAGTTAAACTTTAGGTCTTTAAGCAGTGCAACAAGAGTACTTGTTGCTTATAGCGATGACGTACTTTCTGAAAGCTTATTGAATGAGCTTGAATTTGCTGGAGTTACGGTTGATTATGCGGGAAATTTTTTGACTGCAATGCACTTGTTGTCTGAACATGTGTTTGATTTTATTTTTGTCTCAGATAAATTAATAGGCGGAACTGGGACTAAATTAGTGACCCAAGTACGCTCTCATTTACCTCGAAATTTAGTAATTTTTTATAGTTACTCACACAAGCTTAACTTAGATGAGCGGCTCAACTTATACCGCCAAGGCGTGGACGACGTATATTGTGAATTAACGCCCGTTAGAGAGCAATTAGCAAAACTTAATGCGATAGCGAGCAGAACTCAAAGCGATGAACATAGTATTTTGACTCTTGGCCCATTGAGACTTGATATAAAAAATCGTCAAGTATTACGTGATGGCCAAGAAGTAAAGCTGACTCAAACTGGTTTTCAAATATTAAAAAAATTATTAAAAAGTTCACCGAACGTTGTTGCAAAGCAAGAACTTGAATGGGACCTATGGCGTGATGAGCCCCCGACAACAGATGTTTTGCGTTCTCACATGTATCATTTAAGAAGGCAGTTAGATAAGCCGTTTGGGTTTCCGCTTATTCATACGATTCATGGACATGGTTTTAAGCTGTTGCAGCAAGCGCATTAATTACAACGAAGAGTTTCCCTGGGATCCAGTCTGCCCGATTGGAGCGAGTGATTAAACCACTCGGCAAAAAGAGCATGTTATCCATGCTCTTTTTTTATGTGTCTTTTAAGAGAAGTTATGTGATTGATAGGTAACCTTTGAGATTAAGTCTTGATCAACCTCAATACCAAAGCCAGCATGTTCCTTTAATAGTGATATTGGGAGTTTACCAGCATGAGCGAACATGACACTTGGATGTGTAATATCTTGTTCCAGTAAGTATGTACCAAATGCCCCCTCATAAAATCGACACTTTGGTAGAAGTTGTGCAAGTGTATGCCCTGCGGCTGTGAGAATCGCGGTTTCACCAACTTGGGCGCCAAGTTGGCAATCAATGTCATGTGCTTGAGCTATTTTTGCAATTGCTAAACACGCTGAGATACCGCCAAGCTTCGATACTCTTAAATTAAATACTGTTGCGCCAGCATTTTCAGCAAACCACAATGCATCGTCATAATGACACAGTGATTCATCTATACATATGTCCATAATGCCTTTAAATTTTGAGACTAATTCTGGATATGCCGCTTTTAACTCAACGGGCATGGGTTGCTCACAACAAGCAACCCCTTTGTCAGCGAATTTTTTCAGTGCATCAATGGCTTGGTTTAAATCCCAGGCACCATTGGCGTCTAAACGTATTTCAATATCACCTGAATTAGCACTGCGAATTTTATCTATCAGTGCTAACTCAGCGTCTAGATCTGTGCCGACTTTGACCTTAAATTGTCTCAACGATAGCTTGTCATAGACACTTTGATACCGTTTAAATGCTTCATGGGAGCCCAATGAATAAGTGCCGCTATAACGAATATCAGGCACTTTGTTTGTCGTGGTATCTGAACTAAATAGCTTATAAACCGACGACTGTGTCGATTTTGCAAATGCATCAATAAGTGCTAATTCAGTAATAGCCAAAACACAGGTTTGACGGTTATTTATGTTATGTACTTCAAAGAATGAGTGGAGCCACTGTTTGAGCTCACCAAAACTTGAAAACGATTTATGTAATAGTGCTGGTAGCACTATATCTGACAGAGCCGAGATGACACTTTGATGTGTCTCCCCCGTGACATAGTCACGAGGAAGACATTCACCATAGCCAATCTGACCGTCGCTTAATTCAACTTCTAAAATCATGCCTTGAACCTCTTTACGAGTATGCAGCGCATGCTTAAAGCTGACTTTAAATGGAATATGTGTCTCACGAAGGCGACAGGCTATAATTTTCATTGTTCGATATACTCCAATACTTCTTGTTCATCGATGTCGCGGCCATTTAGAAAGTCATGGATATCTAAGACGGCTTGCTCCATATCACTGCTGAAACTAATGAAATGTTTATTGTCCAAGGCACGATAAAACTTTGCTACAGCGTTTTCTGGTGAGCGATTAATGTATGCAAGAGTTTTAGTGTTATTCATCATGGTGTCTTGTTCAGCAAGTAAATAGAACCTTGGGTAGTTGCTAAGCGGATCATTATTCATTGCTTCTCGACTTAAATTATATTGGCCTATGCCAACGACTGCATAATAAAAGCTTTGCGTTACTTCTCTTAAAGAACGCTGATCATGACGGATAGACCACAAATAAATCGGATCTTGTGTGAAGTAGTTACCCCCTTGGTCACCTTCTGTTTCTGGAATACTTGAAGGAAAGTAGTCGTATGGTTGTTTCGTTACAAACTCTTCTAACGTGAAGGGTAAAGGTAAATCAACAAATAAACCAGGGGTCGTAAATACGGCCTGTGATACATTGCTCGGGGCGTATTGGTTCATATATGCGGTGACAATATGTGCACCAAAACTGTTGCCCCAAATTGTAATCGAATTTTCAGGTATATCTTGGTGAGCAAGCGTTACGACTTGGTCAAGTGTCCATGTCCATGTTTTCCAGTTATTTATATGGCCTGGCTGTATTACAGGTTGAGTTGTATTGTTCAGATCCTTGTGCAAGGTGATCCCGCCTGATGACCGGCCAGAGCCGATACGGTCAAAAGCATAAACGGTGTAACCTAATACGGATAAATACTCAGCTGTAAAATTAAACCAGTCTTTATGTGATTGAAAACCATGGTTGTATATGATGGTTTGTCCATTACTACGCCATGGCGTCCACTTTGTATATGAAATGTCATACATTAAAGGGCGTTGAGCTTGTTCAGAAAGTTCAATGTCATTTAATTTCAGCGTATATTCTTGCCCTGTTAAATTTAACAGGTCAAATGGTGAGTAGAGGCTGTGCGCATAGCGATTGTTAGCCTCAACTTGTATAGAGCTATTACTTGCTGATGGGGCGCTTTTCACTGGTTCAGCATTAACATGTGTTACTGCGGTAATAGATAACCCTAAAAGAAGTGCACTTAACTGTGTTGTGATAATTTTCATGCTGCTGATTCCTTAATGCTTAAGCTTTGGTAAATGGTTTCTACTGTGAATGAGGTTAAAAGATTTTTGTCCATGCTAAGTGGGACTGTTTTGAATTGTGCTTCACGAACTCCCCCGGCAATTCGCGCGCGTTTAAATTTTTCGAGTGCCCCAAATGATAGGCTGTGTACAGCTGCTGGCTGAAGACGCAAGGATTCTCGCTTAGTTTTATATTCTAAATTGAGTTTTTGTAAATGAAGCTCAAATGCATCGGCAAATTCGGCATGCTCTTGCGTGCTATATCCTGGTTCAAACTCGGCATAGAGTTTATATTGATTGCTTTGTAAATCGGCATGACAATGATAAAAGTTAACTTGAATTTGGCAGTCAAACTCAGCCTGTTTAACGGCGCCTATAACTTGCTTTTCATATATTTTCTCACCCGTTATATTGGTGATCCCTTTACCTTTTTGTACAAAAACAATTTTCGGCGTATTGCCAACAAAACCAGTAACCTGAACTATGTCATTGATATTGTAACGATATAAACCAGCCTTATTGGTAAAGAATAAGTAGTATTGGCTGCCGAGCTCAATTTCGTCAGCGAGGTATGTTTTGGGGTTTGCATTATCAATTTCATCAGTACGGATAAACTCAAAGAAATTGTCTTCGATGGTAAGTACACCGTCGCCTCTATTTAAGTCTAGGGGAACTGAACCTCGTATTTCTGATGCTAAATACCCCAAATCTTTAATATTTACTTTGCCATACCATGCCTGCATTTTGTCAATAAATGTGGCAGAGTTACCGCCGGTCCAGGTTGCAACGACCTCTAGGTCTGGCCAGTAGTGGACTGGGCGAAGTTTATGCTCCTCATCTTGTTCAATACATTGCTCTAGGTAGTTGGCGCGTTCAGGGTTCGGCGTTAACCTATCTTCAACCAGTTTTCTGATGGGTTCAGGTAGTACTAATGTCTTGTCGAGGATCCCGAGTCTAATATCATTTATTAAACGTTCTTTCATGTCATCGGCTTTGTTACAAAGCAGGCTTAGAGTTGATGGGTTGGTTGAGGAGACTAAGCTCACGTTATTGTCGGCTAAACCAAGCAGCAAAATACAGTAGTAGCGGGTGTCATAATCAGCTATTTCGTATACTCCATAGGGAATTGAATACTTTGCTTTTATTGCCGGATCTAAATCTTTGACGTATTGCCCTGAGGTCGATCCAAACGGTGTGCCATCGGGTGCATATCCCTCGACTGCGGGTGAGACGATAACGACCCAGTTACCTTGCATTGCTTCAGGAGAGTTACAGGCTAATGAATAAGACCATAACATTGCTGAGCCTTTATGAGCCCCAGAGCGTTGCTCCGTTGTCACTGGAATATATTTGGGCTCTCCAGTTGAGCCACTTGTTGTAGCGTAATAGCAAGGGTTGCCACTGACTAATTGATCCGGTATCCCTTGCAAGTGCTTTTCCATATAGGGATAGAGTGAATCATAGTCTTGAAGTGGCACTTGGTTACGATAATTATCATACGTGACAACGTCATCAAAGTTATGATCAGTCCCGAATTGAGTGTGGCCATGTTTTTGTAAAATTGAGCGCAATAAGTCCAGTTGCGTTTGTCTACAGTTATGTGCACCAGACATAAACGCATTCATCAGTTCCTGACCTTGGGCCATGAATTGAGCCGCAGCATCATTGGGGGTGTTTGTTTTCATGCTAATTCATCCTTATAAGTTAGTCATTAATTAGTCAGTGTTTAGCTGGCGCATGCAAATTGGTTAATCTCAGATAATGCATCGCTGAGCTTGGTATTGATGTATTCGAATAACGCGTCTGGGTGCTGGTTTAAATAAAAGTGTTCTCCTTCTATATCGAATTGATTGAGTTGTTTAAGCGGCAATTGTCGCCATGCGTTTATTTGCGTATCTGAGACTAATTTGTCCTGTGTTGCTGCAATAATCTCTAACGGTTGTGTTATGGCATCTGCCTGACCTTCATATGAAAACTGTTCTAACAAATGATAGTCAGCACGAATAATGGGTAAAACACTTTGCATAAGCTCAGTATTTCTTAACACTTCTTCTGGCGTGCCTCCGAGCGTGCGAAGTTCATTGATAAGCGCAGGCTCCGGCAAATGGGCACGGCGTTTTAAAATACTCAGTTGCGGTGCGGGTCTGGCAGATATAAATGTGCCTAATGTGCTGACGCCTCTTTGATTCAATGCTGCGGTCACCAAAAACGCTAATAAGCCCCCCATGCTGTGGCCAAATATTGCAAAGGGCTTTGGGTAGTTCACAAGCTGTTCGACGATTGGGCTAACTAAATCGGCTACCTGCTCAGGGAACCCTTCACGGCTTCTGCTAGGACGCCCTGGCATTTTTAGGGCTGCGACGTCAAAGTGCGAATTTATTTTGTCGCACCATTTTGTATAGTTATGCTCATTGCCTCCAACAAAGGGAAAGCAAAATAATGTCGCGTCAGCACTGATGTCAGAGCCAAAGTACTCAAACCAGCGACGGTGTTGTCGAGAGTGAAGAGAATTAGTCATGTTAGCTCCCATGTACCAAGACACAGCAAGCCTTTGCTGTTGCACAAACTTCCCCTTCAGTATCAACAAGCTGACCTTCTGAGAAACCATGGGTCTTTGTCATTGACGACACTTTGCCAATCGCTTTTAGCGGTGTGTGAGGGGGAATTGCCCTGATGTAATTTAACGTTAAACTGACGGTACCGACGGTCGCATTTGATCCTTGTAATGTTTGAATTGCAAGGGCTGTGACAGAATCCAGCATTGTTGCGGCATAACCCCCATGCACTGTGCCATTGGCATTTAAGTGGGCCTCTGTAGGGGTTACCGTCACAGAGACTTCACCAGGAAGTGCACGTCCATCACTGAATGGGAAATAATCGATAATACTTGCTTTATTTACGTCACTGTTGAGCATATGATTAACGAGATTTAGACCAGTCATAGTTATATCCTTCTGTTTTATTATGTTTTTATGTAATTAGGGTACGGCGGCACATGGTGCCGCCTAATGTTTTAAGCGGCTTGTGCCAATTGCTCGTCCAGCGCTTGTTTTGCTAGTTGCTCAATGCTTGGACCAGCCAGTAAGACCATGCCAGACACTGATAGACCTAGATTGACAAATATGCGCTTGCTTAGCTCATGGGTCATCAGTGAGTCGACACCGAGCGACGTAATGCTCACCTTTGCGTCTATTTGTTCAATGGGGTAATTAAGCAGTGCCGATATCTGCTCTTTGAGGCTCTCAACCAATAAAGCGCGTTTTTCTAAGTTCGGCAGCTCATCAAGGGCTTTTTGGAATCGCAGGGCTGGAGAGTCCGCGTCTTTTTGAGCGAACTGCTCAAGCAGTAAGCTGAATCGAGCGGAGCTTTTGGATGGTTTGTTGACGTTGAACCAGAGTGGCCATTCAACGTCCATAATACCGCACATCACTTTTTTGGCACTAAGCGCTTCATCTAACTGGCTAAAGGCATATTCGTTATGCACACCATAGACCCCTTGCTCGGCTAGTATCTGTTTTACAGTATTATCTCGCGCAACCATTCCGGCATCCGCGAGGGCACCCCAGTTTATGGTAGTAGCGGCCAGACCTAAACTTTGTCTATGCTGAGCCAGTGTATTTAAGAATGCATTTGCAGCAATATAATTTGCTTGGCCAGGGTTACCAATCATTGAAGAAAGCGATGAGAACATGACAAAGCTTTCAATTTGTTCTTTTGCTAAATGACTAGTTGCTTTGTGCAGATTGACCGCGCCTAATGCTTTTGGTTCAAGTACCTTCTTGAATCGTTCTGGTGTCAATTGCGCTAAATTGTCATCATCAAGTACAGCGGCGCTGTGAATGATGCCTTTTAGTGGTGTGTTAACGTTATCGATATCGTGAATAAGCGCTGTTACTGCAGTGAGATCTGTAATGTCGACGCTATCGATATAGACTTCGCAACCGAGTTGTTCTATGTGTTCAATGACGCCTTTATCTGCATCGCCAACACGGCCACTGCGGCTTACTAACGCAAGACGTTTTACTCCCCAATCAGCCAATTGTTTGGCTAGACGCAAGCCGAACCCCGCTGTGCCCCCAGTGATTAAATAGGTGCTGTTGCACGTTAACCATGTTCTTTTTTGAGGTTTAGTTACTGAGATAGACTGAGTATCAAAGTCTATCGCGACTTTTCCTATATGCTGGGATTGAGCGACATATCTTAGTGCTTCCTGAGTCTCAGTTACTGAGAATGACTTACAAGGCACAATAAAGTTGTTTTGATCACTTAAGAAATCAGAGACTTCATCCATTAGAGCCTGAAATTGCGTTGGGCGCTGAACCATAATACGGTCAATATCTAATGAGTTAAATTGTAAGTTTTCATTAAAGCAGCGCATTGCTAGGCCAGAATTGTCAGCAATGTCTTTTTTACCGATTTCCACGAAGCGACCAAATGGCGCGAGCAATTCAACAGATTTTTGTAGTATCTCTCCATCTCTGGCGTTTAAGACGACATCGACACCATAGTTATCTGTCACAGTCTTAATATCTTGGAAAAAAGACAATGAGCGTGAATCAAACACGTGTGAAACTCCGCGAGATTTCAAGTATTGACGCTTATCATCACTGCCCGCAGTAGCAAATACTTCAGCGCCATTGCTGAGCGCAATATGAACAGCTGCTAATCCAACACCACCTGTGGCGTTATGAATGAGTACTTTATCTCCTTGTGTTAATCTCGCCAGATGTATCAGGCCTTGGTAAGCGGTCACATACCCCATATAGTTGACACTTTCGGCAAAGCTTAAATGTGCTGGCTTTTTGCTAATAAATTGATCTGCCGTGGTAATGTAGCTGCGGTATGCCCCTTTATCATAAAATGCGACAACTTCATCGCCGACTTCCCAGGCTGTATTTTTACCCGCTTTTGTGATGACGCCTGCCACTTCCATACCAAGCTCATCGCCAAAATAAGTATTTTCTGTGACAAATTCTGAAATACGGTTATGTACCTTCAATATGTCTTTGTAGTTAACACCGCTGGCCATGACGCGTATTTCAACTTCATTATCTTGCGGGTTGATTCGCTCTATCAAACTGTACTCTAAGCTACTCGCCTGGCCGGCTTCTGTTTGTAAAAGGTTTATGGGATCATCCGTCGTTGTGACTAGTTTACTGTCTTCATCGAGCTGACTAGAAGTGGGCGTGATACGTCGAACAAATCGTCCATCTTTATCGAAACGAATTTCTGTTTCTTTGAGGGTGTCTTCAAGCTCATTAAACAAGCAGGTTAATATCTGTGCTTGTTCTATATCACCGAAATCGAGGCTTTTACATAAGATATTTGGGTATTCGTTGACAATACTCGGTGCAAGCCCTGCTATCGGCGACGCTGAAAAATTGAACGTGTCGGCATGCGTTGAAAGCTCGTTAATTTGACCGTTGCGAGTTACTTTAAACAGCTCAATTTCATGCTCAGGGAAGTGGCTATTTAATGCTTCTACGGTATTGCGCAATGCATATGCATGCTGACTGACTTCGTATGCATTAAACTCTTCTGTATCGTTAAGGTGGCTAGACCACAGATCAATGATGACTCTTGGTTCAATAAATGGGCAGTTTTCAATCGCTTTTTCAATACTCGTTTGTGTTGTTGGATCTACCGTGAAGTGACTAAATCCATGTTTTTTATATGTTTCACCTGCATCAAGGGTCAGTACTTGCATACCTAGCTCAATGGCATGTGCTTTCAACGATTGTGCAAGTAGAGAACCATCGCTGAGTATTGCGATAGGAACACTTACGGCATTTCTCTGCTTTTCAGTGTATTGTGCTAACCATTCATAGTGATAATTATGAGGGTTATTTACTTCGTTATTTTGCTCGTTACTTTCAACCGCCATACAATGCAGTCCTTCGATCTGCACTACGGGCTGTTTTGATTCATCAAATAGATAAATATCACAATGCACACTGCGCTTTGATTGCTTGCGCATAATGGCGTAGCAGTAACCATTTTGTACACTTTGTTGTATGAGCGTCAGCTTTGCTATGGAAACAGGAATAAAGGCTTTTTCAAGTCCTGTAATGGTTAATAGAGACTGAAATGCAGCATCAAGCAGTGTTGGGTGAACCCGGTATTGATCTATTTCGTTAAGGACTTTTTCTACACAACTGACTTCAGCGAGTACCGCATCTTCAGATACTTTAAGCGACCGTATTGACTGAAAATAGTGGCCATAATCTAAGCCAGCATTACGGCACTGGTCGTAGAAAGTATGCACATCATAACTTTGCTGAACTGTTTGTGTGATCTCGGCGAAGTTGACTTGCTTTATTGGCAACGCTTGCGTTAAGCGTTTCGATGATGCAATGGGCTTCCAGTTATCGTTTTCATCAGCTACATTTCTAGACGCAATGTTTAGTCGTTGTGTGGTTGGGTTATAGCTAGTTTCCATTCTGGTTACGTGATTATCATCCACGGTCAGCATATTTTCTATTTTGATTTCTTCTAGCGTTAATACAGTATCCCCCGTTGCTTCTGTTGCAGCACACAGCATACTGTCAATCAGTCCTGCACCTGGGTATACGACTGTATCGTGTACTTTGTGATCATGAAGATATGGAATAAGGTAAGGGTTTAACTCTACTTGCCAAGTCGGTTCTAAGCGGTCCATACGTTCATTTAAATAAATATAGCCTGCGCGACCGTGCCGCTTTTCAAGTGAAAGCTGAGTTTCACGCCAATATGTATCACGTTGCCAAGGGTAGGTCGGTAAGCGAACAAATTGAGCACTGTCATCAAACTGCGTTTCCCAATTGGGATGTCCACCATGACAAATAAACTGTGCAAGCTGGTTGAAGAAGTAATGTTCCTCAGGCTCTTTTCTATGCAGAGAAGCCAATTGTTGGCGGCTGTCTTCGGCAATAGTGAGTCCCTCTTTGATAGCACTTTTTAATACTGGGTGAGGGCCAATTTCCATGACAGGAGCATCATTGACTTGAAGTAAAGTTTGTAACCCATCAGCAAATAGCACGGCTTGCCGAACGTTTTTCCACCAGTATTCGGCATCCAGTGATTCCCCGTCGATATGTTGCCCTGTCACTGTAGAGATAAGAGGAATATTGGTTTTACGCGGGGTAATATCACTCAAAGAAGAAAAAATATCAGCTTTGATCGTGTCCATATATCGGCTATGGTAGGCGATTTCTACGGCGAGTAATCGAGCAAAAATCTCTTTAGATACTAACTGAGCTTCAAGGAGTTCTAGTTGTTTTTTATCACCAGCAACGGTAATGGTTTTTGGACCATTGACGGCGGCGATTTCTATTTCTGGGTAGGATGTTTGCCAAGTACTAAACTCTTCAACCGAGCACCCAATGGCAAGCATTGAACCATTTTCTTTTGCACAGGTTTGTTGTAAGCGGCTGCGGTGATAACTGACTTTACACGCATCTTCTAATGATAAAGCACCTGAAATATAGGCCGCGCTGACTTCACCAACACTGTGGCCAATAACACTTAATGCTTTGATCCCATATGCAGCTAAGACATCATATAATGCGACTTGAATGGCAAAGTTGGCTGGCTGGGCTACCTGAGTTTCATGCATTCGTGAGGTATCTTGATTTTTTAATAGCTCATCTTTGACAGACCAGCCAGCTACCTCACTAAAGACAGTATCACAGCGCTCAATACTTGCGCGGAAAATATGATTATTTTCATAAAGTTGTCGACCCATACGCCACCATTGTGGTCCCATGCCTGTACAGATCAGGTTTATGCCGTCATATTTTTCGTGGCTGGTTCCGGTTGCACTAGCTGGGTGAGGCTGCTCGTCTAAGTAATCAGCAAGCTGTTCAATTAAATCATTTAAGTTAGCTACCACAAATGCGACTCTGATATTCAAGATGTCTCGCTTTTGTGACAAGGTGTATATGATATCTGAGAGGCTAACAGGCTGCTCTGTGCGTTCTGGTGCTTCTAGAAAATCGAGTAACCGCTGTGCCACTTGATAAAGTGCTTTGTCAGACTTAGCGGAAATTGGCACTATATAAGGCCCGTCAATAAAGTCGCTATCTCTGCTTTTTGGTTGGTTAGTTTGTTTTTGCTCTTTTTCTGATAGGGAACGCAATAAGGCATGACCGTTACTGCCGCCGTAACCGAATGAGTTAACGCCTGCAAAGTGCACTTTATCTTTATCTAATTGACGAACCGTGGTTGGGATTTCGATAGGGAGCTGGTCAAATGGAATTTCTGGATTGGGGTTATTGAAGTGCAAGTTAGGTGCAACTTCTTTACGGTTTACTGTCATTGCGGCTTTAATGAGCCCCGCAACACCTGATGCTGCTTCTGTATGGCCTATATTTGTCTTAATGGAGCCAACGAAGCAAGGGTTATCTAACTGACGCTTTTGTAATACTGAGCTGATTGCTTTGATCTCTAGAGGATCACCTGCTTTTGTGCCAGTTCCATGTGCTTCTATATAACTTAACTCTTCAGAGGTGACACCGGCTTTACCATAAACTTCTTCTAGTAAAGCTTGCTGAGATTCAGGATTAGGAAGGGAGATCCCCGTTGTTTGTCCGTCTTGGTTTACACCGGTTTCGCATATGACAGCGTAAATATCATCGCCATCGCTTATGGCTTTCTCTAGCGGTTTTAGCAATAAAATTGCAGCACCTTCTGAGCGCACATAGCCAGCAGCATCTGCATCAAAGGCTTTACAGCGACTATGGTGAGATAAAAATTGTCCTTTGCTCATGGTAAGCGGGTAATGTGGCGTCATCATTGTATTTGCGCCGCCGACCATTGCTAGTTCGCAGTCTCCTTGACGTAGGCTTTGTACCGCATAATGAAGCGCAGTCATTGATGCTGAACAAGCCGTGTCTATCGACATACTCGGGCCTGTTAGATTATAAACATAGGAAAGTCGGTTAGATAAAAGTGCATGTGTCACACCAAATGGCGTTTGGGAGTCAATGTTATAGATATTTTGACTGTCTAACTGAATCGTCTTATTGTCTATAGCAAAGCCGCCGACAAATACACCGGTTTTTACCTTCTGTATTGCGTCAGAGGTTACGCCGGCATCTTCCATCGCTTCCCAGCTAACTTCGAGCAGTAGTCTTTGCATTGGGTCGACTACATCAGCTTCTTTAGGAGATATATTGAAAAACAGTGGGTCAAAAGTGTCTAAACGCTGTGAGAGGAACCCACCTTGTTTTGCATATGTTTTACCGGGTTTTTTTCTATTTTCACTGTAGTATTTACGAACGTCCCATCGAGATCCTGGCACATCACATATCGCATCAATTCCTTTTTTTGCGTTATTCCAAAGTTGTTCTGCTGAGTTGGCCTTCCCTGGAAATCGACAGCCGACACCGATAATAGCTATTTGGTTAGATTTATTCATAACAGTTCCCAATTATTTATATTATTAAGTTTTATCAGAATGTAATTCTTATTCGTTTCTGATTGGTAATAATAATAAATTCGGTACTGTCGATTTTTTGTTTAATTATTGCCTATATTTAGTTTTATTGTGTTTTTTTAATCAAACCTAGTATTTATAACAGGTATGGGTTGCTTGTTTAAATTACTGGTTTTAATAACCCTGAAATAAGTAGCTTAGCTATTGCTTGCTGTCTGTTTGATGAGCTTGTTTTTTCTATAACATTATTCACATGGAAATTTGTTGTTCGTTCAGATATACCTAATATTTGAGCTGTTTCCCAAGCTGTTTTCCCTTCAATTACCCACTCCATACATTCAGACTCCCTACTTGTTAGTTCTATTTTGTTTGCTGGGCTATTGTTTATTTTTAAACGATTTGATGCTTCATATAAGTACGGAGTTATACTCAATAATATTTGATTTAAATTTATATATTTATCGAGTTCTATAAGTTGTTTTGAAGCAATGCTAATAAGGCCAAACTCACCAAACATACCTCGGATCGGTGCAGTGATCCCATCGACTAACCCTGCGTCCGCAGCCTGCTGCATGATTTTTATGTCTGCATGAGGGTTTGTGGTACTAATGATATTGGCATTTTGCCAAAAAATGGGGGTAACACTGGTTTGTGCATGGAGTACAACGGGGTCATTTTTCTTTAAATCATTCCCCAAATAATGTGACATCCAATCGCTCGGATAGTTGTCAATCACAAACATATCAGAAGATTTAAGCTGTTGAGGTGACACAACACACATTAGGTAATAGTCCATGTCGAGCTGCTTGACTATGGATTGTAAAATCTGCGTTAGCTGTGCTTTCGTCGAGGCGCGTTGGCACTGCATTAACCAACGCTCTATCATAAATGCGATATCTTGATCCATACTTATTTCCGTATCATGCTCTTCATTAATATCTACCAGTATCCGTGGTAGTTCGATGTCGATACGGAGTGGATGAACGCTAATTAATGAATTGAAAAAACTGCATTCTTAAATTCATCATTAATGCTCATTTTAATAGCGACGGAATTAACTCCGCCTATGTCCATACTTAAGCCGTTCCCTAGTCTACTGGTGGGTACACCCAGTATTCTAAGATAACGCTCTATTGCGCATGTTGTTACCATTACGTACTCTTCCACTCCTTGTTCGATTGCATGCAGGTATGCTTGCTGCAACACGCTATATGTTACGTAGCGTTTTTCATTTGGATCAAATAAATGTTCACTTTTTTGTGTGGCAAAGCGACTAATTTCTAATACCGACTTTGATTGAGGGGCTGCTTGGTTATCTAATAACTGAGGGAAGGTATCTTTTAACATATACTTGTTAGTCGTTTTTAAAATTCTTAAGCAACCCATTAGCTCACCACTATGATCTTTAGCAGTAACAAATACAGGGTCTAAATCATCATACTCATCTATTTCTTGATCATTAATAACTGGCACGTCCCATTTTAATTGTTTGTGAAATACATTGTACCTTAGTTTGTGTATTTTGTTTTTTGTGTCTGTGTCTATTTTATTAATGTTGTATGTGTTTTTTATTATATTATCTAGCATTGTATTATTCCTTTTTTTTAATGCTAGTAATTACACTTTAATCTGCTTTTTAATGAGCTTGGTTTTATAACAATGTATAACCTGAAAGCTTCTCTTGGGTTGTCCTGTTGTTTCTTACAGGTTGGTGATTTATTTTAATGTTAAGAGGGTTTTGCACAAAAAATTCACATTTAATATATTATTTTTATACGTTGAAAGACTCATAATTATCGTAGTTTTTTACACAATCAATTTAAGCTATTTAAGGTGTTGTCATGACATATAGAAATAATTATCAAAATAGTTTGGTGTATTCTACATTGGCCCTCGCAATATCAGGCGCAATCGTAGGGACGGCAAACGCAAATGAAACGGCCAACGAAAAAGTGCAAAGTGAAATAGAGACAATTCAGGTATTGGGGACTAGAGGATCGGGTCTGGAGCTTTCAAGCAGCAAAATCTTAAAAGTGCCAGGAGCGAATAATGATCCTTTAAAAGCGATTGAAGCTCTACCTGGTGTAATATTAACGCCACCAGCAACAGGGGGGCCAGTTGCAGAGCCTGCGATTAGAGGCTCAAGCTCTCAAGATAACTATTATGAAACTGACTTTTTAGAAGTCGGTTATACATTCCACAACGATGGTCTATCAACATATAACCCTAGGCTCATTGAAAACTTCTCATTAGAGACTGGTGCGTGGAGTTCGCAATTTAATGATGCCAACGGGGGGTTAATTGTTACTAAGCTTAGAGATCCCAGTTTCACTGAGTCAAATACAAATGTTGAGCTGAGTTTTATTCGCGCTTCTATCTTACATGAAGGTCAGATCAATGATGATATGGCTTATTATGTATCATTTCGAGAATCTTTGGTTCATTTATATATTGAAAACTTTATTGAAGATGAGGACTTTACTTACCCCACGCCGCCAAGGAACAATGATTATCAAACTAAGTTGGTATGGGATTTAAATAACCAAGACCGACTGACTTTTGTTGCAACCGGAGCCAATGATAAAATTGAAACAGAGTTCGATGAAGGCAGTCGAGATGTGGCTAAAAATCCAGATTTAGAAAGTGGTGAACTGTATGAGTTCAGCTACAATAATCAAGGGGTTATTTGGGATAGACAACTTGATAGATATCGCCATAAGATGGCATTAAACCACTTATCCAAAGAAGATATGTCTAAAGAGGGGGAGATATTAAACCTGAAGGCGGATACCGACATTTTGAGCTTAAAAGGTTTGGTAGAATATGATTTTGATTCGGGAGTATTAATGGTAGGGGGTGAATATCAACTGCAAACAGTTGATATGAACGCAGCAGGACGAGATTTCCCATGTAACGACGATTTTGAAATGTGCCCGCCAAGTTACTTTAGCCCTAAATTCTCAACAACGGAAGAACTCGATCTTGATGAAGTATCAGCCTACGTTGAGTGGCGTCAAGAGATTGGTAAGTTTGATATTAATGTTGGCGTTAATGCCAGTAAATATGATTATAACGATGAGTCATTGCTAGAACCTCGATTTAAGGCATCACTCCCTATTCAAGATGCAGGTAAGCTGAGTGTCAGTGTAGGCCGACATCACCAAGGATTTAAAGACTTTGCATTTGTTAGCGAAAGTTTAGGTAATCCAGAATTAGAGCAAGAAAAGTCAACTCAGTATGTACTAGGTTATGATTATGTTGTCGATGAGATTTGGGCTGTACGTGCACAATTATATTATAAAGAACTTGAAGATCTGATAGTGACAAACCCTGCTGCTCAAGCAAGTCGCTACGGTGAGGTGATTGCACCAAATACGACACGATATTTTAACGAAGGCGAAGGTCAAACATATGGTGCTGAGTTACTTATTAATAAAAACTACAGCGACAAATGGTATGGGTGGGTAAGTATTGCTTATTCACACTCAGATAGAACAAATAATGTTACTGGGGAGGAGTTTGATTATGCATTTGATCTGCCTTGGGTCGTCAATATGGTTGCCAGCTATGACATAAGCAATGAATGGCAAGTCGGTGCTAAATGGCGTTATCAAAGCGGCCGGCGTTATACGCAAGTGACAGGATCAACCCCTATCTATGACCCTAACTCTAATGCGCAATCTGAGCCTGTGTTATATCAACCAATATACGAGCCTTTTAACGAAAGTACCTTGAGTGCGTACCATAGATTGGATATACGTGTTGATTATAACACCGAGCTATGGGGTCAAGAAGCGAACGTATTTTTTGAGATATTGAATGTGTATGGCAATCGTTCTATTCAAGAGTTTGAATACAATGCGGACTACTCCAATTATGAGAAAGACTACATATTTCCTGATATGCCCTTGCCATCAATTGGTATAAATATTGATTTTTAAATAAAGAATGGCAACACAATGCCCATGTTTCACTGCATGAACATGGGCATTTTTTTCAGGTATCGTTTCGCTTTATTTTATTGAGGATGATGGCAGCTGTTTAATAGCTGTTGCCAAAAAGCTTTGCCTTTACGGTGTGCAAGTTTAATATTGTTCTGTGGGATACTTTCTGGGTCATCATATGTGGCGAGTGCCTGAGACATGCTTGCTTCACGAATTAAATGTAGGGTGGGAAAGGGCGCTCGATTGGTGTAATTGGCTGGGTCGTTGTCATCACTATCAGCAAATACATAGTCGGGATGAAAAGTCGCGATTTGGAATACGCCTTCATAATTTTGAATTCGAAGCATGGTGTTTGCAAGATCGATTAAATCGACAAAATCGTCAAAAAGTGCAAAACCATTGGGAAACATGAGCAATGTTGTTTCTCGGTCTGGATCGGATGTTAGTTGAGCACACTGCTCCAACATATCCATCACCGCATCATCATGTGTTGTGCTTTCGGATACGCAATAGTGAATGCGGTTTTCTTCAACTTCTTTACGTGCAAATGGACAAAAGTTATATTTAACTATGACTGCACTCACCCAACGTTGCATAGCGTTTATTTGAGCATTCATGAGATTGTCTCTTTTATTAAATTATGTTTTAAAACCTGTAGTGATTTTTCTATTGCACCTTGGTTTTTATTCAGGCAGCGCTTTGCGCTAGAGCCAAGTTTTTTAAGCTGGTGGGGATCGTTTAATAAACTGATTAATAGAGTTGCTAATTCCGCTTGGTCTTCAACACAAATAGCGCCTTGATGTAAAAATAGTTCAGGGTAGATATGTGCAAAGTTATAAATACTAGGGCCAGTAATAACACCTACATTAAACGCTGCGGCTTCTAAAGGGTTATGCCCACCTCTATCAATGAGGCTTCCGCCAATGTATGCGATATCGGCACTTCCATACAGCATTTTGAGCTCGCCTAACGTATCAGCAAGAATTACTTGCTTTGTCGGTGCGACCTGTTCGCTGCGTCGAGTGAAAGTGAACCCTTGTTGCGAGAGCAAGTCTGCGACCGGCTCGAATTGTTCTGGGTGCCTAGGCGCGATAATTAATAGTGTGTCAGGGTATATTTTTAGCAGTTCTTTGTGTGCATAAAGTAGCTTTTCATGTTCTATTGGGTGGCTTGAGCCTGCTATCCAAACGGGACGAGTATTAAATTCAGACTTTAATTGCTCAGCTTGTTGTTGGGCAGTGTCATCGACGTGGATATCAAATTTAATAGAGCCCGTGACGGTGACCTTATCTGCAGGTAAACCCAAACAGATAAAACGTTCAGCATCCTCATGACTATGACTTGCTATATGATTAATGCTACCCATAAGCGCTTTAGCTAATCGCGGTACTTTTTGATACCCGCGCAAAGACTTTTCAGACAGTCGGGCGTTGATGACAACTGTTGGGCACGCCACTTTTTGTGCCGCTGTCATAATATTTAACCATAATTCGGTCTCTAATGTAATGAACAGCTTTGGTGAAAGTGTCTTGATAAAGCGATTGGCACAATCCCAAAAGTCAAAAGGTAAATAGCACACAGGGACCTGGTTTTTAAAACTGTTTTTTACTTGTTGGCGACCAGTCGGGGTGTTACAGGTGATAATAATATGGTCATTTTTATGACGAGCTTTATACTCTGAAATCAATGGCACCGCAGCCAAGACTTCTCCAACTGACGCACAATGAAATATGACGGCATTTTTTGGTAAATTGATGAGTGAGAATGCAAAGCGCTCAGTAAAGTTCTGTCGATATGCAGGGGCTTTTTTACCTCTGAAAAAATACAGATAAATAACAATTAAGGGGCTGAGAATATAGAGTAAACAGCTATATAAGAAGCGGATCATGAGTTACATATCATAGTCATAAAAGGCTATTTTACTGTGTATCGAGAAAAAACTGAAATCTAATAACAAATTTACACACTTTAGGGTCGTGCCCCCACAAAATAACTTTGTTACCATAGCGGTATATTATAAAAACCAATGATAAAAGATGAAGTTTAAAATTACCTATTACCTAGCTGGTGCATTGTTTCTTTTCTCAAGCCAATCTTTTTCAGCCCCAACGGCTTACTTGCCAATAGGAAAAGACGCTATTTTAGAATATCAAATTGATAAAATGTTTGCTTTGACTGATGGTACGCCGATGGCTAAACCCTATCGAATAAGTGAAATCAACATGGCATTACGTAAACTCAGCGCGGTTGATAGGTCGCTATATAATAGTATTAGAGGGCGTCTAAAGCCGTACTTTAGTAAGGATGATATAACACGACAAGGTATTAAATTGAGAGCTGATTCTGGTGAAGTCGTGAAGTTGGCGAATGACCGAAGTAACACATCAGATGAGTATGCTGAGCTTTCTTTGGAAGGTGTATGGCGCGGTAGTGATAGCTCTTTGTTGCAGATAGGGGTTGATTATCGAGTCGATGCTGGTGATTTAGTGGCTTACAATACATTTTATGCATTGGGAGGTGACACATTTCAGCTTAATTTAGGGTATAAAGAACATTGGTTTTCTCCTTTTAAGAGCTTTGCACAAGTTTATTCTAATAACGCTAAGCCATTGCCGTCCGTTTCTCTGGGCTTAATAGCACCATTGAAAAATTGGTGGAACTTTGATTTTGAACTGTTCTACGCCGAAAGTGAGCATGTTGAAGACGCAATTTTGTATCAAGGTACGTTGCATAGTGGTAAGCCTAAGTTGGCGGGCACTCACTTTAGCATTGAGCCTTTAAGCGGTTGGAAGTTAGGCTTAAACCGTATGATGCAGTTTGGTGGCGGCCCACGAAAAGTGACGACCAAAGATGTCTTTAAAGCATACTTCGATCCTGCGGGTAATGACAATAGTGGCTTAACTGGCAGTAAAGATACAGAGCTTGGCGATCAATGGGTAACGTTTACCAGTACTTTACGCACAAGCATGTTAACCCCAGCAGAGTGGTATTTTGAGTATGGTGGTGAAGATACTAAGGGCCATAAAAACTATCAATTTGGTAACACGGCGACTAATTTTGGCGTGTATCTGCCACAAATGACAAAAGAGAGTACATTACGTTATGAGTACTCGAATCAACATAGTTTGTGGTACGTTAATGAAATTTATCCTGTGTATGGTAACTCCATCGATGGTGCTGTCATGGGGAGCTTTATTGGCGATCAGCGTCAGTTTGATGATGCCGCGCCGTCTCAAGCCCACATCATTGAGGCGACTTACAGTGAAAACCTACACTCACTATGGCGTGCAAAGTACACTAGAATTGCAAATGAAAGTAATTATCTTAACGAGCTCGGGCAGCTTGGTCAGAGTTATGAAGTGGGGCAGGAACTACAAATAAGCAATAGCCGAAAAATATCTCACCGTCAGGTTGAAACAACGTTAGCCGTTGGTAAAGATGTATTCGGTGAAAGCTATACTTGGTTATCAGTCAATGTATACTGGTAAATCACGGATACTATTTACAGAATAAAGCCAATAAGCGGTAATTTAGGAACTTATATGTCGCAAAATCAACATATTGAACAAAGCTATTTAGCCTCGTTACAACGTCACTTAGACGTTTTTAATACGATGGCGAACTATCATAAAGAATCCATGCAGCTACTTGAGGCATGTCAAAAGACACTGGCAAAGGGTGGTAAAGTAATTTGGTTTGGTAATGGTGGTAGCGCTGCAGATGCACAGCATTTAGCAGCTGAATTTGTTGTTCGATATAAGCTGGAAAGGGGACCATTAGCATCGATTGCATTAACCACGGACACCTCAATTCTGACAGCGCACAGTAACGACTATCATTTTGATACAGTATTTGAGAGACAAGTTCAGGCACTATGTAAGCCAGAAGATCTGGTCATTGGCTTAACGACCTCGGGAACCAGTACGAATATAAATTTAGCATTACAGGCGGCAAATGATATTGGCGCTTTCACTGTTGCATTGACGGGCAGAGAGGGGGGTAAGGTAAGAGACATTGCTAAGTTGCCTATTATTATTCGCAATGACGAAACTGCGCGTATTCAAGAAGCACACATGTTCATTGGTCACTGGTTATGTGAGGCAATTGATATGTCGATGGCGGAGCAACAATAATGGACTTATCACGCTTACAGCATTTAAATAAAGCGCGGGTATTGGTTGTGGGTGATGTCATGCTCGACCGCTATTGGTTAGGCGATACTGGTCGTATTTCGCCAGAAGCACCAGTGCCTGTCGTTAAAGTAAGCACTCTAGAAGACAAAGCGGGCGGTGCAGCCAATGTTGCAAAAAATGTTGCGCACCTTGATGGTAAAGTTGGGCTGTTGGGATTAATTGGTCAAGATGATATTGGTCAAACCCTTGAGCGTATTTTAGAGTCTGAAAATATACATTCACAATTAGTGAGTGTTACTGGGCTGCCTACGATTGCCAAAATGCGAGTTATTAGCCGTCACCAGCAAGTTGTACGTTTAGATTTAGAAGAGACATTTACTCAAGCACATAGCCGTTTGTTACGAGAAAATTTACAGCAAGTAATTGATGATTATGATTATGTATTATTCTCTGATTACAATAAGGGCGCTTTATCTGCAATTCAAGAGATGATCGCTGTAGCAAAGGCCGCGGGTAAAATTGTGCTTGTAGACCCTAAGTCATCAGATTTTTCAATATACAAAGGTGCTGATTTTATTACGCCGAACCTGAATGAGTTTCAGTTGGCTGGCGGTGAGGTTAAATCAGAGGAAGCTTTGACTCTGAGTGCGCGTAAGCTTTTAGCCGATGCGGGGGTAGATGCCATGTTATTGACTCGTTCAGAGCAAGGTATGTCATTGATAAGCCATACTGAAAAACATCATTTTGCTGCACAAGTTCGAGAAGTGAGTGATGTGACCGGGGCAGGTGATACGGTGATTGCAACACTTACAACGATGTTGGGTGCAGGTATGGTCGCAAAGGACGCGGTTGAAGTGGCGAACATTGCAGCGGGAATAGCTGTCAGCAAATTGGGGGCTGCAACGGTTACACCTGAAGAACTAAGCCAGAAATTAGGTCAATATTTGATTGAAAATGGTGAACATTATCAAGCGCCTTTTGATGACGTGCATCAGCATATCGCATTCGCGAAAAGAAATGGTGAACGCATTGTATTCACGAATGGCTGTTTTGACATACTACATGCTGGTCATGTTAAATATTTGGCACAAGCCAAAGCCATGGGGGATAAGCTGGTTGTTGGATTGAATAATGACGAGTCTATCTCACGTTTGAAAGGCGCAGACCGGCCTATAAACCCGTTAGATGAGCGTGCAATGGTTTTATCAGCCTTGGCCTCTGTTGATTGGGTGATCCCATTTGGCAGTGAAGCTGAGGGGGACACACCCGCAGAGCTTATTACACAATTAAGCCCTGATATTCTTGTGAAAGGGGGCGATTATAAAGTGTCTGAAATCGCTGGAGCCGAGCATGTTCTAAGTACGGGGGGGCGTGTTGAAGTACTTGATTTTCTGAACGGTTGCTCGACATCGAATATTATCAAAAAGGCACAGGCTACAGAATAGGGCTGGTCATTTGGGCGCTTATCAACGCGCTAAGGCTTGTTTATAAGCCAGATTAAGTTGTTCCCAATTGTTATCTGTGAAATAAAAGGTCGGCCATTTGCCGGCCTCTTTATAAAATGAACGACGTAGTCTGTCCATATTATGTTTTTGCCAGCTATGGGAAGGCGTGCGTAATTCACCTCGATCAAAGTCAATTAAATATACCTCTCCAGCTTCATTAAATAGAATGTTATTGATGTTTAAATCGGCATGATAGACGCCAGCACGGTGAAACTGAGCAATGGTTTGCGCAATTTTGTTGAGCTGATTTAATGTCATCTCTCTCGTTTGAAGCACTTCGCATAGACTGGTGGCGCCAGTAATAGCGGCGGTGATCAGATCACCCCGATAAATACAATAAGATGTAGATATTTTTGCGGCCACAGGACTGGGAACAGGTAAGCCTCGCTGCTCTAATTCGCATAATAATAAAAACTCTTTATATACTCGGGTGCTTTTTAAACCTTGAAAAAGGTATTGGTCAGATAATAACTTACCTACCATCCCGCCACGCCAGTAATGTTTTAATACACTGATTTGGTTATTGTGGCGAAAAAACCATGCGGTTGCCCGACCTTCTTTTGTACCTACAATTGCATTTTGCTGCTGCCAGTAATTTGGGTCAAAGTGCTCTGGAAGAAAAGGGGTTTTTGTATGGTCAGGCGTAAGGATATAACCCTGTTCAATGTTATTAATTAGCATGCAAAGTGACAACGTAAATCTAGATGAGTTAAGTGTATCGTTTTTTTACCCCGCTATAAACTTGCAAAGCCAGATGAATAATTTAAGATCGGGCACTAATTGAAGTTAACCCTATGGGATATGTGTGTCAGCTCAATATAATTCAATCTGTATTCTTAGGCTTTCAGCCATTGGAGACGTTTGTCATGCGGTAGCCGCTGTTCAAGCGATTCAAGCAGCACACCCTCATGCAAAAGTGACCTGGGTGCTTGGCAAGGTTGAGGCAATGCTCTTATCTGGTTTAGCGAACGTCGAGTTTATCATTTTTGATAAAAAGCAAGGTTCAGCTGCGTATAAGCAGTTAAAATCTGTGTTTAAAGGGCGACGGTTTGACGTACTTTTACACATGCAAGTGGCACTGCGAGCGAATCTAGCCGCACGTTGCATTCCCGCAAAGGTAAAAATTGGCTTTGACAAGCACCGCAGTAAAGAGCTGCACAGTCTATTTGTTAATCGCACAATTGATGCTCAGCAATCTGCGCATGTATTGGAAGGTTTTCAGAATTTTGCGAGTGCTATAGGTGCTAGCTGTAACGCGCCCAGTTGGGTTATGCCTTTTTCTGAGCAAGATGAGCACACGGCAAGTGGTTTGTTGGCAGGGCGAAACAAAGTGTTTGTGATAGCAGCCGCTGCAAGCAAAGCTGAGCGTAATTGGTTGCCAGAACGTTACGCGGAAGTCGCTCAGCATGCACATGAAAATGGGTTTGACGTGGTGCTAACGGGGGGGCCAACTGAACTAGAGCGTACTTTAGCGGATGATATTTTGAGTTATGTTACGTTCCCTGTTTTAAATTTAGTCGGTAAAACACAGTTAAAAGAACTGTTATGTGTATTAAAACAAGCAAAACTGGTCCTGGCACCCGATACTGGGCCTGCACATATGGCGGTAACGGTAGCCACGCCAGTGATAGGTTTATATGCCCATTCTAACCCTGCGCGAACAGGGCCTTATTTATATTTGGATTATGTGGTTGAGGTATATCACCAAAATTTAGTAAAGCAAAAAAATAAAACGGCTGACCAACTTCCGTGGGGCACTCGAGTCAAAGGTGCGGATTTAATGTCTCAGATAAGTACTGAGCGTGTTATTACGATGTTTGACAATGTCGTCATCAAAGAAGGGTTGTAGAAGTTCTATGAGTCGCAAAGCTGTTTTTTTAGATAGAGACGGTGTGATCAATGTGGATCATGCTTATGTTCACAAGATTGAAGACTTTCAATTTATTGAAGGCGTATTCGAAGCATGTCAGTACTTTTGTGAGCAAGGGTATTTAATTGTGATAGTCACAAATCAATCTGGTATTGGTCGAGGGTACTATACGGAACAACAATTTCATCAGTTAAGTACTTGGATGTGTCAGGAGTTTAAGCGCCACGATGTTGTTATTAGCCAAGTTTATTTTTGCCCTCACCACCCTAAACAAGCGCTGCCTGAGTATTTAACTGACTGCACATGTAGAAAGCCACAGCCAGGTATGCTCAATCAAGCAATCGCAGAATTTGATATTGATGTGGCTCAGAGTGTGATGGTGGGTGATAAAATATCGGATATTCAAGCCGCACGAGCTGCTGGCGTTAACACGGCAATACTGGTTGAGTCTGGTCAGATATTTGATAGAAAAACGATGGAACTCGCTGATTTTGTATGTTCATCACTAAAGAATGTACCCAGTATTATGTCTTCTACCTCATAAACATATACTTTGGGCTGTGGTGGCCAATAATCACAATTCGTGCAATTACGGCCTGAAACTTTTACAATACAATTCTATTTGATATCACTCACAACTCAGTCACGACGACCAAGTTGTAAGAATGTGAGTGACCCGTGCAACCAATGGAGACTCTAAATGAGAGCATCGGCCTTTTATAGCCAGTTAGAGCAGCAACTTGAAGAAGTTAAAGCTGAAGGTTTATACAAAAATGAGCGAGTGATCACGTCATCTCAGCAAGCTGAAATAGCCGTATCTTCGGGCAGTTCAGTTATTAATTTTTGTGCAAATAACTACTTGGGTTTAGCAAACAGCCCAAGCTTGATTGAAGCGGCGAAACAAGGCCTTGATGCCCATGGTTTTGGTGTGGCGTCTGTGCGTTTTATTTGTGGTACGCAAGATATTCATAAAACGTTGGAAGCGAAAATAAGTGAGTTCTTGCAAACAGAAGACACAATTTTATATTCTTCTTGTTTTGATGCAAACACCGGACTGTTTGAAACGATATTAGGGCCTGATGATGCGATTATTTCTGATGCGTTAAATCATGCTTCTATCATTGACGGTGTGCGTTTATGTAAGGCAAAACGTTTCCGCTATGCAAACAATGATATGGCTGCATTAGAAGAGCAACTTATTGCCGCTACACAAGCGGGTGCTAAAACTAAGTTGATCGCAACTGATGGCGTATTCTCAATGGATGGCGTGATTTGTAATTTAGAAGCAGTATGTGATTTGGCTGATAAATACGATGCATTGGTCATGGTTGATGATTCTCATGCGGTTGGCTTTGTCGGTGCAAATGGTCGCGGAACACCCGAGTATTGTGGTGTATTAGATCGAGTCGACATTATCACGGGCACATTGGGTAAAGCCCTTGGCGGTGCATCAGGTGGCTATACGTCAGGTAAAAAAGAAGTGATTGATTGGTTACGTCAACGTTCTCGTCCGTATTTATTCTCAAATTCACTGGCACCGTCTATTGTAACAGCTTCAATTGCAGTGCTTGAGATGCTTAAAGATGGAAAAGCGTTACGTGACACGCTGTGGAGCAATGCGGCGTATTTCCGTGAGCAAATGGAAGCGGCTGGCTTTACCTGTGCGGGTAAGGATCATGCCATTATTCCAGTGATGCTAGGGGATGCGAAAGTAGCAGCAGCAATGGCAGACAAACTACTTAGCGAAGGCATTTACGTAACGGGTTTCTCATTCCCAGTTGTCCCTAAGGGTCAAGCACGTATTCGAACTCAGATTTCTGCTGCGCATACCAAAGCGCAATTAGACACAGCGATTAATGCGTTTATCCGCATTGGTAAAGAATTAGAAATAATTTAAATAAATAGAGGAAGCAGCTGCTTCCTTTTTTACGAGCGAAAAGTATGAAAGCGTTATCTAAGTTAAAAGCAGAACCTGGGATCTGGATGACCGATGCTCCGAAACCGGAGATGGGACACAATGATTTATTGATCAAAATTCGTAAAACGGCGATATGTGGAACTGATGTACATATTTATAAGTGGGATGAGTGGGCGCAAAACACCATTCCAACGCCGATGGTAGTTGGTCATGAATATGTGGGTGAAGTTGTTGAGATGGGTCAAGAGGTCAGAGGTTTCAACATTGGTGACCGCGTATCTGGTGAAGGTCATATAACCTGTGGACACTGTCGTAACTGCCGTGCTGGTCGTGTACATTTGTGTCGTAATACCACAGGCGTTGGTGTTAACAGAGAAGGCTCTTTTGCTGAATATCTGGTGATCCCTGCATTTAACGCATTTAAAATTCCTGACAATATTTCTGATGAATTAGCGTCAATTTTTGACCCCTTTGGTAATGCAGTACATACGGCTTTGTCGTTTGATTTAGTCGGCGAAGACGTATTGATCACAGGTGCTGGCCCTATCGGTATTATGGCAGCAGCCGTTGCTAAGCATGTTGGTGCACGCCATGTTGTTATTACTGATGTTAATGAATATCGTCTTGAATTAGCAAGAAAAATGGGTGCGACACGCGCTGTAAATGTCTCTTCAGAAAAACTTGAAGATGTTATGTCAGAGCTTGGGATGACAGAAGGGTTCGATATTGGTTTAGAAATGTCAGGTGTACCTGTTGCTTTTAATAGCATGCTAAACAATATGAATCATGGTGGTAAAATTGCCATGCTTGGGATCCCTCCATCGGATATGGCAGTAGATTGGAATCAAGTTATTTTTAAAGGCTTGGTTATTAAAGGTATTTATGGCCGAGAGATGTTTGAAACATGGTATAAAATGGCCAGTCTTATCCAATCAGGGCTAGATCTAAACCCGATTATCACGCATCAATTTCATATTGATGAGTTTCAGACGGGCTTTGACACGATGATTTCTGGTCAGTCAGGGAAAGTTATTTTAAACTGGACTTAATATAGATCGTAACTATTAGCAATAGACGACTCAGGTCGTCTTTTTTAATTTTGAGAGAAGTAAATTTATGCCATGTAAACATATTTCAGTTGCCCAAACTCACGAAATGCTTGAGCGAGATGATGTCGTTATTGCAGACATCCGAGACCCAAATAGCTATGAAGGTGGCCACATCCCAGGTTCTGAGCATTTATCGAATGGCAATATTGGTCACTTCATGCAAGAAAAAGAATTTGAGCAGCCAATTATTGTTGTATGTTATCACGGAGTAAGTTCGCAAGGCGCTGCAAATTACCTGATAGAGCAAGGTTTTGAAGAGGTATATAGTATGGATGGTGGCTTCACACAATGGGCTGCTGAACTACCGAGTGTTATAGCTAAATGATTTTAATTGGTACCTCAGATAACCCACGTGCCGTGCAAGGAGCTGCTGATTATTTTAAGCGCCAAGGCGTCAATGCTGTATTGAAAAGCATGGATGGTTGGCATGTCGAAGTATGGGTACCAGAGTCAGAAGAACACAGTGCGATACCGCTTTGGAATGAGTTTGTTGATAATCCACATGATGAAAAGTATTTAACTGCTTCATGGCACACCGGGAACACAGAAACACAGTTTTTGTATAAAGGCGGCTCACTGAACTTAGCGAAACGATTTAATGAGTTACATTACTTCTTAAAGACCATTTTTGTGATCGCGCTTGTTATTTTTTCCTGTTTATATATTGTTGAAGGAAAAGCGGTTTATGCACTTTTACAGTTCGATCCACGCTCCCCATTAACATGGGTATCACCCGCTTTAATGCATTTCAGCGCATTGCATCTTATTTTTAACTTAGCTTGGTGGTTACACTTGGGAAATAAAATCATTAAGCGGGTTGGTGCTAAACAACTTATTTTGATATTTGTAATAAGTAGTTTAGTCAGTAACTGGGCACAATATTTGTTTGTCGACCCAAGGTTTGGTGGGTTGAGTGGAGTAGTTTACGCATTGCTGGGGTACGCCTGGGTGTATAGTGCGCAGCATAATCATCAGGAAGCATTAATTGAAAAGCCCGTAGTTGGCTTTATGCTTATATGGATGATATTTGGTTTTACAGATGTATTTTTTATTAGTATGGCAAATTGGGCGCATTTATTTGGTTTGCTGACCGGCATGCTATTAGCTTTACTATCTAAGCTAAAACGCGCTTAATACTAGTTTAGTGATAAAGGTATTTAGTAAAGAGCACTTCTCTGACAATTTCTTGCCCAGTTTCTTCATTGAGCAAGCCTTTTAGCTTTTCGGCACAGCGCATACGAATTTCTTCACGACCCGTTAGCGACTTAATTGTCTCTTCGGGTTCTTTACTGAGTATTTGCACTATTGCATCTCGTAAAAGCGGTGTGTGATGCTCGACAATTGCAATGTTTGATACATCATTGAGCATCAAGTCGACCGTTACCCTGACGTAGCCTAATTTTTTATTTGATTGACCGATATAGTTAGTAATTATATCGGGTTCAAAACCAAAGTATCCGACTGTGGACTCAGCTTTAACATTTACACTGCTAATTAGTAGTACGAGCGCCAAAGTTAAATAAGCATGCATCTTCATTATTATTTAAAGTCCTTGAGGTTTGCTCAATCAATTTGTGATGTGTAAGTGTATACTTATTTGAAAGAAATTTACAGATAACCTGCAAATTTTGAACTATAAATTCAAGCTGCTTTGTGGCTACAGTGCTCGATGGTATGATATCGCCCGTCGTATATAAGGGCTATATTTATTGTGTTTGAACATCCATTTTCTATTGATTTTTGTTGGCAAAGTACTGACAAATTAGACTGTCCATCGACGGAAATTGCAATGTTGCTTTTTGAACAAGGGTCTTTAACCTCTTTGTTAAAGGCTCGATGTAAGCATTTTCGTGTCAAGCTGTTATCAGAAAGATGGCTTACAGCAAGTTCAGGCCATAATAAGGTCTTTGATAACCAAAGTCATCGTGTATTGTGCCGCGAAGTTTTGCTTTATTGTGACGATGTTGCCACCGTCTATGCGCAAAGTTGGATCACTGAAGCTGCTTATTGGGACGAAGTTGGCGAGCTAGGAGAAACGCCGCTAGGCGAGGTGCTGTTTAGTGATGAGAGTTGGGGCCGTTCTGAGCTCGAAGTTAGTAATTTTAATGGCCAGAATACACCTATTTCATGCTTTACGTTAGAGAACGCACAAGCCTCGCAATCTTTTTACGCAAGGCGCAGAATATTTACCAAAGGTCAGTCACAGATAATGGTATGTGAAGTATTTTTATTTGGAGAAAAAGATGCAATTAAATGCACTTAGAGTAAGTAATTTATCTGAATATAGCCAGCTAATGAGGTTAGATAAACCTATCGGTACATTGTTGCTACTGTGGCCTACTTTATGTGCTTTGTGGATTGCAAGTCGTGGAGTGCCGCCATTAGAGTTAATAGTGGTATTTAGTTTAGGCGTCTTTATTATGCGTAGTGCTGGCTGTGTTATTAATGATTACGCAGATAGGAAGGTTGATGGCGCTGTACAGCGCACATCACAAAGGCCTCTTGCACGTAAAGCAGTCAAGCCTGGTGAAGCGTTAACACTCTTTGCTAGTTTGATCAGTGTCGCATTTTTACTCGTCATTCAGTTGAATTTTAATACTGTTTTACTATCGTTACTCGCGCTTGCACTGGCTGCTTGTTACCCTTTTATGAAACGTTTCACGCATTTACCTCAAGTAGTCCTCGGTGCAGCCTATAGTTGTTCAATTCCTATGGCATTTATGGCTACCAATGACACAGTGCCAATGTTAGCTTGGCTATTATTTGTAGCAAATTTACTCTGGACTGTCGCTTACGATACTATGTACGCCATGGTTGATAGAGAAGATGACTTAAAAATTGGGGTGAAGTCTACGGCGATATTGTTTGGTCAATTTGATAGGCATTGGGTTGCCTTATTGAATATGCTATTCATTGGAATAATGTTATTTGTTGGATATGTATTACAGTTAGGTACTGCTTACTGGGCAGGAGTGTGCTGTGCCGTTGTACTGCTTGTTAATCAACAAAAAAATATTACTAATCGTGATAGAGCTGCATGCTTTAAGGCATTTTTGAACAATAACTATGTTGGGATGGTTATTTTTCTGGGACTAGTTACCTCAATGGCGCTTTAGTGTTCAGTACGTGATGGGCTTGTCATTTAACGGAGTAGGTTGAGTTACTCAAGCACAGTGAAGGTATTGCAATTGTGCTTAAAGTAACTTGTTTGATAAAGTGTAATTTGTCAATGAACACAATAAAAGGTGGTAGTTCTACTTTTATTGTGTTCATAGGTAAATTTTATTGAGTAGCACAGGATTGGGCTTGTGCTGTTTGCTCAATCAATTCTAGTAAATGCTTTATATGACTATCGCTATTCACATGATGATTTGTTTGCACTACTAATTGCTCGTGATCAACATCTTTATTTGTTTTCAAAAGAACTAAATTAGGGTCTTGTGCAATCGTTTTTGAATGCTCAATGCTGGCAATAGCAAAGTGGTTTGAGTTTTTAAGTCCGTCAATCACTTGATCAATATTGCCAATTTTCATACTGGTTGATTTATTAAGCCCTTCAACAGCCTCGTTAAGCATAGTCTGAACTTGTTTTAGTTGCGAAAAGCAGCCATACATAGGAAAATCAGACAACTCTGAGCGCCTTAAACTGTCTTTGCTTGCAAGCGGGTGATGCTTTGATACGAATAAAATAAGCTGATCTGGTAAATGTATATCGCTCATCACATTACTTGCGCTTTGCAGATAGACACTAATATCAATTTCACCGAGTTGTAGCTTCCTTGTTAGCTCATTTTCGTCTTGTAATTGCATCTCTACTTTTACATTCGGATAGTCAGCTAAAAATTTGCCACATGACATAGGCACTATGGCACTCGCTTTACTTGTATAACCAATCACTAACTTGTGTTGGTCTCTACCAAACAAGCTTTGCTTAATCGTTTTTTTCGTGAGTTCTAGCTCAGAAAGCGTTGCTTTACAGTAGTTAAGAAACAACTCTCCTTGCTCAGTTAACTTTACTGAGCGGGTCGAGCGCTTAACTAATTCACACCCAATTTCATCTTCCAATGTTTGGATGCTGCGTGTCAGTGCCGAAGTACTGATTTTTGTTTGTTCAGCTGCTTGTCTAAAATGACGCAGACTACCTAGCGCAACAAACTGTTCTAGTTGTTCAAATCTCATTCGAAATTCCTTTTAATTTCATCAATACACAGAATTTGTGTGATTTTCCCTAATACTAATACAGCTACAGGAAAATTTAAAGTGAAATTTTTACATTTTGCTTACAAAGTTCAATCAGGATAACGGTCTCTTATCGCAATAAACTGGTCAATATTTTGCATAAATAAGTCTACAAGCTTAGGATCAAACTGTTTCGCTTTTTCAGATTGTATCAATGTTAATACCTTTTCTAAAGGCCATGCCTTTTTGTAACATCGGTCACTACCTAAGGCATCAAATACATCTGCTAGCGCGGTGATCCTTCCAACAATGTTAATATTTTCTCCCATTAATCCTTGCGGATAACCACTACCATCCCATTTTTCGTGATGCTGATGCGCAATTGTAGCACCACATTGTAAAATTTCATTGGTAGAGCTTTGTAAAATTTCATGTCCGATTTGAGCATGAGTTTGCATAATTTGCCACTCATCTGCGGTGAGTTTCGCTGGTTTGTTCAATATATTGTCAGGAATGCTTATTTTTCCTATGTCATGTAAAGGAGAAGCTAACTTAATGATTTCTGACTGATAATCACTTAACCCATATAATTGAGCAAGTAACATACTATAGTGAGCAACTCGTCTTACGTGCGAACCGGTTTCTTTTGAGCGCTTTTCTACGGCTTCACCCAGGATGTACGATAGCTCTTTCTGTGATTCTTTTACGGTTTCTCTAAGCTTTAAATTATCATAGGCGAGTGCAATGTTGTTCGAAAAAAATTCTAACAACTGATGGTCAGTATGTTGCAATGCTGATTCCTTACTGACATACAGCATGGTCTCTCCGCCGCATCGAGAAGGGAAATAGCCAATATACTCATGGTGTGTTTTACAGGAGGTTTTACTGTTGTGAGATTCAATAAAAAGGTTTTTAACACTGTTGGGGATGACATCAGAGTTAGGTTCAATACCTTCTCCAGAAGCTGCGAGTAACTTAAATTTAGTTGCCGCATCTTTTTGGTTATTAATTGCGGCTGCGCAGTAAATATCATTGTCTTTGAGGCCTAACACATCGGCTACATGTGATAAAATGGTAGAGGCAAAATCTCGAACACTATCACATTGTAAAAAAGAGGATGAGGCGTTAATTATTCGCTCTAAGCCTAGCTTATGTCGCTCAATGGTTTGTATATCTCGATGGGAACGCAATGCAGAGTAGAGCAATGTTTTGAGCTTAACAGCTGTAAGTTCTGTCTTATTTTTATAATCATTAATATCATAATCACGTATCACAGATTCTTCAGGCGCTTCGCCGGGCTGGCCTGTTCTTAGAATGAGTCTGATATCATGATTGGCGATGTCATTCCTAATATATTTAATTAAATCAAGTCCAGCATGATTGCTTTCCATTACAACATCAATGAGCCCAACGGAAATCTCATCTTCGCTTTGCAATATTTCCATAGCTTGTTTTGCTGAGTAAGCATGATGAAAGCGCAATGTTTTCTCTTCGAATTTAAAATTAGAGAGAACTAACTTGGTTACTTGATGAATATCTTCTTCATCATCAACAACTAGAATATCCCAAAAATCAGCGTGTTGTTCTTGGGTATTCGGTTCGTCTAGCGCTTCATTAGAAAAAAGAAAACTATTCACTTGTGGGCCTTTTTCAGACTACTCTCACGTTAAGTATAGTCATGAAAAGAGGCTGTGCTTAATTACAATGAGGGCTTTTTTTCGATATTTTGCAATTCTATTTCGATTGCATCACAAGAAATGTGAATTTCATATAAAGAAATAATCAGTGAAAGCGCTAAGCAACACAGGCTTGCTCCAAATAAAATAATGCCAGTTAATGCCACATCTATGAATAATGCAAACATAGAGAGAGTACATAATAAAAATGAAATAACGCCCCAAACTTGCATAAAGCGGATGAGCTTTATGCGCTTTCTGAGGTTATCGATTTGTGCTCTAACGAGGGGCCTTAAGGTATTGCCTTCGCGGGCATTTAATTCACGAATTAATTGTGCGAGCACTAAAAACCGATTCGTGTATGCTAAAAGTAATAATGAGATTGCAGGAAAAAGCAAGCCAGGTGTTGTGAGTGTCATAATTAATGCCTCTAACAGAGCGTTTTGCAATAGGTAAGTTAAGTATGACAGAAAATAACTTTAAATGGCGATGTGCTTTCACTACAGATAATTTGATGGAGGCACATATTGTGCAGGGGCTTTTTGCACAAGCAAAAATTCAGTCACGTATCAAGGGTAGTGCATTGCAAGGCGCCATTGGTGAAATACCAACCGAGCAGGCAAAATTAAGTCTCTATGTCTATGAGATAAAGCTACGCGATGCACAGCAAATATTGTTAAACTACGCACAATCGCAGCTACATGAAGATTGGCACTGCATACAGTGCCGTGAAATAAATGGCCCAGCATTTCAATATTGCTGGCAATGTGGGAAACAACATGAGTAAAGCAAATAACTTCCAACGTATCCGAGATTTAAATTATCTACAAAAGGCGGTATTGGCCGCTGCGGTCATTGAGCGTATGTTACCGAATTACGATTTATTTAGTGATGCAACCGGGTTTGGTGACATGGCAACGATGAAAAGTACGTTGAATGTCTGTTGGGAAATTATTGTTTTCCCTAAGAGTAAAATTAATTTAGAAAAGCAAGTTGATAAGGTTGAGGCAAATGTACCTGAACTATCACTATTCGATATGTTCGGCACATACCCAGCCATTGATACGGCCACTGCCTTATTGGGTCTGCTGCATGGTTTAATGGCCAAAGATGAACAGGAATTTATTGATATTGCGAAAATATCTCAAGCCACAGTCGCTCGATATGTTGAGTTTGTGCTGGAGAATGAAGAGATCGAACCAGACAATAGCCTTGTGCGAGAGCATGAAATAATGCAATACGAAATAGAGGTATTAGCAGGGCTGATTGATTTTGTGGAGCAAATGGGCCGGATCACCAGTGAGAGTGTAAAAGAACTTAAGCAACATGCGACTGCTGATGGGCAAACTAATATTGGTATAACAATTTAGCGTTGCAGTTTTACTTGCTGAGCAAAAGCAGCTCAAGGTAAAATTGATATTTTGAAATAAGGTGGGAGAAGTACATTGCGAATTTTAGGTATTGAATCATCATGTGATGAGACTGGAATTGCTATTTATGACGATGAACAAGGCTTGCTTGCACATCAGTTATACAGTCAAGTCAAAGTACATGCTGATTATGGTGGTGTTGTACCTGAGCTTGCTTCTCGTGATCATGTTAGAAAAACGATCCCCCTAATTGAAGCTGCATTTAAACAAGCTGGATGTGGTCCAGAGTCGTTGGATGGTGTGGCTTATACGGCAGGACCAGGTTTAGTGGGCGCATTGTTAGTGGGCACATCTATCGGGCGTTCAATGGCATTTGGTTGGGGGATCCCCGCTGTGGCAGTGCATCATATGGAAGGGCACTTACTAGCGCCGATGCTAGAAGAAGAGCAACCAGAATTTCCGTTTGTGGCATTGCTTGTATCGGGTGGTCACACCATGATGGTTAAAGTGACCGGTATTGGCGAGTATGAAGTGCTAGGTGAATCGGTTGACGATGCCGCGGGAGAGGCTTTTGATAAAACGGCTAAGTTACTAGGGCTTGATTACCCTGGTGGTCCGCGTTTAGCGAAGCTAGCTGAGCAAGGTATTGCAAAGAAGTTTATATTTCCGAGACCAATGACTGATAAACCTGGGCTTGATTTTAGTTTTAGTGGCTTAAAAACGGCTGCTGCTAATACCATTCGCTCTGAAGGCGATGACTTACAAACCAAAGCTGATATAGCCCATGCTTTTCAAACTGCGGTAATAGATACACTCGCAATAAAATGCAAAAGGGCGTTGAAGCAAACTGGTATAAAAAGTTTAGTTATTGCAGGAGGTGTGAGCGCAAATGTGGAGCTACGAGGCAAGCTGGAGCGAGTCATGCAAGGCATGCAGGGGAAAGTTTATTATCCGCGTACAGAGTTTTGTACTGACAATGGCGCAATGATTGCCTTCGCGGGAATGCAGCGTTTAAAAGCGAAACAATTCGCACCGTTAGATATGAAGACTCAACCACGTTGGCCACTTGATAGCTTAAAGCCGCTTTAATTTTTTTTCTTACCGACTTTAGGCTCTTGACCTTTTAAGAGCCTTGCAATGTTGGCTCTATGCCGCATGATGATCAAGATGGTTAAAAAACTCACCGGAATGGTGTATATCGGTTTTATCAACCATGTGTATAGCGGTGCAGCGGTTACCGTAATGATCGCCGCTAAAGAGGCATAACGCGTCAGCCAAAGTACACATAACCATGTAGCAATGAGCATCCCACCCAAAGACAGGCCGATAGGTAGCAATGCGCCAAATGCAGTAGCAACGGCTTTACCACCATTAAAGTGGAAGAAAATGGGGTAAATGTGACCTAAACAGGCAGCCACAGCCACGGCGCCTAACCAAACAGGTTCAATTTCTAAAAAGTAAGCACCCCATACAGGAATAGTTCCTTTTAAAATATCAAAAATAAGTACTAATGCCGCAGGTAACTTTCCTCCAAGCCTGAGTACATTTGTTGCCCCTGGATTATTCGACCCTGCAAAGCGAGGATCGGCTAAACCAAATACCTGACAAACGAGTACAGCTGACGAAATTGAGCCAATTAAGTACGCACAAATACAGATTAAACTAACTAACACACGTTTCCTTATTTTGTCTTACTAAGTTTTGGGCTATGATCGAACGTTGTTGTAGGTTGGTTTCAAGCATTAAAACAACCTTAATTTGAGTTACGTCATCGCTGGAGTATGAATGGATAAGGTCTATATCTCACAACTACACGTCGAAACCATAATAGGAGTTTACGACTTTGAGAAGGAAAGTAAACAAAGCTTGTACTTTGATATTGAGATGTTGACCGATATTTCGGCTGCTGCTCAATCAGATGATATTAGCTTGGCAGTGGATTATGCCAAAGTGAGTGAACGTGTCATTGCGCATACAATCAGTAAACCAGTAGAGTTATTAGAAACGTTAGTTGAGCAACTCGCGGCGATTATTTTAGCTGAATTTAATGTAGTCCAAGTGTCTATTTGCGTCAGTAAACCGGCAGCGGTGCCTGCAGCTAAAACTGTTGGTGTGGAAATTACACGGAAAAAGAAATAACAATGGCGCAGATTTATATTAGTTTGGGCTCTAACGTCAATAAAGAACATAACTTAGCCGTGGGCTTAAATACACTTTTAACGTATTTTCCTAATAGTATTCATTCGAGTGTTTATGAAAGTGAGGCGGTTGGTTTTGCTGGGAGTAATTTTTATAACTCCGTGCTCGGTGCGCACACAGATATGGCACTAGATGACGTTTGTCTACTTTTAAAGCGTATTGAGTTAGAGAATGGTAGAACACAGCAAGATAAAAAGTTCAGCCCTCGTACACTAGATTTAGATTTATTATTTTATGATGATGTCGTGTGCGACAGCCCCGCACAATTGCCTCGAGATGAAGTCGTTAAAAATGCGTTTGTTTTGTTGCCTTTGCAAGAAATTGCCGCTGATTTTTATCACCCTACCGAGCAGAAAACAATACAAGAAATCTATCGGGGTTATCACAACCCACAACAAAAATTATGGAAAGTGGAGTTTGAGTCGCAATGAGTCTGATTGAAATTATTGTATTGGCTTTGGTTCAGGGATTAACCGAGTTTTTACCTATATCTAGTTCTGCACATTTAATTTTGCCATCGCAATTATTGGGTTGGCATGATCAAGGTACAGCATTTGATGTTGCTGTTCATGTGGGAACACTTATCGCCGTTATCATTTATTTTCGTAAAGAAGTCGGTGAAATATTAAATGCGTGGTATAAGTCATTTGGTCAGCAAGGTCAAACAGAAGATAGCCAACTTGGCTGGTGGATTTTATTAGCGACTATTCCTTCGTTGATCATCGGCTATTTCTGCAAAGATTTTGTAGAGGTGTATTCTCGTAACGCTTACATTATTGCCACGACTACCATCGTCTTTGGTTTGTTACTGTGGTACGCAGACGTCAAAGCTAAGCAGATAAAAACGCTTTACCAGTTAAACTGGGTCAGCGCATTATTAATAGGCTTATCGCAAGTTGTCGCAATGTTGTTCCCTGGTACATCACGATCAGGGATCACTATGACTGTGGGGCTATTGATGGGCCTAAACAAACAAAGTGCGGCACGGTTTTCTTTTTTAATGTCAATCCCAGTCATTGCAGCGGCAGGCTCTTACTATATTTTTAAGTTAGCATCTTCAGATGAAATCATAGATTGGAGCGCCATACTACTGGGTTCTGTATTGTCTTTTGTTTCTGCGTATTTTTGTATTCACTTTTTCCTAAAGGTAATAGAGCGAATGGGCATGATGCCATTTGTTGTTTATAGATTATTATTGGGGTTGGGCTTATTTGCATTCCTGCTGTTATAGCGACGCTAAGCAGGTCGAGTTATTTGAGTGAAAAAAGCGCATTAAGCGCTTTTTTTATGCTTGGCTTTTATTTCGTTGAAGTCTGATTAGTGGATCCAGTACCAGCCATTTACTATACAAACTATATGAATAGGCGTGACGTAAAAGGGGAAGTGGAACTGAACTATTAGCCTTAAGCTAGCGACTAGGGAAGATGATAGTGCGTGTGATGGTCACTGTTTAAATGACAGTGATAAAAATGGATGAATAACTCAGCTAAATATAAAAACGCGCCGATAAAAAATCAGCGCGTTGAGGTATTACTTATGGGTTATTTCTTAATTTAGAAAGTGTATTTAGCACCTAAAGAAATACGACGTCCTTTAACATCGAAGAATTCACCATCGTCATATGCAAATGGATTACGTGGTGGAGCCTTATCCAACAAATTATTTATACCAACACGTAGTTGTAACTCATCCAATAGGTAAGTCTTATACATGAAGTCAAAAGTAGTATACGACGGAATATCGTTGTAGTTGTTGTCTTCAAGTGTCCACGTGTTGCTTTCTACAGTCGAGTGACGGTAATTAACAGTTAACACATATGCCGAGTCATCATGAGCATACGTTGATGATAAACGTGCTTTAATTCTTGGAGACTCCATTTCACCTAAGTTCACACGAAGGTCATCAGATCGACCAGTTGAGTTCTCAGTCGCTTCAGTTAAATAGGTTGCTGTGAACTTAACCGCAAGAGAACCATTGAATATATCAGTTCTATATGCTGATTCGAAGTCGAAGCCTTTACGTGCAAACTGCGCGGCATTGATTGGCTTGTCTATGAAGTAATCTATGTTACGAGTTTGCTCATTGCGAACTACGTTACCACAGAATGGGTTGTCTAATGAGTTTGACTCGTAGCAATATTGAACAGCATCTCTTCCAAAGTACTCTATCGCACCATCGATTTCAAATGACCAGTAATCTAAAGTGAAATCTAAGCCATCAACGAAAGAAGGCGTATAGATAACACCAATTGTATGGTCGTTAGACACTTCGTTCTCTAGGCTTTCATTACCGCGAATATAGCCAGGCAAGCTACCACCAGCTAACCACTCATCAGTTGGCATCCAGCCTGTAGGCATGTTATCCGCTGCACAGTTGCGGATCACATTGTCTTTAAATTCACTTCCTGAAGCGGTAATTGAATCGGCACGACAGATGTCTTTTCGGCCAGAATCGAACGTCTTAGAGTTTGGCGTAAATAAGTCACCTAGGTTTGGTGCCCTTACTGACTTTGAGCGGTTTAAGCGAACACGTAAATCATCTGTTACACCCCAGTTTAAGGCAAGCTTCCACGCATCATCAGCACCCGTTACAGAGTAATCCATGTAACGGAATGCTGTTTCAAGCGTTAAGTCTTGCGCAAAACGCATGCCCTCAATAAGCGGGATAGAGATTTCAGTAGAAAGTTCGTCTACTTCAATTTCACCATTCATAGCAAGACTAGAGTTACCAAAAATTAGCCCTTTTTCCATATTTTCAGATGGTGTCGTTGTTACTGATTCACGTCGGTGCTCCGCTGTAAATGCCGCAGCAACATAGCCTGCTGGTAGTTCAAATAAAGAACCATCAACTGTTACGGCAAATACGACTTGGTCGTGCTTTGCAAAACGTGTTGCGGTAGTGCCAATGTAGTCAATTTGCTCTTGTGTTGCTGATGTTGCACCCATGGTATTAAATGGTGTACAACCCGCTAAAGCACCAATGACATTGCCTTGTGCATCTCGGTCAGCACATACGATTTCGCCGTTGTACTCAACTGCGTCAATTGCATTGATTTGGTTTTGAGTTAAAACTTCACCTTCCCATAGCGTGTCTTGTTCAATACGACCATATTGAACATAGGCGCTGTAGCCCCAATCGTCGTTTAAAAAGCCTTCTGCGCCAATAGAGGTACGAAACACTTCTCGCTCTTGCCCGTATGTACGGTCACCCCAAAGATGCTCGTTTGCTTGACGCAGTGTTACTGATGTTAAGCCATTGTCATCAAGCAGCTTAGCCATATCGTCTTTCATGTAGGCATTATCACGACGGATTGTATGGCGGAAAAATGCAGGGCTACTTTCTGATGTTGCTTCTGTATTTGAGTAAGTAAAGTCAAATGTCAGTGCATGCTCATCATGTAATTGATATGTAGCGTACGCTGAAGCAATAACACGCTCAAGAGGGGTTTGAAAGTAATCTTTATAGCCGTGACCAAATACGCCATCACCTTGTTGACCTTCGCCTTGAATATAGTGGCGGGAAGGATTACCAACACCCGGGTTAGGAATACGGCCTAGACCATAATCAAAAGCACGTACGTTACCATTTTCATCAAAAGTATAATGATGGTTATTAAATGCGTTGTCATCAAATCCACCTTGAGTGAAGAAGTCACCGCCTTCAGAATAGTAAGCCAAGGCAGTAGGCTGACCTAATACAACTCTATTTGGAATGCCGTCTTCGCCACTTGTATTTGCTGGATTTAAATAGCTATTGACAGGTGTGCGCATAAAGTCACGGCTCAGCTGTGTGTAGCTTTTATTTTCGGTGTAATTCAGTGATGCAATGAACGATAGTTTGTCACCTTCCATTCCGCCTGTGATTGAGAAAAAGTTTTCTTCGCCACCGCTTTGCTCAGGTCGAATTGTTGATACATCAACTTCGATGCCATCCATTGATTTTTTAGTAATGATGTTTACAACACCCGCAACAGCATCTGCACCATATACGGCAGCAGCACCACCTGTGGCAATTTCAATACGTGCAACCATTGACGTTGGGATGTTGTTTAAATCGACAGCAGTTCCGCCTACTGAACCTGGCACAAAGCGACGACCATTTACTAACACTAATGTCCGCTCTGAACCAAGGCCGCGTAAATCAGTCGTATTTAGTCCAGACGAAAAGATATAGTTAGTTGTTGTCTCAGGAGAAAGTCCCACAGTCGCTTGTGGCATTTCTGCTAGTAAGTCATTAACGTTGGTAATACCTTGGTTTTCTAATTCCACGCCACTGATAACAGTTACTGGAGTCGGTGATGTTAGGTTAAAGCGTTTAATTTTAGAACCTGTTACTTGAATACGTTCTACTTTTTTTGCTTCGCCAGAATCACTTGCCATGACGGCTGAACCTGATACCGCGCCAGTTAATAGTGCTGCTTTGATACCTACAGCTAATAGATTTAACTTCTTCAACATAAGACCTTTTTCAATTGTTGTTACGGACCCCACTTACTTTTGTAAGTGCGGTTATGCTTATGCTGCGTTTTTAGCACATCTAAATGTAACAAGTGGGACTTAGGTAGTTGTTGGTTTTGTTTTTATTTTGTGGATGATGTTTATGTAGGTTTGTAATTTTGTTTTTCTGCGCATTTTTGCTGGTTTCGTAGCAGTATGGTGGTGTAACCAAAGCTTTACAGTGAGTGATTTTTAATTTGAATGTTATCGTTGATGTGAATTAAATTTTCAAAAAAGAAATGATTATTCAAACTATTAGGCTGATTAAGCAGCTTGAATGTTCAGTCTATGTTATTAAATTTTTAATTTTACCGCTTTTTTTTTATTCGTTCGGATATTTTTTTCTCGATAGGGAACTTTTATGCTCCCTATTGATGTCAGTGTACTCTTATGGGTGTAAATTAACTAAGAGTGTTATTAGAGATAATCGTTCATTAGTAAGCTGCTTTTTTATTTGTGCGCCACGAAACCCTTTGGTAATAATTGCTTGAGCGCTTATGGAACGAGTTTCTTGAGCAATTTTCTTTAATTTTTCACTCTGGCTTTTTTTAAACCCGACTGTAAAACGCATTATATCAATAAGTAGTTCGAAGCGCGCTGGTCGTCGCCAAAGGTCAATACTGTTAAATAGTTTCAATAGGTCATTGGGCGAGGGGGATGTCATTAACGTTGTCGTATGTTCACAGTAATCCCTCAATGCGACAGCATATTTACTGGGAATTTTTAGAGTTTGCTCTATTCCTGTGAGTTCAGTTACACATGCGTGTTGAAGCCATAAACAAAATAAGATCACTTTATAGTTTGGAGCTGACTTTGGTACTTGAGTTAGTTGGGCGTTTAGTTTTTGATGTGCGTCGTCACTCCACTGTACTAATAATGGCTGAACATCATTTAAGGCATTTAGATGAGATAATACTGTTGTGAAAACCTCAATGGATCCATCTCCTAAGCTTTTTTCTATTTCTAGCCAGACTCGCTCTTGTGTGAGTGTTTTTAGTTCTCCTTGCTGTACCATGTTTTTCATCAGCACCATTGTTTCATCAGCAATACAAAACCCTAAGTGATGATAACGTGCTGCGAATCGTGCGACGCGTAAAACCCTTAATGGGTCTTCGCAAAAAGCGGGGCCTACATGACGCAGTATTTTGTTGTTTAGATCTTGTTGGCCGTTATAGGGGTCAATTAAAGTACCGTTATCGGCTTGCGCTATCGCATTCACCGTTAAATCGCGTCTATATAAATCTTGCTCTAGGGTGATCGTCGGCTCAAAATCACAAATAAATCCACCGTAGCCTTGGCCATTTTTTCGTTCTGTTCGTGCTAGGGCATATTCATCTTGACTGACAGGGTGCAAAAAGACGGGGAAATCGTTGCCTACTTGTTTGTACCCTAAGGCGATCATTTTTGCAGGCGTTGACCCAACCACAACATAGTCTCTTTCAACGATTGGTCGGCCCAGTAGTGCATCACGAACAGCACCTCCCACTAAATATACTTTCATGTTTTCCTCAAATTATACCCTAGGGGTAAAACTAATTTCACAAAATTGGAAACAAGGTTTTAACTTGTTGGCTTTTTTTGCCATTATAGAGTGCATCATAACAATAAAGAGACACAACGTGTATTTACGCTACTTTGGGTTGAATGAAAAACCCTTTTCGATTGCCCCAAACCCGCAATACTTATTTTTGAGTGATAGGCATAAAGAAGCTCTGGCACATTTAACCTACGGATTGGGGGATGCTGGTGGGTTTGTTCTTTTAACTGGGGAAGTCGGTACCGGTAAAACAACGGTAACCCGAAGCATGCTGGCACAATTACCACAGAGCACACAAGTTGCTTTTATATTAAACCCTGCGTTATCTGAAATGGAGTTGTTAGCCAGTATTTGTGATGAATTTTCCATTGACTATGATGCTGAACAGGCAACGCTCAAGCGTTTAACCGATGTGATTAAAGCACGTTTGTTAGCCAATCATGAGCAAGGTGGCCACACCATGTTGATCATTGATGAGGCTCAACATCTTGCACCTGAGGTGCTAGAGCAACTCAGATTGTTAACAAATTTAGAAACCGACCATAAAAAGCTGTTGCAAATTGTGTTAGTTGGGCAGCCTGAGTTGCAACAATTATTGCAGCGTAATGAATTACGACAATTGGCGCAGCGGATCACGGCGCGGTATCATTTGTTACCTCTGAGTGAAGCACAAGTGTTTGCGTATATTCAACATCGCTTAAATAAAGCGGGGTGTAAAGCAACGCTGTTCGATCATGATGCGATTGCTTTTATGCATAAAGTAACGGCTGGGATCCCTCGGTTACTAAACCTGCTTGCGGACCGTTGTTTGTTAGGGGCTTTTTCGGCACAACAACAAGTAGTAAATAAAGTGATTGCAGAGCAAGCTGCACAAGAAGCTTTACCGCTTGGTTTAGTGCCACAAGAGGCAAGTGTGAAACGCAGCTACACGTGGCGTGTTGTTTCAGCATTTACGCTGTTGTTCTTCTCAGGTTTTGGCCTGTCATATATCGTATAGTGATAAAAATGTCATACTTATTTAATGCTTTAAAACAATCAGAAAAAACAGAGAGTTCTGAACCGTCTCATTTAGCTTATCAACATCAAAAGCAGTTGAACTTTTATCGCCGTTTATCTTTTGGGCTTGGTGGTATTGTGCTTTTTGGTGGTGCAATGGCTGCGGGGTTTGCGGCAGGCAAATTTGTGCAAACATCAACACTGCATAATAGTGAACAGCCTACAGTTGTGACTGAACAGGGTGTTCTCTCAGCACAATCAACCGTGCCTAAAAAAATAGCGCCAACGGAGTCAGCCAGTAACCCTATGTCTGCGCCTAATCTAGTTCAAGGTGCGGTTAATAACACCGCGAGTGTCGTTAATCAGCCCATGACACAAGGACAGCAACCTATGCAGTATCAGTGGGTATCAGTACAAATTGGTGTCAATGTTTCTGGGCAAGCGGTGTATGAGCAGCGTTTAGTACCGGTCAATAGCCAGCATTTGGGTAGCCCTATGGCAGTGCCAAGTCAGCAGCTTACACAACCTCGTTTGTTACATCCAAGTGCTTTACAGCCCAACGTGGTAAGATCGGGTGTGATATTGCAACCGAACTTAGTTCAACCACAACTAGTTCAGCAAGATTTAGTTCAGCCAAGCAGAGCAACCATAAATGGCAGTAACCAGTATCAAGCAGCAGGAAACACTGCGAATAGCGCTATAAAGCCTTACTCTGATCCTGAGCTCGATAATGTATCGGATGAACTTAAAGAAGCGTTTGCACAGGCCGTTTCTGATACTGAAGGTAACAATAGTGGTGAGGTGATAGCGACAAGTAAAGACTCAGCAAAAGCGGCACCAGTAGAGTTGTTACCAGCAGGTTTGCAAAATAGTATTCCGAGATTGCGTTACCAAGCACATATTTATGCAACTGAGGCTGACAAACGTTGGATAAAGCTTAACAATAGAGAATTGTATGAAGGCGATAGTATCGGTGCGCTGCAGTTGTTGGAGATAACGCCGGAGCAAGCGTTGTTTAACTTTGATGGTTATGAATTCACATTAAAAGCGATGCAAGATTGGCCACTGTGAAATAGTGGGTTGGTCTTACGCTCTTCACGGCAGCATGGAATGACGGAAAAATTTTAAGAGGTCCAAACTAAATTCTTCCGGTTTAATTGCTGCTTCTAAACCATCATTAACCCGCTTATTAGCAAGATCAATATCTTTTACTTCAATGTAGCGCATATGTTTGGCGTGGTAAAATACTTTCACAATGGGTTGCAGTGGGGTGTCTGGATTACTCCCGCTGACAATGCCGACTCGTTGACTGGTCAGTTTAACCAGTGTACCAACAGGGTACACGCCAATAGCATTAATAAACACATTAAGCAGCTCTGTATCGAAGTGGTGCGGTGTTTCCTCTCTTAGGAGGCGAAATGCTTTGACAGGGGTCATGCCTACCTTGTATACACGTTCAGCCGTTAATGCGTCATATACATCTACAATCGCGGCCATTCTCACATATTGAGATAGGTCTTTGGCTTCATAGCCAAATGGGTAGCCCGAACCGTCTAAGCGCTCGTGATGATAGCCTGCAATCTCCGTTGCGATCTTACCTAGTTGTGCGTTCATCACGATATCATAACTGTATTTCGCATGTTGCTTCATGACTTCAAATTCTTCGATACTCAATTGGGCCGGTTTTTGTAAAATGGTATCAGGAATATGTACTTTACCGATATCATGCAACAATGCCCCAGTTGTCATTTGCTCTATGACCGAGCGTTCTAACCCCATATGTTTGGCAAAAATACTAATTAAAATCGACACATTAATGGAGTGCTCTAATAGATAGGTATCTTTTTCTCTTATGCGGGCAATACAGGCCAGAGCATCTTGATTACGAAATACCGAATCAATAAGCCCATGAGCGGTTTCTTTGAACGCTGAGATATCAATAGTGCTGCCTGATTGGAGATCTTTAAAGGCTTTTTTTTGTAAATTTTTGGCTTCGTCATATAGCTTAGCCGCTTGGGTTAACTCAGAGTCCATACTGGTCGATTTATGCCATGGATTTACTACGCTATCGACTGCTTCTGGCATGTCACAAGGGGGAACATCGCTATGAGCTTCTTCATGAAGGGTTTTACTCGGATCTATTTCTACTTCAAGTACGCCAGTAGCCTTTAAGCTGTCGATGCTTTTTTGTGTTTTCACCCAGCCTTGGTTTTTAATTTTGATATGCCCAGTTTGCTTAATAACACCAACCACAAACATACCTGGGTTCAAGTCCTTGATATTTATTATTTTCATCTTGAGCCCTAAAAACGAGAGTGAGAATTATAAGCCTAGCAAAGAACAGCAAAAAAGGTAGTGATAAAGGGTGGCTTTTTATTGATTGTAAACAAAAAGAAGTGTGAGGTGGGAATGGACATAAGCTAAAAGTAACTTATGTCCATGATGTTTGTAATGGTTTATTCGTCGTCTTCAACTAGGGTCATCAGTGAGGTATTACCACCTGATGCCGTTGTATCAATACTGATGGTTTTCTCCGTCACGAGGCGGCTGATCAGCGTGTCATAGTATTCTGCACTGATAACGGGCAAAATTGCACCGCTACGAGCAGCTAAGTGCTGACTGAAGTAACCTAAACGTGATGAACGTGCAGCAACAACTGCACCTGCTAAATGCGGATGGGTGAGTACCGCGTATAACTGGTTTGGTTTAGCAACTTGGAACACACCTTCTGCAATGCCAGTAGAAATAAACTTATTTCTAAATGCTTGTGCTTCTTCATAAAACAGCTCTGATGCCACGGTTATCACGGTATTACCCGCCGCAAGCGCTGTAATGATAGAAATAGCCCAGAAGTTAAATGAAGTACTCTTATCGGCATAACACACCACACAGCCGCGCGCTTCAAGGTGCAAGGTATTCGACTCACCTGTCGGACCCGGTAAAGTGGTATGATTACGCATGCGTTTTTCTAAACGGTTAAGTTGGGTACGTGCATCAGCCAATGTTTTGGCTAAATCGTCGGCTAAGTCGTCAATGATCTCAACCGTTGCTATTTTAGCCAGTAATTGGCGAACAGCTGACACCCGATCATTTAAAGGGGTTGCACGCCAAATTTTCTCATCGCGCATTGAGTTACGCATTAAGCGATCAACTTGCTCTGTTGCACCAGGGAAGTTATGCGTTTCTAACTCATCTGCGGTTAAGTTGGTCATTTGCACGTTGTCTGGAGAGGCTTTCTCTTTAACCAAACGATATAAGTAGTTTGGTCCACCCGCTTTCGGGCCTGTTCCTGACAAGCCGCGTCCACCAAAAGGTTGCACGCCAACAATCGCCCCAATCATATTGCGGTTTACGTATACATTACCCGCTCTAGACATTTTAGCTAAATAGCGACAACGCTCTTCAATACGTGAATGAACACCCATTGTTAAGCCATAACCGGTGTTATTGATTTGATCAATAACATTGTCTAGCTCGTTGGCTTTATAGCGAATAACGTGTACAACAGGACCGAATACTTCACGTTTTAATATTGATAGATCTGCAATTTCGTATAAACGCGGGGCAAAGAAGAATGCACCATTTTCTGAATTATCAGGAATTGGCGATTCAAATAAGAGCTTGCCATTGGCTTTTAAGTACTCAACATGTGCAGTCAGCGTGTTCAGTGCTTTTTCGTCAATGACTGGGCCAACATCAGTATCAAGCTGAGCTGGGTCGCCGATATGTAATTCTTGCAGCGCGCCCTTTAGCATTTTAATAATGCCATCAGCCACGTCTTCTTGTAAGAATAAAACTCGCAGCGCCGAACACCGTTGTCCCGCACTTTGGAAACCAGATGAAATTACATCATCAACCACTTGCTCTGGTAAAGCCGTTGAGTCAACGATCATACAGTTTTGACCACCGGTTTCGGCTATCAGAGGAACTTGAATGTCATTTCGTTCAGCAAGAATTTGTGAAATTAACGTACCTGTTTCGGTAGAACCAGTGAACATCACGGCTTGAATACGCTCATCAGGGACTATGTGCTTACCTACCTCGCTACCGCGTGCGATAACCGCTTGTACAACATGTTCAGGTAACCCAACAATTTGCATTAGCTCAATACAACGTAGCGCGATCATACTGGTTTGCTCAGCAGGCTTCGCAATTACAGTATTCCCCGTCACAATCGCAGCAGCAACTTGGCCTAGGAATATGGCTAGAGGGAAGTTCCAAGGGCTAATACATAAAATAACCCCACGGGCTTCAAAGCGCTCATCTTCAGAGAGCTCTTCAGCACGCGCAGCATAGTAACGACAGAAATCGACGGCTTCACGAACTTCATCAACGCTGTCTTGGGTAATTTTACCAGCTTCTTTGATACAAATTGCCACGAGCTCATCATGATGGCGCTCTAGTATGTCGGCAATGCGGCGTAATAGTTCTGCGCGCTCAGATACTGGCGTCTCAGACCAACTTGCAAATGCAGTGTCAGCGTTAGCCAGCATAGCTTGCATTTCATCACTCTGGTGCAGTGGCACTTGACCGACAACCTCAGTATGATTTGCTGGGTTGCGAACCGCTAAAAAGCCTTCTTTAACATCCGCTTCAGTGATACGGTTATCTTTAAACCATTTGTCTAAGTTGTCTTTTAATGGCGAAATAACATTGATGTCTGTTAAATCCATGCCTCTTGAGTTATCACGCTCAGCACCATAAAGCTCAATAGGCAACGTAATTTGAGTATTAAATTTATTGCGTAAGCTTTGTAGGGTTTCAACTGGATCAGGCAATAAAGACTCGACTGGCTTAGTAACATCAACAATGGCATTTACGAATGACGAGTTAGCCCCATTTTCAAGCAAGCGTCGAACTAAGTAAGCCAATAAATCTTCATGTTGACCAACTGGTGCATATACACGACATTGTACATTGTCTTTTTCAACGATTTGATCGAATAAAGATTCGCCCATACCGTGTAAGCGTTGGAACTCAAAGCCTTTGTTATCGCCTTTTGCTACTTCAAGAATTGTCGCCGCAGTGTAAGCGTTATGTGTTGCGAACTGAGGGAATAATACATCTCGTGCTTCAAGTAATTTAATCGCACAGGCTTTGTATGATACATCTGTTGTTGCTTTACGTGTAAATACAGGGAAGTGATCTAAACCATCTTGTTGCGTGGTTTTAATTTCTGTATCCCAGTATGCGCCTTTTACCAAACGCACCATTAATTTACGACCAACACGGCGGGCTAAATCAGTCAACCATTCAACCACAAAAATCGCACGTTTCTGGTAGGCTTGTACAGCTAGACCAAACCCTTGCCAATCACCCAGTTCATCATCAGAGAAAACTGCTTCAATTACATCTAATGAGATGTCTAAACGGTCTGCTTCTTCAGCATCGACAGTAAACCCAATGTCATATTTTTTAGCAGCTAGCGCAAGCTCTTTTAGCTTAGGTACAATTTCGGTAAGTACACGGTCACGGTGACTGAATTCATAGCGAGGGTGAATAGCCGATAGCTTAACTGAAATGCCTGGGCTTTTGATTGGGCCACGGCCATTCGCTGCTTTACCTATTGAATGGATCGCATTCATATAGCTATTAAAGTAGCGCTGGGCATCTGCCATGGTGCGCGCGCCTTCGCCGAGCATATCGTAAGAATATACATAGCCCTTTTGCTCTTTTTCAGCAGCACGTTCAATTGCTTCGTCGATATTTTGGCCCATGACGAACTGCTTACCCATGATTTTCATGGCAAAGTTCACAGACTTGCGGATCACCGGCTCACCCAAGCGGCCAATGGTCTTTTTAAGTACACCGAATTGCTGATCTTTATTTTTATCTGTGTAGTTAACTATTTTACCGGTAACCAGTAGGCCCCAGCTTGATGCATTAACAAATAAAGAGTCACTACTTCCTAAATGAGAGCTCCAGTCACCATTCGCTAATTTGTCACGAATAAGGTTATCTTGAGTTTCTTTGTCTGGTACACGAAGCAATGCTTCAGCCAGACACATTAATACCACCCCTTCTTCTGAAGAAAGAGAGAATTCATTTAAAAGTGCATCCACGCCATTTTGACCATCTTGGTCTTTACGAATATTTACGACTATTTGGCGTGCGCGTTCCCATGCACGGCTTCGAGCCGTAACGCCTACTTCAGCAAGCGGCAAAATATGATCGATCACTTGCTCTTCATCAATACGGTAGAAGTCACGGATTTTTTGTCGAATAGGACAGGTAGTTATTAAATCGCCGTTATAAAGCATAAGGAACCCTCAGGAAAAGGAGTCAAAAACACAAGTAATTAACACGTATTTGGTCAGACATAGGGTAAGTTGGGTCAGACAAAATCGTGGCGCGATCAGCGCCTAATTAATTACAACATAGTTAATTAATGCAGGTGTTGGCTCAACATTATCACACCCTTAGACGGTGTGTAAGTTTTAGTCAATATGCATTGTGTTTAGTATCAAATTTTTCAGGCATTCTATCGGAGAATAAGCAGTATATGCTGTTTTATTTTGGGAAAATACGGTAAATTAGCGGGATAACTCTCTCATAAACAGAATTAAATGCTGCATGACAACTTCTACTAGAACTCGCGTATTAGACCGGATTGATTTAGCAATATTAGACGTGTTGCAAAAGAATGGTCGAATTTCGAATGTTAACTTGGCAAAAGAGGTTAATTTGAGCCCAAGCCCGTGTTTAGATAGAGTGAAAAAGCTAGAATCAGAGGGATATATTGAAGGCTATTCCGCCCGTTTAAACTCTGCGAAGCTCGGTCAAGCGTTGGTCGCACATGTAGAGATTACGTTAAAAAGCTCTACAGAAGCGGTATTTTCTGTATTTAGAGAACACATTGTGAAAATACCACAAGTTGTTAGCTGCGATATGGTTGCTGGTGGGTTTGATTACTTGGTGACTATTCGGGTTGCGGATATGGTGCAATATAGAGAAGTGCTGGGTAAGATTGTTGAAACGCCGGGTGTGAGTACAAATCATACTTATATGGTTATTGAGCACATAAAAATAGACAGTGGTTTAACCGTTTTATAAATCGGTGATATTTAAAGTCTCTCTAAAAAGCATTCATTGAAAAACGTTCTCATAAAAGTACTGTTATAAAAGTACTGTTATAAAAGTGCTCATTTGAGAGCGCTTTAGCTTTATAAATGACAAAGGCTGAATATTTCAGCCCTTGTTGTTTAGTCTGGCGATTTAAGCCCAGCCGTCGTAACGTTTACGGCGAGACAAAAAGATGGTTAATATAATGCCCAAGAACAACCCCGCAAATGCAATCCCACCACCATAGGCAAGTAGTTTGTGTTGTTCATCTTGCTTTTTAACATTACTTTCTTGGCGTTGTGTGGCTAATTGAGATTGTAAATCCGCAATGCTATTTTGCAACAGTGTGTTTTCGTTTTGTAAGTCGTCATTACTTTGTTGTAATTGCGGTAATTGACCTAGAGTGTTGTCTAACTCATTTTGTAGGGTAATCAGCATTTCGTTAGCTGCCGTGAGCTGTTGTTTTAACCCGGCTTGTTTGGAAACAAACTTGTCTTCTACCCACACTTCACGTTCTTTATCATCAATAATTTGAATATAACCATTTTGCGGCTGTGCGATTATACGGATCTGTGTGCCCGCATCGATTGACCCTAAAATACGGTAGTTTTTCCCCGGACCTGAATGTGCGTAGATGAAGAGGTTATCTACAATAAACCCTAAATCATCAGTGGTCTGTTCATCCGCCGTTACTGGTGCTGTAGCCAGCTGTAATTGCTCAGTGTCTTGTGCTGCTGAAAAGTGTGACATGAGCGCAAATACACTGGGTAATATAATTCGTTTCAACATCCCTCGACCCAAGTTTTAATAATTTTTTCAAATAGTATGGATTTCATTGAGCAATAGCAAGAGATAGCGAAAACTTCCTGGAACATACGGCAAAAAGATTGCAAACTGCAGGTGCATTGTATATTTTGGGCGTTCGATAATTAGATAGGTAACAACTTGCCATAATGGACACTGAAATAGAACTAAAGTTTTTACTTTCAGACAATGAAGTTCCTCTTATTCCAGGACTCATCACTCAATTTGCGAAAACAGTTAGTAACCAGCCCGCTCGGAATTTAAAAAACGCATATTACGACACCCCAAACAGAGAACTACGTGCACTTGATATTGGGCTTAGAACGCGTTGCTGTGACAATGACTGTGAACAAACCATAAAATTGGCAGGTGAGGTGGTTGGTGGCTTGCATCAACGACCAGAATACAATCTTCCTCTTCAGTCAGTAAAACCTGATTTGATGGCGTTTGCACAAGGAATATGGCCTCATGCTATGCAAGTTAGTAGCATTAATGAAAATCTATTCCCGATCTTCAGTACGAACTTTATTCGTCGCACTTGGTTAATCGAAACCGAGCAAGGCAGTAAAATTGAAGTAGTATTGGATAAAGGTGAAGTGGTTGCACAAGGCAAAGTAGAACCCATATCTGAGCTTGAGATTGAGCTTGTAGAAGGCACTAGGGATGATTTGTTTTTATTAGCGGATCATTTAATTAATGTATCTGGGCTACGCTTAGGGCTATACTCAAAAGCAGCTAGAGGTTATCGTTTAGCCGATGATAAACCACTAAAACCGAATAAGTTTATTGGTTTTGTGCCACTACAAGCCGGAGCGACGCAAGAGCAAGCGTTAGTTGCGGCAGTCAACTACGGTATTCAGTTTGTGCAAAAGCATGAACAATGCTACTTCAATAAACCGAGTTTAAAAACACTGAAGCGAGTTATCGACGGTGTAACGCTTATTCGCCATACGTTTCGTCTGTTTGCTGATATTGTAGATAAAACCACGACTGAGCATTTACGCAGTGAATTTAAGTGGCTATTGGATGAATTAGTTTGGGTCGAAAATGCCATTTATTTAAAAACCTATACGTCAAAACGTCATGCTTATTACAAAAAGATAAACAGTGCCCCAGAGCTTGCACAAGTGATTGGTGATTTAAAAGATGTGCAACCGACAGCAACTGACATTGAAGATTTATTTCATTGTCCGCGTTACAACCGCTTAATATTGACGCTCACTCGATGGTTAGTTGATAAAGAGTGGCGTCAGCACTGGGATCAAAAAGCACTCAATGCTGCAGAGCAACCTGTGTGTGATGTTGCAAGAGGCTTTTTTGACTCGGATTGGCGAAATTTAAAAGCGCAGCTTTCAGAAGATCAAGCTTTGACTAAAACCGATTATTTACGACTACGCCATCAGCTTGAAAATACCTTACTTAGCGGTAATTGTTTAGGCCAGTTATACGACAAAGAAGAGCGGCAGGAGTTTAGAATGCCGTGGATTGATATTGTTTATGGCATTTATGAACTCGATACTTTGTCATATTTAATGCAGCTTTGCCAAGGTCAGGATAGTGATGCTTTGAGAGATATTCAATCATGGTTAGAGAAAAAAGCAGACTTCTTAGTCAGTGCTATGGAACAAAGCCGTAATGCCTCTATGAATGTGCAGCCTTACTGGCGATGAATATCATGTAGCTTATTATTGGCAGAGTGCGAGTAATAAGCTCTATTCCTCTGACACACCATGAACTTTATTCTCAGTTTGACAAGCGGCTGTTACCACCAAGTTATGCATAGCGCAAGCGGCAATCTCCACTCATGATTGCGTGTTGTTTTAACGCGTATTCGCCAAGACAGCATAATATTGTTCGACTACACTCATAAAATCTTTCTCTCTCGTAGTTAGGTATTATGATTGATATTGACGACAAAGTACTGAGTGATCTACGTTCTGGGTTTAGCTTGCCAGCTAAGCCCGAAATACTACAAAAGCTGCAAGTTGAGTTAAACCAAGATGAGCCGGAGCTCGGGGCGATTGCAAAAATCATCTTGGAAGATGTGGCAACGTCTGCAGCGGTGCTGAAAGTGATTAATTCACCTGCCTATGGTATGTCTCGATCTGTGACAGATATTAAGCAAGCGGTGATGTTTTTAGGGGTTAATTGCATTACTCAGCTTGTAACAGGTCACCTATTGAAAAATGCCTTTAGCCAAAGTGATTGTGGTATTTCGCTTGAACGGTTTTGGGACAATGCTTCAGAACTGTCGCAAATAGCGATGCTGATTGGTCAGCAAATCAAACCAACGATCCCGGTTGAGAATTTACAGCTCGTAGGGCTATTTCATGATGCGGGTATCCCGGTAATGGCTATGAAATACGACAACTATTCTGAGCTGCTAACCAAGGCAACACAACGACCAGAGAAAACTCTCGTTATGTATGAAGAACAAGTTTATCCAGCGAACCATACTATTGTGGGGTATTTTTTAGCAACTTCTTGGCATTTACCCAAACCTATTTGCCAGATGATTTTACGTCACCATGACCCTGAGTATTTAAATGGGACCTTAGACCCCGTGACCAAGGCGACGTTTGCAGCATTAAAACTGGCTGAGAATTTAGCCTTTGAAGCCAAATATTTCCGTTCATGTGCTGATTGGCATGCATTTAGAGACAACGTGATGGTAGCGCTTGAGCTCAGCGATGATGAGTACACAGATATAAAAGAAGATGTTGAGGAGTTTTTCATTCACTAAACGTGATGTTTTTTTCATGTTTTTTTTGTACATTTTTTGTGGTTGTTTAGTCGTAGCATTAATGTTTTATTTTGAGTTAGCGCTGACTTTTGATATTTGCTGTAACGGCGTTGGCTCTGAGTAAAAGTAAAAAACACAACATGTACACATTAAAAGGATAGTTTAATGACTCATCACCAACGTAAGTGGGCAGCTGCATGCTTTGCCATCGCAAGTTTAAGTTCAGGCTATACTGTTGCGCAGAGTGAAGCACCAAATAGTCAATCGGTGAGTGAGCCAACCAACATAACATCACTTTGGGCGTCACCTGTGAGTTGCCACATAGATCCATCTGCACTCAGTAGAGCAATTTACAACAGCCGTTGATCAACACGCACGACTAGGTTTGTGATTTCTGGCCAATGCCACGGCCCCATTGTTATTCACAAACGAGATATAAAAATTAGTAATGATACGCATCAAAGTGGATCAATTCGTTTATTAAGAGACTCTATATCGCTGTTCAGGTGTCGGGCAATGGTTATTTTTTGGGAGATAACAAAACCCATGTAGAGTCTTTAATGGTATGGGGCAAAGCTTTAGCAGAGGTTAACCGTGAAAGCACTCTTGCCCAATTGCAGATGGGTGGGCAAACTCTGTTTGCTGCCTATCGTAATTCATCTATTACGTGGCCGTATTTTTTATATGGTAATGTGGTGTTTGAACTAGAGCATTCCATAGCCAGTAACTAGGTGGGTGTCGATAAACCACAATCGATTTTACTCGGTAATAATGCTACCGTAAACGGGACATTGTACCCGTCTTGGTAATGGGCAGGGCAAGATGGTAATGAGCCGTAAGCTTTCATAGCCTATAAACCCTAGCCGATACTAGACGTCGTTAGGGTTTTATGAAGTTTTTCGCATTGAAAGCTTCTTCCTTCATAAAATATAAATTAATAACAATATGAGTTTAATAGTCACACTGCGTGCTTGGGTTGTGTCTTATAAGTACGCTTAATTTAATGAGAGAAAAACATGACTAGCACGCTCACTGAAACTGAATTGAAAACCCAAGTACGACTGGCAAAAATGGGCAATGTGGATGCTTTTACATCTTTAGTAAAGCATTCAAGCAATGTTGTCGAGTGTATTGCTTTAGGAGTTGTCCGCGATATTGATGCCGCTAAAGATGTAGTACAAAAAGTATATATAAAAGTATGGACTGATATAAAGCAACTTAAGGAAGCGAGTAGTTTTTTACCTTGGGTGCGACAAATCACGCGTTATACGGCAATGAATAGTTTGCGTCGTACTATTGTAAACGTTGATATAGATGCGGAGTCTGCCGAAAGGTTGCTCGCGAAGTTATCTTGCGCAGGAACTGATTTAGACACTACGCTGCAACGAGCTGAACAAAGCCAACTCATTGCGCATCTGATTGAACAACTCCCTGAAGAATCTCGAGAGATCACGTTACTGTACTATAGAGAAGAACAAAGTTGTGAAGCTGTCGCACATTTACTTGATCTGGCGCCAGCCACAGTTAGAAAGCGTTTACAGAGAGTGCGAGAAAAAATTAAGTCACAAATATTAAATGACTATGGCCGTGTTATTTTAGCCAATGCACCAATCGAGTTGGCGAGTCTTATCACTATAAGCATATCATCAACCCCTGTTGCGGCGTCGATTGGAGCCGTTGCGGCGCCAACATCTTGGTACAGTAAGTTATTGATGATGTTAGGTGGGGCGGGGATTGGCGGCATGATTGCGATGCTTGCGATTTGGCTGAGTACTCGCTTAGTGTCTAGTCAGCTAGATGATGAGTACGCTAAACAGGCAGTAAAAAAATTACGAAATCACGGCTTCATTGCAGTTGGAGCTGGGACCGGTGTTATGGCGCTAGGCTATGCATCTACGCAAGGGTGGTTACTCCCGGTATTGGGTTTTATGATCATTTCTTGCTGGTTGGTTTGGAGCACGTTACATATTCGTTTGATTACTCAACAACTGAATTCAAGTGCTAACCAGGGTCAAAGAGTTGCGCAAAAAGCAGCGGGATTGGTTGGCCTCATTGTTGGTGTATTAAGTGGGGGGACAGGGCTTTATTTTGGTCTTGAAAACAGTGGCCGTTTTACATCCTTACTGTAAATGCCCTTTGAGCACAGCCTAGGAGTTTATTAATCAAGACGATAGAGAACCTTTGTGGCAAAAAGTTCGGGGGGAGTAGCTGAGGAGTAACAGTTTTTGAAATTCAACATTTGGAACTTTTATGGTGATGAAATAAAGCCTGTTACCCAAGCATAAGAGTTATCAGAAAGTTTGCAACTTCAGTATGTCCGACTAAAGTAAATAAATTGTAACTAGTGGTGTACATGCACTAGCTGCAATTAAATGACAACAGTTAAGGATACATAATGAAAATAATGACTCGAATATTTACGGTATTATGGGTGGCTCTATTTAGCACGCCGCTTATAAGCCTTCATGCCAATGCAGCGTCACATCTACCTATACTTGATTGGTTGAGTAAGCCGCAAGAGTTACTTCTCCCTCGCTCAGAACACTTTACCATTGACGATTCTATTGAGATCACAACAGAGGATGGATTAAATCTAAAAGCAAATATATTTGTACCGACGCAATTAGATGAAAAATTCCCTGCGGTGATATTTATCAATAGCTGGGCACTTAATGAGTACCAGTACATTAAGCAAGCCGCTTATTTGGCTGAACGTGGGTATATTGTACTGAGCTATGCAACGCGAGGGTTTGGTGGCTCTGAAGGGGTGGTTGATACCGCAGGACCCAACGATATTGCTGATTACAGCAAGGCCATAGACTTTCTAATTGATAACTATCCCGTAGATGTAAATGCGATTGGGACGGGCGGCATATCGTATGGTTCAGGTATAAGTTTAATTGGGGCGGCACAAGACAGCCGGGTTAAAGCTGTGGCTGCCTTAAGTAGCTGGGGTAGTCTGGTTGATTCACTATATGGCAATCAGTCGCCGCGACTGGCTTGGGGCGAGATATTAACATTGTCTGGTCAATTAACCGGTAACCTTGATGACACTGTGCCTCGTTACTGGGAGGCAATAAAGTCTCACGATGAAAGTACATTACCGGAGGTCATTGATTGGGCGTTAGTACGCTCTCCCTCAGAATATATTGATAAGTTAAATGCCAATGGTACAGCCATCTATTTAGCGAAAAGCTATGGCGATAATCTATTTCAACCAAATAGCTTAATGACTCTATTTGAGCAATTAACCACCCCGAAATACATCGACTTGCTGCCAGGCACCCATGGTACCGCTGAGGTTTTACCTGATCTATTGGGGATCGGCGAGAATCTTGTATGGGAAAATGTATACCACTGGTTTGATTTACACTTAAAGCAACAGCCAAATAGGTTACCCAGTGATAAACCCATCAATATGAAAGTAAAGTTTAGCGATAGTACTGACCAGTTTACTTCATTATCGGACACAAAAATTGCAACACAGCGATATTTTTTACATCCAAGAACGTGGTTTGATAATGGGGATTTAGAGGTAACGCCGTATGGCGTATCACAGAGTAAAGACAACACTTTAAATGCTTGGGCTGGCACCTTATTTACCACCAGCATCCCTGTACTCTCGCAGTTATTGGAGCAGCTGGAGGTTCCGGTATACAGTCATATATATGCGGCTTCAAATATACGTGGCATTTATTATCAATCGCCAAAAGCAGTGAGCAAGATGAAAATAAGAGGCAACCCCTCAGTGAGTTTATATGTCCAGCCACATGCAGAGCAGGCTCAGATAGTTGCTTACTTATATGATATGAATGCACTTGGTATGGCGAAACTTATTACTCATGGAGTGTATACACTCCCAAAAGCTAAGGCGGGTGAAGTTATTAAACTAGATATAGAAATGACTACCACCGCTTATGATGTCCCTCAAGGACATCGCGTTGTACTGGCGCTTGATACACAAGATCCACAATATAAAAAGCCAAACCGTCGGGCGTATTACATTGATATTGAATACGGCAATGGCAGAGAATCTGAGCTGACAATTCCCTTTATACGATAATAGCGTTGCAGTAGGTTTCACTGGCTTAATAAGTCACACGCGGTGCAAAGGGGGGACGCTTTTGTTGCATGATGTATAGCAGGCGTTATTGCATCAAACCATGTGACTGCTTTGTAAGCATTGAATACTTTTATAAAGCAGCCACATGTATTACTGCGCTTGGGTTAGGTGATATCCAGCACCAGTAAGTTATTCATATTTTGCGCGATGATTTATGGAGTGTGCCAATCAGCCGGAGGCTTTTTCCAAGTCAGTGACTTCCAGTGCCAGTTATAGGGCATTTTGATATAAGCGTCGTATGCGTCTGCAATTTGGTTCGCCGCCAAATACTTATCAAATTCAAGCGCGATTGAGGCATGCTAAAGGGTTGTTGCGTCAAGGTAATAATCAACTTGATGTCGCACTTGCATGTGGTTTTCATGACCAGAGCCATTTTCACAGACACTTTAAACGTTCCATGGGGGTGACGCCTGGGCATTATGCTAAGGCTGTGAGCTGCAATAACGTACAAGTTATTTATTAGTGCATAGAGTAGGGTATTTCTATCATTCAATGAGGTAATAATGATGAAAATGCTTGGTTTTAGAATACATAGTTCAGAAAATTATAATAAATATGGTTCGCTTATGCGTGGTGCTTTGGCTGTTTTCCCTTTGGCATTGGCGCTGTGGGTATTTTGCTTACGACCGTTTTGATCACATCTCGGCACATACTCTATAGTTTATCATTACGTCCTTCATTACACACATTCCCTACACGATGGCGAATTGCCTTAGGCTTTTTACTGACCGATGAGATGTTTGCTATTGTGATGGCCGATAAGTTTAAAAGCTTTAAGGCTGATCCCTGGTTTGCCTTAGGAGTAGGTGGCTGCTTTTATATTGCATGGAATCTTGCAACGACGCTGGGTATTGTGCTTGGCATGTCCATGCCACAGCTGTATAGCTTAGGGTTAGACTTTGCCATTGTAGCGACGTTTATCGCGTTGATTGTGCCTAGTATTAAAACATTTCCCATCTTGGTATGTGTTGCCGTTGCGGCGTATAGCGCCGTTGTTTTTGCGCTTTTTCAGTGGCAGGTGGGTTTATTTTTATCTTCTGTGCTCGGTATGTTGGTAGGGTACATAACTGAAGTCGCGTACAAAAATAAAGGGAGAGAAGTGTTATGAGCTGGGCTGTTTTATTCGCTATGGCAGCGATTATCTTTATCAGTCGTTACGTGTTCTTAGAGCCTAGGCTGCCTTTGGTGCTTAGCCCTAACATTCAGCGGTTATTAACCACTCTGCACCTGCGGTATTGAGTGCGATTGCTGCACCTTTGGTCTTTATTGACGGTGAGCAATTACATATTGGGCTGCAAAGCCGTTACTTTATTGGCGCAGTAGTCGCCTGTTTACTTATTGTGTTAACTCGTAATACCTTAGTGACAGTGCTTGGTAGTATGGGGTTATTTTTCTTTGTGTTATAAACCCGATGATGAGTAAAAGAAAAGGTGAGTTACTACCCTAAAAGTAGTTCCTCACCTTTTGGGCTAAAGTTTTACTTTGACGTATTCACCGGGGGCATCATAAATACCGGGGGCATCTTCTGTGTGAGTTGCACGCGCAGGGACTTTTTCACTGTTGTGGCTTGTCACCCACTTTTGCCAATGTGTCCACCAAGACCCTTTACTATGTCTAGCTTTGTCAAACCAATCTTGGGGGTCGCCTGTTGCGTCAGGGCCAAACCAGTAGCCATATTTATTGGCTTGTGGCGGGTTAATTACGCCGGCTATGTGCCCTGACTCTCCCAGTACAAAAGTGACATTTTTACTGGTCTGCTGAGCGCCTTTAAAAGTGCCTTGCCAAAGCGCAATATGATCGTCTCTTGTGGAGAGCATATAAATGGGTTGTTTAATTTTGCTTAAGTCGATTTTAGTACCGCGAATACTGACTTGCTTTTCACAAATAAGCTTATTTTCTAAGTACAGTTCTCTGAGCATAAAGTTATGGCAGTTAGCGGTTAAGTTGGTGCTATCGCTGTTCCAATACAATAAATCCATACTCATTGGTGCTTTGCCTTTTAGGTAATTATTGACGTAATAATTCCAATAAAGGCTATTTTCTCTAAGCATGCTGAATGAGGTGCCGAGCATATGCCCGTGCATAATGCCATTTTGTGTATTGTATGCTTCCAGCGCACTCACTGTGGGTTCATTGACAAAAACACCGAGCTCACCAGGTTGTGAGAAATCCAGCAGGGTTGTAAGTAGCGTGGCACTTTTTATCCTTTGTTTCATTCGCTTTGAAACAAAGTAAGCCATGGCTGTTGCTAAAAGCGTCCCTCCAATACAGTAACCGATTGCATTAATATCACTTTCACCAGTGTGTTTTTCTATGGCATCAACGGCGGCTATGACGCCATCAACCACATAGTCTTCAAAGCCAATATCTTTCATACTGATATCTGGGTTTTTCCACGACATCATGAAAACGGTATGACCTTGTTCAACCGCCCACTTCACCATCGAATTACTGCTTTGTAAGTCAAGAATATAATACTTATTGACAAACGGCGGCACGAATAAGAGAGGGACTTGATACACTTCATCACTGCTGGCGTTATATTGAATGAGCTCAAATAAATGATTTTGGTAGACAACACGCCCTGGTGTCGTTGCTAAATCAGTGCCTAATTCAAAGGCGCTTTCATCTGTCATGCTGATCCGCAGCATGTCTCCGCCTTTTTCTAAATCGCTTTTAAATAACTCAAAGCCGTCAATGAGGTTCTGTCCGTTAGAGTCTAAAGTTAGCTTTAACAGTTCTGGGTTAGTAGAGATAAAATTTGACGGCGACAGTGAGTTCACGGTTTGTCGAGCAAAAAATTCTAAGCGCTCTTTCAGTTTGTCGTCAAGCCCCGGGGTTTCACGAATTGAACTCAGTAATGATTGGCCAAAGAGTAAATAGCTTTGCTTGATATAATTGAACCACGGGTTTTCTTGCCATTCATCGGCTTTAAAGCGGCGATCGCCTCTCTCTTCTGTCACGGCTTGTGTTGTATTGTCGAGATCTGTGGGGGCGAAAGTTTGTTGAATAATGTGTAGTTGGTTTTGCCACCAATCTAATTGGTTTTTTTGCATGGTTTCAGGTTTTTTTATTATGGCATCGAGCCATGCACTAAAATCACGGTTACTTTGTTCAGAAAGTGCCTTTTGCACAGGGTTATCTTTGAATAACGAATTATTGAATGCAGTGTACATGTCTTGGTTGTATTGCCACCATGCATTCAGAGTTTGGTTTAGATCTTTATCTTGAGTATCCATTACGTTCGTCCTAATGGCATTGGTTAATATCAATAACAACAAGGAGTAGGTGCGCTAGGTCATTAGTGTGTTTACATAAATCTATACTTAAACACGGTGACCATCACACACCTCAAGTTGGCGAATGATTACGTGATGTAATGATTCGGCTTAGCAAATTGATGCGCGATTAAGCCGGTGTTTGAGCTGCTTGAAGGTTCTCTTTTGTTAACTCTTCAAGATTGTCTTTGAACTCTTGACCTAATTGAGATAGCTTTTGACCATCCTCAATCATTTGTTGGCTGATATTATTCAAGACGTTAACTTGGCTTGCATTAAAATCAACGAATGACTTTGCATCTTTTACGTCTGCAGCAGCTTTAACTTGTGCTACTGAGGTATTTGAAAAGTTCTGCACCGCATTTACTTGAATGCTTGCAAGTTGTTCAATATTTTGTGCAACTAATTGGTTGAACTTAAGCATAGGTGATAGAAGCTTTTCATTTTGCTCTGAAAATGTTTTTAATAGATCTGTGTACATGATTGCTGGTCCTTTTAACGTTCATTAATAAATACTGCATGGGGTATCTGTATTAGGCCGTGATGACCCAACTTAGATTTAGTTCATGTATAAACCACCGTTAAGCGCGAGTGTTTCACCCGTAATATAGGCCGCTTTCTCTGAGGCCAAATACACTACGGCATGTGCAACTTCATCAGGTGAAGCAAGCCGTTGCATAGGGACTTGGGCTTTTATATTGTCTAGTACGTCTTGGCGCATAGCGGCAACCATTGGCGTTTCGGTATAACCCGGAGCGATGACATTTACGGTCACACCAGCTCTTGCCCCTTCATAAGCTAATGATTTGGTAAACCCGACCATACCCGCTTTGGCTGCGGCGTAATTGGCTTGACCAAATTGACCTTTTTGGCCATTAACGCTGGAAATATTAATGATGCGACCGTATTTGTTATTACACATATGTGCAAAAAGCGGTTGTGTCATATTAAACAGTGAATTGAGGTTCGTATTTATAACTTCATTCCATTGCGTTGATGACATCTTTTTAAATGATGTATCACGAGTGATCCCTGCATTATTCACTAATACATCAATGCGGCCCCGTTCAACAATTGTGTCAGTGAGTTGTGCTTCACACGCTTGTACATTAGTCACATCTAAAAAAAGAGGTTTGACTTGAGAGGGGTTTATCTGGGTTTGGTTCAACCAAGCATCATAATTTGCTTGTGTTCGGCGTTCACTTGCAACGGCAATAATAAAATAATTGGCATTAGCAAGCTGCTTAGCGATCGCAGTTCCAATTCCACCAAAGGCGCCAGTGACAATGGCTGTTTGTTGATTTTCCATAATGATACTCCGTATCTGTTGTAGCAAATTAACTGCAAACCTTTACTACGTTCTCTAATGCGTTTGGCATGGCACTAGAAAGGTTTAAAGTGATAACCTCATTGTTGATGGTGAACATGACGTTCAAGTAACAAAAGGGTGTCATTTTTAATACACGTAGCTTTAACTGCCTATAAACTTAATGCAAACTAGAGAATTTGCTGTATTTCGCATATTTATGGCTGATATAGGTGTTAATTATTTGTAAATTAATATTTGTGAGTAATAAGTCTAACTTGAGTCGTTTTAGCCAGTTTAATTATTCACATTGGGCTAGTGGAAAAGTGTCAACTTCTTGCGTTATGTGCTCACGATAGCTGTTACCTAGAATAGCTGAGGTGCCAAAATGTCCAGCATCTTCACCAATTGTAAAGCTGTTTGATGCGCCCACCCCCGAGTTTATAAAGGCTTGTGCGTCAGTTTTAGCATTCCCATAGGCTCTGACAATGTTGAGCCCTTTGGCTTTGAGTTGGTTAATTTGTGTCGTTTTATACTCGGCAGTACGGAACAAGCTTGTTTCGTTGCTCAGCGATGTTCGTAGGTAGCCTTGCGGTAAGTTCATCCAAGATAGCCAACTTCTGGTTCCTTTAGCGTACCAATACACGCGAGCTGTTAAATAGATGGGTTGATAGCCTAAATCAATATATCGACGCACGAGTGCGTATGCGGCTTCTTTTGGCTCTGCGCGTTTAATGCCAGTATAATCGCCAATTTGTTCTACATCAGACTCGGTCAATGTACCGTCTATATCAAATAATACTGCAGGGGTGTTGGGGTCGATAACACTCAAAAAACCTTGTGTACCAGTGCCATCAGCAGGGACTGCTGCATATAGTCGATATTGTCCGGCTGTTAATGGGGGTAAAGAGACGCTGGCTTTACCATCATGATTTGTTATTGCTTGCTCAATGAACTGCCAGTCAGGGTCATGTTCTCCACGTAAGTAGAAATGGACCGTTTCAAACTCTAAATCTTTATGGGCGATACTGCCATAATCAAATTTAGCTGTGACAGTTACAGGTTGGCCCGCTGCAGTCACTTCATCATGGATCATATGATAATTGGGCAGCCACGTAATAAAACGATTTAATGCATTATGGTAGGGGGCTATGGCAACATTGGGCGGCGCAATAGTGCGCTCCATGACCTCAGGTTGTGGGCACTTTGGCAACGCCTGTACTGACAAAGTGGTAGTAAAAAGTGTGGCAACGAGACAGGTATTTTTCATTATTCTTCCTTAATTTCCAGTGTGGATAAAGTTTAGAATAAAAACTTTGTGTTGCAAAAATGTTTAATTTTGATTTTTTGCCCTAATTAAACCTAGGGCCTATTAAACCTCGCGAGAGTCGCACCTGAAAAAACGCGACTCCTCTTTTTAAAGTGGCTTTAAACCGATTTGAATTGCAGTTTCACTAAGCGCTGATACAGTTCGCAGCTTTGCAATAATTGCTCGTGATTGCCCACTTCAACGAGTTTTCCTGCATCTAATACAGCGATTTTGTCAGCGTGCTGTATGGTGGATAAGCGATGGGCAATAATAATGGTCGTTCGATTGTGCATGAGAGTGTCAAGTGCTTGTTGTACGTGATATTCACTCTCACTGTCTAGGGCACTGGTTGCTTCATCTAATAATAAAATGTGTGGGTCTTTTAAGATTGCACGTGCAATCGCAATACGTTGTTTTTGACCGCCCGATAACCTTACTCCACGTTCACCTAAAAAGCTGTTATAGCCATCAGGTAAGGCAAGAATGAATTCGTGAGCATAAGCTTTCTTGGCAGCTTCAATGACTTGTTCATCACTTGCTAGTTCGTTGCCGTACCGAATATTATGCATCACGTCGCTACTAAATAGTGCTGGTTGTTGAGGCACAATGGCCATTTGTTGTCGTAAATCCTGCGGGGAAAGATCGCGAATATCAACGTTGTCTAAGAGGATTTTGCCTGATTGAGGATCGTAAAATCGCTGTAGAAGTTCAAATAAGGTACTTTTCCCGGCGCCTGAGGGCCCTACAAGTGCTAACACTTTGCCTTGTTCTATGGTTAAGTTTAGGTGTTTAGTCGCGGCTTGATTCGGGCGAGAAGGGTAGTTAAAGCAAACATCTTTAACGGTTATTTGCGCAGCGAGAGAGCCTGCATTGAGTGATGTCACATACGAGGCTTGAATGAGACTTTTCGCTTGTAGTATTTCTATGAGTCGCTCGGTCGCGCCAGCGGCTCGTTGTAACTCTCCAATCACCTCAGAAATTGTGGCTAACGAAGATGCGACTAAAATAGCATAAAAGACAAATGCACCTAAGTCCCCGCCGCTCATATGACCAGAGATAACGTCGCTCCCCCCCACCCAAAGCATACCGGTAATGGCACCAAAAACGATAATAATAACGCCCGCGATCAATGTTGCACGTTGCTGTATTCGACGACGACCTATCGCGAAAGCTTGCTCAACCTCGTTTTTAAATGAGGTTTTCTCAGCGCTCTCTTGTGTGTAACTTTGCACTGTTTTTATGTGCTCAATCGCTTCACCCGCATAACTACCCACATCGGACATGGAGTCTTGGCTTTGCCGAGACAGTGTTCTTACCTTGCGACCATAGACTAAAATGGGCACTAAGATAAAAGGAACTGCACATAATACGATCAGGGTCAGTTTGATATTGGTCGCAAATAGCATAAATAATGCACCAATGAGCATTAAAGCGCTACGAATAGCCATCGATAATGATGACCCCACGATGCTTTGGAGGAGCGTTGTATCTGTGGTGAGGCGTGACATGATATCGCCACTTTTTGTGGTTTCGAAATAACTTGGGTGCAGAGATATCACGTGATTAAACACGGCTAAACGAATATCAGCACTGACTCGTTCACCTATCCATGACACTAAGTAAAATCGTGCGTATGTGCCGATAGAGATCAGCACAGTAATGAGTAAAATAAATTGTACGGCATGCTGTAGCTGCTCAAGAGACTGCTCAGCAAAGCCTTGATCAATTAATAACCTGACGCCTTGACCAATAGAAAGGGTCAACCCTGAGGTAAATATTAGTGCCGTGGCTGCTATGATAGTTCGGCCTAAATAGGGACGAATAAAGCGCTTCAATTCAAACAAAATTGACAGTTTTTTGTTACTTGAAGTGTTGCTGTTTTGTTCGCTCATCTGGTCACTCTGCACGTTTACTGTTCCTGGGGTTATAAGTTGATTGGGGCAATTATCACAGTCAAATGGTTAAGCTGAGAATGAATTTTACGCAGAATACGTGTGTTTCAGGCATGTTGTATATGCGTGACACACGACTCTTTTGTATTTACTGTAACACTTTATGTTTTGTGTCTAACTCTTATCTTAATGAATCCTTACTTTTTATATAAATCAATGCGTTATTTTTCTATTGGCGGTTCGAGCCCAAAGTGGATATACAGGTACTCTCGAAGCTAACTTGCTGCCTTTTTGTATACAATTATTTAAATATTTAGTCGATTAAGTTAAATATTTATTGCATGCATGATTTTATTACGGTAGCTTGTACCGAAAATTACACAGCGTATTTGGGTACAGATATACTGTGAATAACTCAAGTAAGAAAGGACAACCTCCTGCACAGTGGATGCGCCATAAAAATAATAATTCGCACGAAGGAAGTTCATAATGAGCAATAGTTTTAAGTTAAATACAGTCGCATTGTCATTAATCGCTGCCAGCAGCTTTTCAAACCAAGCTCATGCCGAGCAAACATATATTGTTAAAATGAACAAGGGCACTCAAGCTCACACTCAACAGCTAAACACACAAGCACAGCATACAATTAATGATGTGATGAATCAGAATATTGTTGATACTTTGGTGTCAAATGTCGCAGAGCAAGTCGTTACGATGACATTAACTGAAGAGCAAGTTGCATTAATGAATGCGTCAGGCCAGTTTGCTTACATCGAAGAAGACTTCGAATACACGCCATTTTCAACATCACAGACAAGCCCTTATGGCATTGCGCAAGTACAAGCTAATTTAGTATCAGATACGAATGTAGATCAAATCAAGGTATGTATCATTGATTCAGGCTATGACTTAGGCCATCCCGATTTGCCACAAAACGCAACCGGCTTTGCTGATGCGGCTGTTGGTTTATGGTACAAAGATGGATCAGGCCACGGGACGCACGTTGCAGGTTCGATTGCCGCAATTAACAACAGCGTGGGGGTTGTCGGTGTATTACCAAGTAATAAAGTGGGCATTCATTCTGTGCGTGTCTTTGATGATGAAGGCAAACAAGGTCTAAATTCGCGAATTGGTCGTGCTGTAGATAATTGTGTCGAAAATGGCGCAAAAGTAATTAACATGAGCTTAGGGGGGGCTTCAAAAAGCCAATACTTAGAAGATCGTCTAAATGCGGCCTACAACAAAGGTGTTTTGATCATCGCGGCGGCTGGTAATGGTGGTGACGCAACACTTAGCTATCCGGCAAGTTATGACAGCGTTGTATCTGTAGCTAATATTGATAGAGACCGTAACAAAAATGATTCGTCTCAGTATAATGCGCAAGTTGAGATTTCAGGCCCAGGCACCGATGTTTTGTCAACTGTGCCTAGAGGAACAGGTGTTGTTGCGGGTGTGACGGTATCAGGTGGTTCAGCATTTAGTGCCAGTGGTATGACACATTCAGTAGAAGGTAAGCTAACAGCTGAACTTGCGGATTGTGGCCAAGCACTTAGTACATGTACAGCCCCTGCAAAAATTTGTTTAATTGAGCGTGGTGGCGCGACTTTCGCTAGTAAAGCGTTGAACTGTCAAGCTGGTGGCGGTATTGCTGCATTAGTGTATAACAACGCGGCGGGTTCTTTTGGTGGTACTTTGGGAGATAACGCGAATCATGGTGTAACAATTCCTGTATTAGCGTTAACGCAAGCTTCGGGAAATAGCTTGAAGCCGTATGTTGCATCGCAAGTTACAGCACAACTTGAAAGCATTTCAGATTACGACGTTAAGTCGGGTACATCTATGGCAAGTCCGCACGTTGCAGGTGTTGCTGCATTAGTTTGGAGCAACCATACACAATGTACTAACGTAGAAATTCGTAACGCTTTGAATGCAACAACGGTTGATTTAGGCAGCGTAGGGCGTGATCATCAGTTTGGCTATGGTTTAGTTCAAGCGAAGGCAGCAACAGATTACTTAACGCAAAATGGCTGTGCTGGTTCGGCACAAAACCAAGCACCCATTGCGCAATTTGATACACAGTGTACAGCACTGAGTTGTTCATTTGATGCTAGCAGCAGCCGAGATGCGGATGGTCAAATCACACAGTTTGATTGGAATATTGCAGGCCAAGTTGCGACTGGTTCTGCAACATCATACACATTTGCTACAGCCGGTACCTATGCGATTGAACTAACAGTTACGGATAACGAAGGGGCAGCATCAAGCTTTAATAAATCAATCACGGTTACTGATGGTGACGTAGTGTCTGGTTGTGACGGGATTGAAGCATGGTCTGCGAGTAAAACATACAGTAAGCCAGGTACGCTAGTATCGTACAATGGCAAAAAATATAGTAATAACTGGTGGCACAGTAACAAAAACCCAGAACAAAACTCCAATGTTGGCAACAACTGGAAGGTGTGGACTGACTTAGGTGTATGTAAATAACCTCGACTGTTAAAATAGCTTCCATTATTTATAAGTGATAAAAGCGCCTTTATGGAAACTTACAGGCGCTTTTCTCTTTGATTTGATCGATTATTGTTTAAAAACAGTGCCTTCTTTCATTACAAATCGGACCTGTTCAAGGGTTGATATGTTCTTTAGGGGGTTTTCATCCACTGCAATGATATCAGCCATAAAACCAGCTTTGATTTGCCCTACATTATCTAGTTTGAGTAAATCGGCACTATTGATTGTCGACGATTGAATTGCTTGTAAAGGCGTCATACCAAATTTTACCATACGAGAAAATTGCTTTGCGTTATCCCCATGAGGGTAAATTGCCGCATCGGAGCCAAAGACCATTTTTAGGCCAGCATTAACCGCTTTAGTGAAGCTATCGCGTTGCGCTTTAGAAACAAGTTTTTCTTTATTTATATTTTCTTGCGGTACACCATTTGCCTCGCCAAAGGCTAATGTATATTCGGTATTGTAGATATCACACGATAAAAAAGTACCGTGCTTAAGGGCCAGTTGAATTGCTTCTTTGTCCATAAAGCTACAGTGTTCAATGCTATCAATACCGGCACGGATCGCGGCTTTAATACCACTTGTCCCATGCGCGTGTGCAGCAATGACGAGTCCTCTAAGGTGCGCTTCATCTGCGGCGGCTTTGAGCTCTTGTTCACTAAATTGTTGTACACCTACTTTAGTACCTTTTGAGAAGACACCGCCGGTAGCACATACTTTAATGGTGTTAGCACCATATTTTATATTTTCTCTTACTTTAGCACGGACTGCCCACGGCCCGTCAGCGACTCCCCCTGAGCGTAACTTTTTCTCTGGCGCACTGAAATTATCGTCGCAATGACCGCCGGTGATAGAAATGGCATGTCCAGCACTAAATATTCGTGGGCCAGGTATTTCATTGGCATTGATACCGTCACGGGTTGCTATGACGCTATACCCCGCAGCACCTAAATTACGCACGGTTGTGAAGCCTGCGAGCAATGTTATTTTGGCATTTTTTACAGCTTTAACGGTTTGCCGGGGAATAGAGTAATTACGAGATGCTAAAAAATTATCTGTCGCGTCTGTCGTAAGGTGCACATGCATATCCATTAAGCCGGGCAGGAGTATTTTATTTGGTAAGTTTATCACTATCGCACCCTTGGGAGGGCGCAATTGGCCTTGTGTTGATACTCTAACGATTTTTTTGTTTTCTATTAATAGAGTGGGGTTGTCGATCAGTTTACCACTTTTTACATCAAGGTATGCCTTGGCTGATAGGAGTGTAGTCTGGGCATAGGCCGTTGACATGCTGGCAAGTGCTAGGCTAAATAACATGTATTTAAGCTTCATTGTACTTTATTCTTATTTCGTAGTGAGGAACGCTAAGTATAGAATAAGTCAAAACTACTAGCCAAAGGGTACAAGGTGAACAACCCGATCAGTCAGATACTTGGGAAGGATATTTTGCCACCTCTTTAGGAAATAGTTGTTTAAACCGTGTTAGCTCAGACTCTATATCGTGAGTTATATTCAATGCTGGTAATACCGTAAAGGTTTTTGAGCGGTAATCTAATCGCATTGGAACAACTGGCACATTAGCTGCGCTTGCCATATATAAAAAGCCTGTTTTCCACAGTTTAGTATATTTACGAGTCCCTTCTGGCGCTAACCCTAATATCAGCGCGTCTTGTTGGTTAAATTGTTGGGTGATTTGCTCCACAACCCCATGGGCCGCGCTGCGGTCAACAGCAATACCGGCCAATTTCTTTAACAAGTATCCGAAAGGCCCTATAAAAATACTATGTTTACCAAGGAATTGTACTTTGAGGTCGAGTTTTAGTTTGACCGCAATGGCAATGACAAAGTCCCAATTTGATGTATGAGGTGCAATGGCTGCAATGAACTTTGCATCGCTGGGAAAAGTCCCTTCAATTCGCCACCCCATTACTTTTAGGATCACAGAGCCAATCCAACGGCCAATTGGGCTATGTGTTTTTGGTGTTGCTTTAGGAATATCTCTACTGTTTAGGTTATGCATTATTGTTACGCTTTTTCTTGGTATTATACCATAGCTTTTGTTCATACTATGAATTCGGCTTTTTCATCCCGATAATAATATTCGTAATATCAAGTAAATAAACGTCTTCGACTAATCCAATAACATCATTCCAACGAGGATTGAATTCGTTATTTTCCCAGCGACGAAGTGTACGCTCTTCAATACCGTAATTTGCAGCTGATTCAGCTTGCGTATATCCGCGACTTTTCCGTGCGAACTTTAAAATGTCTGAGCCTCTGGGTGTTCTGTTAATTCTAGCTGGGGTGTTTTTTTGCATAATTCATATTCTCCTTCATTTATTACGCATTAATGTATTTATAGTATGAAAAATGCTATAAATAGGTGTATAATGCAGCATTAAATACGCAATTATTGTTTTTAATGACGACTTAATACGTTACTTGCTGCGTATTTTTTTGAATTATAGATTCAAAAGTTACGCACTGCAAATGTTATTTGTAACTTTTTATGCATTCTCATTTGCTTATATTTATAAATGCGTTTGAATTACCTTGAATTATTTATAAGGCTTTATCTATATGTCTGAAAGTTTTAGTGAAAGTGTTTTTAGCGATGAGCATCCACGTGCGTCATTTGCCACGCGTGTGGAGCAAGCGATAAAACCTGACAGTATACGCACGTTTGCGTCAAAAATAGGTGTTTCTGAAGGGACTCTGCGTAGAATATTGAAGGGTGAAGATCCTAAGCTCAGTATTATTGAACGAATAGCACAAGAGTCGAAGACAGATTTTTTGTGGTTGGTTAAGGGGGAAGATAACCAGCCTAGTGATAATTCAACCTCACCATTACTGAGTCAATGTGTTGTGAGTGTGGACGAATTTCAAGAAAAGTTTGTATTAGTGCCGGGGTATCACATTTCGGTTAGTACAGGGTATGGCGCATTTAACGATGCAGCTTTGGTTGAACGCCATCTTGCTTTTAGGAAAAAGTGGATTGACTATAAGAACTTGGATAAGAGTCAGTTGGCTGTTGTATTTGCTAAAGGTGACTCAATGGAGCCAACCATTCATAACAATAATACTATCTTGGTAGATTTATCCGATAAAAAGCTGAGCGAAGGATTGATCTACGTTGTTAGATTAGGGGAAGAGCTTTATGCAAAACGTTTACAGCAATATATTGATGGCTCAGTACGCTTGATTAGTGATAATAAAGAATACGTAGAACAGCATGTACAAGCACATGAGCTTGATCAACTTGAAATAATTGGCAAAGTGGTTTGGATTGGGAAAGATTTATCCTAGAGTGGCTATTCATAGGCTAATATAATGTAAGGTTGAGCCTATTTTAAAGGAAATATAAACATGGATGATTTTTATTGCGAGCAGGTTTTAAGTAAAAAAACGGCCGTTAATGTTGTTGCCGAAACAACTGACGCCATAGCCTTTCATCATACCAAACCATTTTGGCCTGTGCATATTGTGGTGATCCCAAAAGTTCATGTCCCCTCCTTGACTGACCTAGCTAATTACGACGCGACTATTGTGCACGCGGTAATGGCATTGGTGACACAAGTTGCCAAACAAGTAGAAGCGGAACATGGTGCATGCCGGGTATTAACTAACTTAGGTGATTATCAGGATTCAAAGCACCTGCATTTTCATGTAAATTATGGCGACTCCTTTTCATGACTTAAGGATTGCGCCTTTGTGCTTTTGCTTGATACAAACTGGCGTCGAGTGAATTGTAGATAGGAGTAAATATCAGAAAAATGTTAAGCAATGGCTCACACTTCCTTCACTACATTCAAGCAAGTTTACTCCTGATTTCCCATTGGCTGGGGTTAGGGCTATGACCTCCAGCGCGTTAGATTTGTTTAACAGAGTGCACCAGAGGTGAAGGTACTTAGTCAGTCACCGAATGAGCAAACAGGCTAAAAGGGCACTGGTGCTTCAAATGTCATGAGTTGCTCAGTAGCTGGATGACTGATCTGGAGCATTTCGGCGTGCAGTTGCAAGCGTTCAGCTGCTACTAGGGCGTCTCCTGTGGCATACAGCCGGTCACCCAAGATCACATTCCCTAGCGATAACATATGAACGCGTAATTGATGTGAGCGACCAGTGATTGGTGTCAACTTTACGCGGGTTGCATTGGGTTCACTCTCAAGCACTTGATAATGTGTAAGAGAGGGTTTCCCTGTATCATGACAGACCATTTGTTTTGGCCTATTTGGCCAGTCACATATCAGCGGTAAGTCAATGGAACCCGTTTTTGAGGCTAATTGCCCGTGAACGCGAGCAATATAGTGTTTATTGGTTAGGCGGTCTTGGAATTGTATGCTTAAAAACCGGTGCGCTTCTTTACTCATTGCTAAACACAGCACACCAGAAGTTGCCATATCAAGGCGATGAACAATACGTGCGCTCGGAAATACCCTATTAACTCGTGCGATTGCACAGTCGGCATGTTTGGGATCTTTGCCTGGCACTGTTAATAACCCACTTGGTTTATTGATAACCAGCATAAAGTCATCTTGATAGAGAATTTCTAAATATGGGTCGCACGGCGGCGCGTAGTTTAAAAGCACAGGATCACCCTAGGTCAAATCAGGCGGGCTATTCTAGCTATATTTTAAAAAATCATAAAGGGTTAAATCTATGAATCTGAAATGGGTGGCCTAACTTGTAATTAACACTCTGTTTTTGAAAAAAGTGAGCTGCGGTGTTAGAGCACTACTCCTCCTTTTTGAGCAATGTTGTAACAATGCCTAGAGTTTCCCGCATGAAAATGTGCTTGTATTGCGGGAGGCGTGAGTACTTTGTGGTGTAATACAACTTCTCCGATTGCACCTTGAAATAGACCAGATATATAAGAGGAGCGGCTGCCAATCCTTAAAGGCATACTATTACTTAATGAGCCCTGTCTATTGGTAGGGTCATGGCTGTCGATATGCTCACCATTGAGGTAAAAGCGAATACCATCAACTTTATCTCTGTCTATAGAGACGGCGACATGGTGCCATTGATTGTCAGCAGCAAATGCTTGAGAGTTGTAAAAGGTGCAAGATGAGTCCGTTTCTTGACAGTACCAAGTACCTCCTTCATCAGCGAGCTGTAAAGCGATATAACCATCATCAATATAAAAAGCGTAGCCACGTGCATCTGAGATTTGGTCCCCGAATTGTTTATCTATAATGATGTGCTGACCGAGCGCTTTGGTGCGTATCCATGCCGTAATAGAAAAGTCACCAAGCCCAACATCCAAAATATCTTGATTCGCTAGCTCTATATAATCATCAAACCCGTCAAGACAAAATGCAAGGTCTTTAGTTTTCGTTGCAAGGTGTACGCTATCTGATGTTATTTTCGCAATATGTGTGGTGTTAGTTTGATTTTCGTTCGATGCCAATAGTAGGATAATGAAAATAACAACACTAATCGAACTACTCAATACAACTTTTTGATGGTTTGTTTTTTTCTTAAGGATCTGAATTAAGTTGTTTTTTTTCCATTTTAAAGGCGCATCAATATAATAGCCATGGCCTCGCCTATTTTTTATATAATTATACTTTTCAGGATGCTCTAATTGTTTGCGTAATATACAGATTCGTTGTTTAACATTTTCGTCAGCGGTGACTACTTTACCCCAAACTAAGTCAAGTAACTCACGGGATGAAAGAGGGGTTGGTGATTTTATAATAAGGCAAATCAATAGGTTATATGAAAGATCGGAAAGATTTAAATCGATATCTTCACGAAATGCTTTTCGCTCTGTAAAACTCACATATACATCATGTACCCAGACCCCAATGTATTGCTGAGGTGTTGTAGTAGAAGTTGATACTTGTTTAGGCTGTTCACTCATGTGTTTTTGATTTTTATCCATATTAATATTATCCTACCCACTGTGTAACAAAATTTACCATAGGACATTGGTCGCTTTTATATTGCTTGGAAAACTTTTACTTACTTTTACTCGCAGAGTGACTCTTTTTATGTCAAATTTAAATTTAAATTTAGATTTATTTATATCGCAATACTCTATTGGTATGCTACTTATTAATAAATGTACAATTAAAGGTGTGTATTTATAGCTGTATTTATGAGGACAATAAATACGGTACTTTGTTCATAAATGGAATTAGGGAGCTGTGCAAATATCGCCCAGGGGGGATGTGGCACAAATAAATAATGGAAATACTAAAATCACGTTCACGAACACTTCAACATGATGCTTTAGACGCTAACAACAAAGGAAAGTTGAGGGCATCGCCTCGTTTACAAAGTGCATTGGTACAATTAAACAAGTACGCTATAAGCTCAATCCACCAAGGCTTTTTTTTACGCTACTTGAACACTGATTTAAAGCAGGTTGATTATGACCGGAATATACATTACGCATTAGCAATGCATGATGTAGGAATACCCACGAAGAAAAATAGCGTGAGGGATTTGTGGTCTCATTGTCAGCATACCCATCGAGCCCTTGAGTGGGCAAGGCAAAATACTAACCCAAATCACCGTTGGCAACCTGGCGCAATTCGTCGGCTTGAATGGCTGTTAGGGGTTGACGATATGTTGTCGATAGAGCATGCAGATCAATGGCCAATAGCGAAGCGAGAGTTGGGCTATGATATTGCACCTAAGGGTTTAGGTGAATGGTTTGATTATGCAAATAATTCGCACAGTATTGAACGGGTTTTAGTCGCCTATGAGCACCTTTGTATACTCCGTAGTCATGAGCAAGATGATGGCCGGGTAGCGAGTGTGTTTTTAGAAGCTGTGTTAAATGACTTGCGACCAAGCAATCGTTATTGGCTTACTCCGTTATTTGTTCAACCTGATCGCGACTTAACATCATTGCTGGTTTCTTATCCAGAGTTTGAAGAGGTAATATCGAAATGGGAAAACCAATTTGAGAATTTAGTCGATAAGCAGCGGTATATTTATAATGCTTTAAAAGCATTTGATACGGAGTTTGATTTAGTATTGCAAACACAGCCTATGCCTAAAGGTTGGTATGAACTCAAAATGATATTGTTAGCTAAGCCGATTATCACTATGGAAATAGCACATGTTTATTTGGAGGCATCAAGCTGTATGTTTGAATATGGTTTACTGCAGGTAAAGCATATAAAAGCGTTAAACAATATGACGGTTTTTGAATGCCCTGCGGTGTTTGAACTATGGGGGAGATGGGAGAATATCGTCAAATTTTAGCTAAAGTGGTATGAATAATTTTATATGTATCTTTTGATATCAATAGTTTCAAAAAAGCCCTGTCATTTGATTGAGTGACAGGGCATTTTAACTGGGCTCTTAACCTGATGTTTGAGCCTGGTTTAGTGAGACACAACAATGAGGCGAATCGCGTCCAGCTTTAATTGTGCTTTTTCTATATAAGTGCTGAGCTCTGATTTTTGCTTGGTAAACACTTGAATTTCTTCATCTCGAATATTTGGATTAATGGCTTTCAATGCTTCTAAGCGAGCTTGCTCATCCCCCATTGTTGATTGCATTTTTACCATTGCATTTTCAGTCAGTGTGTTTAGTTGTACATTCGCTAATTCTGTTGCTTGGGTAATGAGCGGATGAATTGCGCTTTGTAATGCATTGGCGAGTTTACTTGCCGTCTGACGGCCAACAGCAGAGAGCTGGCTATTGAATGCATCAAAAGCAACATTATCAGCTAGGTTATTACCTGCTTTATCAAGTAATACCCGCACCGGGGTTGGCGGTAAAAAGCGACCAACTTGGAGTGCTTTAGGTGCAGATGCTTCTGCGATGTAGATCAGTTCAACGAAAAAGGTACCCGCTGGTAACTTTTTATTTTTCAGTAAGGCAACCGAGGCACAGCCAAAATCATCATCACAGATCATATCCATTGCACCTTGCACCATAGGGTGGTCCCAACTGATAAAGTGTGCGTCTTCTTGTGATAAAGACGTATCTCGGTCAAATGTCACTGTGATGCCATCTTCTTTTAAACATGGAAAAGAAGGGTTAAGCATATGTTCTGTTGGCTTGAGAATAATGGTGTTCTCGCCTTTATCTTCTTGGTTAACCCCAAAGGTATCGAAAACGTTGATCATGTAACCTGGTAAGATCACGTCATTATCAAGTTTTTCAATTTCAGCTACCAAAGCTTCAGCATGGCCTTGTCCACTTGAATGCAGTTCTAATAACCGGTCACGGCCCTGTTCCATTTGTGCACGCAATACTTGATTTTGTTTAGCTGCTTGCTCTATTAATGGGTCTAGCTCATCTTCATCACAGTTATGTGCGCCAATAAGTTCAAGTAAATCTTCGCTAAACTCCTTGTATAGCATTTGTCCTGTTGTGCTGGTGGTTTCAAATGCATCCAGGCCTTCGTTGTACCAACGCAGAAGCACTTCTTGAGCTGTGTTTTCAAAGTAAGGTACGTGAATATTTACATCATACTTTTGTCCAATTCGGTCTAAGCGTCCGATCCGTTGTTCGAGTAAATCAGGGTTCAATGGTAAATCAAATAATACCAAATGATGTGAAAACTGGAAGTTACGGCCTTCTGAACCAATTTCAGAACACAATAAAATTTGTGCAGAGTCGTACTCATCGGCGAAAAATGCTGCAGCACGGTCACGTTCGACGATAGACATACCCTCGTGGAATACCGCAGCTTTAATGGCTTCACGTTCACGCAGTATTTGCTCAAGGCTAATTGCAGTTTGTGCTTCTGCACAGATCAACAATATCTTTTCTTGTTTTAATGATTTTAACGTTTCAATTAACCAATTAACACGCGGATCAAATGCTGTCCAACCGCTGCCTTCGCCTTCAAATTCTTGGAAAATTTTCTCTGGGAATAAAGCTCTTACAGCAGACTTTTCAGCGCTTTGGATCCCACCCATATTACCTAGTACAGACATGGCTGTTTTATACTGTTTTGGAATTTCAACAGGGTAGCTGTGTAGTTTTCTGCCTGGGTATCCGTCAATGCCACTGCGACTGTTACGGAACAAAATTCGGCCAGTGCCATGTCTATCTAATAGCATGGATAGTATTTCTTGCTTGGCTTGCTCGTCGCCAGCCTGCGCGCTGGTGAGTAGGGTGCTGATATCAGTTTCTTGTAATAAATCAATGAGCGTAGCTTTTGCTTGCTCATCTAATGCTCTTTCTTGTAGTAGCTGGTTCGCCGCGTCTGCCACGTCTTTATATTTGCTTTCTTCACTCACAAATGCGTCGTAGTCGTAAAATCTATCAGGGTCGAGTAGTTGTAATCGTGCAAAATGGCTGCGGTGGCCTAGCTGATCAGGGGTTGCCGTCAAGAGAATTAGCCCAGGGATATCTTGTGCTAATTCTGCCATACGTGAGTATTCAGTGCTTGGCTTGTTGTTTTCTATTGTTAAATGGTGTGCTTCGTCAATCACTAGCAAATCCCAATCTGCCAAGGTCGCTTGTTCAAACCAGCGACGCTTTTTCGCGATAAACTCAAGACTCACTAAAATAAGTTGTTCGGTTTCAAATACGTTGGGAGAATCTGCAAAGGCTTCATCACAGCGTTCTTCATCAAAAATAGAGAAGCGCAGGTTAAAGCGACGTAACATTTCTACAAGCCATTGGTGTTGTAAGTTTTCTGGTACCACGATTAATACGCGGTTAGCGCGACCGGTTAAGATCTGTTGATGTAAAATCATACCCGCTTCGATAGTTTTACCCAGACCCACTTCATCAGAGAGTAACACCCGAGGTGCAAAACGTTTACCGACTTCATCGGCAATATATAACTGGTGTGGGATCAGGCTTGCTCTTTGTCCGACAACGCCTTTCAAATGAGACTGCTGACGGGCAAACTGATGTTGCCATGTTTGATAGCGCAGCGTGTAGCGGTCGAATCTATCTACTTGACCTGCAAATAGCCTGTCTTGTGGTTTATTGAATTTGATAAAGTGATCAAGAAACGTTTCTTTTAATGTGGTTTTTTCTTCGGTGTCGAGACGAATACCGTGATAACACAATAAATCACCGACAGGTTCAACAGTTTCCACCTGCAGTTCCCACTCATCAGCACTGCGAATAACATCACCTGGATTGAACACAACGCGTGTCACAGGGGCTTCTTGCATTGAGTAAACGCGGTTTTCTCCACTGGCGGGAAATAATATAGTCACTTGGCGCCCTTCTAATGCCACGATGGTGCCCAATCCTAAATCTGATTCAGTATCACTGATCCAGCGCTGACCTAAGGAAAAATTCATGTTCGTCTCGTTTAACCCGAAAAAAGGCGGCTATGTTACCCGTTCATTTAAGCTTGTTCAATCTTGTTTATTTTAAGCGAATGTGCCTATCTCGATTCTTACTGTGGTTCTTGTAAATTATTGAGATTTATTTGTATTCGGAACATTTATTTGCTTCGCTGCTGTCATAAAACGGACTTTTATGACAAATAGACTAAACTTGGACTATAGCCTTTATGTTTGATGATGAATCAGAGTATCGGCTATGGCATAAATATTTGCAAACGACAGGAATACGCTATGGGAAAAGATCAAGAACTCGACAAAAAAATGTACGTACTTGACACCAACGTACTACTTCACGAGCCCCTCGCTTATCTTTCATTTCAAGAGCACGATGTTGTCATCCCGATGACAGTGCTTGAAGAGTTAGATCATATTAAAGATCGAAAGCGCGATGTTAGTCGTGATGCAAGAATTGCGATTCGCAGCTTAGACGGTGTATTAAAAGACGCGTCTCCTGAAGAAATGCTTGACGGTGTACGTTTACCAAGTGTGCAATCGAGCAATGAATCAGGCCCATTGTCACGCGGTAAACTGATTATTGTGAACGACCACTTATTTCCAGACAGTATTTCAGGTCTTCCTGGAAACGAGAATGATCATATTATTATTAATTGTGCTGTAAGACTGCAAAAGCAGCATACACAAACTAAGGTTGTGTTGGTTACCAAAGACATCAATATGCGGTTAAAAGCCAAAGGTGCGGGGTTGCAGTTTGTAGAAGACTACCGTACTGACCAGCTTATTGATGATATTAAGTTATTGAGCCTAGGCTATAAGAAGTTTAGTGGGGATTTTTGGCAAAGTGTGGGAGATTGTACGTCGGAGCAGCAAGGCCGCTATACATTACATCATGTTCCAAAAAGCTTGTTGCCTGATGTGTTCTGTAATGAGTATTTAGTCGATGACAGTGAGCATTTTGCAGCCCGCATTACTGGCTATGATGATGCGAATATCACTTTGAAAGATTTAGGGGTTGAGCGACTGATGCATCAGAATGCATGGGGTGTACAGCCGAAAAATGTGTATCAAGGTATGGCGATGGATGCATTGCTTGACCCGAATATTGAGCTGGTAATATTAACGGGACCTGCTGGGTGTGGTAAAACGTTATTGGCTCTTGCGAGCGCACTTGAAATGATCATTGAGAAGGGCATTTACGATAAAGTAATCGTTACGCGTAATACTCCTGAAATTGCTGAAAGCATTGGGTTTTTACCCGGTACTGAAGAAGAGAAAATGGCACCGTGGCTGGCTGCTATTACAGATACACTCGAAGTCCTGCACAAAAATGATGAAAGCCCTATTTCTAGTCGAAACTATATTATGGAGAAGGCCAATATTCAGTTTAAGTCAGTGAATTTTATGCGAGGGCGGAGTATCCAAAATGCCGTGGTTATTTTAGATGAAAGCCAAAACTTAACGGCATCACAATTAAAAACCATTATTACTCGTTGCGGAGAGGGCACTAAGCTCATTTGTACGGGTAATTTAGCGCAAATTGACAGTAATTACTTAACACCTTTAACTTCTGGTTTGACGTATATTGTTGAACGTTTTAAACACTTCGAAGGCAGTGCAACCATTAACCTCAATGGGGTAGTACGTAGTCGTTTAGCCTCGTTTGCGGAAGAGAATTTGTAGTATTATTATCCTTGTAGAAAGTCACTGTGATGAGTGGCTTTCTATCACCTTTGTTTATATCTCCAGAGATTGACGGATCTCTTGCTTATCGGTGTTTTGCTGGTTAAGGTGTTTGTCATAAGGAACGAACCAGTCATCCTTTATGGACTTTGAACAAGAATTTGTGCCACTCAAAAAGTATCGGCGTGCGATAGCAGTCACTTTAAGTGTTGCCATGTTGCTTGCTGGGATTTTATGTCTTCACCTTTATCACATTAAATTAGAAAGAAGCTATGACGATCGCGTTGCGCATTTTCAACGCCTGAGCGGACAGTTAGACCGTGCTATGTTTGCTGCTGATAGTGTATTTCAAAGCGTCTTTGTTAGTTTAGATCAACCTTTAACCTATCACTTTGACCCATTTATTATGGCAACCTTAGATCAGCATGCTAATTATTATTACCGTAAATTACCCCATGGTGCAGGCGAAATTATAGGGCAAGGGATATTTTTACAAAGTACGCACGCTACACGCCAATGGCAGCAGGTTATGGCGTTAGGCCCTGCTTTTAACACCGCATTAGCTTTGATCCGTTCTGTAGATGCTGTGGCTTATATCAAAGACAATGGCTTTGCGTTTGTGAAACGCCGGGAAAGTAACGATAGTCGCTTATTAACGGCAATACTGGATGGTAAATTGAGTCCAGATTTTACAAAAAAAGCGTATAATAGTAGCAGTAAAATTGAGGTGAACGGTCAAACGTACTTCAGTATTGGACAGCGACGTTCGAGTACCTCCAATGAACATGTGGTATTAATTTACAATGCTGACAAGGTCGAGGCTTGGCTTAACAAGGTAACCCTAACAGACTCTGAAGCGACACTCATCACTAAATCACATATTAATCTGTTATCTGAAAAAGAATTTAACCTTGAGCCACTGAATGAAATGACATTGTTGGCACCTTGGATTGGTGGTGTACATTTATTCAGTCAAAAAGAGGCAAGGCCTATTGATTTGGCATTCAAGCAGAGTGAGCGGGCTTTTAGAAACCCTATTTTGTATGAGATTGGCTTAGAGCTGTTATTTTTGACAGGTTTTATAATCGCAACCTTTTTAGCCGTTACTTGGCTAAGTGGACGCATATTTATTCGACCGGTTAGTCACTTTGTTAGGTATCTGATCTTACAAGAGCATACGCCGAAGACAACATTTGATTATGTGATCCCAGTTGATTGGCAACCATGGTTTGCACAAATAAAGCGTGTAGTGATGCAAAAGCAGGCACTATTAGAGCAGCTTAAACAGCATAACTTGGTATTAGATGAGCAAGTACGAGCGCAAAAAAAGGCGCTTGCGTGTTCTTTAGATGTAAAAGAGCGTCAGGCATCACTCCTTAATACCATGTTAGATAATATTCCAGATTTAATTTACTTTAAAAATATAGATGGGTCATTCATTGGTTGTAACGCTGCTTTTGAGACGTTCTTACATGTAAAAAGAGAGGAAATCGTCGGCCGAGAGTTACACGAAATAACCGATAAATTTTCAGAGTTAACAGCCCTCGAACAGTATATGCGTTTGCAGCAACGATCACTCACTCAGACATTGGTCTTGGATGAAAAAAGTTACATGCTGACATTGGCACCTTTTTATAATGAGCAGCACCGGCTGATCGGCAGCTTTGGTGTCGCGCGCGATGTCACTGAGCAGCAGCAAACTATGAAGTCTTTACAAACTTCAGAAGAAAACTTTAAAGCGGCCATGGAGTATGCGCCAAATGGTGTTATTTTGGCATCAATTGACGGGGGGGTTTTAGTATTAAATAAGGCTGCTAAGCGCTATTTAGCAGCGCATACGCCAGCAGCGGGTAGCCAGTTATCAGCGTTATTCTCTGAAGAAAGTTACCAATCACTAGTGGAAACGTTTGACTGTTTATTGAAGCATGAGCAAAAAATGGCCGAGCTTACATTAGCCCAGCCAGGACATTATAGTTGGTTGCAATTAAGTGTTTCGCTAGTGTGGGACAAACAACGACAGCCAAAGTATTTTGTTATTCATCTTCAGAATATTACACAGTTAACGCGTGCAAAGTTAGATGCAGAGCGCGCGACGTTGGCGAAGAGTCGTTTTATTGCGAATATGAGCCATGAGATCCGCACACCGATCAATGTTGTACTTGGGTTAATCGATATTATTAAAAAGCAAGGACTCAGTGGTTCGCAAATGGCATACATGAGTCAAGTTACGTATGCGGCCCAGCAGCTATTAAATATGCTGAATAGCATTTTGGCGTTTGCAAAAGTAGAAAGTAATCAAGATAGCTTGGTTATGAAAGAGTTTAATCTAATCGACTTATTTGATGATTGTTCTCGGTTAATTAAGCCTTTGTGTGATCAAAAAAGCTTGGTTTTAGTGAGTCAAATAGATAGCTCTGTCTCACCTAAGCGTCTGGGTGACATTAATAAACTTAAATTGGTTTTAATTAATCTACTCAATAATGCAGTTAAGTACTCAGAAAGTGGCCAGATCACTTTATCTGTCACGACAGTAAAAGAACAGGAAGAAGAGCACTTGTGCTTTAGCGTCAGTGATACGGGAGTAGGGATAAAAGCGCAGAACCAAGAGCGGCTGTTTGATGCTTTCACACAAGGTGATGATTCATTCTCGCGCAAACACGAAGGTATTGGACTAGGGCTTGCAATCGTAAAACAGGAAGTTGCCTTACTTGGAGGTGAAATAAAACTTCACAGTCAATATGGACAAGGGAGCAAATTCTATTTCTCTTTACCTTTATCTAAGGCTGAATCTAATTTAGGTAACGTCAGAGTTCTATGGTTTGGCGGTTCTAAACCTTCCATTGTACTTGCTGATGTTCATGTGCAGTGTGAACCAGATATCGCACATGTGATTACGAGATTAAAAGAGCAGGATTTTGACTACTTACTATGTGAGGTCACACCTGAGCCGTCAATAATAGATATGCTCGTGAGTGAAGAGGTAATGAGTTTAGTGCAACGGATTTATATGCCTAATAGCTCAAACTCATTTATTGAGCACAACGAAAATGTGGTTGGTGTGTTGCAAGATGGTTATATACAACGCATACGCAATGATATTGAAGCTCAGCAACAGAGCCCAGAAAAAGCCAATGATAAACTAGCTACTATTGAAGGTATGCTGTGCTTGGTGATAGATGATAATGAATTGAATTTAGATATCACAGTGAACTTACTCCAGCAGCAATCAGCCAGTGTTGTTAAGTGTAACTCAGCGAAAGATGTTGTTTTGCTTGTTAGGCAGTTGCAACCTGACGTTATATTAATGGATGTTCATATGCCTGAGCTAGATGGCTATACAGCAACACGACTGTTACGCCGAGAAATTCCCGAATTGCCAGTATCAATTGTTGCACTTACAGCAAATGAGCAAGCACAAGAAATTGATCAAGCTTTGGCACATGGTATGGATAACCATTTGATAAAACCAGTGTCGAGAGAGTTACTCACACAGGTGCTGGCACAGTATTCGAAGTCACCAGTTAGTTTTTTTGATCGTACATTCGCGCTAAAACAGGTTATGGGCAAAGAAGATTTTTTGCTCACAATGTTGCAAAAGTTTGCTAAGCTATGCATTGAGTATATACAACAACTGGAAGAGCCACAGTCAGCCATAGACTTAGCATTATTAGCCCACAGCATCAAAGGGGCTGCTGCAGGCTTGGGTTTCAATAGGCTTGCAGAGGATGCAAAGTTGCTAGAGCTGCATATAAAAAAAACAGATGGAATTAAAGAACAAGCGCTCGTTACCAATCTTAAGCAAAAACTGAAACAAACCGAGTCATATCTGGCGATTGAATGCCAAGGGGATTAAATGCAAAAGACTGCTCGAATTCTAATTGTTGATGATGATCCACTTAATCGGGTGGTATTAGACAATACATTATCGCAAGAGTATCAAATATCGCAGTGCGAAAGTGCGGAGCAAGCTTTAACATTTTTAGCTGATAATAAGGTTGATTTGATTATTTCAGACATTCGCATGCCGGGTATATCTGGATACGAGTTACTTGAGCGTCTGAAAGCCAACCAGAACACGTATGCGATCCCTGTTATCATTATTTCCGCAAGTAATAGCTATAATGATGAAGCGAAAGGGTTACAAATGGGAGCTATGGATTACATTACTAAGCCTTTTAGCCCGTTAATTGTAAAAGCCAGGGTAAAAAATCATTTAGCAATTAAACAGAAAAACGATCTGTTGGAGAAGTTAGCATCAATTGATGGGTTAACAGAGATCCCTAACAGGCGTTTGCTTGATGAGACCTTGTCTCAACAGTATCTGTTGTGTGCCGAACACAGTAAATCTCTCAGTTTATTGCTAATTGATATAGACTACTTTAAAGAATTTAATGAGCACTATGGGTATGCCGCCGGGGATGATTGCTTAGTCAAAGTTGCCCATTCTTTGGATTGTGCTATCCAAGCTTATCAGGGGTTCGTTGCGCGTTATGATGGTGTACGCTTTGCCGTGATATTAACAGGGCATAGTAGCGAAAGTGCGTTAGAGGCCGCATCTCATATGCATGATTCAATTGATTGCTTAATGGTCGCACATGGCACGTCACCAATTTGTGCACATTTAAGTATCAGTATAGGTATGGTGCATATTGCGACAGACTTTGGAGGCAATGAACAGCAGGTGTTTAAGTTAGCTGATAGTGCGCTGTATCAAGCGCACCAGTATCAAGAGAGAGTAGTAGTGATAAACAAATAACAGGTATTTGTTTAGCACTACCAATAAACTGATGCTATAGATACTCAGAGACTGCGCTTTGACCAAACCCAATTAATTTACCATCTTTGAATACTAATGGAGTACACTCATCTTTGGTCACTTTACCGTCTGAATGTTTGCTGTTTGTTGAGAAATATAGCACTTGAAATATGGCGTCACCTTTACTTACTAGCTCTGAAAAATCTGGTGTGTCGAACTGTTGAATTACAGCGCTGTAGTCGGCACCACTTACCAAATTAGCTATTTTATCTCTATTGGATTTTTGATGCGCTTGCCAATTTTTGCCACTGTGCTTTGATTTCCAGCCGTATTCTGCCTCACCATCAGATACCGCGACGATACAGCCAGATAAGAACGGCGTTGCTATTAATGCGGCGATAAGTAGTTTTTTCATTTTTTTTCCTAGAGAGTCATTTTATTTAAACTTATGCAAATAAATTGCCAATATTTTTATTCAATAAAATCAGTATCTTGAGTTTTTATTAACGTTTTTTTTTTAAGTTTTATAACTTAATAGTATTTTTAACTAATACTTAGTGTTTTATACAATACGGTTGATATCACCACCATGGTGAAAAGCGGTAATATTCTCAGCAATACACTTTATCAACCTGTTTATTGACTCTTGGGCCGCCCATGCATTGTGTGGAGTAAGGAGTAAGTTATCTCCCGTGTAATTTAATAAAGGGTTAGTATTTTGTGCTGGTTCTACCGTGAGTACATCAAATCCGGCAGCAGCTATAACTTTCTGTTTTAGGGCATCTACCAGCGCTTGCTCGTTAACGATACCGCCGCGGGCAGTATTGAGCAATACGGCAGAAGGCTTCAGTTGTTTAAATACACGAGCATCAAATAAATCTTTAGTTTGTTCATTAAGTGGGCAATGTATGGAAATAATATCAGCCGATTGCACAGCGTCTAAAAATGCAACACGCCCAGCCCTAACAGATGTTTCATTTGGACGTTCAGCGATAATGACGTTAGCGCCAAACGCGCGTGCAACAGTTGCAACAGCTTGACCCAGCGTACCATAGCCAATTATGACAAAGTTTTTATGTGCAATCTCATTGATTGAATGATCTAATCTACAAAACATATCGCTTTTTTGCCATAAACCATTGCTGCTGTCATTAAGGTAGCGGTGCATATTCCCCATTAAATTACCGAGTAAGGTAAAGGTGTGTTGCACAACGGCTGGTGTGGAATACCCTGCCACATTACAGACAGCAACACCGTGTGCTTTAGCGGCAACGAGGTCGATATTGTTTGTGCCAGTTGCAGCCACGCAAATGAGTTTTAGTTTAGGTAGTGCTGATAATGTCTCTGCGTTGATAACGACTTTATTCGTAATAATAATGTCAGCGTCCATACAGCGAGTGACAACCTGAGCGCCATCCGTGATTTGGTAAGAAGTTAACTCGCCCAATAATTCAATCGGAGTGAGGGGGTTATTTGCCAATGTTTTGGCGTCGAGAAGAACTATTTTCATAAACGACCTTTGCTATGCTTGACCTTGGGGTTTACTCTAAGGTTTATACTCTATCATACTCAGGAGGAAGATATGAAAATTGGTCAGTTCGCAAAGGCACTAGGCGTGAGTACAGATACGTTGCGTTACTATGAAGCGCATGGATTACTAGCGCCATCTTCACGTACTGAGTCTGGTTATAGAGTTTATACCCAAATGCACTTACAGCAAATGCACTTTATACTGAGAGCGAAAGACGTTGGCTTTAGTCTACGAGAAATTCAGGAGTTGTTGAATATTCAAATTGATAAGCATCAACACCGCTGTGAAGAAGTAAAGTATATTACGCTGCAAAAGCGAGATTTGGTGCAAAAAAAAATTAATGAATTGCAGAGATTTGAACGTTCATTAACGTTTTTGGCTGACCGCTGCTGTGGCGGTAAAGAAAGTGCTGACTCTTGTTCAATATTAACGGCTTTAGAGGAAATAGATGATATTAATTAATAACTTTTGGGCGCTGTTTTTACTATCGGCCCCTTGGCTTATGTTAGGGTTATTATTAGCGGGAATACTAAATGTTTTTATACCAGCTAATTTTTTGCAGCGTCATTTAGGGAAAGAAGGGATATGGACTACCATTAAAGCCGCACTCATTGGAGCTCCTATGCCGTTATGCTCTTGCGGTGTTATTCCTGCAGCTGTGGGCTTAAGGCGAGCAGGCGGATCAAAGAGTGCAACTACTGCCTTTTTGGTCTCAACACCAGAAACTGGGGTAGATTCAGTCTCGGTATCTTACGTCTTATTAGGACCTTTTCTGGCGATTATTCGGCCTATTGCAGCAGTCACGAGTGCGATAGTTGCAGGGATACTTGTCGGCAGTGAAAAGCCGATAAACACAGACCGAGAATGTAATACGCTTTCTAGCAACAGCACACAAAACCTTGATGAAAAAGAGGGAAGTACCTCATCTAGCTGCTGCGCTTCTGCAAAGCCACAACCTAGACAAAGTGCGGTATGTTGTGACTCTGTAACACCTGCTCAAACACAGACGCTTACTCAAACACAGCTTGAACATAAGAAAAAGGTGCAACACGATGATGCCGCGACAGTTAGTTCGTGTTGCGCATCTCAAGCTTCCAAACCTGAACAAAATGTACTTTTAAATAAGGTGTGGCAAGCCGTTAAGTTCAGTTCAAACAAATTATTATCAGATACCATGGTTTGGTTAATGATAGGACTCTTTTTTGCTGCGTTGGTGCAAACATTTGTGCCGACTTCGTTTCTCAGTCAGTGGGGGAATGGGATTATTGCCATGCTGGTGGTGGTCTTAGTAAGCATTCCAATGTATATATGTGCAACAGCTTCAACACCGATTGCGGCAGGGCTATTGCTGGCTGGTGTGTCACCAGGTGCGGTGTTGGTATTTATGTTGGCAGGGCCGGCAACGAATATTGCCACACTGGGTGTGGTGGGTAAAGAGTTAGGGCAAAGAGCCGTTTTCGCGTATTTAATAGGCGTGATAGGCGTTGCGATTGCATTTGGCTTTTTGACAGACTATTTAGTTGATTACTATGGATTTGAAGTGAATTCGACAATGATTATGCAGCATGAAATATTACCTCATTGGTTTTCCACTGGCTGTGCAATAATACTGTCTTTATTAATGTTACGGCTGCTCTTTATTAAATGGACTAAAAGTCATTATGTTTCAATGCAGTAGTATTACTTGCAATGGTGGTCAGACTTGTTAATCTTAGCTTAACAGCCAATAGCAAGATAAAATAGTCCCGTTATTTCGTTTAATTTTTGACAAAAAGAGCCGTTGAGTGGATAAATACGCAGATATAAGACCTTACAATGATGAAGAAGTTGCCGCGGCATTAAGTCGGTTGCTCGCAGACAATAGCTTCATTGATGTGATCACGACACATACTTTACCTACATGGTTAAGCAGATGGTCTGCATTGTGCCGCCCTCTTGTGCGTAGTCAATTACGTCGTAAATGGGGAGACTTCAACACGGTTAAACAAGTGCAAAATGAAGTTGCGCGTTATTTAGAAATGCTGATACACAATACAACGAGTAAAGTGACATATTCAGGCCTTGATTCGTTGGATAAAGAGTCTGCATATTTGTTTATTTCTAACCATAGAGATATTGTACTGGACCCTGCACTAATGAACTGGGGTTTGCACAGTCATAATATGAATACAGTGCGTATCGCAATTGGTGATAACTTACTACAAGTACCTTACATCACGGAATTAATGAGGTTAAACAAAAGCTTTATAGTAAAGCGCTCAGCAAAGGCGCCTAAAGAGATGCTAAAAGCACTCTCACATCTTTCAAGTTATATTTTTGATTCTTTGGACTCCGGGCAGTCTATTTGGATCGCACAGAAAGAAGGTCGTGCGAAAGATGGGGTGGATCAAACTGATCCTGCGTTACTTAAAATGTTACAGCTGTATGGAAGAAAACAAAAACTGCCTTTTAGTGAGTATATAAAGCAGTTAAAGATTGTTCCTGTGTCTATTTCTTATCAGTATGAACCCTGTGCGGTTGCCAAAGCAAAAGAGTTAGTGCACAAGCAACAACACGGGAGCTACGTTAAGGCTGACGGAGAAGATATAGAGAGTATTCTTGAGGGGATCCGTTCAGATAAAGGGCATGTTCATATTTCTTTTGGGCAACCGATCACTGAACAGTGTGACTCACCCGAAATGTTAGCAGAAACCATAGATAAACAAATTATTGGACAGTATTTTTTGCATCCCAGTAACTACATTGCCGCTGGAAATAAGCATGAGGTGTCAGATGAAGAGCAACTTGATTTTATGAGTTGGCTAGAGCTAGTGCCCGAAGAGTTAAAAAAGCAAGTGTTGGATATGTACGCTGAACCTTTAAAACGTAAAGTGACATAATAACAACGAGCAACAGCTTTCATTGGAAAACGCCACATTTAATGTGGCGTTTTTTGTTTTATAAAATCATGTTTCTTAGGTTTGGTGATTTATCATACAAAATAGGTTTATACTCTAGATAGGCGGATACTGAGTTTCTTTAGGTCGTCTGATTTTAGACTCAACTAAGCACAGTGCTATGGCTTCATTTATCAGTATAAATTCGACATGTAGTGAGAGTGTGTGGAACAAATTGAAATATTTGAGATCCCAAGTCCGTGTAAAGGGATATGCGAAGTAAATAATAGGGGCTATTGCAAAGGCTGTTATCGTAGCAGAGATGAGCGGTTTACTTGGGGGCAACTAACAGATCAACAAAAACGCGCGGTTGTGATTTTATGTCAGCAAAGGTATCAGCGCTACTTAAAAAAGAAAACAAGCAGTAATACAGCCACAAAGGGTAATAAAGAGCAGCAACAACTTGATTTTTAAATGCCATACTTTTGCTTGAGCATAGCGATCGTACCTTCCTTAGCCATAGTTCCTAAAATGTGATTAATTTGAGGAACTAGCTTAGCGTGCTTTTTGTGTAAATAATGATAGATATTGATTTTGTGTAATGTTTTGCTGGTGATATCCAGTGACTGTAGCTTTTCTCTATATTTTTTTACATGAAACTCGACGACAAGGGCTGCACTGACTTTTTTTTGTATAAGAAGGTTAAGCTGTGCAGAGCTACTCTTAACTTTAATGATTTCCCCTTGATAATTCTGATCTTTTAAATAGGCTTCTGGCGCTACATAAGAGCTTATAATAACGATGGACTCGGATCCAAACATAGAACAGGTTTTACAGTAACTGAGAAGTTGCAGGTTAGCATGCATAATTGGGAAACTAATTTGCATTAATGCAGGGTACTGCTCAGTTACACTATCAACTCTCCCTAACTGACCATCTAATACCCCTTCATTAGCGGCGACTAAAGCACTTTGATGATTGAAGTCTATCACCTTTAATGAATAGCCAAGCTCTTTGTAGACTAACGTCATTAATTCAATGACATACCGAGACTGAGGGTTATCTGCAGGACGATTAAACAATAAGGTATTGCTACTAATTGCAGTAGAGCTAAAAATTAAAAGGCATAATGCCAAGGCGCGCAGTGTAATGTTCATAGGTCCTGTTATTTTATTATTATTTCAGGCTGTTCACAGGTGTTGCATATCTCAGTCTAGCAAATTAATAATTTATGTTACACTAGCAAAATGTTTACTTCTGCAATAATGTCATTATGAGTTTTAATCTTTGCAAATTACCTCGTCATGAAAAGTATCAAATCCAGTTAGAATATGAATCGTCATTTTGGGCATATCAAATTAAACGTGGAAAGCGCTCTAGAGAAATGGTGTACGACACCATTAATAGCCGCCCGGTGTCAGAGCAGACCTTTTTAAAACAGCGATTTGAGTATTATCTTAGTATTATGCTTGCAGGGTCATAGTGTACTCGGTTCATTGTTTGCAGCCCATAGCAGTCCCTTTGGTAAATAAGTTTTATAAGCAATTCTCAGTAAGGGGGTGGGCGAACAAACAAGATCAATGTTGGGTTGCGAAGTCCGACAGAATCATTGCAGCATGTAGAGTACAACATAAAGGTGAAGTCCTTTTCTTATCGACCGTATTTGTTGACCCTGCATTTAGATCACAAGGTGTGGCAAGGCAGCTAGTCGTCACCGCGGTAGCATCGCAGCACTGTCGCATTTACACTTTTGTATATCGTGGCCTTGAGCCGTTTTATCAGGGGTTAGGTTTTGAACGAGCATTAAGCATGCCTGAGCATTTATCGATTAGTTTTGCTAATTACGTGAGGCAAAAACGTGATATTGTGGCGATGTGTATCTATAAATAATTGTTAACTGTCGTTTATGAGATCTTTGGTATTTTTATATATTTTACTGATCATTTTGAGTTTTAGTGTTACAGCTGAAATAAAACGATTATCTCCTTCTGAGGGGTTATCGCAAAGCTATGTAAATACGCTCATCATAGACAACAAAGGTTACCTCTGGCTATCTACTGAAGGCGGTTTAAATAGATACGATGGATATCAAGTCTTACGTGTTAAAGGTCCGCAAGGTGAGCTTGAAGAAGTTGTCATCGATCGAATTTACCAAGACCCACTAAACCGCATTTGGATAGCGTCAAGTCGCTTAGGTCTCTACAGCTATGATCCCGTCTTAGATGTATACCAAAAATATTTGCAAGCCGTTAAATCTCAAGAAGAAATGATAGAGCAATCAGTCAATCAAATGCTGGCAAAAAACGATGAACAGCTTTGGCTGGGGCGCGGAGATAATGTTGCGTTATTGGATATTGCATCGGGTGATGTATCTATAGAGGTGACTCTTCCGATCAATAAGCAGTCAGGTTTTGTTAGGAAGCTACTGCGTAAAGGAAACCATTTATTTATTGCGACGTCAGAAGGTGCATTCGCATATAACCTTGATTCAAAGGTGTTAAGTCACATTACACATGTCAACAATCCAGCTCATAACTTACAACAGCATACTAAATCTTTGGCGCTTTTAGGCAATGATAAATTGCTTGTTGGTGCAGTTAACGGACTATATGAAGTAAATATTGCACACTTAGAGAAATTAGACGAGGGGACTCACGATTGGCAGGGGAGGCAACTTTTATATGATATGAATGTTTGGAAAATAGCCGTAAAACCTGAAGCTCTATTATTGGGAACAGATAAAGGACTCATGCACTATCGTCTTTCTGATGGCACACTGACGAGAGATGAACGTATAGCGACTAGCCAATATACATTAACAGACAAAAGCATCATTGATTTTTTGGAGGATAAATATGGGGCTTTATGGCTTGCCACTAAACGTGATGGGGCCTTTTATATTCCCAAACAAAAAACGCAGTTTAAAAACGTAAACAACAGCTCAGTAAATGGAACTGGATTTTCCCATTCGACTGTGTGGTCCTTACTGGAATATAAAGGCAAAATTTGGGCATCAACCAATGATGGCCTGACAAGTTATGATATTGCGAGCAATGAAACAGTTGCTTATCTCAAAGGGTACATGGGAGAACTGGTGATGCCAGAGTTTTCTATTTCTCGTACTTTCTTATATAAAGATAAAATTTGGCTCGAAAGTAACCGAGGGTTATATATCTTTGACCCAAATACCTACGAAGTCAACCGGCCCATAGTCAAAAATAGTGAGCAGCAAAAAGTCATTGATGGATTTTTGTTTGGGACACTTTTGATGCCTAATGGGAAGTTATATTTTATCCACCCAAGCGAAGGCTTTTTTTATTATGACATTGAAAAAGAGTTATTACAGAAGCTTGAGGGGGATATTGGGTCGAGAAACCCGTTTTTGTCTTATGGTTTTTTACCGCCTTTACCTGATGAGCCTACGTACCCCCTATATTACTCTGGTGGTATTTTATACAGAATGGACCCAGATACTTCTGAGTTAGATATTATTTACTCTGTACCAGATGCAAATGAAAACCTTCCCGTTTCCCTATTAACTTATAGCGTCGATAAGAATAATATCCTGTGGTTGGCTTTTTCAAACTTTGGCTTAGTTGGTTTATCTCTAGATGGTTTTGAAGTTGTTCATACAATTGATTTAAAAAAGCTAAAACTGGGAACCCCAATGTATGGGATGCGCCAAGATGATGCACAAATGATTTGGATGTCGTCACATAAGGGAATTTGGCGTTTGGACCCGGATAACTTACATATGCAGCAATTTACCATCAATGATGGTTTGTTTACCAATGAGTTTAATGGTGGCTCATCATTAAAATTATCGGATGGTCGGATTGTTTATGGCTCCTTAAAAGGTTTTACTATTTTTGATCCCCAAAAAAACCGCCCTCATGAACCCTTACTATCTCGTGTTAACATCACCTCTGTGGACCTCATGTCACGAAAATTACATTCATATGGTTTAAAAACCTTCGGTGATATTGTGTTGAATCATGATGATATTGGCCTTGAAGTCGCATTTTCGGCCATGGTATTCAATTATCAGCAAGGCATTGTGTATGAGTATCAAATATCGGGTGGGCAAAAGATTCTCACACGTGGCAATAATCGCGTTACTTTTCCTAAGCTTAATCCAGGACATTATCAATTAAAAGTGTGGGCAAAAGACCCTTTAACTGGAGATTATACGAAACCCGCAAAATTGAATATTCGTGTCAACTATCCAGTTTGGCGCTCACCGACCGCCTTAGTCATTTATTTGATGTTGGCATTGTTTATTTTTGGCTTGTGGCTATACCGAAAAAGTCGTATTGAGCAGATGATCATTGCGGCGCATAGGGAGACGCAAAATAGTGAAGCCCGTTTAAAGCTTGCGCTTGAAAGTAGTGGATCTGGCGTATGGGATTGGCACTTACAAAGTCAGTTGATTTATCAACCTCGGTTATTTTCAGAATTAGAGTATGCGCAAAATAATATTGGTCTCGATGAGTATTTACAGCTAATTCACCCGCATGATAGAGGTATATTTCGACTCGAGTGGTTGGAGTTCGTGTCGACCAATAAAGGTGTCTTCAATTGTACCTATCGACTTAAACATGCAAAAGGGCATTGGCGTTGGTATAAAGACTTTGGCAAAGTGATGGCTTGGCATGACGGCACACCTGAACGCGTGACGGGTACATATACGAACTTGACCAGAGAACGAATGTTTGAAGAACGAGCACGATTATTTGGTGCCGCCTTTGAAAAAACCCGTGACTGGGTGTTTATTTTGGATAAGAACTTGCGTATCCAAGCATGTAATACCGCACTACAGCATGCCTTCAACATTGAGGCTGAGCCAAAATCCAGCACTAATTTACATTTGGGCCTTAGCCGTCATACGCGCATGGACTATTTACGTAAAATGACCCAATTAAACGTGGGGGAGCATATTAGTGCTGAAGAGCAATTAGTATTAGCGAATAATCAAACATGTCATGTGTTGATAAAAATAAGTGCTGTGGATGGGTTACAAGGCGATTTACATAATTATGTTGTTGTTTTAACTGATATATCTTCGCAAAAGCGTACAGAGAAAGAACTATATCAATTAGCGAATTATGACGCATTAACACAGCTACCTAATAAAGCCTTATTTATTGATAGAACGCATCATGCCATTGAGCAAAATCATAATACGCAACCGGTGGCGGTATTAGCGATCCGTTTTAAGCGTTTACAACATTACCAAGACAGTTACGATCGAGATTTTTTTGAAGCGCTGGTACAACAATTGGCGACGACATTGCAATGCTGCTTTCGAGACCAAGACAGTTTAGCCATTGGCGTCAATAAAGCGTTTTATGTACTCATGGAACAAGTTGATGATGTGTCTCAGGTGATACGTTATGTGAGTTGTTTAATGAGTCGCTTTGATGCCCCCATTTGTGTATTAGAGCAAAGCTGTAATATGCAATTAAGCATAGGTGTTGCAATGTACCCAGAAGATGCAATGGATGCGTTTACACTGAGTGATAATGCGAAAATAGCGCTAAGTCATGCAATAAAACATGGGGGTAATCATTACCAATTTTATCGAAGTGAGCTTAATAAACAGGTACAAAAGACCATTGAAATTGAGAATATGCTACAAATAGCATGTCAAAGGAGTGAATTTAGTAATTTGTATCAGCCCATTATCAACGGTACGAGCAAAGTGATTGATGGGTTTGAAGTCATGTTACATTGGCCGCAAAACGACAATTATAGTCAAACGGAATTATCCGACTCAGCGCAGCAGTCTGGTGTGATCACAGAGTTAATGCTGTATACCTTAGAAAGAGCGTTAATTGAGTTAAAACAATGGCATTTGATTGCTCCACAGTTGTATATTTCGGTTAACTTATCTCCTTACGATTTTCAATATTCGGACTTAGCAAATAAGATTGATGGTATCTTAAAGCGAGCACAGGTACATGGTAAGCATGTGGTGTTTGAGGTATCAGAACCAGTAATGATGACAGATATACCCAACGCGTTAGCTCGCATGTATCAGTTGAAGGTACTTGGTTGTCGTTTGTTTATGGATGACTTTGGCACCAGTTATGCTTCATTGACGTATTTGAAGAAACTCCCGGTTGATGTCCTTAAAATTGATAAAGGCTTTATCCAAGATATTGGTATTGATACTGAACATGAAATCATTATTCACTCAATATTATCTTTGGCGCACAGCTTGGGGATCCAATGTGTTGCCGATGGCATTGAAGCGTCTGCTCAAATGAAGTTTTTACGTTTACTTGGCTGTGATTACTTTCAAGGCGCACTGTTTAGTGAGCCAGTGCCTGGTGAGCAAGTGGATGAATTGCTCAAATATGGGTGGCAACAACGGTTTTAAAGCTTGTGGCCACAATGCCTACAATACATCGCATATGCCCGTTGACTGGTCATAAGTTTGATGGCTTGATTTGCTTCGCTGGGGCTTAACCCTAGTTCTATGCGTAGGGTTTCCAAATGTTGTCGCTCTTGCTCGTCTAAAGCACCATCATGGAGGCTGTGCAATACAGCTTCATTAAATGCATCTCTACGTTTTCTAAGCTGTTCAGCGAAACTCGATGCAAGTAAACCCGTGGGAATGGCCACCATGCCCATACTCAATAATGTGATCACGCCGCCAAAAAGCCGGCCAATGGGTGTAATTGGCACAACGTCACCGTAACCTACGGTGGTTAGCGTTGCCATTGCCCACCACATGGACTCAGGTATTGAGCCAAATTTGTCAGGCTGTACATCGTGTTCGAGTAAATAGATGCCACACGATGCCATAATGAGTACCACAGACATAATAAAAAAGGCAGCAAGCAAACTACTGCCTTCTTGTTTAAATGCGGCGAGTAACAGTTGCATAGCGCGAGAATATCGAGTGAGTTTAAATATTCTAAATAATCGTATTACTCTTAAGAAGCGTAAATCAAATGCAAAAAACATCATGAGTAAAGAGGGGAGGATCGCCATTAAATCAATAAGCGCTAAGGGCGAAAATAGGTATTTGATGCGTTTTCTACTGTTGGATGTGTTGAGTTCTTTATCGCCTGTTTGCTCCACACATGACCAAAGTCTTAGTAAGTACTCGATGGCAAAGATCCCCACCGATGTTACCTCTAATAATAAAAAGTGATGGTGATATTGGGCGGTTAGTTCGGGGACTGATTCCAAGACAATGGCGACGACATTAATCATAATGAGTGTAATTAAGAAAGCATCTAGATATCCGCCAGCCTTTCGATAAGCGCCTTGACCTGCCAAAAGTGCAGCGACTTTTGTACGATATCTAGTCATGCTTCGCTACCTATTTTTAAACGCATATTTACGGTACCTTCTTCAAAATCCCGAGTCACGGTAAACCCCAGCTTTTTCGATAGTTCAATCATACCGGTATTCTCTGGGAGCGTGATGCCTTCAATGGTTGAAACACCAAGAGATTGGCAATGTTTAATAGCAGCTTGCATTAACACTTTTCCAAGTCCAAGTCCTTGGCAATCGGAGCGTACAATGACTGAAAATTCCGCGCTATAATTATCAGGGTCCATTAACACCCGTGACACCCCGAGTGTTTTGTAGGTGCTTTTATAAGGTTGTGAGACAATAAATGCCATTTCACGATCATAGTCAATCTGTGTCATCTTGGCGAGCTGGTCATGATTAAACTGGGGAAGTTCACCAAAAAAGCGTCGATATCGGTCTTCTTTGCTAAGTGATTGATCAAACTCTTGATGAGCACGTTCATCTTCTGGCTTGATAGGGCGTAATGTTGCAATAGTCTCGTTTTTCAAGGTGATTTGTGATTCGAGCTCTTTTGGATAAGGCCTGATCGCAAGTCTTTTTTTCCCTTGTTGTGGCTGGTATGCGCGCAGCGTAATATTGGCATCCAATACGAGAAATTGTCCGGAGTTTGCTAAAATAGGGTTAAGCTCAATACTATGGATATTCGGCTGATCTACCACTAGTTGAGATACACGGGTCAATAGCGCACATAAACGATATTTATCAACTTTTTCTGGTAATGTGCGATTTTTTAGGACGCCTTTATCTTGTGCTGCGGCAATGAGGTATTTCGCTAAGTTCATATTTAATGGTGGGAGTGATACTGCGGCTTGAGAAAACTCTAAGCCTGTGCCAGCCTCACCCAATAATATAACTGGGCCAAAATTATGTTCCGTTTTTACCGCGATACGAAGCTCATGCGCACCCGCTCGCGGTGCCATTTTCTGTAGTGAAAACCCTTCTATTTCAGCATCAGGATAGGTTTCTTTGATACGCAATAGCATGGCAAAAGCCGTTTGCTCAACTTCATTCGCGTCATTGAGATTTAATACTACGCCTCCCACTTCAGACTTGGACGGGATTGATGCACTGATAAGTTTCAATGCAATTGGAAAGCCCAATACTAGAGCTTGCTCTTTAGCTTCACTGGGGGTCAGGGCAACTAATGTTTCTATACAGTTCACGCCATAATAACACAGTATTTGGCTGGCTAGGTGAGTTGATAAATGTGTAAAGCCTTGCTCGATGAAGTGTTCAACTTGCTGTTTTGCTGACAGGCTATCTACTTGATTATCTTCGCTAGTGGATTCCGGAGTTTGTGTTAGATGCTTTTGGTTTCGTCGATAACTCACCAAATGCATGAAGGCTCCAACTGCTCCCTCTGGCGTGCGATAAGTTGGAATAGCATGTTCAGCACATTCATAGCGTGCTTCGTAGGCGGCTTCCTCACCCATAAAGTTAGTCATGACATACGGTCGTGCCATTTTTGGTATTTTATTGAGCGTTGTAGCGATAATTTGAGCATACTCTTCACTGGGAGCCAAAGCTGAAGGGGTATGGATAATGAGTAAGTTTTTAACCTCTGGGGCTTTAAGTAAAATCTCTAGTGCCTGCTGGTAACGCTTAGGGGAGGAGTCACCAAAAATATCTACAGGGTTAGAGGTCATGTCTGATTGCGGGATCACTTTATTCAGTGCATCTTTGGTTTGTTGTGAAAGTTGGGCCAGTTTACCTGAACGTTGTAAGAGGGTATCTACTGCCATTATCCCTGGACCTCCTCCATTGGTTAAAATGGTGAGTTGTTCGATTTGTAATAGTTTTGGATGTAAAGCGAGGGTTTGGGTGGCGGCAAACAATTCTCTTAAGTCGTTTACACGCAGCATTCCTGTCCGTTGGAACATTGCATCGTATACCGCATCGTCAGATGTTTTACCGCCAGTATGAATAAAAGCGGCTTCAGCCCCAGCTTGTGTTCGGCCAGTCTTTATGACAATTACGGGTTTACTGAATGCTGCCGCACGAGCTGCAGAGATAAACCGTCTTACATCCTCGATATTGTCGATATAAAGCAAGATTGCTTTTGTTTTAGCATCTCGGCCAAAAAAGTCGAGCAGCTCGTCAAAATCAATATCTAGGCAATCGCCAACCGATATAAAATATGAGAACCCTATTCTTTTGTTTTTTGCCCAATCTAGAATTGTAGAGCATACGGCAGCAGACTGAGAGACAAAGGCAAGTCGCCCTGGTTTGGCAACCGTATGAGAAAAACTGGCATTTAGGCCAAGATGTGGGATGAGTAACCCTAGGCAATTTGGGCCAAGTAAAGTGACGTTAACCGCGTTTGCGATTTGTTTTAAAGAGGCTTTTTGCTGCATATTTAAGCCCGCAGCAATCACGATTGCATGTTGGCAGCCACGTTTCCCGAGCTGCTCAATAATGCTATTTATGGTGGTTTTATTAGTACATATGACAGCAAGATCAGGTGTATGCGGTAAGCTGTCTATATTGGGATAGGCTAAGACACCATGGACAGCGTTATGTTTGGGGCTAACAGGCATAATGGGCCCTTTAAAACCGCCTTGTAACAAATTACGCATAACAATATAGCCGGCTCGACTAGGGTTATTAGATGCACCAATGACGGCAACAGAGCGAGGGGAAAAAAACTGACTTATGCGTTTCACGCTCATAAAGGTTCCTTAATTATTTTTCGAGTTCAGCTTAGGCTCATCGGCTAGGTATCACTCTATCATTTATTTAGCAATGATCGAGTTGATTTACATTAGACTTTGATCTGAGTAATTATTTTAGGAGAAGCAGATATGAGGGCTGACGTGTCAAAGCATGTTGGGGCGGCGACTGTTCTAGCATTGGGCTTAGTGTGTAGTACTTGGTTGATTAAACATACTGTCATTGATGTAAAGGCAATGGAAAGAACGGTGCAAGTGAAGGGGTTAGCGGAGCAGGAGGTGCCCGCAGATACTGTTATTTGGCCCGTTTTTTATAAAGATGCGGATAATGATTTAGATGTGTTAATTGCGCGTGTCGATAAGAAAAATGCTGCAATTCGCGCTTTTTTAGTGCTTCAGGGGTTTAATGGTGACGAAGTCAGCGTTACAGCGCCCTCGATTGTAGACAAATTTGCACAAGAATATAGTCAAAATGAGCGTGGTTTTCGTTATGTGGCCAAAGCGGGCATCACTGTTTTTAGTCGTTCTCCAGATAAAGTGAGAACCGCATTGTCACAATTGAGTGAATTGGCAAAGCAAGGGATAGCCATTACTCAAGACGATTATCAAAATCGTGTAGAATATATGTTCACAGGGCTTAATGATATAAAACCCCAGATGGTTCAATTGGCAACTCAGAAAGCCAGAGAGGTCGCGCTTAAATTTGCAAAAGACTCAGACTCTCAACTAGGTAAAATTAAATCAGCTCGACAAGGTCAGTTTAGTATTCGAGATAGAGACAGCAATACGCCATACATTAAAGTTGTTCGGGTTGTCGCGGGTGTGGAGTATTATCTGTCTGACTAGCTAAATGTTGACGCGGTATCGCCAATTGCCAGCGGGTGAGTATGTGTTCATACATGCCCGTTTGCTTTATTTTTTGTAACGCTTTGGCGAGTCGCTGGCATATATTACGAGGGATATGCTTATTGGCAGCGAGCTGTAGTGCAGAGGGAAAGCGATTAATATGTAGCATTTTAGAAACTTGGTTTACGCCATACCCTGAGTTTTTTAATTCTTTTTTTAGTGTCATGGTATTTGTCATAACTAAATCTACTCTTTGTTTAAAGAGTAGATCCCATAATTGCTTGTAATGGCTTGCAAGTACTAGATTTTTATCCTCTTGAAATCCCTCTTTTTGCAAATAATGTGCACTTGAATACCCTCGAATAGTGCTAACTTTTAACCCTTTAGCGTCAGTGAGGCTTTCGACTTGATGAGGTAAGTTTTTTAAGCCAACAAGATAGGCATCGGCAAAATACAATTGGCCTAACCAAGTGAATTTTGGTTGACGTTCAGGGGTCTGTAATAAGGACATCATTAACGCTAAGGGGTTATTTTTGAGCTCATGATACGCTCGTGCCATAGGCATTATTTCAAACTGCCCACTGAGCTGCGCCTCATGCAGTATCGCTTTTGTAATATCTACTAATGCACCTGCTGCGTTTCCATTTTTGTCAATATAGTGGTAAGGAGGTAAATCTTCGGCGAAAAACGTTAGGGTCTGTGCATGACTATGGTTTGGCCAAAAAAGTGCAAGATAAACGAGTATATAAAGTGTACATCGCATACAACTACCTCTTCATAAGTAATTTTTGATTGTAGGGAATTTAGTCAGCAAGCGATAGTAGTTATTTGTTATTTCAATCATAGCGATGTTAGGTCGTACGTAATTACTTTCTAGCATGGTGCTAGAAAGTGAGGTGTAGAATGTTATGGTTTTTTTTTAAGCCACTTACCCATTGCTTTGTCATATGCTTGAGTGATAGCTGTTTTGTTGCATGTATATGGCAAGCTCTGCCACTGGTTTGTGAGTCCGCTATCTGAAACGCGATTGTTCACATCGCCATTAAACACTTTAAAACAGGTCGTGCCGTTTTGATACTCAGTGAAGGTCTGGTTTTTTGAAATGACCAATGCTTCTCCTTTATTTGTGTTTTTATAGTGTGCAGGGACGTTAATTCGTTTTTGCTGAGTTGATGATGAATTAGGTGTTGTATACGACAACCCTGTAGCGCGAATATTTTGCAGTACTTTATAAGGATTAATAGTTTGTTGGCTTTGTGTTGGAGTATTACGTGGAGTTTCCTCGCTTTTAATTTTTTTTGTTTGCGTCATTGTAGGCTCGATTGGATGCGTTTTAGGCTCTGTTACTTCTGAGGCTTTGGGTGGTATGGGGACAGCATCTGCTTTTGAGTGTTCAGGTGTTGAGTCTATTACTTCGGTGTTGGGGAGCGGAGGAGTCTCGGCTTCCTTTAATTTTTTTGGCGGGGCTTGTTCTTGTTTTCGTTCCATTACTAAGTATGTTTTCAATGCCGGCGTATTGGCTAATGAGGGGGTATTAACAATGTGAGATTTGAGAAAATAAAAAAGTATGGCATGTAAGAGCACAGAGTAAATAACTGTCTTTATTATGAATTTCACCTAAATATCCCTGTGTTTTCAATAAGCAGGTATGACACATAGGTGACAGGAAAGTTCAGTTCAGATACGCAATTTATAGGTAAACTACATGCTGTATAGTAAAAGTGGTATCTGAAGATTAGCCGTGTTTAATGGTTAGCAGCGGTACTTTTAGGTAAGTAATGCTGTTCGTATTTGTTCAAGCAGTGAGATTTCTCTGATGAGTGATAAACCCTTTTTTGAACTGTTTGCGAGCGTCTTTTTGTTATGTTCAATGGCAATGTTTATATCAACCCATACAGGGGACATACCGTTAGCACTTTCATAATCTTCCATTTGAGGTGCATCGAAGTTGCCACAAATATCGCAAATATAGCAATCGGACACGATATGAATGACATCAAAATCCGCTTTGTGCCAAATTCGGTACTCTTCATAGCGACCAAATGGCGTGATATGCATGATTTCTTTAGCACCGGTTTCTTCTTGTAGCTCTCTAAGTAATGCATCCTCTAGGCATTCACCTTCATCAACCCCACCACCAGGTAAAGTATAATCATCGTAGCGCGCCGTGTATAACAGAAGAATTTTGTTACCGTCTAGCACAATGGCACGGGTGGTTTGACGAGTAAACTGGTTGCCTTCAAGTGGCACGATAGGCATGGTGTTAAGACTGCGCATATATAAAGAAAAACCGATATTCATAAAAGGCGCTATTATACGGATCACCTTGTAAGATACACAACCAATATACCTGCGCTTTTTTACATAGAGATATTGGTTGCGTGCAACGAGTCTATAATTAGAACGGGGCCGGATATTGTTTGAATACCTCGCTAATATCAGCCAACACTTGCGTACTAAGGGCTGTGTCGAAAGCTGTTAAGTTTTCTTTGAGTTGCGACATTGTCGTTGCACCAATAATTGTTGATGTAACGCCGTCTACTTGGTTACACCATGCAAGTGCCAGTTGCGCGGGAGTGAGTCCGTGTTGTTTAGCAACGTTTACATAGCGCTTAGTGGCTTCGTTACTATATTGGGTATCTCTGAATAAGCCTTGTCGCTGTGTTATGGTCCATCGACTTCCCTCTGGTCGCGCACCATCAAGGTATTTTCCCGTTAAAAACCCAGCAGCGAGTGGTGACCAAGGCAAATAAGCGATATCTTCATGTACACAGTTCTCGATAAGGTATGGCCAGTCTTTGGCATGTAATAAACTAAACTCATTTTGTATCGAAACCGGTTTGGGTAAATTGTGCAATGTTGCGAGCTTTAAATATGTATTGATCCCCCACGTTGTATCATCAGACAAGCCCCAATGACGTATTTTCCCTGCCTTTATACACTCATTTAAGCCTTGCAATATGTCGAGCATGTCTGCCGTTTCTTGTTCGGCATTGACGTGTGAAAAGTTAATTTGCCCCGGTTGATGCTTGGCAAAGTGGGGTGATGTTCTATTAGGCCAATGTAATTGGTATACATCAATGTAGTCGGTTTTTAAGCGTGTGAGAGATCCGTCGACAGCTTCAATGACTGACTGCCCTGAGATTGGCGTGCCATTTCTGACCCAGCTCAGTCCAGGTCCTGCAATTTTACTTGCGATAATAAGCTGCTCACGCTTTTCACTGTGGCGTGATAACCAATCACCAATAATTGCTTCTGTTTTGCCATAAGTGTCTTTAGAAGGCGGCACAGCATACATTTCAGCAGTATCGATAAAGTTAATGCCTTTACTAATGGCATAGTTAATTTGTTCATCAGCGTCATGTTGGTTGTTTTGTAGTCCCCATGTCATGCTGCCTAAACAAATACGAGAGACATCAAGTTTGCTGCTACCTAAACGACTAAACTGCATGCTAACTCCTTGTTGTTATTAATTATGAGAAAAAGGAAGGATCTCAACTCTTAGTGTAGTTTACATGAGATGCTGGGAAAAGTTGCAAAAGTTTATAACTTTAGGTCATAATGTCTGTATATAAAAACAGTGTTTCGGTATGCGCAAGTTTATACACATTGATATGATTGTTTTTAAACTTTAGAGTATGAAACTCACAGCAAGAATTGTATGAAGGATATTGAGTTAGTTAACCTTATACTAAGAGAACGATACTTAAGTGGAAATTGTATGTGTAATTACATTAGGATTTAGTCATAGGTTTAGTGGAATACGGAAAATTGCACATATAGATATGGATGCTTTTTAAACTCTAAGGTGTTATCAGTTAGCATATATTGTAAGTGCTGCTTCTAAAATATTATTAGTTATCTTTTTAGCGTGTATAGAGCACATCTCAATTTTTGGATGCGGAGTGATGCGAAAAATAGTGCATATAGACATGGATGCTTTTTAAACTCTAGGGTGTTACCAGTTAGCATTTATTGTAAGTGCTACTTCTAGAGTATTACTAGTTATTTTTTCAGATTGTATGTAGCACATCTCAATTTTTGGATGCGGAGTAATGCGAAAAATAGTGCATGTAGATATGGACGCATTTTATGTTTCTGTTGAGCTCAGAGACAATCCGGAACTCATGGGTAAACCTGTTGCGGTTGGCGGAAGCAGAGGCTCTAGAGGTGTTCTTTCTACTTGCAACTATGTGGCAAGACAGTTTGGTATTAAAAGCGCAATGCCTACAAGTGTAGCGTTGAGAAAATGTCCCGACCTTATTCTTTTACCCGGTAGAATGGACGTTTATAAGCAGGTTAGTGAGCAAATTAGAGCTATATTTGAGCGCTATACAGATTTAATTGAGCCTTTGAGTTTAGATGAAGCCTATTTAGATGTTAGCAATTGTAAATTATTTGGTGGTTCAGCAACTTTAATTGCGCAAGACATTTGTCGAACTATTCACTGCGAATTAAATCTAACCGCTTCAGCAGGTGTCGCGCCAATTAAATACTTGGCGAAGGTTGCGTCTGATATAAACAAGCCTAATGGTATTTATGTAATTCCCCCCAGTGACGTCGACTCATTCATCGACACAATGGAGCTTAAAAAGATTCCTGGCGTAGGAAAAGTAACGAATGAAAAATTGCTTGCAGATAATTTAAAGTTCGGCAAGGACGTTAAAGCATCTACCCTAGAATACTTGTCAATTAAGTATGGAAAACTAGGTCAATTGTTGTGGGAGAGGTGTCGTGGAATAGACAATAGGCCTGTCGTAGTAAGCAGAATAAGAAAGTCAGTTGGAATAGAAAGGACATTTCCCGAAGACTATTGCGATATTGAGTTATTAGACAGAGTGTTGCTTGATGAACTAGTTCCAGAACTCAAGCGGAGATCTTCTAAATACTTAACCGACAGAGGAATAAGTAAGGTTGGTGTGAAAATTAAATTTTCTGATTTTCATCAAACAACAAAAGATTTTACCGTTCAACGATTAGAGCCTGAAATTTTATCAGAATTGCTCCGAGAGGCATTTCTTCGAGGTAATGGTAAGTCTGTTCGTTTACTCGGAGTGCACATTGGTCTATCCGAGTGCAAAAAGACATCTGAACAAATCTCTTTTGATTGGTAATATCTAAGTGTAGTGGCATAGTTAATT
>NZ_PNBY01000073.1 GCF_005886875.1 Pseudoalteromonas aurantia | reverse complement strand
AATCCAGCCCCCTCCACCATCTTATTACCTTAAAAATACTTCCTCTGATTTTAAAGTAATTTCCCCATATTTTAATACAATGACAGCTCTAACATGGCAAACTGCTTATTCTCTGTTTTTTGCTAGTTTAAGGCACCCAGTACACAGTTTGATGTGGTGTGTATTCATTACATCAAATAATATAACTCAGCGGCCCTAAACCTCTTTTGTAATAAACAGTGTTGCCCCCTTCTCTCTGAACCATTTAACAACGTCTTTGTACTCTCCGTAATACTTGAATACCAGTTGCCAAAACTCAGGGTTATGAGCAAGAACATGACAATGCGCCAGCTCATGGATGATCACATAATCTATATAAGATGGCTTTGCACCTATGAGCAATGTATTGAACGCTAACGCACGGTTACTTGTACAGCTTCCCCAGCGACTTTTATACTCTCGGAATTTAACCTGACTAACCTGAGCATCCATTTTTTCAGCAAGTACAGGTAATACCCCCATAACATAAGATTCTAACTCAATGCGTAACAATGATAAAAGTGCAGCTCGACAAGCCTTTGTATCGTCAGGATTGATGACACATACATGCACGATGCGATTTGAATGACATAGTTTACTTGGGTACTCAGGGCCAAAAAAACAAGCATATGTTTCACCAAATACGAGTAGGGTCTGGCTATGCCAAGGTGTTTGAACAACCGGCACTGCCGGCACTTTTTTTTGCTGCGCCAAGACCCAGCTATGTTTACTCATTAACCATTCATGTAGCCATTTTTTTTCAAGCCCTTTAGGGGCGTATACAATAATGCCATTGTCTGTGACTTTAATTGCAATACTTCGTCTGCGCGTACTTTCTTTTAATTGGTATTCAAACATATCGAAAAAAATTATTTACTTTTCTCCATTCTACCCCGCCAATAAGCTGCTAACCTATAAGTAAATGATGAAAAAGATCAGAGCGCTATGAATTCAAAGCCATGTTGCCAATACCACTCTCCAGATGGACAAAAATGTCAGGAAATTGATATGGGCTCAGGGTTTTGCTTTTGGCATGATGCAAAGTTTGATAAAAGTGGCTTAGAACTAACACAAAAACTAGAACGCTATGCAAAACGAGGCGGTTTATTACAAGGACTAGAATTAAAGCGGGCCAATTTAGAAGGCTTAAATCTCGTTAAATTTGGTGATCACAATGGCTACAATCTCTCTTATGGCAATTTTTATCGCGCCAATTTACGTGGTGCCCACCTTTTCAACAACACCATTGAACACGCCTCCTTAATGAAAGCCGATTTACGAGAAGCAAATTTACACTGCTGCAAACTAGAAAACACCAATATTTTGGGGGTCAAACTCGATAACGCGCGAATAGATAACTTGCAGCTAGGTGAACAACTAATGCAAGAATCTCGTGCGCATAAAGCGCTCAAAGAAAAAGCACCAGAAGATGCCATTGACTTGTTTTTACAATCTGAAGAAATATACCGATTATTACGTAAAGCAGCCGAACAACAAGGTCTGTTTGAGATGGCTGGCAAGTATACTTATAACGAACTACGGATGCGTCATCAACAATACCCAAAAAGATCGAAAAAGCGCTTAGTGTCTAACGCTATTAACTTGTTGTGTGGTTATGGTGAAAAGCCAGAAAACGTGATCCGTTTCAGTCTGAGTATGATTGTCGTTTGTGCTCTGTTGTACTTTTTGTTTGGTATTAGCTACCAAGATCAAATCATTCAGCTCAGTCAGAACAACAGCTTATCCGAAAATTTAAGCGCGTTACTTAACAGCTTTTACTTTAGCGTTGTAACCTTCACAACATTGGGCTATGGAGACATAACCCCAGTAGGAATATCGCGATTTATTGCCAGTATTGAAGCCTTTACAGGCAGCTTTTCACTGGCATTATTCGTGGTCGTTTTTGTAAAACGGATGACTCGTTAATACCATAAATATTAAATCGGCAGCATACATGCCAATGCTACGAGATCTCTGTACTAAGTCTTTCTAGAAACGCTTTCATAAATTGCGTTCTATGAGCTGCCTCTTCTTTTGCCGACTCGGTATTCATGTGATCAGCAATATGCAATAGCTTGATAAAAAAGTGATCGAGCGTATATTTACTATCATCTGCTTCTCGATTTTCACACATCGGGTCATCGGGGTGATAAAGGTGCCTTGCAATAGCCCCACCCACTTTCATACATCGGCTAACCCCTATAGCCCCCAAAGCATCCATACGATCCGCATCTTGTACTATTTTAGCTTCAAGTGTTGTGGGCCGAACATTCGCGCTAAAACTATGCGCCACAATAGCATGGTGCACAGCCTCTAGTTTTGTTTCATCAAACTTTAAAGTTTGTAAAAACGTAACTGCTTTGTCTGCCGCCATCTTAGATGCTTTAGCTCGGTCAGGGTGATTTTTAGCAACAGCGACACAATCATGCAACCAAGCCGCAGCAACCACAATTTCCATGTCAGCTTGCTCACTGAGTGCAAGTGCCTTAGCCACCTTCACCACTCGTTCAATATGAGTAATATCATGCGCAGTATCAGCAAGCTCAGCACTTAACATGAACTCGCGACATGCCATTTCAATATTTTGCATAAACTTTCTCCCTAAAAGTGAGTCAAATCGCTCTAAAAACCATTATTCACTGTGATCACATTGTATGTTGGCACGGCCTTAACTAAAATGGCAAGCACTCAATTCAGTAAGGAATTTATATGTCTAGCGTGGTCTATTTACAGCCTGGTAGAGAGAAGTCACTTAAACGTAAACACCCTTGGATATTCTCTAAGGCCATAAAAAAAATTAAAGGTAAACCCGCGCTTGGTGATACCGTTACTGTATATAGTCATGATGGAAAGTTTCTTGCTACTGCGGCCTATAGCCCAGAGTCGCAGATCAGGGCACGTGTATGGACCTTTGATGAAAACGAACAAATTGATACGCAGTTTTTTATCAAAAGAATAGAAAGAGCCCTAGATGCTCGTCAACATGTGATCAATGAAGGTGGACTAACTGGATTTAGGCTCAGTGCAGCAGAGTCTGATGGCTTACCAGGGATCACCATTGATAAATTTGATGACTATCTTGTTTGTCAGCTCTTAAGTGCAGGTGCCGAACGTCACAAAGGTGATTTGTTAATGGCACTTCGCCATGTATTCCCACAATGCAAAATTTATGAACGTTCTGACGTAGAGGTACGTGCGAAAGAAGGCCTTGATAAAACAACGGGCGCACTGTGGGGAGATGCTCCATCACAGCCAGTCCTAATTCAAGAAAATGGTTTAAACCTTGAAGTCGATATTATTAACGGCCATAAAACAGGATTTTATCTAGATCAACGTGATAGCCGCGCAGCGCTAGAACGCTTTTCAAGGGATAAAACCGTTTTAAATTGTTTTTGCTATACCGGTACCTTTGGCCTTTATGCCTTGCGTGGTGGCTGTGAAAAAGTAATCAACGTTGATGTATCTCAAGCTGCACTAGATATCGCCAAGCGCAATGTAGAACATAACGAATTAGATATGACACGCGCTGAATTCGTAAAACAAGATGTATTTAAACTACTGCGCCAATATCGCGATGAAGGCCGTCAATTTGATACGATTGTCATGGACCCACCAAAATTTGCAGAGAGCAAAGCACAACTTAATGGTGCATGTCGTGGCTATAAAGACATCAATATGATTGCAATGCAAATATTGAAGCCTGGTGGTACTTTACTTACGTTCTCATGCTCAGGATTAATGGAGCAAAACTTATTCCAAAAAGTGGTTGCAGATGCCGCCCTTGATGCAGGAAAAGACTTACTCATTGTAGAACGATTAAATCAAGCTGCAGACCACCCAATTTCAGGTAATTACCCTGAAGGCTTTTATTTAAAAGGATTGATTTGTAAAGTCTACTAGACTTTCTAGATACGAACGTACATAACTTCAGGTTTGGATAAGGGTTTTGGAATAGAAATGTTTTTAAAACAAACTTACGTACAATCCAATGATGATATTTTGCTCAAAATCAAGGCGCTTGTATGCAGTAATCGCGGGCTATTACAAATGAACGCAACGCCGAGAATGTGAAAAATAGCTTTATTGGGCAAATCCGCAAATCCAGAGCTGAGGTTACTTACTAAAAAGGGGCTACAGAGCCCCTTTTATATAACTTTGGATGCTAATTAAACTGGGTTATTTCAAGTCCCAGTAAATAACTACCATCTTGTTCTTGATAACACCTAACGACTTTTGCGTGTGCGTTCAACGGCGGAGTAGATGCACTATTTGAATCGATATACACCTCTACCATTGCTTCCATATCAACAGGCTCCTCTATCTCAATAGATAACCCCGTTGCACTTAAGTCATTGCATGTCCCTTCAATACTTAATCCAGTTTCTAACAGCGTAATTTTTGCTTGTGCATTAACCATCATCCGCCTAAAGCGACGTTTGTCTTCGTGCAACATACCCTACTCCTAGACTATTAGTTTTAGTTTTTCTAATAAGGATTGCATTGAAAAGGGCTTAACTACATAAGCATCACAACCAGCTTCAAATCCCGCCTGCTGCTCTTGCTCTGTTTCTAGGCCTGACAACATAACGACCGGAATATCTTTCGTCTCTGGCGTGTTTTTTAGCAAACGGCACGTGTCGTAACCATCAAGGCCCGGCATGCACACATCTAAAAGTATCGCGTCAGGCCGCTGCGCAATTGCATTTGATAAGCAGCTTTTGCCTGAATCAGCATAACTTAACGTAAAAACTTCAGACAATGCCACGCTCAGCATCTCATAGTTAAAATATTCGTCGTCCACAACCAATACATGGGGTGTGGTACTCCTTGTTTGCTCAGCGGACATGGCTAGTGTCACTTCCTTTTCAAGATCCAAAAATTGATTCCTCTTATTAAAGTAATGGGCCTGACTAAAAAAGCAAGCTTCAAGTTAAATTATTCACATTCTTTAAGTGCATTCATAACCCTTTTGGCTGAAATAGGATAAGGCGTTCCTAATGTTTGAGCAAACAAAGACACTCTTAGTTCCTCTTGCATCCAAAAAATATGTAACAAAGCTTCTGGTAGCGGTAGCCCTTTAGGTACCCTTGAAACCTCTTTTTGATACGCTTGGCTTACTTTCTCAAGCTCTAACACACATAGTCTATCCCTGTTAGGATCCACCGCTAGCTTTTCAAGTCGCTTTTCTATTGCCTTCATGTAACGCAATAAATCTTCTAACTTGTCTGCACCATGATCACTCACAAAGCCTTTAAATACCAGCCGTTGTAGTTGTGATTTTACATCTCCATGAGCCGTTATCATGGTTAAATCTACAGGCCCTTTCATGCGTTTATTGATAGCATGAGCCACACTTAGTACTTGCTCAACCTGGGTTGCAATCTTAACGACACACTCACCTAACTCACCACGAATGCTCTCTTTCGCTTTATCAAATTGTTGTTCGTCTCTGATATCTCCATGGGCTTTTAGTAATCGGTCAACGCCTGCCGAAATGCAATCATTGATCAGATCTTGAACTTTACCAAACGGATTGAAATACAGTCCAAGTTTGGCTTTATTTGGTAGTTTTTGCTGTAAATATTTGATGGGCGACGGGACGTTTAATAACACTAAACGACGTAGGCCCTGTTGATGGGCCGCTGCTGCTTTCACCGAGCTATCAAATAACTCAATCGCCGTACTGTCTTTTTTATCCACTAGGGCTGGGAAGGCTTTAATCTCGTAGTTGCCCTGTTTTTTTGTATATTCACTCGGTAATGTACCAAATTGCCATTCGACAATTTCTTGTTGTTCGATCCCTTTTTCAGCTACTTGAGACAAGGTATCTGCCACTTTGCCCTGAAGCTGAGTTTTTATTGCATGTAAATCAAATCCGTGTGCAAGTACTGTATTGTTATCTCCGACGACTTGAAATTGCATTTTTAAATGCGCATCGAGTGTCGATAAGTCCCATGCATCACTGTCAACATTAACGCCTGTCATTCTTAATAAACGTGTACTTAACGCCTCAAGCAAAGTTCCCTGCATTGGCTCAACGGCTGCAAGTACTGCATCGGCATAATTAGGGGCTGGGACAAAATTTCGACGTAAAGTCTTCGGCAAGCTTTTAATTAACCCGCAAATTAATTCATGGCGTAATGCCGGAATATGCCAATCAAACCCACTCTCAGATACTTGATTTAACAAAGCTAGCGGAATATTCACCGTCACGCCATCTACCGCTTTTCCGGGCTCAAAGTGATAACTCAATGGCAGAATAATATTGCCTTGCTGCCATGTATCAGGGTAATCAAACTCGGTGATCTGCTCGGCACCATGCTGCATTAATTGCTCTTTGCTCATATGCAAAAAGCGTTTGCCTTGCTTTTTCTTGTCTTTCCACCAATGGATAAATGCGGCGCGCGTATTTACCTCTGCTGGAATTTTACTATCATAAAATTCAAAAAGCTGTTGCTCGTCAACTAAAATATCTCGACGTCGCGCTTTTTGCTCAAGTACCTGAATATCATCTATCAAGTCTTGGTTGTATTGTAAAAAACCTTCATTCTGTCCCAATTGTTGGCCAATAAGTGCTTCTTTAAGAAAAAGCTCTCGGCATAACTTAGGGTCAATTTGGCTATAAACACTGCGCTTGCGACCAACAATGATCAGTCCGTAAAGCGTTTGTTGCTCATAGGCAATAACACAGCCTGGTTTTTTCTCCCAATGCGGTTCACTATAACTACGTTTAACTAAATGTTGAGCTAAAGAAGGCACCCACGCAATATCAATCTTGGCATTAACCCGAGCATAAAGCTTACTTGTTTCTACCAGCTCTGCAGACATCAGCCATTTTGGGCTCTTCTTAAACAAGCTGGAGCCAGGAAAAACATGGAACTGGCTATTTCGTGCCCCCTTATAATTCTGCTTTTCGTCTTTGAAACCAATATGGCTCAACATGCCACTTAAAAGCGCTTGGTGCACATTATCTAATTCAGCTTCATTATCCGTAAGTTTCAGCCCCATCTCTTCAACAACAGTGGTTAATTGATACACAATGTCTTGCCACTCACGTACACGCATATAAGCCAGAAAGTCTTTTTGACATAACTTTCTAAACTGTCCGCGTGATAGCTCAGCTTGTTGCTGTTCGATGTAATACCAAAGATTTAAAAATGCCGTAAAGTCAGAATCAGGATGCTCAAACCGCGCATGCTTTTCATCTGCCGCGCCCCTGCGCTCTGAAGGTCGTTCTCTAGGGTCTTGAATAGACAATGCAGCGACAATAACTATGACTTCGCGCAACGCACCCAACTTACTGGCACTCAGTACCATTTTAGCTAAGCGAGGATCTATCGGTAACCGGCTCAGTAGCCGACCTGACTGCGTCAATTTAGTGGCTTGGTGACGTTTGCTTGGATGAACCGCTTCCAACTCTTCTAATAGCGAAACACCATCGTTAATATTCCGGCTGTCTGGTACTTGCACAAATGGGAAATCATTTATATCTCCCAGCCCTAAGCCCAACATTTGTAAAATAACTGACGCTAAATTGGTTCTCAAAATCTCAGGGTCGGTAAATTCAGGACGAGATAAAAAATCATCTTCTGAATACAATCGAATACAGACACCTGACGCAACCCGTCCACAACGCCCCTTTCTTTGATTTGCACTGGCTTGAGATACCGCTTCGATTGGTAAACGTTGTACTTTCGTTCGGTAGCTATAACGGCTTATTCTCGCGGTTCCTGGGTCAATAACATATCGAATACCAGGCACGGTTAACGACGTTTCCGCAACATTGGTAGATAGTACAATGCGTCGTTGGCTATGGGCTGCAAAAATTCTGTTTTGTTCTGCATTCGATAGTCGGGCATACAAAGGTAAAACTTCTACACCGCGTAAGTTACGCTTTGCTAAGGCGTCTGCGGTATCGCGAATTTCACGCTCACCATTCATAAAGATCAAAATATCACCTGGACCTTCATCGCATAGCTCATCCACAGCATCAAAAATGCCCTGCAACTGGTCGTTTTGTGCTTCGGTGTCATTACTTGCTGTGTCTGCAGGAGGTCTATATCGCACTTCAACAGGATAAGTGCGTCCAGACACTTCTATAATGGGCGCATTATTGAAATGCTTTGAGAATCTTTGTGGATCTATTGTGGCTGACGTAATGATCACTTTCAGATCTGGCCGTTTAGCTAACAAGTTTTTCAGATAGCCCAGAATAAAGTCAATATTTAAGCTTCGCTCATGAGCTTCATCAATTATGATGGTGTCGTATTGATTGAGGTACCGATCCTGCTGGATCTCAGCTAAAAGAATACCGTCTGTCATCAATTTTACGTAGGTATTATCTGACACTTGATCACTAAAGCGGATCTTAAAGCCCACTTCATTGCCAAGTTCACATCCGACTTCTTCCGCAATACGATTTGCAACTGTTCGCGCCGCTAACCTTCTCGGTTGGGTGTGGCCAATATAACCATCAACGCCCCGACCAAGCTCCAAACATATTTTTGGCAGCTGTGTGGTTTTACCTGAGCCCGTTTCACCTGCAACAATCACAACTTGATGTGCTGCAATCGCAGCTTTTATTTCATCTTTTTTCTGACTGACGGGAAGCTGTTCAGGGTAAGTAACTGCTGGTAGTTGTTCAGTGCGCGTTATTCTTAAGGCTTGGCTGCGCGAAATGGCCTGTGCAATAGACTGGACGGCCTTAGCTTGCTTAGTTTCATCGGTAATTTTTTTTGTGCCATGAAGGCGTTTTTTTAAAATGAATTGATCTTTCTTTAGGCAAGATTTTAGTTCAGAAAACAGCGGTCCAACACTCACTTCGCAATACCTTTATATAATACAAATCGCGACGTAGTGTATCAAAAACTAATAACTGAGCCTATGGTTATACCCAGTTATTCTATAAAAGCGGTATTATACGTATCGATTACCTGATTCATAGGTATCGTGAAGGTGTTTGTCTAACGCAAGTAATACATTTGCACGACTGATCACCCCCTGTAATCGTCCATCTTCATCACAAACAGGATAGAGCTTTGGTGCATTCACCGTCATTCGGTCAGCCATTTGTAAAATACTATCACTTGGGGAGACACATAGCGGGGTGCTATTCATAACATCACTGACCACACTATGAGACTCATTCTGATAAGTGGCTTCTAGCATTTTTCGTAAACAGTCCTGCTCAGACAAAAAACCCACCACATGTTTATTACTGTCAATGACCGGTCCACCTGATTGACCACTTTGTAATAATTTTTCTACCGCAGCTTCCACACGCATATCAGCTGAAAAAGTCACGGGACGATGATTTAAATAATCTGCTACTTGAATTGATTGCATGGTATCGACTCCATTAAAAAACGCCAGCATTCATAACTATAGCTGGCGTTATCTAATTTGCCTGTAATTTTTAATCTTGTTTAAAAATCGAGACTCTGGTTGCTTGTGAACTCGATTTACTGGCTCTGTACATCCCTTTAGTGTTAAAAGGCATACACATGTTGCCTTTTGTATCCCTTATGATCACACAGCCTCTTGCAATTTGACACGATATGCTTGTTCTTTTTCCAGTGAAAATTTGCTTTTTTCAATGGTGCCAGCTCCCCCATGAATGGCAATCGCAATAGGGTTTTGCGTCGCTTGAGCCGGTATAGATAGCACGGAGAGCAACAGCGCTATACAGCGAAGTGACGTGTTAAACATCGTGTTATGCCTTTTATTATTGTATTTACCGCTTTAAACAAACTTTGACGAGAATTACTGCACATAGCAAGTAAGTTGCGACACGCTTATAAATATCAGATACAAAAAAAGCACCCTAGGGTGCTTTTTTAACAATACAGATTTATTAAGCATCAGCTTGGCGTTGTGCTTTTAAACGCGCTAGACGGGCAACTTGGTGTGTTGACGTTAAGAACGCAAAAATAGGCGCTAAATAGCCGCGCTTACGCAATTCAAGGTGCGCTTCATCACTTAGTTCATTTAGCTTACGCTCATCAACTAAGTAGATACCATTGATGTCTTTTTTCTCACCTTTGATATCAACAGTTAAAGTTTGTTGAACTAATAACTCTTTATCAGCTAAGTACTGTGTGAACGCTTCTGTTACACGAGAGAACTCAATGAAGTTTACTAAAGCTTCTTTACGCGCTTTTAAGTAATCAGTTTCTTCGCCGTCTTTAAATAGCGCGTTGCCTTGCTCTTCACCAACCAGTGAACTTGCTTCGTCAATTACGATGCCGAACTGGTCTTCTTCAGGATGCTTCACTAAGCCAAATGGGTAACGAGTCGCAGCTAAAGGTGCAAACCCTGCTGTCCATTTCCCATTTTCGATGAATAAGTTTTCACCTGGCTCTAGACCAAACATTGCTACAGCTTGAAATTGACCCGTTTCAGTGTTTTTTACAAACGCCATTGGGAACTCAGTTGCTACACGAGCAAACTCATGTGCAACAACGGGCATTAAGTGCTGTGATTTTAAGAAATCAACGTTGATGCCATTTTGTACTTTAGTATTAGCATGTTTTTCGTTGTGTAAAGGCTGCACTTGTTGCTCTGCCATAATGTTACTCCGTTCATTTACGTAATTATTACTTTTGTGGGCATAAGGCTAAAGGTTTTGGAGCCAAAATGGAAGTGTATTTTCACCATATTCGCTCTAGTCTCAGAGTTTCTTTTTAAACCATTGATGAATGCTCTTTTTATCATCACTTGTCAAATTTACGAGTATGTCATGAAGTGTATCTGGTAAATGCAATTTAGGATCAACCTCTGTTTGAAATACAAAATAATCAAAAATTGCTTTCCATGCTTTTCGCTCAGATAAAGGCAATGTTGGAATAAAAGACATTAAAAATACCATACTATCGAATGGTAACCCCTCTTTACTTGTATCATTGCGCCACCAATAATTTAGTAACATATTCTCATTAGAAATTGACTGCACGCTATGCCACCAAAGACTAGGAATGAAAATAGCCTCACCATCATATAGCTCAACTTCTATCGAATTTTCAAGTGCTTGTGCATATCTAGGGTATCGTATAAAGTCAGGCGAGCTTGCATCAACGAGACTTATTGGTGTGCCACCTGGAGAGAGAGAAATTGGACCGATATATAAATTAGTAATTTGCTCAGGCGGAAATAATGTGAATTTTCGCTTCCCAGCCACGACATAAGCAATATTATGCGCAAAGTCAAAATGTGCCGCTGTATTGCATTGATTACCTATCCAAGCTCTAACATCAACAGAATGGTCAGCTAACTCTTCACAATGAAACCACCTATTCGCTTCATCATTAAAAACAACGCCCGTTGGAATTGCCTGAGCGGCATAAAACCGTTGCTCTTCATGCTCAGTGTTCTCTAACAGACTAAAGAACTCCTTTAAGCTACAGCTGCCGGTCTCAAAATTAAACCCGTTTAGCGCTTCATTATAAAAATACCGCCCCTTCTGATCGTTTGGACATGTTAAAAAGTGTATATTTGGTGAAGTGACACTATTAAGTAACCTACCCCGCCCTTTCTCTCCATGTAAATTTTCCAATAATGATGTTCTAAAGTCAGTGATTTTTATTGGCATAGCTTCTTTAACATATAATGTTAAATTTTTAAAAAACTCAGAACGGCTAACCTCTAGCACTTTCATGAGACAAACCTTTATTTACGCAGTATAATAAAAATGTTTTAACATATAGGGAGTTGTTATTCAAACCATGAAATTTAATACTAGTACTGACATTTCTATAGAAATAAAAGAAGTAGGTGATAGTCATATTTTTATTATTGACAATTTTTTAACTAACCCTGATGATCTGGTTGATTATGCTACAAAGCGGGCCTATTTTTCACCGCCCGGAAAGGATGGTACCCTCTACCCGGGCATCAGAGACTTACTCCCAAAACCATATGAAAGAGTACTCGAAGAATTGTGTAAAATAGTTCATGGTAGCGATCTAATTATTTCTGTTCACCGCTGCTTACTTAGCCTCGTGACAGTTGAAGAGGATAACCTCGGCGAATTACAAACCTTTCCTCATATAGATTCGATAGATAATACAGAGTTTGCATGCGTACATTACTTATGCAGTGAAAAATATGGAGGAACATCAATATACAAATATATACCAGAAAATATTATCAAAATTACTGAAGAAGAAACCCATATTTTCGAAGATATCCTAAAAAATAATAGAAACAAAAAATACTTAAACGGTAGTACAGAACTATTTGAAAGAGTAGTAGAAATAAAAGCCAAATATAATCGTATAGTAATATACCCTAGCAACTTACTTCATTGTGCCGATATAAATCATACATACAGTATCTCCAATGACCCTAAATTTGGTCGATTAACAGTGGCATCATTTTACAAAATAACACCACTGTAATTTCCATTATTAAATACTGGGAAACCCATGTAATTTCAATTTTTTTAATAAAGCGCGCTGATCAGGTAATAATTTTTGCTGCTCTTTCGCAGCCATTAATACTTTTACAACCTGCTCTCCATACCTATCCATCGCTTGAGGGTCTAAAAGCCGTTTTGTAAAGCCGTACTTCATTCCACACAAAATATATAAGTAATTTTCAATATCAAAGACTTCAAACTTAGAGAAAAAGTCATCTTTTGTTGGGTAAGAGTGCTTCCATAATGATAACTTTTCAAGTAATGAGTCAGGAATGGAATTTGTGTTACGGTTTTCTATCCAAAAATCACTGTCCTGCCTATCGGAGATACAATAGTGGAGCTTAACAAAATCAATTACACGCTCCCAAGTATAAATAACAGCGTTATTGAAACGTTTTTCTAATACGGGCAACTCAGAAGTATTATGAGGTAATTTATTGCACAAAAAGTTAGCAGAGAAATCTGATATCAAAATTGCTGTTGCCTCTAGTGGCTCAACAAAGCCTTGAGATAAACCAATGGCAACACAATTTTTATGCCATGCTTTTTTCCGGTGGCCTATTTTCATTTTTATTGCTCTAACATTGAGCGAATCTAATGATCTACCAACGTACCTTTCTAGTTTTTGGTAGGCTTGGTCTTGTGCCATGAAGTGATCACTAAATACAAAGCCAACGCCTCTTCTTCTAGATAAAGCAATATCCCAGACCCACCCGGCCTTATGCGCTGTGGATATTGTATAGGGTGGTATAACACTCTCCTCCTCAGGAACCTGAACTGTAAGAGCACGATTTGAGAAAATCACATCTTTTTTATCTATAAAGGGAATTTCTAAACTCCCTCCCAATAAAATACTTGAAAAGCCAGAGCAATCGACATAAAAGTCAAAATTCTTGTCTCCACATTGTTCGAGTACAATAGCTTCAATCAAATTTTCAGTGCCTAATCGCACATCCGTTACATTATCTTGAATGTACTCAATTCCTAAATTATCAATAGCATTGCGCTTTAATAACACTGCAAATTTATGCGCGTCAAAGTGGTAAGCATAATCGGATACACCCTCGAATTCTCTATGTACCATATCTTTTGGTGCTCGCATGCTTTCAGCTGTATGCTGTTGAATTGAGACCATTTCAGCAAAATCAGAAGATTGATCGTTGTGCCAATAAGGGCATAAGTTATCACCAAATGGAAAGGGGTAATCAAACAGGTGGTGGTAGCTATTATATTTACCATGTATTGAATTATCTAACCAATTGGTGAACTTAATTGACTGTTTAAAGGTCGCATCGCAATGAACGAATAAATCTCTTTCTGAGATTCCAATTTTACGCAGGGTTTCTCTAATCGATGGAACAGTTCCCTCTCCAACTCCAATAATAGGGATGTTAGGTGACTCAATAATAGTCACCGTTTTGGTAGGATCTCCTTTTAGCTTTTTTGCAAGCAAGCTTGCACTAATCCAACCTGCGGTGCCGCCACCGACCACTACATACCTGTTAATATCCAAGCTACTTCCCCTTACTCATATCTATCGATACAAAACCACTCTTACCTGAAATATCTTGTAAATAGGCCTTATGGCTCATTACATGACTACAAACTTGCGCTTTCCTATTGTCAAGGTAATCAAATACTTCATCAAACTCTCCAGGTTTGAACGGAACAGCAAGTTCAGGGTAATATTTCATACCATATAAAATATACCTATAACTTACATCACTAAACATATGAGAGGTAGAATCAGAGACATCAAAATATTCACAAACCTTGTGTTTCCATACTGCTAATCTCGACTTTAATGTAGAGCACCCATCTAAAGTTTTCGAAACATCACACCAAAAATCAGAATCAGTCCTATCACTTAATACATAATGCAATACGATAAAATCCTTTAATTCATCATACGTTTTGCACATTGTTTTATTATAATTGCCAATAACAACATCATTATTTTGCTCAAAGTTGTAATGTAACGCGACAAAACGTGCTGCAAGATATATTAAATGTAAACCTGTCGACTCGAGTGGCTCAATAAAGCCACTCGACAAACCTATCGCGACACAATTTCCTATCCATTGTTGCTTTCGGCGCCCCACACGCATATCAATATGATTGAATCTGTCGCTCTCATCGAGACCTAAATGAGCTCTAAATTCAGACTCTGCGGCATCAGGTTCAAGGTACTTACTTGAATATACATAACCATGACCAGTACGATTTTGTAAATCGATTCGCCATGACCACCCAGCGTTCAAAGCGTGTGAAACTGTGTAACTTTTTGGAGTGTAGCCTGGTTTATGAGGGCGTTGAATAGTCACCGCTTTATCACAAAGTAAGACATCTTGATAACTCTGCCAATTACTATCTGATTCAAGTTCAGATATTAATAACCCTTGAAACCCAGTGCAATCAATAAATAATTCAGATCTAATCTCATAGCCATCGGTCACCAAGGAGGTAATCTTTCCATCTCTGGCATTTACTTTTTCCACATGTGCCTCAATTCGAGATACACCTTTACTCGTTGCATAGTCACGTAAGTATTGACCGAATAAACGAGCATCCAAATGAAAGCTATACCCAACCAGGCCTTGGTATGGTTTGCTATTAAAGGGTTTAGGTGTCAGGTTATCTTTAGCTAATGAAAAAGATAATGAAACGGATTCGTCATAACCCTGAGCTCTAGAGGACAATAACCAAGAAGTTGCAACGTCGAGTCTTTTTTCGACTCGCTCTTGGTCAAAAGGGTGCATATAAGAATGCAACGACCCATCCTCATTTGGCACACACCAATTCTTAAATATAATACCCGTCTTCAGTGTCGCATTCGTATGCTTAATAAAGTCAGCTTCGTCTATTCCAACGACTTGTAAAAAATCTTTTATTGCAGGGACTGTTGCCTCTCCAACACCTACAATATCTACATCTGGGCTTTCTACCACTTGTATAGATACTAATCTATCAAATTTATTGTATGTTTGGTTTAACAACACAGCTGTCATCCACCCAGCAGTCCCACCACCAACAATAGTAATTGAATACATAGATACTTCCCCAAATTTAAAGCTAAAAAGCCCAGCATATGCTGGGCTTTTCTAACTAATCAACTTCTTAGAAGCGGAAGTTTACACCCGCCTTAATACGTCTTTCGCCTTCAAATGACCAAGCTGGGTATCCAGTTTTAAGGTCATTTTTAACCACTGATTCTGCTGGTGCTACACCGTATTGAATACTATCTTCTTCAAGAAGGTTAACTACCTCAAATGTGAAACCAATAGACTCTGACAAAGTGTATGTCGCAGATAAATCAAGCGTTGCATAATCATCATGCATACGGTTTCCGTAGAATTTAGCTCCTTCACGGATCATATACTCAGAACGGTAGTTGTAAGCAGCTCGAACTGTGAAATCGTCAGCTTCATAGTAGCCAACTAAGTTAACAGTATGCTTCGATGAATCAGAGAAACGAGCAACTAAATCTGCGTAGTTTCCTGCTTTCGCCGTTGCATCTACAAATGTGTAGTTTGCTACATAACCAAAACCGCTATCAAACGAGTTTTGCCATTGAAGTTCGAAACCTTCAATTTTTCCACCCGTTGAGTTTTGTTGAGTACTTAATGTCCAGTTATCATTACCAAAGTTATCAATTATACCCAACTGTTGATTAGGGATTAACTCAGCAGTTGTAAACGTTGAAATATCCTTGATGAAATATGTAAATGATAAAAGCGCACTACTGTCATAATACCACTCTAAACTTAAGTCTGCCTGACTCGCCTTAAATGGCTCTAAAGCTGGGCTACCTTTTGATAATACTTCATTTAATTCGATATCATCATTATAACCATTTTGTTCCTGACGTGAGAACATATTTGCATAATTTGGACGGGCAATTACTTGCGCTGCTGAAGTACGCAGGATCAACTCATCTGATAAGTCAAAAACAACGTTAATACTTGGTAACACATCGTTATAGCTTGCTTTCTCTGTCGATAGAGTCGTCTCATATGCTTGATGGCCTTCAAGTGAGCCTCCTTCAAGATAATTTCCAGCGGCAATACCGGCAAAATCTACAGCATAAAAATCTGATTCAACATCTGTACTGATATATCTCAGACCGAAGTTACCACGAACACCATCAGCTTCAAACTCAGCCATGACATAAGCAGCTACATTCTCTTCGTCGATAGTTCCATAACCAGAACGAAGTAACTCCATCTCACCCACGCCACTTTTTGCTCGTGCTAATAGCGCACCATAGTCAGCTTCAGGGAACATATAACCCTGACCTAATTGTAATTGGCTATCTAAATAAAGGTCACCTGGTACACCATCAATCAAGCCTGTTGGTGCTACTCTAGGATTTGGCCAGAAAGTCTTTTCTTCAACAGAGTGATCTGCATATGAAAAACCTGTTTTAATAGCGGTTATTGCTCCGAAATCAACAAAAAACTTCACATTACCTTGAACAAATGTTTCTTCATCTGTATTCGGCTGACTTCTAATAGACCAACCGGGTAAATCCAAGTTACTAACAAAGTCATCATGAGTCCATGACTTAACAGCTGTGTCTACGTTATATACTTTGCCAGTTGCGTCGTATACACCAGCGAAATCAGATGCTAAACCTATACCTGCGCGTTGTGCTGCTGTAAAGTTAGTACCACCTTCTGACTTAGTAGTACCAATACGGCCATCAGCTTCAAAGCCATCGCCTGTATATTTACCATTTAATTCAAGAGTCTTTGAATTCATTTCTGCATCACGAACCCAAGTCTGTCCCCAACTACCACCAGCTAAGCTGTCTAGTGTTGTTTTAACACATTGGTCAGCTGCGTTAACTTGCTCACACGTAGGCATGTTACCTAAAGGACCATCAACAGGGTTTTCTGTACCACCACCATCGCTGTATCTATCCCCAAATGGGATCCAACGTGCCGCGTCAGCGCCTTGTGAGAACATAAATAATGAAGAGTTGATGTTATCCGCTTGTAAGTCTAATGACGTGTAGTTTAAGCCAAACTCAAGCTCATCTGATGGTGCATATTGTAAAGCAATATTTGCAGCTGTACGCTCACGTTCCTGTTTGAATACAGACGGTGCAACGGCACCACCCCAGTTGATGATTGTTTCTGTACCGCGACGCTGATACTCAGTGTCTTTACGAGACAATGCGACTAACGCACCAAAATTCTCATCATCATTTTTCCAGCTATAAAGACCAGAAACCTCAGGGTCCCACTTCTCAGATACTGAACCGTAGTCAAATTTAACACTACCAAACACTGTATTGGCATCTAAATCTAATGGCTTACGTGATTTAACGATGATAACACCACCAACACCACCTTCTGGAAGGTCTGCTTGAGATGATTTATAAACATCAATTCCACCAACCATCTCTGATGGCATTAGTGAATAATTGAAGCTTCTATCAATCGCTTGTTGATCATACCAATTCGTCGATGCAACAGTATGACCATTTAGTAATGTTCTTGTAAGTTGTGCTGATGCACCACGGATTGAAACCTGCTGACCTTGGCCAAACTGTCGACCAACAGACACACCGGATATACGACCAAGCGCTTCACCAACATCACTGTCAGGGAATTTACCTACATCTTCAGCTGAAACAGCATCAACAACCGAGTTTGCAAAGCGTTTAGTATTAATCGCAGCTTCTAATGAACGGCGAATACCACGTACTTCAATTACTTCTACGTCTTCTTGAACTTTATTTTCATCAGCAGCATAAGCTACGCCTGAAGCGCCAGCACTCAATATAAGGCCGACATTTAAAGCTAGTAAGCTTTTCTTAAAATTATTAGCTAACACAGGATTCCCCTTGAATCATATTGTTGGTTTTTTAATCACTTCTGCCCAGTGATGATGACAACGCTGTCATCTAATAACAAACATACACCGTAAATTACAAATTCGCTACATCTTTTTTGTCATATTAGACAAAAAACAACCAACAAAAAGCCTAAGTAATTGGTTTAATTGAACTTTGAAATTCACTAAAGATAATTTGTTACAAAAATCGAGGCAAATATACCATAAATTGAAGGGCGCGCAGTACTAAATTAGTTAAATTGGGGACTTTATAGCGTTCAATTATAGAAGGCTCGGTATGGATAAACGTAGCTCATTGGTAATGAAAACTTTGGCAGAAGTGTTCAAGGGTGATAACCATTCTCAATGACAACGCTGTCATTATAGATTTTCATGTACACTATGTCCAGTAATTTAATAAAAATATACATAGCTATTTCTATCGAGATACCTTTAATTACGGTACATACAGGCAAGTGCATGAGTTATCAATATTTATCTTTTTACAGAAATAGGGAATAGCAAATTCCTAAAGAGATTTTTTGTCTTGAAATAAAGTACAGGGTTACGAAAATGATTTTTGGGTAGGCTAGAGAGATTAAAGCTTTTTTATTAACCGTAGTATTAGCCTAAGCTCACCTAAGGTGGGCAATTAGGCTAATACTATCAACTGCACATTAAGGGCACCAAAATACCGAGAGGGTAATATCTGGGTGATTAAGTACGGCTCTTAACGGTATATCAAACTCTGAACCATGAGTTTTCGCTTGCTCATACATAGCACGTTTTTCTTCGCCACTGATAAGTAATACCACCTCTTTTGAGCGAGTAATTCCGTGTAAGGTTAAGCTCATACGCTCAGTAATACTGCCCGTCACTTCACTTTCTATTGCGTTTATAGGGCAAACAATATTTGACGTCTTTAAACCATGCTCGAGACCCTGTGCATTCGGGAACAAAGAAGCGGTATGTCCATCTGGCCCCATTCCTAGAATCGTCACATCTGGTATTTTCAAGGCATTATAAGCTTCTTCACAGTGTGCATGCCCATCGATAGCAGAGCTAGCAACGTTTTTCATCGCAGTAAAGTGTGTGCCAGCCGCTTTGTTTTGCAGTAAGGTCTCATGAATAAACGCTTCATTTGACTTTGCGTGGTTAGGTTCCACCCAACGCTCATCAACCATTGCAATTGAAACCTTATCCCATTCTAGAGGTAAGTCTGATAGATATTTATAGGCAGGTGCAGGAGATGACCCTCCTGATACCATAACCAACGCTTTTCCATCTTGCTTAATACCGTTGGCAATACCTGCTTCAAGCAAAGATGCTAAAGCTTCTGTCATTTGAGCTTTAGATTCAAATATACGTTCCACAATATTTGCCATTAGACTTGCTCCCCTGCGTTAAACCACACATGACCACTTTCTGCTAACAGCTCATCAGCACCTTCAGGGCCCCAAGAACCCGCGCGATACAATGCTGGAGCACCTTTTTCTTGCCAACGTGCAACAATTGGATCAATCCACTGCCACGCTTGTCTTACCTCGTGACGATGAATAAACAGCGCTGGGTTATTTGCCGCGGCATCTAACATTAAACGCTTATAAGCATCTGAGTGAAAACCATTTTTATACTGTTCACTCAATTCAATATTCAATGTTACAGGCTCTAGTTGCATCTCCAAATTGTCTAGGCGTTTAGACATTAAAGTCAGCTGAATACTTTCTTCAGGCTGCAAACGGATCACTAAACGGTTTGGTTGAATTGGGCCAACAGAGTCATCGTATACATTGTGTGAAACCGGCTTATATTCAACTACAATCTCTGCACAGCGTTTGTTCATGCGCTTACCTGTGCGTAGATAGAATGGCACGCCTGACCAACGCCAGTTATCAATATGGGCACGAATAGCGACAAACGTCTCAGTGATACTTGAACCCTCGCCTAGCTCCTCTAAATAACCAGGTACTAATTTCCCTTGTAAATCACCAGGAACGTACTGCCCACGAACAATATTATTATCTACATCCGCGTCAACTAATGGGCGTAATGCTTCTAATACTTTAAGCTTTTCGGTACGAATACTACTGGCATTAAGCTTATGAGGAGACTCCATTGCCACTAAGCACAATAATTGTAATAAGTGATTCTGAACCATATCTCTTAACGCACCGGCCTTATCATAAAAGCCAGCCCGTGCTTCTAAGCCTACAGTTTCTGAAATACTGATTTGAATATTATCAATAGACTTTGCATCCCATAAGTTTTCAAACAAGGCGTTAGAAAAACGTAGGGCCATTAAATTTTGTACTGTTTCTTTACCTAAGTAATGGTCAATACGGAAGATTTGCTCTTCACTAAAGAACTGTGCAATTTTGCCATTTATTTCTTCAGCAGACTCACCGCAGTAACCAATTGGCTTTTCTACAACAACACGAGATGTATCAGTGATGAGCGCTTTAAGTGACAATATTTCACAGCATCGTCCATAGACTGCTGGCGGTAAAGACAAATAAAAGACCCGTGACTTATCACTGGCATCTTCATCTAAAATTGCTTTTAATTTGTCCCAATTATCATCAATGTCAGTGACATTAACCACAACGGGCACCAAAAACTCAGAAAAGGCTTGCCAATCTTTTTCGTTAAACTCTCCCGCGCTCAAAAAAGACTGAAGCGCTTGATGCGCTGTTTCGATGTATTCTTTTTGTTTATTTTCTTCTCGAACAGTTGGCAGAATACGAGAGCCCTTTGGCAGGTTCCCTTCTTGATATGCTCGATACATAGCTGGTAATAATTTACGTAAAGCTAAATCACCACCTCCACCAAAAATTACGATATCAAAAGGATTAAGCATAATTTACTCTCTACAGGTTAGGCGCGTCGCAACAAACTAGGGTTAAAAGGCGCGCAATTTTCATTGTTATATTTGCTAGTTAAGACTACTTAGCCTAACAAAACAGTCGCGTCATACGACATTGAATTCGATTGCAAGATACTTTAACAGGAATAGGCTGTAGGTGGACATTTTGCGATAAATGAGCCTTAGGGGCCCTGTAATTCCTCTCACAAAAATACAGGCCCTAAGAACTCCAGCGCTACCCGTTCAAAGGTAATCTTTTCACATTGCGTGATTCAGTTGTCTCACTATTTTGAGACGAATTTATTACAGTTATCAGCGATGTTGCTTATAATAAGCGATTAAACCGCTCGTTGAGCTATCATGTTCTTGATTAACATCGTTTTGTGTTAATTCAGCTTCAATGGCAGAGGCAAGCCCTTTTCCAAGCTCAACACCCCACTGATCAAAAGAACAGATCTCTAATATAATGCCTTGGCAAAATATTTTATGTTCATACAGAGCAATTAAACGACCTACCGCTTTAGCATCAACCACATCTAAGATCATTGACGTTGTAGGTCTGTTTCCTTGATGAATTTTATGCGCTACCAGCTGCTCAATCTTCTCTTGAGCAACCCCTTTCGAGGATAAGTCTTCACGAACTTGTTGTTCATCAACACCTGCCATCATCGCTTCTGTTTGGGCAAAGAAGTTAGAAAGCAAAATATCGTGATGCTGACCAATCTGTTTTTGTGGTCTTACGGATGCAATAAAATCAGCTGGTACTATGGTGTTACCTTGGTGTAAGTACTGGTAAAATGCATGTTGACCATTGATACCTGTCATCCCCCAAATAAGTGGAACTGTCGTGTAAGGTACCATTTTGCCATCGAATGCGACGGACTTACCGTTACTCTCCATTTCACCTTGCTGCAAATATGCAGGGAGCATGTGCAATGCCTGATCATAAGGTAACACTGCCTGAGCTTTATGTCCCAAGAAGCTAGTGTTCCAAACACTCAACAACCCCATTATTAATGGAATATTTTTATGAGCAGGCGCATTCTTAAAATGCTCATCAATTTCAAAAGCGCCATCTAAGATTTCAGAAAATGCTTCAAAGCCAAGGTACAAGGCAATCGGTAAACCTATAGCACTCCATAAAGAAAAGCGACCACCAACCCAGTCCCACATGGTAAATACGTTTTCATCGGCAATACCAAATGCACGTGTTTTCTCTAGGTTTGTACTTACCGCAACAAAATGCTTTGCTATGGCAGCATCGCTTTGCGCACTTTCTAAGAACCAGGTAACGGCAGAGTTTGCATTTGTCATGGTTTCTGATGTAGTAAACGTTTTTGACGATATCACAAACAAACACGTTTCCGCGTCTACTTTTTCTAATACATCAGCCAGTTGAACACCATCTACATTAGATACGTAATGTACACTTAACTTATCATCAGCATACGACTTCAACGCGTCCGTTGCCATTTGAGGCCCTAGATTCGAACCGCCTACCCCAATCGCTACTACATCTTTAACTGCTTTACCTGTGAATCCTGCCCATTGGCCGCTTCGAACCTTTTCTGAAAAAGCTTTAATTTTTTCTAATTCGCTTTGTACTGCGGGCATCACATCATCACCATCGACATACACTGGTGACGCAGAACGATTTCGTAATGCAGTGTGCAGTACAGCCCTATTCTCAGTGAAGTTAATTTTTTCACCGCTAAACATTTTTGTTCGCCAGCTGCCTAAATCGACTTGCTCTGCCAAAGACAGCAATTGATTAAACGTATTTTCATCAATTAGTTGTTTTGAATAATCGAAAAGTAAGCCAGGGATTTGACAAGAAAACTTATCAAAACGCTGCTCATCTTGAGCAAACAGGTTCTTTATTTTTTGTTGTTGTAAATTAGCTGCTGATTGCTCTAATGCTTGCCAGCTACTCAGGTTGCTTCGGCAACTCATACTCTTCCCCTAAACACGACTAACTCGTTGTAAAACACACTATATAAGAGATATAAATCAATAAAATGATACTTGCACAATAAACCTTAAGTCAAAATGACAACGCTGTCAATGTTCTACTTTTCAATTTTACAGTGGGGATAATAACCCAAATTTCACCATTTGACACCGGTATCATTAAATTATTTATGATCTTTATGCTGCTATTTTATGTTTGGATTAGATAGACTAAGCTACAAATAATGATATTTACTGAATTTTGAGCTCGTTGCGCTCTCTCACATAAAAGAACAACAACATGAAAGTCACTATAAATGATGTCGCTAAGTTAGCCGGTGTATCGATGAAAACCGTCTCTCGTGTGATCAATAAAGAACCATCGGTTCGCAAGAAAACGTACGATATCGTAATGAATGCGGTTAAAGAACTCAACTATCAACCTAATATTGCAGCAAGGAACTTGGCAGGAACATCCTCATTTGCCGTAGGCTTAGTTTATGATAACCCAAATGCTTATTATGTGATTGATATGCAAAACGGTGTATTGTCTCGATGTAAAGAAGAAGGGTATGAACTGGTTATACACCCTTGTAGTTACTCTGACGATAACATGCAAGAAGACTTTATCACCATGATAAAGCGCTCTCGCCTTGCAGGGTTAGTTTTAACTCCCCCATTGTCAGAACAACAAAAAATTATTGATATGCTTGATGAAATCGGTATTCAGTATGTACGCTTGCTTTCCGGTAGAGCGACCGAAACCGAAAATAGCAGTAATTGTATATTCGTTGACGATTTTGCAGCCGCGCATGAAATCACGGAACATTTAATATCACTAGGGCATAAAAGAATTGGTTTTGTACTTGGGGACAAAGAGCACAAATCAACCTCTGAACGTTTAGCAGGCTACCGCCAAGCTTTGCAAGATCATGATATTAGCTATTGTGAAGATCATATATTTGAGGGCAGCTATTCTTTTGAATCAGGAGTATTAGGCGCACAACACCTATTAAAAGACAGTAATAAAAACAATATCTCAGCTATTTTAGGGGGTAATGATGAAGTCGCTGCTGGTGCGTTATTTGCGGCTCGATTAATGAATATAGATATTCCCGCTCAACTTTCTATCACAGGATTTGAAGACTCACCATTCTCTCGTCAAACATGGCCAAAACTAACGACAGCGCATCAGGCTAACAATGTCATTTCAGAGCATGCTGCACGATTGTTATTTTCTAAAGCCAGGGGCTCTCGTAAACAAGATAAAGAAATTATTAGCACCTTTACGCCGTCACTGGTTATACGCCAAAGTACTGGGGTAGCCGTAGACAAAGCTTAAACAGCTACCCATTAGAGCAGTCATAAATTTACTGCTCTAATGAACCCGACGCATTTTCCTGCCATTGGGTAGACCATGCATTAAATAATGCTTTAACAAGTGATGCTAAAGGTATTGCAAAGAATACGCCCCAGAACCCCCAAAGCCCGCCAAAAAATAGCACTGCTACAATAATATAAACTGGGTTCAGGTCTACCGCTTCTGAAAATAATAAAGGGACTAGTACATTACCATCTAACGCCTGTATTACACCATATACCATTAATACCGTCCAAAATTGCGTATCAATACCAAATTGAAATAAGGCAACAGCTGCAACAGGAATAGTCACTAACGCAGCACCAATAAATGGGATCAAAACAGACAAACCAACTAACGCACCTAATAAAGCTGCGTATCGTAAGTCCAAAATATAAAAAGCAATAAACGTGACACTACCAATTATCACAATTTCAAATACCTTGCCTCGTATATAATTCATGATTTGATGGTCCATTTCATGCCAAACCTGCGTAATCAATCGCCTATCTTTTGGAATAAGACAGCTGATCCCTTCAGTTAAAGACGCTTTATCTTTTAGCATAAAAAAGACCAATAAAGGCACTAACACTAAATAAATTAACCAAGCAACCACATCTTTTAGTGAGGTAAGCGACGCAGACACGATAACTTGCCCCAGCTCAATTACTTTACTTTCTACAGTTGTTACAAACGATTGTACTTGCTGTTCAGTGATCAAGTTTGGATAGTCATCAGGTAAATGTAGCAAGAAGTACTTACCCTTCTCAATCATATGTGGGCTTTCTTGTAATAAGTTACTCAACTGCTGCCAAAGCACTGGCACAATACCAAGTAAAAGTGCTAATACAACACCAACGAATAACAGCATGATCAACGTTGTGGCTAATACCCTATTATGAACAACATTCTGCATATGGGCTGTTGGCCAGTCCAGTAAGTAGGCAATCACAAGCGCAACTAAAACAGGCACCACAAAAGGCCCTAAAAAATATAATAAGCCAATCAATGTAATCAGCATGAGGAGCAATGTAACAGAATGAGGGTCTGAGAATTTATTTTGATACCACTGCTTTACTATTTCAAACATAGTCGGCATTTACCTCGATAAATAATTGGGATGTTGTACTTTGGGTATAAGAATAGTGATGCAATGTTAAATATTTAAATACATCTGTCATATCTTGCGCATCTGAATAATAAAAACGGACTCTATTACCGGTCTTCTTAGCTTGTAATAAATGCCATTTAAATTGAACAAAAAGCTGAGGACATTGAAGTTCATACAGTTCAGTCTCTATCATATATTATGCCTATACCGACGCATGAGTTACCACCTTGAAACCACGTTAATTAACGAGTGTAACACTGTGATGTACAAACTAAAAAGAATAGTTCTATGGCTTGCCTCATGACAATAGTTTATCCTTGTAGTTATACGTTATTTTAGGAAAGTTTTTCATGCCAAAGCCTAGTGGCAAAGCACAGTTGCCCAGTAACCCCACGCTAAAAGAAATTAACTGGTACAAGAAACAAATTAACTGGGGCGAACTGCCGCCATTTTATCATTTGGTCGCGTCTTCGGTCAGTGAAAGTGAGGGGATTTTGCAACATGGTTTCGATAACGCAGTAAAACGTTTACTCGATAAACGCAACTGGAACCTGGAACTCCTCAATGGCTATGAAGATGACAATGGGATCATCCATAGTCATGAAAAACCGCGTATTGCATTACATCAAGCATTCACCGATAGAGGCTTTGAATTATGGGCTTTCCCTTATGCTAAAGATATGAAAATAGATAATTATGTAAAAGAAAACCGTTTTATGGAGTTTCAAATATGGGACCCTCACACCATGAAAAACCTAATCCGGATCAACCAACTACATAAGTTTATCGGTTTTTATTTTGAACGAGGTGATATTGCAGACAAGGCCGTGATTTTACATGCTCACAAAGTAGTGCATAAAATTATTACTTTTTTGAAGAAAGAATTGAACGTCAAAACGGTAGATGGGGTCTCAATTAAAGATTTTTATCAATTGTGCGAAAAAGATAGTCGTGCATGCGACGATGAGATTGATCTTGCCAAGCTTATGCTCGGTGATGATATTAAGAAGGATTAGTATGACGTTAAAAAGAGTATTCGCCTGTGCAGTAAGTGCAGGATTACTAATATCTAGCTCACTAACATACGCTCAAAGTAATTTTAAACTCCCTGATTTAGGCACATCTGCTTTGCAGGCGCTTCCGCTAGAGAAAGAAAAAGCGATTGGTGAAGTAATGATGATGCAAATTCGTTCGGGTTCCCCTTTATTACAAGACCCTGTTTTAGACGAGTACCTAACGTCATTAGGCAATCGGTTGGTCGCTAATGCTAATGATGTCAGGTTTCCGTTTACATTTTTCTGGATCAATAACCCAGCAATCAATGCCTTTGCATTTTATGGGGGTCATGTTGGCGTGCATTCTGGGCTCATCGCACAGTCCGATAATGAAAGTCAATTTGCATCTGTATTAGGACACGAAATTGCGCATGTTACTCAACGCCACTTAGCGCGAAGGTTACAGCAAGCTCAAGACAACAGCGCGCTCACAATCGCGGGGATGATCACCGGCATATTAGCAACCGTTATTGCCCCAGATGCCGGTATGGCAATCATTGCAGCCAATTCAACGCAAGCAGCTTTAAGTCAATTAACTCACAGCAGAAAAGCAGAACAAGAAGCCGATAGAATTGGTATGCAGACGCTCCACAACGCAGGCTTTGATACAACACAGTCAGCAGAGTTTCTGAGCAAACTCGCGGCACAAATGCGCTTTAAAAACAAACCACCCGTTTTTTTGTTAACCCACCCATTACCAGATTCACGTGTATCAGATGTTAGACTACGTGCACAACAGTACGCATCGGTTAACCTACCAGAAAGTCCAAAATTTCAATTAGCTAAAAGCCGAGTGCTTGCGCGTAATCATTATACAAGTGAAGATGCTCAGGCTTATTTCGAAAAGCAGATTAAACAATCGTCAAAGCTGGACGATAGTGCATTAGAATATGGTTTAGCTTTATCACTACTCGATCAAAAAAAGTATCAGCTTTCAGGGAACCTCATTGTCAAATTACTTAAAAAAGAGCCTGATAACCTATTTTATCTTGATGCATATACCGACATATTAATTGGGCAAAAAAAGGCTGTTGACGCGGTAAAAATACTTCATAAAAAACATGAGTTTAGACCAAACAATCAAGTCATCACCTTGAACTATGCCAATGCTGCTATAGAAGCAAAGCAATACGATAAAGCAGAACAACTACTGAAGATTTTTTTACTTGATAAACCAGAGCACACACTCGCAATCGAACTATTGAGTAAGGTTTATAAACAACAAGATCATAAATCGGCTTATCATGAGGTCAAAGCCAGTTTGTTAGCCCAATATGGTGCATATATACAAGCAGCTGATGAAATTCAACGTGCACTAAACCACGTAGAAAAGAAAGAAACCGTTAAAGAAAGTCGCTTAAAGGCACTCTTGAGCCAGTATCGTCAAATGCAAAAAGAGCTCGCAAAGCTTTAAGAAACCAAATAGATAATTTAAAATAACGAAAACATTATTCGGAGCTAATTATGTCTGTCACCATCTATCATAACCCACGTTGTTCAAAGTCGCGCGAAACACTCGCGCTTATTGAAGCTCAAGGTGTCACTCCAACTATTATCGAGTATCTGAAATCTCCGATAGATTTAGCCCAGTTAGATACCTTATTGGAACAACTCAACTACAGTTCTGCACACGAGTTAGTACGTAACAAAGAAGCCATCTACAAAGAACTAGAACTCTCAAAAGCCACTGATGAAGCACAATTAAAGCTCGCAATGATAAACAATCCAAAATTGATCGAGCGACCTATCGTTGTAAACAATAACAAAGCCGCTATTGGCAGACCGCCTGAGTCTGTTTTGGCAATTCTCTAATGCTTAATATCCTAGTGCTATACCACTCTAGTCATGGCTCTGTCGCCAATATGGCTCATGAAATTAGCGATACTATTGATAACTTAGGCGCCACTGTAAAGCTAAGAACATTCGAAAAAAAACAACCTCATGACATCATCATCACAAAGCAGGATTTAATCGAGTGTGATGCCTTAGCTTTTGGTACACCAACCCGCTTTGGCATGATGGCCTCGCAAGCAAAATTATTCTGGGAAACAACCAGTGATCTATGGTTAAAGGGGCAACTCATAGACAAGCCAGCCTGCGTATTTTCATCTTCTAGCAGTATGCACGGCGGGAACGAAGCAACTTTACTTAATCTATCTTTGCCGCTGCTGCACCACGGTATGATGTTATTAGGTGTACCCTATGATGTACCAGAACTCATCGACACTGTAACCGGTGGCACCCCATATGGTGCCTCACATGTTGCAGGGGCTGATAACTCCTCAAAGTTATCAAACACGGAAGTTAAAATATGCCAATCCGTCGGAAAACGATTATTTACCATTGCAAGTAAACTTAAATGACACATATTACCAAAAGTAAAATCACACAAAAATATCAAAGAATGGCATTAGTAGGTTATGTTGGCTTACTTATTTTAATGCCTACTTGGATGTTTTTAATAAGCCCAACAGAGCAATATAGTAATGGCTTTATATTTACTTTTTACGTATTACCTTTATTGCTGCCACTCAAAGGAATTATTCAAGACAAACCCTATACATATGCTTGGGCTAATTTTATTGTAATGATTTATTTCATCCATAGCCTGACAATGATTTGGATTACTCCAGAACAGCTTATTTGGGCACTGTTAGAATTAGCCTTCGCAACAAGTATGTTTATTGGTTGTACCTACTATGCCAGGCATAGGGGACAAGAGCTTGGGCTAAAAATACGAAAGTTAAAAGACGACTTAGCTGATGAAAAAGCAGCACATCAATCAACAAAAGATTAATCGCTGTTTATAAGCTAAAAACCCTTTATCTTGGGTGCCTAATATTAGACACCCAACAATGTGATAAGCACTAATAGTGAAAACATACTCTGTAAGCTGATACTCAGCCAGCTTAATGCACTTAAGCCTTTAAGAGACCAAGGGTGTGGCTTTGATGGATACAACGGCCCTCTTCGCACACCACGTGCAATCGCAAAAATACTCCCACCCAGCAATGCAGCACCCCATACAAACTCTTGCTTTGCACTTAAGCTATCATGAAAGAAAAAGAATAACTGAAGGGGCAAAAGTAATGTCACTAAAGCATACAAACCATGCACCTGTCGAATTTTGTTATACTGCGCATCTTCCGATAACTCAATGATCCCATGTTCTTCAAGTACTTTTCGCGCTGCTAATGCACCATTTTGCATTGTGAGTCTGTAAGCTGTCTGATCATGAACATCACGTTGATGAGGATCACAGCCTGCGTGAAGTATTAATTTTACCATACTCGGTAGGTTCGACTTTACAGCATAATGTAAATAAGTTTCTCCCATGTCATCGATACAAGTGATATCTTGATAGGGTAAAAGTTGTTCAACAACATTAACAAAGCCTTTTTCAATTGCCCACATAAAAGCAGAGCGCCCGACATCATCTTTTGCATGTCCTTTTGCCCCTTGGCTAATAAAAGCTATCAAGGTTGACTGTTTCGCTTGAGGGTCTATAACATGGGCCAGTAATGCTTGTTCAAGTAAACTACTCAACTCACTTTCATCACATAACTCACGCAGTAAAGAGTAGTACTCTTCCCCTTTAAGCAAATGCTCTGTAGCTAGCTGAATTGTTTCTGTAATATTAGTAACACACTCAGGTAATACATCAATGATCCCACTACGCAGATCTTCATTACTCCAGGCATCACAGAGGTCAGCTCCAGTGAGCTTTACGCCTTGAGATAAAGCCCAAGTCATGGTTTGAAAATAGCGCCTATGAGTTAGTAGCTCATAAAATGAAGGAGTAGATACGCTGTCTATCTGTAATTGCAGGTCACTATAGCCTTTCAACCTCTCTAACAACGTTATCGTCAGAGATTGTCGAGTCATATCAGTCGAGTCAAGGTGCTCAAAAAGCTGTTGAGTGTATACCTGCTGCTGTTCATCATATTCATCGATGTGTTGAAAATAACAAGACTCAAATGGTTCTAACGGTTTTAGCCAAAGTAAATAAAATGCAGGAGGTAAGATAGTACTTTCAACCCCTTGCTCATCGATTGATGTACCACAAACAGGCCATGATTCCAACGCATCAAGGATAAAAGCACCATTTTGTTCAGCTAATCCACGTAATAATAACGGATATTGTGCCGGCCAGATTAATACATGTTCCATCAGTTGACTACTCACCCTGTCCCAAAATTATAAATATGCTAGCCTAAAATGACAGGCCTGACTGAGAAGTGAATAATATCAAGTTAACGTTAAAATTGCTTTGGAAAAAGGCATAATTTTACATTGATTTAATTCATTGTTAGCGGGCGCCACATTGGGCACTCGCTTTTTAGCCAAAGCACAGTACAATAAGGATTATTAGTAAGTCGGAGAACCATATGCAGCAGTTAGAAACTTGGCAAGTCATCTTAATCATCGCAGGCGTACTCGGTATTATTTGGAGCAATATCGCATTATTGAAATATGCCACTAAGTTTGAAGTTAAAAAGAAATTAAACAAACAGCTTCACAGTGACGACAAAAAAAAAGACACTGATTAAGCGCCTTTCCTCTGTTGTCTAGTTTATTCTATGCTCTGGCTATCCAACCAACCAATGCGCCATCAATGCTATCACAGGTAAAGTCACTAACGTTCTCAGGACGAAAATAGCAAATAGCTCGAATAGATTAACTGGTATTTTACTGCCAAGTAATAAAGCACCTACTTCTGACATATAAATCAATTGAGTTACACTCATTGCCGCAACAATAAAGCGAGTGACGTCACTGTCAATACTACTGGCCGCCAATATCGAAGGGATAAACATATCGGCAAAACCAACCACAATTGTTTGCGCAGCCTGCGCGGCTTCAGGCACCTGTAACAGCTCTAAATACGGTACGAATGGCGTGCCTAAAATTTGGAATATACTGGTATGTTCAGCCACTATCAGTGCAAATGTCCCCACAGCCATCACAACAGGTAAGACAGCAAAAACCATATCAAGTGCATTCGTCACTCCTTCTTGTAAAGTACCTTTGACACCTGGCGCTTTTCTCGCCTTCGCTAAAGCCACGTCGAGTGCGTGAGTAAATAGGGTCTTCCCTTCTGGGACTGACTCAGCATCGACATCAACGGGCGTTCCATCAATATAAATATCTTTTTTAAACCGTAACGGCGGTAAGCGCGGCACAATGATCGCAGCAACCAGACCCGCTAAACAAACAGTCAAATAAAAAGGTGCAAACAAGTGCTCTAGTTTGACCTGGCCAATAACAACAAGACAGAATGTAATTGATACTGCCGAAAAGGTTGTACCTATGACAGCCGCTTCTCGTTGAGTATAATACTTATCTTCATATTGACGCGCCGTCATCAATATACCCACACTGCCATCACCCAACCATGATGCCACACAATTCACAGCACTGCGGCCCGGTACACCGAACAAGGGGCGCATAACACGTGTGAGTAGGGTTCCAACCAACTCCAATAACCCAAAGTTCAATAATAAAGGGAGTAATAAGCCCGCTAAAATAAACACTGAAAATAATACGGGTAATAGGTCGTTTAAAACCAAAGCACCCGTATGTTCTGAATAGATAACCTCAGGACCAACTTTAAAGAAAGTCATAATTATAAACGCAGCCCCAAACAACCGCGTTATTAACCATATCCAGCTCACATCAAAGAGATGCTGTACTAATGGTACTCTTTCTAACCAATTAGGTTTTACCACTTTAATAACAGCACTCATCAGGCCGGTTAAACAAATGATGCCAAGGATCAGCTCACTGATAAAAGGAGCAACAAAAGCCTGTAAAGATTTAGCCATCACTGCAATCGGAATGGTCATTGCCTCGCCAATCGCAACCGGAGTCATAAATAGAAAAACACCGATTAACGATGGGACAATAAAAGCGAATAATGTGCGAAGGTCCAAAGACTTATCGCCACTCAATTGTGTTGTCATTATATTTTGCCTACAAAAACAAAGAAAAGAGCCTAAGCTCTTTTCTTTTTTAAAAACAGAATGATTAAATAGTTAACCCTTTCTCGCGAAGCACCAGCAATAATGATTGCTGTAATTGCGCCATCACTTCAGAGTCTAAAACATCGCCTGCTGCGTCACGCCAAGTCAACGAAGTAGTCGTTTCTTTCGTTTTCGCAACACGGATCGTGTAATCACCGCTGCTTAAAGGCAACAATAATACATCATCACCCCAAATTGAATCCCAAACACTATCATCTGGCTTTTCATAACGCACAGATACTAAGCCTGACTCACGATCAATCTTAATGACAGTAAAGTTTATACGCTCCAAAAACCCTGTAAACCTATCTATCACAGCTTCATTGCTTTGCTCTGTAATCAAAGCACCATTGCCTTTATCATCAAACCCAAGATTCAAAGACAATACACCTTGTTGCTTGCGAAGCTCAACTTGCAGCAAACGATATAGGTAATCAAACTCAGCAATAACTTCATTTAAAGCCCTCACCTCTAATTGTTGTTGCAACAACTCACTAAGAGGTTGACTATCACTACGATAATCGATTAACTCGGCCTTTAATGACGCTGTACGTTGATGCTCTTTTTGCTCAATAACGAACTTAATTCGTTGCTCAGAAACTAGTTTTTTATCTTCCCAAAACCAACCATCAACTGGCTGAATTAAAGAATACCAATCCGTATCAACACCACCTTCAGTCAGTTTATCCCGCGATATAGCCGTTTTGTTATTGAGCATAACGCTATCAATCGCTTGAAAAATAAACTGATTTAAATCATCAATGCCATCATTTTTATCAAAATAGACCCGCGCAACAGTTTCATTTTCTTCAACCCAACTACCAGCTGCAAGTGTTAGTACTTGCTGTGGTGGACGGAAACTCTTCGCCTCTGGGTCATTTTTAAACGTTGCCACATCCATTTTATATGTTGGATCTTGATATGGTTGCTCTAATTGAACTGGTGCTTTAACTGCATCATTAACACGGTAGTTCCGCTCATTATGCGCGTCGTTAACAAATACACTACACCCAGACAAACCAAGAATCACACCAACTGTCAACGCTTTAGGGATCCAATACTGCACTGATTATTCTCCTTAGCAAACCCGTTATATTTTAATTCATTACTATGAGTGAGGAATGCTGATTTGGTTCACTGTAAAATATAAATTTACGCCTATATCAAGATTGCGACATTATTAGTGAAGCACTTAGCCTATACAAACGAAAAAACGACACTATGGTACTTTCCCAAGCCACTAAACACAAGAAAGCCGTTAATTTATTGCATATTTAAAGCCCTTATAACAAAATCAACCATGTGTTTATGCGCCAACTATGGTACTATTTTTGGTTAAATATCAATTATTCGTCGTATTGCTAGATTGTCTTATGGCATTCAGTGGTATAGGCATAAATTTAGGCACCTTGAATGACTGCTTTTGAAAACCAACAACTGGTATTAACAGCCATCGGTGAAGATCGCTCAGGTATTGTCAGTGAGTTGACCCAGTTAGTCAGTGATTGTCACTGCAATATAATAGACAGCCGCATCGCTATTTTAGGTAATGAATTTACCTTTATCATGCTCCTCAGTGGCGATATGTCAGCTATTAGCCGTGTTGAGCATACGCTGCCCGTAAAGGGTATGGAACTTGGCTTACTCACCATGATGAAGCGTACAAGCGCTCATCAGCATAGTAACTTCAGTGCAGGGTATACCCTTGAATACCATGGTATTGATATGCCCGGCACACTGAGTAAAATAACGCGTTTTTTTGCGGAACAAAGTATTAATATTTGTTCATTAAAGTCAGATACATATGAAGAAGCAGACGAAACTCATATGCGTTGTGAGCTTGAAATAAATATTCCAACAGATGTTGACGTTGACGCATTTAAGATTAAATTTGAAGATCTTTCTGGTGTACTCAACGTAGACTATGTACTAAGACGCATTCGCTAAGGAAAACATTAATGAATACACTCACTGAAGGCGATAACGCCCCTTTATTTTCTTTAAAAAACCAAAATGACGAAGTGGTAGAGCTTGCAACCTTGCTGACCGAACATCAAGTTTTAGTTTACTTTTACCCAAAGGCACTGACACCAGGTTGCACCGTACAAGCGGAGCAGCTGCGAGATCATAAAGAACAACTCGCTCAGCTAAATACTGTTGCTGTGGGTATAAGCCCAGATCCAGTGAAGAAACTCAAAAACTTCGAAACCAAAAAAGAACTGAATTTTGACTTATTGTCAGATGAAGACCACGCCATTGCTGATGCTTTTGGTGTTTGGGGGTTAAAAAAGTTCATGGGTAAAGAGTATGATGGCATTCACCGCCTAAGCTTTTTAATCGCTAAAGACGGCACCATAAAGCATGTTTTCAATAAATTTAAGACCAAAGAGCATCACCAAGTTGTGCTTGACTACATAAGCAGCAACAGCTAAAAAATGCTGTGCAGTAAGCATTCACAACTCAGTGTGAATGCTTACCTTTAGGTTAATAATCTCATTACTTAACAATGACTTTCATATATTTCTAGCGCTTGCTGCAAGTCAGTAATCAAATCTTCTACATCTTCTAAACCAATATGCAAACGAATTATTGGACCATCCTGCCACCCTGTTGTCGTGCGCAGAGCCGCCATCGACTTATTCGCAGTGACGAGACTTTCATATCCGCCCCAAGAAAAACCCATTTTAAAATGCTGTAAGCCATCTAAAAATGCGTTAATCGCTTTTTGATTGCCTTGCTTCATAACAAAAGAAAATAGTCCATTACTCCCCGTAAAGTCACGTATAAAATGCTCATGCCCTGGGCAACTCGGCAATGCAGGATGACGCACATGATCCACCAGCGGGTGAGTTTCCAACCAATGCGCCACCTTTAATGCAGCTTTTTCATGTTGTGCTAATCTTACCGGCATAGTACGTAACCCACGCAGTGCCAAATACGCATCATCGGCTGATGTGCACTGACCGAGTAGATATGAATGCTCTCTTAATGTTGGCCACAGCGCTTCATTTGCAACCGCAACCCCCATCATGACATCGGAATGACCCACAATATATTTTGTCGCTGCTTGAATGCTAATATCAACACCATGATCCAACGGTTTGTAATGCCAGCCATTGCCGTATGTATTGTCTAGCATCGTAATTAAATCATATTGCTTGGCAACCGCAACCAAACTTGGTACATCTTGTACTTCCATAGTTATGGAACCAGGAGACTCTAAAAAAAGCACCCGAGTATTAGGCTGTATTAAAGCCTTAATTCCAGCTCCGATCATAGGGTCATAATAGGTCGTCGTGATCCCTAGCCCTAATAAAATCTTATCGCATAGGTCCCGCGTAGGCTCATAAGCAGTATCCACCATGAGTAAGTGATCGCCTGATTTTAAAAACGACAGTAAAGATTGACTAATGGCAGCGGCACCTGATGGATATAACGCACACCCTGCAGCATTCTCTAACTCCATAATAGCATCTTGCAGCGCGTAATGTGTTTGCGTGCCTCTACGCCCATAAAACAACGTACGATTACCCCGCCCTTTAACTGCCTCATGTAATTCAGCAACGGAATCAAACACCACGGTCGAGGCTCTTTGCACGACGGGATTTACAACCCCGTGCGTATACTGGCTCTTTCGACCAGAACTGATCAATTTTGTATTCTTCTTCATATTTTAACCTTTAAGATGCTCGCCAATGTTCTAGAAGATAGCGAGATATTGAATCTTTACGTGTTAACTTAAAACCTGGTGCATCCACTCCCCACTCTAAAAATGCGTCTAATTCTGAACGGGAAAACCATTGTGCATGATCAAGTTCATCTTGTTCAACAGCAATATCGGTTGTCGTTGCTTTCGCAATAAAACCCAGCATCAAAGAGCTTGGGAATGGCCATGGTTGAGAAGCCAAATATTTCACTTCTGCAACGTCAATATTTGCTTCTTCTTTAACTTCTCGAATAACAGCTTGTTCAAGCGTCTCAGCAGGGTCTACAAACCCGGCTAACGTCGAATAAACCCCATCAGGCCATTGAGCTTGACGACCAAGTAAACAGCGTTCTATACCATCGCTGAACATATGTGTTACCAACATTATGACTGCGGGGTCCGTTCTAGGAAATGTCATATGTCGACACTCAGGATTTAAGCATTTACGGGCATGCCCAGCTTCAACACTTATATTTTTAGTCCCACAACGGCCGCAAAACTGATGTGTATTGTGCCAATAGCACAGCCCTTTAGCTAACACACCAACAGACGCCATAGTTGGTGGTAATTGCGGGCCGACCTGACGCATATCCACAAAATGTGCGCCGTGAGGGAGTGTCAGATGATCTTTATTCGCACTCTTACTAATATCTAACGCAAAATAACTTTCCTGACCATCAAGTCCGAGAAATACTGCATTATCTAAATGAAACTCTTTGACTTCACTGAATGATAACGTAATGAGCTGGCATGTCTCAGTGTCTACCAAATTTTTGTCGTCATCTATCAAAAGCCAGTGGCTATCACCGCGCATTTGCGCAATGATCCAATCGTTACTTTTTCGCTCACTAGAAGCACGATTTAAATGCATTTCGGTATAATGTAGCACAGACGGTTCCCTGTTAAATATTTAGCCCAACGCTATCATAACAGAGGATAAAGCAAAACTATTTCAAGAGATTAAGAGTGTTCCAAAGAAGTTGGAGCAATAGATCAAAAAAAAGCCCTTTCGGGCTTAAAACTACAGTGTAATTTTTTACACTACAGAGAAGCTAAATAAGCTTGAAGCTTCTGATTTTCAGCTTCAATATGTTGGTAAAACTCAATATCTTTAAGTTTGCTTGCCGCTGCTTTATCAATAACAATAACGGCATCTCGGTGCATTTGCAGTGCAGATGCCGGACAAGCTGCAGTCAATGGACCTTCAATCATCGCCTGAATGGCTTCAGCTTTATTTTCACCTGTTGCCAATAAAACCACTTTCTTAGCGTCTAAAATTGTGCCGATACCCATTGTAATAGACAAATGAGGCTGATATTCATCAGGTTTAAAGAAACGTGCATTATCATCAATCGTTGCTTTGGTTAGTGTTTTAACACGGGTTCTTGACGTTAATCCAGACGAAGGTTCATTAAAACCGATATGTCCATTACGGCCAATACCTAGCAACTGAATATCAATCCCGCCTTTTTCTGCAATCTTCTCTTCATACTCATGACATGCGGCAACCGGATTCTTTGCATCTCCCGGTGGAACATATGTGTGCGCTTTATTTATATCGATATGATCAAAAAGCTGACTATTCATAAAGTGACGGTAACTTTGTGGGTGACTACCATCTAAGCCAAGATATTCATCTAAGTTAAAAGACGTAGCCTCTTTAAAGCTCACATCTCCAGCTTGATTACGTTCAATCAATGCTTGATATAAAGCAACAGGAGTTGAGCCTGTAGCCAAGCCTAAAATGGACCTTGCATTTCGATTTAACTGAGCGGTAAAAATATCTGCGCCATAGGCTGCAACTTCGATTGCGTCATTAAGAATAACAATTTGCATAATGTGGGCTCGATTTATAAATTAGGAAAAATGGGATCTGAGCCTCACTTCGCGTGCAATCAAAGTAAGGTCAGATCAAACCTAAAAACGATAGAAGTTTAGGTTATTACCATTATGACAACGCTGTCATTATTATCAGAAAACAAGTATTTGTAAAGTAAAAGTGAAGAAAGTTTTTGGAATTACATATTCAAATATGTGAGGTCCGCATGTGGCGCGGACTTCACAGGCAAACTTATTTACACACTGACAAATATTTTACGTTTATACATCCAGTGTAAAACGATTAGCTGTACAGCCAGTAATGCCACTACACTCAAGAACGGCTGCCATTGCGCTGGTGAACCACTGATAACACCACCAAATACGCTACGCGACACAAACGCCCAATTGACCAATGATGATGCTAAATAAATAATAATGGAATTTGCGCCGATAATCACAAATAGATAAGCAAAACGCTGACCATTAAGTACATCAACCAAAGCATAAAAAGCTGCCAACAGTATGGCACTCCAACCCACTGTCACAAGTACAAATGAGCTAGTCCACAATTCTTTATTTACAGGAAAGTGTAAATCCCATAACCAGCCAAGGCCTAACGAAACAAGCCCAAACAGAAATAACCTTCCGACAGTATGCCATTGACCCACATTTTGTGCTTGTGCAATAAGTCGCCCTGCAAATACACCTGCAATCGCGTTCACAATAGCAGGTAAACTAGATAAAACACCTTCAGGGTCTACAGGTCTATTTTGATAGCTGATCCCAGGTAAAAAGATTGAATCAACCCAAGCATTCCAACTCCCCTTAGCTGACAAATCCCCAGCAATTCCGCCCGGCACAGGAATGAAACATAACAGCACCCAATAGCCGACCAGCACACCGCCGCCAATTAAAGCTAGCATCCGTAAGCTGGTGTGCCACACTAAAAGCATACAAAAAAACCATGCGATTGCGATGCGCCCCAATACACTGGCGTAACGTACTTCATCTAACGCAGCTGGTATTCCAACGCCCCATCCATGATTATAAAGCACTCCAAGGGCCGACAATAAAAACAGCCGCTTTAACGCTTTGTTGTAATAGCCCCGACGTTCAGAGAAAGGCAAATGATCAATGCGCTTGGGAGATAACCCCATAGCAACACCAGATAAGAAAATAAAGAGAGGAAAAATTAGATCATAAAATGTAAATCCATGCCATGCACTATGCACTGTATGGGCCTCAAATACTTTCCAACCTTGCCAACCCGTCAATACAAATAATGCTGCGAATATAGACTGACCGCCTAAAATCCAGAACATATCCATGCCTCTCAGTGCATCAAGCGAAGCTAAGCGTTTTTTTTCAGTTTTTGTTGTCATATTTTGCTGCCTTAAAAACAAAAAAGCCCCGCGATTAATTCAGCGGGGTTTTTCTCAGGGAGAGTTAAATCTGTTTTCCAGCGATAAAGGTCGCTTGAGTATAAATCTGGTCATCTAACACAACAAAATCTGCGTCAGCACCATCACGTAGGTGGCCTTTCGTTTTCAAACTTAAATACTCTGCTGGATAAAGTGATGCCATACGTAAACTTTCCGATAGCGGCACATCAAGCCAGTTTACCGTATTACGAACGGCACTTGCCATATCAAGGACACTGCCCGCAAGTTCACCCGTTGTTGAGTTTAGTCTATCACCCGTGCGGATCACTTTTCGCCCGTCAAAGAAGTCAAACTCCATATCATCAGTGCCGACTGGTGGCATCGCATCAGTCACTAGCATTATTTTTCCACGCTGCTTAGCTCTAAGCGCAAGCTTGGCTGATGTGCTATGAACATGATGTCCATCAACAATTAATCCACACCATGAGTTATCATCCCATAACGCAGCACCAACAACGCCAGGCTCTCTTGAGGTAAATGCTGACATTGCATTAAATAAGTGAGTAAACCCATCAGCACCAACATGTAATGCATTCATCGTTGTTTGGTAATCGGCATTTGAATGGCCTACACACACCTTTACGCCTAAGCTAACAAGCCTTTCAATGTCTTGTAATGGCACTGTTTCAGGCGCCAGTGTAACCATTTTCACGCCTAAGTCTTGTCGAGCATAAATTTCAAACTCTTGCTCTGTGATCGAGCGAATATATTGCTCGCTATGGGTGCCTTTTTTAGGATGTGACAAATGTGGACCTTCAAAGTGAATACCCAGCACACCTGCTTGCCCATTGGCAATCGCTTCTGCCGTGGCATCTGCCGCTTTAGCCATTACTTCCACTTTGTCAGTAATGAGCGTTGGCATAAGTGCTGTCGAGCCAAATTGGCCATGTGCAGACACCATTTTAGCTAAGCAACTAGTTGTTTGCTCAGCATTAAAAAATGCCCCACCACCACCATTGACTTGCACATCAATAAAGCCAGGTACAACTAATCCATCAAGTTCAATTAAGTCAGTGCTTAATTCATCATGTGGATATGCAATCTTTCCATCTTCAACAGCAAATACCATGTTGCTGATGAATGTATTGCCGTCAAATAACTTTTTTGCTCGATATAATTGCCTAGACATTACTTGACCTTATTTAATTGTTGCTCAACAGAGTTTATTGCAAAGTATATCGCACCCATTTCTGGCGGTTGCTTGGGTAGTTCTACTTTTTCAGCAATCTCAGGGGCAAGCCATTTATTTAATGGCTCAGCTAAGCCACCAATCATAGACAACCGAGGAGGGCCACTGTCTAATAAGCGCTGCGCTAAACGACTAATATACTCTGCACCTTGCTTTACAATTGCTAACGCAAGCGCATCACCCTGCTCTGCAGCACTAAACACAAAACGCGCTAATTTAGCGTAGCCACTTGATGGTTGACCTGCCATCTGCTCTGCAATGCCCATTGCATTTTCTGTATTGAAGTGCTGTAGTAATAAGCCAGACAAGAGTGTTGACTGACCTAACCCATCCAAATCAAGCAATGCTACTTTCACAGCTTCTAAGCCCATCCAAGCGCCGCTACCCATATCACCTTGAGCAAAACCATGACCACCAAAATTAACTGTTTTTCCACTCACTAACGAGAACCCACACGAACCAGTTCCTGTTATTATTACAGCTCCATCCTCACCCTCGTGAGCACCAATACAGGCTGTATGAAGATCCGTCGTCAAAAACATTTGTTGAAACGGGTGATCCCACTGCATAATTTTGTCATACAATGCAGGTAAGTTAACACCGGCAAGTCCTAGGCCTGCATTGAGCGAATGGACTTGTTCTACGTGTAATCCCGCATCTTGCAAAGCGAGCTGTGTTGAGATCATGATAGACTCGAGAGTACGTTCAAGACCGTGCAACGGGTTTGCTGGACCACCTAAACCAGTGCCTAGCACACCGTGTTCTAAAGAATAGATAGTGGCTCGGCATTTCGTCCCTCCGCCGTCTATACCTATATATAATTGGTCTTGTTGCACCTGTTTAGCCATCATGTTGCGACCTCTATGAAAATGGGGTTTGGCTCAATTTTATTTATTTCTTTACTGAGCGTTTAGTCATGTTGAATTAATGTTACACATAAAATGACAGCGTTGTCATTACTTTTTTTTTAAAAACGAACAATATTGAAAAAATCTAATATTGCACATCTTAAGATTATTGTCAGGAAAAATTTACCTAATTTGTTGAAATCAAGCAAAGAAATAACAATTACTGACGACTCCACCTAACATATAGCTTAAAATTACGGCGATTTTTACTTTCTTCATAAAAAAGCCAATCCTTAAGATTGGCTTTTTTTCGTTATTGATTACAAGCTAAGCTTACTTTACACCGAGTTCTTGCAAACGTTCTTGTAAGTAACTGTCTGCAGTGTAACGTTCAGATAGCTCCACATCTGGACGAGGGTGTAAAAACAATGGCAAAGATATCCTAGATTTTTCAGACCCCTTACCTGTTGGATTAATTACTCGATGAATCGTTGATGGAAAGTAGCCTCCAGACGCCTCTTGCAACATATCCCCAATATTGATGATTAATGAACCAAAATCACATGGTACATCTAACCAACCGCCGTCTTTATTCTGTACTTGCAAGCCTGGTTCATTAGAAGCAGGTAATACAGTTAACAGGTTAATATCTCCATGTGCAGCGGCACGAATAGCCCCTGGTTCCTCGTCACCAGTCATTGGCGGGTAATGTAAAATGCGTAGTAGCGTTTGCTCTGACTCAGCAATCATGTCTTTTAGATCGATTGAAAATTTAGAGCGCACATTTTCAGGCGCTTGCGCTTGAACCCAGCTTAGCAACTCTGCTGCAAACTCATTAGCTAAACGGTAGTACTCGCGGATCTCCACTTCTAACTGAGCAGGTACACGCCCCTTTGGATAAACATGAAAGTACTCTTTAATATCTTTAACGGTGAAGCCTTTAGCAACTTCCGATACATCAGGTGGGAAATAACCATCTTGAGTGTTTTTATTAAATAAAAATTCATGCTTTTGCTCTGAATTAAAAAACACCTGCCAATTTTTATAAATGGATTCGACGAGCGATTGTGGGATCGGGTGGTTTTTTAAAACACCGAACCCTGTATTACGAAGAGATTCGACAAATTGAGATGCGGCGTCAGAGGCTCGATAATCGACTGTTGGTAGTAGTTGCATAATGGTTCCACCCAGATTGTTGCGTGATCAATAAATCACATTCAATACCAATTCTTATGGCTGAAGTAATCAATTTAAATAATCTATTATTGCTCGCGAGCATAGATAAATAAACCAGATCAGATAAGGACTTTTGTCCGCTACACTGCCACTTATACAACGACTTTGATTTAGCGCAAACGCACCATAGGTATTTTTATTATCCATTCTATACCTCGGTCGGTACTTCGAACTGTATATCCACCTTGTAACGCACCACTAATGATATTAGCAGCAACCGGTGTACTCAAACCAACGTGACCACTGTTCCCTCTTCGAGACGTAACAAACGGCTTAAGTAAATCTTCAATCGTTATATCAATGAGCCCTATCCCATTATCCGCATAGTGTATTTCTATTTCTTGCTCATTTGCGCGTAACATTATCTCAATTGGTCCTTTTTTATCTACCAAACCATGATTGATAGAATCTTCAATAATATTGCCCAACACTAATTGTAATAAATTTGCATCTAATGTCACATCGAGCACTGAATGCTCCGTCGCTAATTTTATCTCTACGCCCGTTTCATCAAAATGATATTGACTGATCAATTGCTTAATTAACTCAACAAGATCACACATGCCTGGCTGGGCAGGTGCCTCGGCCTTTGAAATAGTTTTAAGTAAATTTACGAACTCAGCCACACGGCTCAAGCTCCTTTCACAGAGTTCGATACTCTCATTAGATCGTATTAATAAGTCTGAAAGTAAGTTTTGTGACAGTGTTTTCTTCTCAAACTCTTTCGTTAATTCAGTGATCACCCCAAATAAATGAGATGCGGCCGTGATCCCTGTACCAAGCGGCGTATTGATTTCATGGGCAACACCAACGACCATTTGGTTTAATGCATCTGATAATTGCCGTTTAACTTGTAATGCATTTGCCTCTAATAATTTTATTTGCGTATTCACACGCGCATTAATTTCTGCGGGTCTAAATGGTTTACTAATGTAATCAACTCCTCCGACCTCCAATGCTTCCACAATATTACCCGTATCGGTGTAAGCACTTACAAATACAATAGGGATGTGGCTCGTTCTCTTATCTGCTTTTAAAAGTCGACACAAATCCACGCCACTCATGTTAGGCATTTTAATATCGGTGATTATCAGATCGGGTAATTGATTTTCAATGAGTTGCAAAGCAGTATGACCACTAGTTGCAGCTCGTATTCTAAATCGAGGACACTTTAAGATTAATTGTAACATTTGCAGGTTTTCTGCCACATCATCGACGATTAAAATATCAAACATGCTAACTCCCTAAGCCTAATGGGCTTAGTATAGTAAACTCCACGTTGATTGCTTAGTTAGAGTGAATTTTAGAGTTTTCTTGTGAAAAGTGTATAGCAGGCTATTGTTTAATCAGGGTAACGTAAAGTCATAGTATTGGAGACAAATGAGCGCGAAATTGCTGGTTAACTTATTATTTTATATGATGAGCCTCTTATTTGTGTTGTTGCTCAGCCTCGTGCTTTATTCGTTTCACATATCAAAACAACAAGTCCGCACTTTAAACGCCATCAATTCGCTTCAAAATCTCACCAACGAACTAAAACAGAGTTCAGACTTGCTAAGCAATTATGCGCGAAATTATTCAGTGACAGGGGAAAAACAGTGGTTTATTTTATTTAACCATGTTTTGGCAATTCGTAATGGGTATTTGCCTGCACCAAAAAACCCCATTAATTATTGGGATAATTTAGCCAAAAACTCAGTCCGTCATTTAAGTAACCCCTTGGACGAGAAAAACCACCTCTCAATTATTGATCGGATCGCGCAGACTGGGATACGACAAGAAGAAATCAATAATTTAACCCTTGCGCTCAATACTTCTAATCAATTGTTAAAGTTAGAAGAACAAGCATTTGAGTTACTTCATAACCAACCAATTGAAGGCAAAGCAGCTGCACAAAACATTCTCTTTGGGCAACCATATTTAGAAGAGAAAGCAAAAGTAATGAATGCCATCGCCCACGCCAGTAAAATCATTGATATTCGTAAACAAACACACCGAGAAATATTGAATGAGCAAGCAACTAAAAATCAATATTTAGTGACAGCTTGCTTTTCACTTACCGTCATAATGTTCTTGTTTTCTTATATAACGCTCAGGATCCACTATTTTTTACCGATAAGAAAAATTCACAAAGCTATTTCAGAATCTTTAAATCAAAAGCGTCAAACACTCCAACTGCCTAATGATCTTTCTGGTGAATTAGGCACCTTAGCCAAAGAATTTAACGCGACATTGAAGCAATTGAACAGCAAAATACAAGCCGCGGGCGCCATAGAAAAATACCATACGGCCTTACGGGGTAAAAACAGGCTCAATGATGTTATTCGAGAGTCTCTGCAATTTGTGTCACTGCAATACAACGCACCTAGCTGCGGTATTTTTCTGTTCGAGGAAGATAACTTAAAACTATTTGAATCAACAGGAACCCCTCCGTGCTTTGATAAACGCTCTCCCTATATTAAGGCAGCTTTAAAAACTAAAAAGCCACAGAGATTAGGCGCATCATCACAAACACTTACTATCACAAAAGGCCAACAAGTACTAGAACTTGCGCAAATTCAATTATTCCCTTTGTTAGTCAATGATCGCTGTATTGGCATTTTATATCTCGGGTGCGTATTTATACTCGATAAATATCAGCTAGATAGCCTTGAACAAATCAGTCGTGAACTGGCCGTTTCAGTTGAGATAAGCAGGAACAATGCAAAACAACAAGAAATTGAAGCTGCTTTATCTCAGCAACTTGAATTAACACATCATATTGTCAATGCAATCCCTAACCCCACGTATTATCGAGACAAAAGTGGGAATTTTATGGGAGTAAATCGTGCTTTTTTGACATTCCTCAATCAATTCGAAGTGGATGTAATCGGCAGCTCACTCGACACAGTTTTTGATACAGGCACAGCTAGCCTATTTCATGCGCAAGCGCAAAAGATTTTCCAAAAACAAATGAACGTTGCTTACGAACTTATCACCTTGGATGGTCAAGACAATGCGGTAGAGCTCATCGTATATGAAGCGCCATTCTTCAATAGCAAGGGAGAAGTAGCCGGTATCGTAGGTATGTTTTTAGACGTTACACAACGAAACGAACTAGAAAGAGAGCTAGTGTCATCGAAAGAATTAGCAGACCGCTCAGCCAAAGTCAAAGGGGAGTTCTTAGCAAATATGAGTCATGAGATCCGCACTCCCATGAATGCAATTATTGGCATGGCACATTTGGCATTGAGCACAGATTTAAACCCTAAACAATATAACTATGTAAACAAAATTGATGTAGCAGCCAAACAATTACTGTGCTTGATAAACGATATTTTAGACTTTTCTAAAATCGACGCTGGAAAAATAGAAATTGAACACACTAAATTTGAACTCGACAAACTTTTAGATAATGTAATGACCATCGTCAGTGTCAAAGCACAAGAAAAACAACTGGAGCTCATTTTTGACGTGCCAAGTACGATCCCAAATAATTTAATGGGTGACCCATTACGGTTGAGTCAAATTTTGATTAACCTGGCTGGTAATGCCGTGAAATTTACCGAACAAGGGCATGTATCAATAAAAATTAGAGAACTAGAACCCAGTAAAGAGAGTACTAAAATCACATTCTCTGTCATTGACACAGGTATTGGCATGAACCCACAACAACAGCAAAAACTGTTCAAGTCGTTCTCCCAAGCCGATGCCTCAATTACCCGAAAGTATGGAGGCACCGGATTGGGCCTCACTATTTCACAACAATTGGTCAAACTAATGGGTGGAGAAATATATATAGAAAGCAGCCTAGAGAAAGGCTCTACGTTTTATTTTACGTTAGAGTTACCCCTTGATAAACACTCTCAACAGGCGGTCCCTCCGACACTTACTATTACAAAAAATATTCTAATCGTAGATGACAATGTGCAAGCAACAGAGGTGCTAGAGGGCATGCTCAACAATATGAATGTTATGGTATCAAGTACCAATAGTGCGCCCAATGCTATTGATATAATGACGGCAGCCTCTGAGCCTTTCGACGCGCTCATTATTGATTGGCAAATGCCTGAAATGGATGGCCTAACAGCCATCGAAATTTTAAATGAACGTAACTTGCTCACTAAAACTAAAGTAATATTAACAACCGCTTATGGCCGAGAGTTAGAGCTTAACCCCTCTCAAAAGGCATGTATTTCTGGCGTCGTCCTAAAACCCATAAATGCCTCTCATTTATTCGATACACTCATTAGCTGTTTGGGGCCATACACTCAGCTAAGTAACACTAAAGACGCATCACAAGAGACAGTATCAACCAGTTTACAAGACATATCTATACTGCTTGCCGAAGATCAGCCCGTTAATCAAGAAATCGCTGTAGAAATATTATCTAGTTATGGGGCAATGATTGATGTTGCTAACGATGGGATGGAAGCACTAGAAAAAATAGCGACGACGCGATATGACATTGTATTAATGGATATGCAAATGCCTAACATGGGGGGTATTCAGGCCACACAGGCCATTCGCAAACAGCCTCAAAACGATGATCTCCCCATCATTGCGATGACAGCCAATGCCATGCAAGAAGATATAACGCTTTGCTTAGATAGCGGGATGAACGACCATATATCTAAACCCATTGATGTTCCAGTTATGATCAAAACCATACAAGCACATCTCACCCCATCAGTTACAGAACCTAAGACACTTCACATACCTGAATCAGATAAAGCCCATGAGGAAAATAGCGAACAAGCTGCGTCCCCAGGGCGCAACTTAAAGGGGGTCAATATTAAAGAAGGCATAGAGAGAGCTGCCGGGAATAAGCAAATATACTTCAATATACTCACTACCTTTTTATCACAGCAAGTCGAAGAGTTAATTAATTTAAAGCAAGCCATAGTAATCACAAACTATGAATTAGCTGCAAATATTTTACATGCAATCAAGGGCGCAGCGGCAAATCTATCTATTTACTTCATCACAGAAAAAGCAAAATCACTGGAAATTCAGTTACAAAATATGGCGGTAGATATTAACGATATCGACATTATGATTGAGTATGTAAACACCACGCTGGCGGTATGCCCTCATATTATGAATCAACAGCTAAATGATGATCCGCAACCTGGCCTAGACACAGCCTATATGCTAGATAAACTTGCACAAGCACTCAAAGAGTTCGATACGAGTGCATCAGAGCTTGTTTTACAATTAACGTGTAATGAACATCTTAGTCAAGCTGAACTTGATGAATTAAAAACACTTATTTCACGCTTTGAATTTGCCCAAGCGCACACGGCGCTGGATAAAATCCAAAGTAAAATCTCAGAACCGAACTCAAGCTACTTACATTGAGGCTTTTTCCCAGACTGCCATGCAGCTTGCTTTAGTCTAGACGCTTCATCTAGTTTAGACGTTAAGTTTGCAATTCGACTTTGTGGTGAGGGGTGTGTTGACATAAATTCTGGCCGGCGCTCTCCTGAAGAAGCCGCCTCCATGTTTTTCCAAAGTGCCACAGATCCCTCAGGCTGAAAACCTGCTTTGGCCATCAGGTCCAATCCAATCACATCAGCTTCACTCTCATGTGTTCTTCCGAATGGTAACGCAACGCCATATTGTGCACCAAGTCCTAACCCCTGCATAATTGCATCTCTATATTCAACATTACCCATTTGTAGTGCAGTACTACTCGCCTGCAATCCAAACTGTAATAAGCTATTTTGAGAGACTCTCTCATTTGAATGCTCAGCAATAACATGCCCCACTTCATGACCCATAACAGCAGCTAACTGATCTTGATTCTTAGCGACGTTCAACAAGCCTGTGTGAACCCCAATTTTTCCGCCCGGTAATGCAAAGGCATTGGCGCTTGGCTCCTTAAACACGACCACTTCCCAAGGCTGATTTGCATAATTACTGGGAAGCTCTGCAATTAAATGCTCCGCAATGCATTTCACATACGCATTCATGCTTGGATCGGTTTCAATCGCTTGTTCTTTCTTCATTTGTTCAAAGCTCGCCGACCCCATTTCATTCATCTTTTGATCTGAGTAAAGCGCGATTTGTGTCCTACCCGTAGGCGAGGTTTTGCACCCACTCACTAATAAAGCAATAGCCAATGTTGAAATGATTTTTTTCATTGTATTATCCAAAATAGGTGGTGACTGTACCTAGTGTAAAACATGCACATGATGTCTCAAGATACAAATTAGAATCTTTCATCTATCATAACTCAAAAACAGCCTTTCTTGTCTCATATCGAGCTAATGTCATTAAATATTTGATAGAATAACAACAAATATAATCAAGACACGTCACCAATGACACAAGATCACCCACTTGGCCGGCTATTCCTGCCTCTGCTCGCCAGTATTGTTGCACTTACACCACTTGCAATTGATTTATACTTGCCTGCAATGTTAGTCATTGCATCTGACTTAAACTCTAATTTAGAAAGTGTTCAGGTCTCATTGAGCAGTTATCTCGGGGGCTATGCATTCGGCATGATGGTTTTTGGGCCACTCGCAGACCGGTTTTCTCGCACGCAATTAACTCAGATCGGTTTGCTCGGTTTCGCCGTTTGTTCTATTGCACTTGCGATTACACGAGATATCGACGCTTTTTGTGTTTTAAGGATCGTACAAGCATTCTTTGGTGCAGCCGCAACCGTAGTTGTCCCAGGCATTATTCGTCACTACTACAAAGAGCATACGGCCAAAGGCATGTCTTATGTCTCAATGATCATGATGGTTGCTCCGCTTATCGCGCCCTCTTTAGGTGTTGTACTGATGATGGTTTGGCACTGGAGTGCAATATTCTTCGTTCTCGCGTTTTATGCTGTCATCTTATTTTGCATCACGCTATCAACAAGTATCGACGTGCCAAGGTTTACCAATGAAAAAATAACCGTGCTCTTTTTTACAAAAAACTACTTAACCGTTTTTGCAAATAAAGCAGCTCGAAATGATATCCTAACCTCGATGCTCGCTTCGTTCGCCTTTTTTTGTTTTTTAACGTCGGTACCTTTTATTTATCTAGATTACTACCGTGTATCTGAGCAATTGTTTGGCGTGCTGTTTGCGCTGAATATTATTGCACTCATGTTAGGCAATTTACTCAATACGCGATTAGTGCCAAAAATCGGTTCTCGAAAAATGCTCTATATTGGCCTTTTTACGGGTCTATTATCGGGTATTGCCGTATTAGCAGAAAGTATGGCTGATATGGGTGTGTGGATTATAGCCAGTACCATTGCGCCTTTAATGATGAGTTTAGGAATAATTGCGAGTAATGCAGACGCTTTAATCTTAATCGCTTTTGAAAAGCATACAGGTACTGCTACGGCGGTAATAGGCACGCTTAGATTTGGCAGTGGGGCGTTAGTCGGACCGTTATTAGCATTAATTCAACCAAACAATACAATCCCCTTTGCAACCTTTATGTTTATGGCTGTGATATTGGCTGGGTTGTGCCAACTCAGACAACGTAACTTTATTTAGGGTATAAAAAAGGCCGAGTAATCGGCCTTTTTTATACCCTACAAACTATTAAGAGTTATTCGGCTTCTTTTGAAACCATAACCATCGCAGGGCGTAATAAACGACCGTTTAACGTATACCCTTTTTGCATAACCGCCAGTACGGTATTTGGTGATACATCATTACTTGGCTGAATAGACATTGCTTGATGGAACTCTGGATTAAAAGTTTCACCTTGTGGGTTTAGCATCTCAACGCCGAATTTTGCCACTGCATCTGAGAAACTTTTTAAGGTCATGTCAATACCCTCAAGAACTGGCTTTAATGTTTCATTTTCTTTATCTGAAAACTCAATAGCACGTTCTAGGTTATCAATAACAGGCAGCAACTCATTTGCAAACTTTTCTAATGCAAATTTGTGTGCTTTCTCTACATCTTGAGCTGCACGACGACGCATATTTTCAATATCTGCCGCTGCACGTACTACGCTGTCTTTTTGGTCAGCCACTTGCTTTTTTGTTGCTGCTAATTCAGCATACAAACCAGCAATCTCTTCTTCTGGGCTTAATTCAGCTTCAGCTTCAACTTCAGTTTCTACGTCTTGTGCTTCAACGTTCTCAACCGAGTCGCTAGCTTGTTCAACTGGCTCTACAATTTCTTGCTCATGTTCAGTGGCATTATTTTGCTCAGACATGTAAAACTTCTCCGATTCTTTACAATTGACGCTAGTTATGGGGATTGAATTTATAGATTCAAGACCCAACAGTCTCAATTTGAGAAAATTCTCCTATGATTGCCTCAATTGGCGCATACACAGGACAAATTATACAAAATCGACTTTGATATTCACCTTCCGTAAAATAAGGAAGACTTATCACGATAGACTCCTCAATATTAAGGGTGCTCAATTCATTTGCATAAAGTACCGATACCCCGTTTTTAAATGCAAGCTTGTCTTCCACTTGATGTAAAAATGGCACACCAATATTTAATTCACTCTCGAGCTCTAGGCTTTGATATAAATACCGTTCCCCAACTACAATGCTGTTATCAGTACCTAACTGCTGACTTAACTCTCTGGTCCACTGTGCAAGTTGATCATGACACTCTGGCGGCGCACTATGAGCCATTGCTCTCATTCTGTGTAGCCCTTCAATTAAAGTCTGCTGACTAAACACCGTGTTCATCCAAGCAGCAAATTGATAGCGCATAGCGTCTGAGTCATTATCTGGCTTCTTAATACAAATATTATGTGATTGACCCGCTTTGTCTATCAATAACACCAACCAAGACTCACTATCAAACCCCAATACCTCAACCCTAAATACCAAACGAGAACTTGCTTGAGGTAAACCTACACAGCAACACACTTGGTATTTTTGACTCAAACCATGAGCAAATTCAACTAACTGATGTTGTTGAGGTTGCCAGTATGTTGCTATTTTCGACAGCTCAAAAAACTCTTCAAACCAATATTTAAAACCAGCTTCAGTGGGGACTCTACCCGCCGATGTATGTGGCGAATATAAGAGGCCCTCACGCTCCAGTCTTGCCATCACATTTCGGACGGTCGCAGAGCATACAGCCATCCCTTTTTGTTTGGCTATTTTACTAGACGCTACAGGGCTGCCTTCATTATCACAGTAAAGGCCCATCACCGCTGTAAAGATTTGTTGGTCGCGTGCTGTTATTTTCATATTATTTTAATGGTGACGTTAATTGTCAGTTTCAAGTGGTAAAGAATTCAGTTAATCTTGCGCTATTAAAGAACAAAGGCCATTACCATGACAACACCTTTTAAAACCATAGGTTTAATTGGCAAGCCAAGCCATGAAGGTGCCGCGTTGACATTACAACGCTTGTATACCTTTTTGCAAGCATTAGGTTATGCGGTTTTAGTAGAATCCCGTGTTGGCGCACAAATAGATTCAATCGATAACAGTGCATTAACAGAACTCGTTGAATTGGGCCGTTTATGCGACTTAGCCATTGTCGTCGGCGGAGATGGTAATATGCTCGGTGCGGCCAGAGTGTTAGCTCGCTTTGACGTTGCAGTGATCGGTGTTAACAGAGGCAATTTGGGCTTCTTAACTGACTTAAGCCCTGATGGATTCGAAGCGAGCTTAGAAGCTGTATTACGAGGCGAATTCATTTCTGAATCGCGCTTTTTACTCGAAGTCGAAGTCTATCGTCACGCGGAGTTAAAAAGTGCTAATTCCGCTGTCAACGAAGCGGTTTTACACGCAGACAAAGTGGCACATATGATAGAGTTTGAAGCATTTATTGATGATGAATTTGTTTTTTCACAGCGCTCTGATGGGCTCATTGTTTCAACGCCTACCGGCTCTACTGCCTATTCATTATCTGGCGGTGGGCCGATCCTCACACCAGAACTCAATGCTATGGCACTGGTGCCTATGTTTCCTCATACTCTATCTAGCAGACCTTTAGTCGTCGATGCGGATAAACAAGTGAGATTAAAATTAAGCCTTTCAAATACGGACAGTCTGCAAGTTAGCTGTGACAGTCACGTTGTGTTAGCGGTGCTGCCTGGGGATGAGGTTGTGATTAAAAAAGCCGACAAAAAGCTGCGTCTGATCCATCCGAAGTCTTATTCCTACTACAATGTTCTTAGACAAAAATTAAATTGGGGCAGCAGGCTTTACTAACACCATAAAGATAACGCACAATAGCGAATTAGTATTTTTCTAAATTAGGAAATTATAAGAATTATGAGCTACATTGTTTTTTCCACATTAGTACTATTAATAACTTTATTAGGTGTTTATGTGGTGATTGAAAATAATCGTAAAAAGGCACGTGAAGCCGAAAAAAAAATGTTCAATGATCGATTAAAGAAAATCACGTCTCAATTTAAATCTAAAACTGCAGAATTTGTTGAAGCCAAAGCTCTACGTCCAAAGTATTCGCCAAAAGTGAATGCGATTGTTGGTAACTTCTTTGTTGTACAAGCACATACTGAAGAAAATCTGGACCAACTTGAGCGTGTAGCAGAGCAATTTATCTACTGTGTCGTCAGTGAATTAAATAAGTGCCGAGAAAATGGTAACTTAGATTTGCTCTCTGAGCAGCTTCAATATTTTGTCGCAGAACTCCCTGCGTCGGGCATTTCTTATAACAAAGAATTTTATCAAGAGGTTCTACCCGCTTTGATCATTATGATAAAAACTCCAGATCAAGGACCAAACAGCACGCCTAATGACGAGTCAACCCAAAATAATGACGGCGCAATATCTGAGACTACGGATGAGAATAAGGCGACGCAAAAAGTAGCCGCTAAGCCACAATCGGTAGCCTAACGGTGACGCGAAATAACAAGTTATTTCTATTTACTGGTTGCATTTTGATTAAGCACTGTATAAATTAACAGTAAAACACTGTTCGGATACACAGTATGCTAACCAATTTAGAAGTAAATGATTTTGCTATTGTCAGTGCACTCAATATTGAATGGCACTGTGGTATGACTGCGATTACCGGTGAAACCGGGGCAGGTAAATCAATAGCCATTGATGCGTTGTCTTTATGCTTAGGCGAGCGCGCTGATCCCACCGCTGTTCGCCCAAGTGCAGACAAAGCCCAAATAAGTGCACACTTTGATATTAGTCAGCTCCCTATTGCGCAACAATTTTTAGCCGAACACATGCTAAATAATGATGAAGAAGATTGTATTTTACGACGTGTAGTCAGTAAAAATGGTCGCAGTAAAAGCTATATTAACGGCGTATCCGTTACGGCTAGTCAGCTAAAAGAGCTCGGCCAATATCTCATTTCGATACATGGCCAACATGCACATCAATTACTTTTAAAACCCGAACATCAATTGCACCTGCTTGACTCTTACGCGGGGCACACCCCACTAATGAATGCAGTACGAACCCAATATACGCATTTTAATAAATTACAGCGTGAGCACAGCAGCCTTTTAAAGTTACAACAAGCACAATCAGCACGTAAACAACTATTAGAATATCAGGTTGCTGAACTCAATGAATTTGCGATCGCTGAAGAAGAATACGAAGCGATAGAAATAGAACATAGTAAACTCAGTAATAGCCAAACAATTATTGATACCTGTCACCGAGAGTTACAACACCTCTATGAACGTGATGAGCAAACTGTCCTGAGTCAATTACAACAAAGTGCACAACAATTTGTTGATTTAACCGGTTATGACCAAGCATTAGAGCCCATAGCACAAATGCTCGACGAAGCCGCAGTTCAAGTTGAAGAGGCATGTAGAGAGCTTCGTAGTTATAGTGGCAGAGTAGAACAAGATCCAATGCGCTTACAAGAGGTAGAAGAACGACTATCACAAGCGATGGATTTGTCGAGAAAGCACCATATCAAACCACAAGAGCTTTATGAATTTCATCAGCAGCTATGTGAAGAGTTAACTAGTATTAGCTCAGACTCAGCACGCATTGACGACCTTGAGATTGAAATTGCCGATTCGTTACAAGCGTATCAATTGGCCGCACGCTCACTCAGTGAAAGTCGTGCTAAAGCGGCTACCAAGTTGAACGCTTTGATCTCTAAGAGTATGCATTCTTTGTCTATGGATAATGGTCGCTTTGCAATTGAATTACAGCAAATGCAGCAACAAAAACCAAGTAGCACTGGGTTCGATAATATTGAGTTTTTAGTCTCAACTAACCCAGGCCAGCCCTTACAGGCACTTGGTAAAGTTGCATCGGGTGGTGAACTATCTCGTATAAGTCTCGCAATCCAAGTTATTATTGCTCAACGGGTCACAACCCCAACCTTAATTTTCGATGAAGTCGATGTAGGTATATCGGGCCCAACCGCATCCCAAGTAGGTAAACTCCTTAGACAGCTCGGTCAGTCAACTCAAGTTATTTGTGTCACGCATTTAGCGCAAGTCGCTTGTAGTGGTCACCAACAGCAATTTGTTGCTAAAAAAGTCAAAGATGGGCAAACATTTACATCAATGAAAACGCTTGAACACGCTATGCGCGTTGCAGAAATAGCCAGATTAATAGGTGGAGATAAGATAAGCGATACAACAAAGGCTAGCGCCGAAGAATTACTCTCAGTACAAAGCGCATAAAAACAACGCTTGAGTTTGTTCACATTGGGTGATTTACCTACCAGTGAACCATCTTACAGAGAAAAAAATAAGGCCCAAAATTGGGCCTTATTGTCTCCAGGGTATTACAAACTAAACTTCTAAATAATCCAATATCCCTTCTGCTGCATTGCGGCCTTCAAAAATTGCCGTCACAACTAAATCGGATCCTCTGACGGCGTCTCCGCCAGCAAATATCTTAGGGTTACTGGTTTGGTGAGTAAAATCACCTTGTTCTGGCGCTTCAATGCCCCCCCAACTATTAATCTCTACATCATATTGCGATAACCAATCTAGGCTATGCGGTTTAAACCCAAATGCCACCAAAACGGCATCTGCATCTAAAATATGCTCAGAACCCGCCACTTCTTCTGCTCGACGTCGTCCATTTGCATCTGCTTCACCTAATTGGGTTTTAACCATCTTCACACCGGCAACTTTCCCTTCGGTGTCTAATACAATTCCCTTGGGCTGAACGTTAAATTGAAACTCAATGCCTTCTTCTTTGGCATTTTTAACTTCACGACGAGACCCAGGCATATTCTCTTCATCTCGACGATACGCACAAGTCACCTTGCTCGCGCCATGGCGTACTGAGGTGCGCACACAGTCCATAGCAGTATCACCGCCACCGAGTACAACGACCTTTTTTCCCGCCATATCAATGTAAGGTTGTGTAGATTCATCATAATTCATTACTCGATTGGTATTACCAATCAAAAATGGTAAGGCATCATGAACACCTCTGGCATCTTCATTTTCGAGTCCGCCTTTCATACTTTGATAAGTACCAACGCCAACGAATACAGCATCATATTCACTGAGTAATTCGTCCATTGAGATATCGGTCCCAATCTCCGTATTCAACCTGAATTCCACGCCCATTTCAGAAAAAACTTCTCGACGCTTTTCCATTACTGACTTTTCAAGTTTGAAAGACGGGATCCCAAAGGTTAACAAACCGCCAATTTCTGGGTTTCTATCAAACACAACCGGCTTTACGCCATTTCGCACCAAAATATCAGCGCAGCCCAGTCCCGCTGGACCCGCCCCTATTACAGCGACTTTTTTGTCAGTCCAAACGACATAGGACATATCGGGCTTCCAGCCCTGAGCAAATGCCGTATCTGTAATATATTTTTCAATATTACCTATGGTCACAGCGCCAAATTCTTCATTAAGCGTACATGCGCCTTCACAGAGCCTATCTTGAGGACACACCCTGCCACACACCTCTGGTAAGCTGTTAGTTCGATGAGACAACTCAGCCGCTTCAATTATTCGACCTGTGCGAATTAACTTAAGCCATTGTGGAATATAGTTATGTACCGGACATTTCCACTCACAATATGGGTTACCACAATCAAGACACCGATCTGATTGCGAATTAACTTGATTTGTTGAAAACGGTTCATAAATTTCAACAAATGATTGCTTTCGCGTAGAAATGGGCTTTTTTCTCGGATCTACACGTTGAACGTCGATAAACTGATATACATTCTCGCTCATACTTCCCCCTATTGAGCCTGAACACGTAATTCTGCACTGCTTCGTGCTCTGTGGCCTAGTAAGCTATTTACATCACTAGATTTTGGTTTAATTAACTTAAACATCGGCAAATACAATTCAAAGTTAGCCAAAATCTGTTCCGCACGAGACGAGCCTGTCAAATCAAGGTGTTCAGCAATCATGCCGCGCAAATGTTCTTGATGCGACACAAGTTCAGCTAAGCAAACCACTTCAACAAGTTCTGAATTAATGCGTTTCGAAAAGTCATCACTTTCATCTAATATGTAGGCAAACCCACCAGTCATACCAGCACCAAAGTTAACACCCACTTGGCCGAGGACACATACAACGCCTCCGGTCATATACTCACACCCATTGTCCCCGAGTCCTTCAACTACAGCGTTCACCCCCGAGTTGCGCACCGCAAATCGCTCTCCGGCTCTGCCTGCGGCATAAAGCTTTCCACCTGTTGCACCGTACAAACAAGTGTTACCAATAATCGTTGCATGATGACTCGCAAAACTTGACCCAACTGGCGGCCTTATAACTAACTTACCACCGGCCATCCCTTTACCAACATAGTCATTTGCATCACCGACAAGCGTCATTTCAAGACCACCAGCATTCCATACTCCAAACGACTGCCCTGCAGTCCCATGAAGTTCAATTGCAACCGGATCTGCCGCCATGCCTTGGTTACCATGTTTACTCGCAATATAACCTGACAACATCGCCCCTACAGAACGGTCGGTATTACAAATTCGATTAACGAGTGAGATGCCACTTTTATCTGTAATCGCTTGCTTTGCTTTATCAAGTAGCAGCTCATTTAATTTACCCTGGTAATGCGATACATTTGGGGCTGAGCAATACAATGTTTCATTGGCTAGATTATTCGGTTTTGCCAACAAATTCGATAAATCAAGCTTGTTTTGTTTGCTGTTTTTACCTTCAATCATATCAAGAAGATCTGTGCGTCCGATCAAATCAACCAATCTTGTGACACCCAGCTGAGCCATTAACTCTCTGGCTTCTTGAGCGATAAATTTAAAATAATTCATCGCCATTTCTGGTAGCCCGTGATAGTGCTTTTGACGTAACGTATCGTCTTGCGTTGCAACACCTGTTGCACAGTTATTTAAGTGACATATCCTCAAGTACTTACAACCAAGTGCAACCATCGGGCCGGTACCAAAACCAAAGCTTTCAGCTCCTAAGATTGCCGCTTTAATGATATCAAGACCCGTTTTTAAGCCACCGTCTGTCTGCAAGCGAATACGATGACGTAAGCCATTTTCAACTAATGCTTGCTGTGTTTCTGCTAAGCCAAGTTCCCATGGGCTTCCTGCATATTTTACTGAGGTAAGCGGACTTGCCCCTGTACCGCCGTCATAACCGGCGATGGTAATTAAATCTGCATAAGCTTTCGCTACACCCGTTGCGATTGTGCCCACGCCCGGTTCGGACACCAACTTGACTGAAATCATGGCCTGTGGATTGACTTGTTTTAAGTCAAAAATTAGCTGTGCTAAATCTTCGATAGAATAAATATCATGGTGTGGCGGCGGTGAGATTAAAGTAACTCCCGGCACAGAGTATCTTAATTTCGCAATATAAGGAGTTACTTTTTCTCCAGGAAGTTGCCCTCCTTCTCCCGGTTTAGCGCCTTGCGCAACCTTAATTTGTATAACATCCGCGCTTTGTAAATAATGAGGTGTAACGCCAAACCGACCTGACGCAACTTGCTTAATACGCGAGTTTTTTTCAGTCCCAAAACGGAGCTTATCTTCACCACCCTCGCCCGAGTTAGAGCAGCCTCCAAGTCTGTTCATCGCAATCGCTAATGCTTCATGCGCTTCAGGAGATAAGGCACCAATGCTCATAGCAGCAGAATCAAAACGTTTATAAAGCTCTGTAGCAGGCTCTACCTCATCTATTGCTATGGCTTTTTGCTCGGTATTAACCGTCAACATATCTCGTAAGTTGGTCACAGGGCGTTGGTTAACCAGATCAGCATATACTCGATAGTCTTCGTAATTTCCTGAACGCACCGCAACTTGTAAAGTGCTCACTACATCAGGATTATAAGCGTGATATTCGCCACCATGAACAAACTTGAGTAAGCCACCATGACTAAGAAGCTTACGTTTGCTATAGGCTAACTTATGTAATTTAGTTTGATCGAGTTCGAACTCATCAAACGACGCTCCCTGTATGCGATTTGTGACCCCTTTAAAACATAAGTCAACCAGCTCATCAGACAAACCAACGGCTTCAAACAACATCGAACAGCGATAAGAAGCAATGGTACTGATCCCCATCTTCGACATTATTTTGTATAAGCCTTTATTGATGGCAGAGCGATATGACAGCGTGACTTCTCTGTAGCTCTTTTTAATAACGTTCTCATCACACATGGCCACCAATGATTCATATGCCAAATACGGATAAACCGCTGTTGCGCCAAAACCAAGTAACACCGCATAGTGATGAGGATCTCGCGCACTGCCTGTCTCGACAATAACGTTTGCGTCACACCTCAAGTTGGTATCAACTAGCCGTTGTTGCACTGCACCAACCGCCATTGCAGCTGGAATAGGCAACGCGTTTTTTGTGGTATTTCTATCGCTCAGGATAATCATTACACAGCCATCTTTAGCACTGCTTTGCGCCTCATCACACACCCGTTTGATGGCACTTTTAAGACCTTCATCAGGCGCATAATTCAAATCAATAATGCATGAGCGATAATGCGCATCGTCGGCCTCAACCAACTGCTGCATATCAGAGTAAGTCAGAACAGGCGAATCAAACTGTAACCGTTTAGCGTGCCCTGTTGTTTCATTGAATACATTTTGTTCGCGCCCAATACAAGTTGCTAATGACATCACATGATTTTCACGCAATGGATCAATAGGCGGGTTAGTTACTTGGGCAAATTTTTGTCTGAAGTAATCATACAATGAACGAGCACCTTCAGATAACACAGCAAATGGTGTGTCATCTCCCATAGAACCCGTTGCTTCTTGACCATTATCACCCATAACTCGCAGAACTTGGTCTAATTCTTCATTGCTGTAACCAAATAACTTTTGATAAGTTTGTAACGTTAATTTATCAAAACTGCGCTGACCTGCGTCCTGCTTTTCATCCAGTTGTTCAAGTGGTGTTAAACGCTTAACATTTTGTTCAAGCCAAGCTTTATATGGATGACGCGCTTTCAGATCTTGGTCTATTTCATCAGACTGCCAAATTTTGCCATGTAGCGTGTCAATAACCAGCAGCTCGCCCGGCCCTACACGCCCTTTCTCAACTACCTCGTCTGCCGCATAATCCCAAATACCGACCTCAGACGCTAACGTAATAAAGCCATCTTGCGTGATCACATAACGCGCTGGACGTAATCCATTTCTATCTAAGTTACAGGCTGCAAAACGACCATCAGACATAACAATACCGGCAGGACCATCCCAAGGCTCCATATGCATTGAGTTAAAGTCATAAAAAGCACGTAAATCTTCATCCATAGCCCTATTTTTTTGCCATGCGGGTGGTACCAACATGCGCATTGCTCTAAACAAATCCATGCCGCCAGCCAAAAAGAGCTCCAGCATATTATCTAGGCTAGAAGAGTCTGAACCCACTTCATTCACAAACGGTGCTGCGCTCTGCAAGTCAGGTAGTAGTGGCGAAGAAAATTTGTATGCCCGAGCACGTGCCCATTGCCTGTTACCCGTGATCGTATTTATTTCACCATTGTGGGCCAAATAACGAAACGGCTGAGCCAGAGGCCAACGAGGTTGAGTATTCGTTGAAAAACGCTGATGAAAAACACAAATAGCACTGGTCATCCGCATATCTGCCAAATCAAGGTAAAAATTTGGCAGGTCTACTGGCATCATTAAGCCTTTGTATACGGTTACCAGGCCTGACAAACTCGAAATATAAAAGGATTTATCATCTTCTAGGCGTTTTTCTATTCTGCGTCGTGCGATATATAGACGACGTTCCAAATCTTTTGGCCGCCAACCTTCTGGAGCGCTGACAAACACTTGCTCAAATGTTGGCAATTGCTGCTGTGCAATTGGTCCTAACATTGATGGATCTGTCGGCACTTCTCGCCAACCGACAAGTGTTAACGTTTCTTTTTCTAATTCTTCGTTAACCACATCCCTTGATCTTGTGGCAAGCGCTGCATCAGGGTTCAAGAACAACATACCTACTGCATAATTTTTACCCAACCGCCAATCGTTTTCCGTCGCTATTGCTCGAAAAAAACTATCTGGTTTTTGCAGCAACAGGCCGCATCCATCTCCGGTTTTGCCATCGGACGCTATTCCGCCACGATGCTGCATACGATCTAACCCTGTGATCGCTGTTCTTATTAATTTATGGCTAGCCTGACCGCTCGTGTGCGCTATCAAGCCAAAACCACAATTATCTTTCTCTAATGCTGAGTCATATAACATGGACTCCTCCCCTTGCTACCCCTGCCAGTGGATTAAACTGCTGACGATTATTACTGGCCGATATTCAAAATTAACGGGGATTTAAAACTGAGTCAACACATTTATGAATACATATTCATAAACATGAATATTTCTCATTGGTCTGACAAATTAACCAAAATGTAAAAAAGTATCTAAAAATATATATTGAGAACAAAAAAACACCATGACACCAGTGTCAATGTGACTAAAAAGTAAATCAATAATATGAAAATTTACAGTTTACGTTAACGTAAACACACTCAAAAGATGAATAGATATTCAGTAAACACTATTGATAAATGGATGAAAAATAAATTAAGTGAATAATATGCAGGTCAAGCAACGAGTCATTACGGAATATCAAAGTAATGTATGTGAAAGGATGGGGGTATCCAAATTTACATATAAATACTACAAAAAAGCCGAGCAATAAGCTTAATGCCAGTCAGT
>NZ_PNBY01000072.1 GCF_005886875.1 Pseudoalteromonas aurantia | reverse complement strand
AAATGATTGACCACTACACAAAGATATATACACCTATCCTGTTAAGTGCAATATTTCTAATCAAACAATGCACACCTAGTGCTTAATCCACATCTTAAAAAGTAAAATCAAGGATAGAGTAATTGATGAATAAAATATTGAGTCTCATTACAATTATTATGATGCTTTTCTCTGGCATGATAACAGCAAAGAATATACCTGCTAGCGCACAATACTTAGGTAATGAAGGAGTGTTAATAGTAAATAACAATAAAAAAATACTATTTGATCCTATATTCAAGCAAAACTATAATCGTTTTACATTAGTGCCCAAGCAGATCAAAGAAAAGCTCATTAATAGTGCAGCGCCATTTAGCACTATTAATGCCATTTTTATTACCCATGATCACGCGGACCACTTTCATGCTGCCGAAGTATCTGATTACTTACAAAAGCATAAAGAAGTTCAGTTAATTGTCCCCACGCAAGTAATGAAAAAACTCGCTTTACAGCCAAATTACCAACAGTTCAAGCCGCAATTACATGAAGTATCTCTTAACATTGGCGATAAGCCAACTAGCTTAAACATTAACAATATCCATGCTGAAGCCGTTCGTATTCCGCACATCGGTTGGCCAAAGAGAACCGAAATTGAAAATATAATCTATCGTGTAACCATTGATGGCGTCACAGTACTGCATTTTGGAGATGCTGATATCAATCCACAGCATTACATACCATACGCAAAGTTCTGGGCGGATAAAATAACGCACCATGCGTTTATACCAGGAGTGTTTGCTGTCGATGAACACTCAACAACGTCGGCTAAAATTCAGCTCAATGCTCGTAATATCACGTATGTTCATAACCCAATGCAAGTTCCTGATAAAATAAAAGCGTTGGCTGTAGATTATTTCGCAAAACCGGGTGAAAAAAGAACTATTAAAGTAACAACTAACAATGCTAAATAGTGCGTCATACTATCAGCGGTAAGAGACGAGTTTGCCGAATAACTTGCTTTGAACGCATCTGACTCTATATACGCATCTGAATACAATCGCTTAATCTGGGTACGTTTCCATGATGTGTATAACTTTATCTATATAGTCTATAAACAAGCCGACTAATTTAGGATCAAAGTGCTCCCTGTAACTCCCCCAAAAAATTGATAAGTTAAATCTATAAAACTCGCCTGAAGGCTACGGCATATTGACTATTAAGTAATAAATAAGCCGCACCCTTTCATATAATTTTACTCTTTGTTAAAAATGACATAGACGTAATCATCTACTAATTGCCCACCGATCGAAGTATTTTTGGGCAACATCGATTCTCTATGAAAACCTGTTTTCTCAAGTAATTTCCACGAGGCGATATTTGATGTAGCGCATATCGCGATGACTTTATTTAAATTCACCGTTTCAAAGGCATAATTGACTATCAAACGCAAAGCCTCCGATGCATACCCTTTTCCATGAGCTGATGCTTTTAACATACAGCCAGCCTCAGCCTCTTCGCTGTTGTTCTCTGTAAGCGCAATACCAATATTACCAACTTTTTCACCTGTGCTTTTCTCAGTAATACTAAAATCCCAGCTTTTCTTTTCACTCATTTTGGCACAAATCCTACGTTCAAAAATCGTTTCAAGCAAACTCTCTGAACGAGGATCATCTACATATTTCATTAGTATTGGGCATTGATTTAGTTCTTTGAAAAGCGCCCAATCAGACTGTTCTAATGGTTTTAGCTGTAACCTATCACTATTCATATACTTCCTTATCACCTCTATAAATATAGGCCTCAGCCCAATACTTGGACAGCCTAGTGTATTACGCCACTTTCTTGTACCTTTATTATACTATTTACTTCACCTTTTATTAGTAAATTACATTGTAAATAGTGTGAAGGAACAGAAACCGTAAATTGTGCAGCAATAGATAATGACTGAACACCATTGTTACACCGTAACTGAGCAACTTCGATACTGCCTCTAGTCACACTTATAGCTAACTCTGAGCGGGTTACTGGATATACCCATATATTGTTCTTCTTAAGTTCTTTGCTTATCTCAATTTCAGTATTGTCTTTTATGGTGCTGAGTATTGGCGTTCTCATTTTCAGATAAATATCATCACTTATGTTAGCATTTTTTATACTGCGTAAACTATCTAGCGTGTTAAGCGCTCCTGTATATTCATTAATATACATTTGCCATGTCAATAAATTTTGTGCAGTTGTAATAGCCATTTTAGTGGGTAGGTAGTCACGTAGTATATTTGCCACAGCAACTTGATGACCGTATTCATGCCACTGGGACGTTTGGTAATAATATATTGCATGTAACCAAGCCGATATAGCTTGCTCTGTGAGGTTTCGAGTATTCGTTTCTACTAATATTTTTAATTGTTCATCAACATCTTTAAATTTTTTCTCCGCCAACAAACGATTTATTTTTTCATACCTTTTGCTAAAACCTACTGAAATACCATCGTTATTACTGCCAAAGAAACTCTTGTCATAAACCATTAGAAATGTTTTTGAAGATTCAACCGCACTGCCATTAAATGTTGCAGGAGAAAACCGTAGGTTACGTATATATTTTACCGCTGATTTAATGTGCGGATTAGATCTTGATGAGTGAGTAACATGAATATCTGTTGCTTTTCCATTTAGGCCAACTAAATAAGCCAGCTTGACCCACTCTTCTTTGCGAGAGTTACTTGATGTCTTTTTTGTTTTCTAAGCATTTAAATTGTCAATTACCTTAGCGTATTGAAAATTGTTCGCTGAACTTATCGTCGAGAAAAGGATACAAAAAATACAATAGAAAACGTTAAATTTGACTTTCATAATATAGGTTCAGTATTAGATGTACCCGTATTGTAACTCATTTTACGATTCACCTGATAACTTTCCTGCGCATAGCCGCATTCTCTAGTAATACAAAAGCCGCTGTTACGCGGCTTAAAATTATTCTGCTAACCCATGCTAGGACAGGTCATACGAAGACTATTTTGATGATGTAGCTGTTACATTTAAAGTTACACCTGCTGCAGCACTGTAACCATATACATCAATATACCAAGTGCCTGCTTGAGGATTTTGGAACGCACAGTTTTCCACATTGCCACCAGCATATGGGCGACAATCCCACTGTGAACGCGTCGATGCTTTACCGTATGTGACATATAAATCAGCATCACCTGTACCACCAGACATAGCGACATTAAAATCAGAGTAACCTTCAGCTAAGTCAAATGTATAACGTACCCAACTACGGCGCGAAACATTAATATTATTTACAGTTTCATCGATCGTAGGTAACGAACCACCTGGTGAACCAGAGCAACCATTGCTGTTCAAGTAATCTAACGCTGCTTTTGCTTGTACTAAACCATGGCCAAACTGCACATCACGACCTGGAGCACCTAAATCCTCGGCTGTTGCAGTCAACACCGTACGAATTTGCTCTGCTGTACAACTTGGGTGGTGACTCCATACTAATGCTGCAACGCCCGCAACATGAGGTGACGCCATTGACGTACCCGTCATTTTTCCATAGTTACCAGGGCTAATATTAACAGCAGCAGATGTACCTACATCAGCTAACATTGCTGTACCAGCGACATCAGAGACTGTTAAGCCTGGGATAGTTGTTTGATTCGAATCGCCTAAAGTACCACTGAAGCTTCCCGCTGCATTATTGTAGATAATCGCGCCTAAACCACCGCTGTCCTCACAGTTTTTAACTTTGTCATGAAACGAAATTGCGCCACGTTGGATTAAACAAACCTTACCGCTAGCACCAGTATCTTGTACTTCACCGGTCGCAAAGTCATATAGCGGTGCGGTAACAACACCTTGGTTTTCCATTGCATTTGTTTCGTAAGCTACGTTATTCACAGTTAAAGTAACTAATGAACCATCACCTTCAGGGTAAGCCGATTGCACATCAACACCTGGGGCCGCAATTTCTACTTGATCATTTTTTTGTGAACTGGTGTATAAATCTTTATTTTTATCGACTCCACCTACTGACATAACAGAATCATATGAAGCAGGGAAACTCTCTAGATCAGTTGGGTTTGATAATACGCCATCATTACCCGCAGCTGCAATGAGTAACATGCCAGCATCAGCAGCAGCTTGCATACCATTTCGTTCAGTCGTACTAGAGCCCGCACCACCTAAACTCATATTCACTACATCAGCACCAGCTGCCTGACACTTATTGACTGCATCAACTAATTCTGATGAATAACCCCAGCCACTCGCATTAAACACTTTAATAATATGCATTGATGGATCTGTACCAATAACACCTCTAACCCCGATCCCATTATTCAGTGCAGCAATAGTTCCTGCGACGTGGGTACCATGAGGGCCTCCATGCTCAAACCAGTTGCCTGTACCTCGGTCATTGGTTCCTGTAATAGTTCCACCATTACTGCCCATATCTTCGTGTGGTAAATCGAGGCCTGAATCAATGACACATATTTTTTTACCGCCACTGGCTGCTGAAGCTACCATGTCGTCAACAAGATCTGCTTGAACTAAGCTGATCCCGTAAGGTGTTTCTTGCGACATAAGACGTCGAGGTAAATCTTCTTCCACATACTCAACATTGGTGTCTTCTTGCAAGGTTTGTAACTGAGAACTTGTTAATGGTGTAACAATGGCATTTAAGCTTGGTTTAAACTGAGCATTGTTAATACCAAGAGTAATCATTCTAGATTGAGCTAAATGTGACATTTCTGAACTTTGAGTCATCAATGTAGAAGCTGTACCTGTTTTATATTTTACAATGTAGCGCTTTGGCAACGGTGATTTTTCAGACTCTTCAAGTGCTGGGGCTGCATGAAGTGATGCTGATACAGCTAACGAAAGTAACGTTGCACTAAAAATCATTTTGTTGTTTTTTTGTTTCTTAGTCATTATAAAACCTGTCAATTGTTATTGTTGTCGCTAAAAATGTATCAGAAAACAAAATAATTAACATTCAAAAGTAACCTCCCATGTAAAGAATTGTTAATGAAAATAGCATAAAAACATATTAAACACATTAAAACAATAACTTATGATTTTATAGTTTGCTAATTTCGCATAGTCAATATTCATAATAAAGTGCCAATTCAGAATATTTAATTTTACAAACAATGTAAAACGTAACCCAAACAACTATCTATACACACTGTTATTTCACATAGCCCGTTGCTTATAACTATAAATAAACACAAAAACATATACCCATCCGATAGTACTCAAACACGGTGTATGATTCAGAGGCCTCTACTGGAAAATACTGCAAAAAGACAGAGCTAAAACGCAGTGTTAATTAACGTTATATTATTTCACTTTACATATTTTAAATAAAATTGTTACATCAAAAGCAAGGTTAAAAATACAACATGTAATTATAAGGAATATACTATGAACAAAAGAAAATTACTGACAAGTCTGTCCGCGTTATGTTTTCTGCCATTGTCGACTATGGCTGCTGCTGAACAGTCTTGTCCAAGAATCGAAGGCTTTTATGCTACATGGGATTATCCTGCTGGCGGACAGCTCGATATTCAAGCACTTGCTACAGATAAATTGACGCATATTATCGTTGCTTTTGCTTACCCTCAGCCTGATGGAAGCCTAGATACTCTTGAGGCCGACAAGTATATTGATGATATCGTTAAGCATGCTCATGCCAATAATACGGGAGTCATGATCTCCGTTGGCGGTGCTGGTGTAGATTTTTTATCTATGGATGAGACTGCACGCAGCCAACTGGTGTTCAATCTAGTCGAGTACGCAAAACGACACAATCTTGATGGCATAGATGTCGATTGGGAGGACTGGAGTACCTACAACCAGCCAAACCCCATTGAAAGTGATATGCTTTTGACCTTAGTAAAAGACTTGCGTGCTGCCTTACCTAAAAATATTGAAGTGACAGTGGATGTGCAAGCTGGCGGTTGGTCAGGAATTAACTTTCACCCTGATTTAGATAAGTATGCCGATGTTATTCGTTTTATGGCCTATGACTACACAGGTGGCTGGGGTGGCTCACCAATTAAACATCATGCCGCGTGGGACGATATTCATGCGGGGCTTGTTAACCCAAACCCAGCAAGTCAAAGTATGATAAGCAAATATGATGTGGCTAAAACAAGCTTAGGGCTCCCTTTCTATAATAAAACCTTCGTAGACAGTAAAAACGGCCCTGTTTCTAGCCACACTGCACGCGACATTGTAGAAACCTTGGTGATAGGTATGGGAGTAGATTACAACAGTGGTCAATATCTTTTTGATAATGATGCTTATTTTTGGGAAACACCAGAGCTGATAAAAACCAAATCAAAGTTTGTCTCAGACAATGGTTATCCTGGTGTTTTTATATGGGAGCTACATCAAGATGCCAGAGATGAACAATATAAGTTGCTTAATGTAATCGCAAAAGAGTTACCAAAATGTCAGCCTTGTGCTGAAGCGTGGCAGCCTTACCCAGCAGTGTATAGCACGCATGATATTATTAGCTATCAAGGAAGTAATTGGAAAGTTAATGGCGGCCCCCTTCATAGTGTCGCACCAAAGACGTTAGGTCATGAACATAGATATACAAATTTAGGGGCTTGTAAAAACTATGTAGTTAACCGATAAGATCCCGGTCACCGTAAAGAACCTGTAATGTACTTTCACAGTCATTGATAGGTTCTTTATTAACTTTATGTATGCAGCCCATTGCACATAATAAAATGTGGGTAAAACGCTTGAAGTGTATTCATTTTACAGAACTAGCCACCATATAAAACTTGCCAGCATCGTTCACAACTCAACCAATTAACCTATTTCTGAAAAAGAGTTTAATAGAATGAATAAGAACAAAAGACAATTTATTAAACAAGCCCTTTCAGCAACGCTAGCAAATGTTAATGCTATGTAATATGTTCCGCTTACAACTTATGTATTCACTTTTCAGCTGTAAAGGAGCCCAATGAACTCACATTCATTCGTGTATTCACTATCCAGTACTATACTTGTTTAATTAACAACAACGAGGTATCACTATGAACTTAAAAGAGCTCAGAAACGGTGAATGGGTTGAATATAACAACCATCCAGTAGAAGTAATTGGTATTGATGAAATACTGAAAGTTGCAACAGTGTATGACCATCAAAACCAGCAACCACTGACACTCACAGCCAGTGACCTAATTGCAGACCCACAGTGTCATTGTGACTCATATCAGTATTATTAAAAAGTAACCTAAATACACCGTGCACAAATATTATGTTTGTGCACGGCCTTACTTACCCTTGTACGAAACTAAACCGGTCTAATAAATGGACAGCATCAGCGCGCTCAGTAGAACCAGTTAAAGACAACTTTGCTTCCAAACTGATCCGAGTGTTATTCGTGTTATTCTTGCGGCTACCATGTTTCAGTATCCCACCATCAAATAACAAGACTTGTCCGTATTTAACATCTATTGGTTGTGCTTTTCCTGTGCCATAGTCTGACTCTAACCAGAGTGTTGATGTTCCTTGAGTATCAGCCAAGGGCAACCACATATTAATTTCTTCGAAATTATGCGTCATTGAGTAATCATCATGAAACTCACTGACTGGCCGAGTGGTTGGTAAATGGACCCTTATATCGGGACGCGTATCTAAATTGAGCGAATGCGCGACTTTATGTGCTAAATACTCAGTCACAAAGCGCTTGTACAACCTGACTAAACCGGTACCCTCAGCTTGGTTTTGGATCATCTCTTTAAAGAAAAATTATCTTGTGCAAATAGCTGCTCTGGCATCCCAAACTGCGCTCTTTGTTCAATAATAGCGTCATGGTATTTGTCGATATTATCGCACTTTAGAATACGCTGTGTCATAAGCTCTGCAAATGGATACTGCAGAACATTGAAATCAAGTAATAGCCAATTTTTGAGGGGTGCATGCGAGCACATGCAAGCACGGATCAAACTTTCATCGACAAAGACTTTATTCATTTCTAAGGTGCTAGGCGTTACACTTATCATGAGATCACCTCCTGACAATTCAAGCCTTGTACGATGTGTTCAAAAAGCTTAAGAGATCCCAAACGTGTTATATCATCTACTGGCTTCGGTGAGTCAGCGTGTTTCTCGCTAATAAAATAAGAAAGGATCTGGAAATAACCCTCTGTTTCATCACTATCAACATATCCTTTGTGAATATTCATTCCCACCACCTAGTATAATTAACGATTTGTCTCTCAATTCAAATAGGTTAGAGACATTACGCGTTATCAGCAATTACAGAGCATTACAGCGAGAGGGGTGTAATTACGACTTCAGTGGGATTGTTTAGTTTTTAACAGTAAAAATTACATGCTAGGCACGTATATAATAGCTTGGTGTGTAGTGTGTAAAAGACTTAAACTCTCTCGTCATATGCGCTTGGTCTGAATAGCCAAATTGGTAAGCAACCGCAATTAAATTGGCAGAGGGGTTACATCTCAAGTATTGTACCGTTTTATTTACCCGTAATATACGCTGATATTGTTTAGCGGTGATCCCCATTGCTTGCTTAAAAACCCTTTCAAGTTGACGTTGCCCAACAGGTAACCCAGCTGCAATACTCTGCAATGATTTAGGCTCACTAAAATATGGCAACACGCGTAACAAAGTAGGATTAAAGTCAGCCGCCTATGCAAAAATAGACATAAAATACCTATATAAACACGTTAATAATGCATAAGGGGTATGCGCAGTTAGTAACATATCAAAGCAGACACGTAAATTAGGGTTCTTTTCACCTTGCGTTTTACCTGCGCAAGTTACCTCGTTAGGTAATGGTGAAAAAAGTGACATAGCACCGGGTTGTAAACAAACCCCCACTGCGAGGGTATTTGAAGAAAAAGTCATTCTTTTTGCACGAAGAGTGGCGGGCTGTAAATAAACACCCTGTGCATATTTTACAGAATCAAATGCGATATGGCCTTTTAAACAAAACGTAATAGCGTTACATCCATTTGCTTTTAAGTACCGTGTGACATTGTTGGTATCAACACCTTGATGTACAGCAATCCAAATACCTTGCACATACTTTGCTAATATTCCTTGTGGAAAGTAGACCTGTAAATCCAAGCCATCATTGTGTTGCACCAACATTTTCATTGTGTCTTTACCATCCTACTTTAGGAGTTGAAGGCCCTTGCAACCCTATTCCAACTATTAATCGCATTAATAGCAAAGGTTAAGTCACATATTGAACGCTCATCAAGGTGCTCTCGTAATTCTGATAATTCCTCACTGCCTAAGTCTGCATTATTGGTTATACGTTCAGCCCAATGGAGTATCGCTTTTTCACTTTTAGTAAATAGTGAAGAATTTTGCCAGGCATTCAAAGCAAGTAAGCGCTCTAAAGACTCTCCTTGTGCTAATGCACTTTGACTGTGCATCTCAATACAATATGCACAGCGATTCATTTGTGACACTCTCATTTTGACCAAATCCCATAATGTTAGGCTAAGCCATTGTGAATCATTGAATGCATTTTTTAAATACGCCTCTTGTTGCAAGAGAATATTTAACGCGTTTGGGGCCAACTGATGGTAATTTATCGAATGCATTTTATTGTCCTTATGGTTAAAACCATAAAGTAACAGGCACGCTATCTAAACGTATTGAAGAAAATCGACATAGACCGTAACGATAATACTGAGATGAATTACAAAGACAAATATGAACGATAAATGAAAATTTACGCAGGATGTTTATTCAGCCCTACGCAGCTAACACTCAAAGGGCTGGCATGACCCAGCCGGTATATTACTTATAAAGTTATTCTGAGCCAAAGGAACCAGGCTCCTATTGATAAATTATTCTGCTAAGCAGCGTATCACTTGCTCGTTCATTGTCTCAATGGCTGGCGGTTTATTTAACGCATCGTACTGCGCAGTGAGCCAACTTTCGAACAAAGCAAATGACTCATGTTCATATAATGCTTCAACTCCCCTGTGGACAGAAAGACCCAATAACTCAAACAATTTTACCTGCGCTTGCCACTCTTGTTCTGATGTAGCATGTTTTAAACCATGTTTATTCATTTGCGCACGTTCATACACGCGCTTGATAAGCTTTAAACCATTACCAATTTCTACGTCATAGCTAGATAGCTCCAATTCTGTTTCAGGCTTATCGTCATTTGGGAATGTAAAGATAAAGTCGGCACTTTGCGGATTAACGTACTCAAAGCTCACTTTCTCTCCCCCTTTTAATACCGCTTTATGTGGTAAAAAGGTCAGAGGAATATTTAAGCTGCACTCATTCTCAGTAAGATAGATTGAATCATACACTTTAATGTCTGTGGTGAGTTTAAAGCGATAGCCTGTTTCGAATCCTTCAGGTATAAGCTGCGCCCCTGAAAAGGCGCTGTTGTCGCCCTCAAACAACGCACGCGATTGATTTATATCTAATTTAAAAAACTCACCCAATAAATAGTCTGGCTCTGCTTGATTAACTAGCCAAGATTTTAAAGACACCTCTTCAGGGATCAGTACACCTGAAGGTTTTAAATATTGAGATAAATGCGCAAAAATAAATACTTGAGGCTCTCGTTTTAATAATGCGGTCATCGTTTCAGAAATAATAATATCAAATGATTGGGGCTCTGTGGCTTGCCACTCAGTGGCATCGGCGCATACAACGTCTGTAATATTATTGGCCACATCAAAGTGATTAATTAACGTTTTTACCGCGTCAATATTCTCTGGGTGAATATCAATCAGCGTAGCTTTGACTCTGTCTAATTTTAATACGCAAAGTAATGGAAGCAACAAGGTAGCATATGGTCCAGTCCCAGCATAAAGCACATGGATGTTCTCATTATTGCTATTTAACTTATCTTCAATCGCTCGCTTTACCCCTTGCATAAACTTTTGACTACGTAGTGTTTCTTTTAAACATTTCGCTGCTTGCACGGGGGAAATCGCCACACCTTTTGCCGTTTTCGCATCGTCCCAGTCATTCATGTCAAAGTCAGCACAAACCCCTGTCTTATCAGATAAGTAACTCAATAAATCTTTAATATAAGGCGTCATTGTGCCAGCACAAGTCGCGCCATTCAATAACTGAGTTACGGCAATTTTATATTTACCAAGGCTAACGTTTTCCATACTCATCCTTTCCAATATACGCAATTCTTATGTAGAGATTTAACCTATCAAAATATGCAATAATTGCTATTACAGCCGCTTACACAGAGCTAAATAGTATAATAAACACGCAATCAATATAAAAGAACACTCAAAATACCCTCTTTCGATGCGCTGATAACGAGATCACCTTTTCTGCTTTAGGAGGCTGATATAAATAAGGCCACTAGCTTTTAGCATTAAAAAAAATTGCGACTTCAACCAAAGGCTTTTTGTGACTTAATAGAAATATCTAACCCTTTGTTATGCGGAGCGAACTTTAAGCATTAAGGTAAAGACGAGCTTGCATTATTACTTAACTGCTCATTGCCATGTCACACCAATAGCTGATGTTATAATAAGTCAATCAAGTCGCTCATATATTACTTAAAAAATACTGTGTATAAATAGTCACAACAGATCTGCAAGGCTTGCAGCGCTCCAAAAAATCTCTTATGTCAATAAGAGTATGACGGTAAAGTGTAACTTACTGATTATGAGCGAGTGAGGGCCATTTGCGGATAATAGCCCTCACATTCACATACCTTAAGAATGAATAGCACACTTCGTATCATACCGAGGCGTGCTTTGTGCGATATGATAAATTAACAGTGCCGTCATACTGATCACTGAGGTAACTATAAATAAAACTGGGCCACTGGCCATATCTAATACGAGTCCCCCAAGTAAGGGTGCTAAGGCAAACCCTAGCGAGCATAAACCAGCCGCCCCAAAGTAGCTTGCTTTCAAATGTTCAGGAGCAAGCCTATCAATATGTACATTAATGTTAGAAAACATAATTGCTTCACTCACACTTAATACGAATACACACACAATCCAACCGGTAAAATAATCAACGGGATTTAACGCCATTAATATTTGTGACACAACTAAAATTGCACCACCACAATATAAGCGCGTTTGAATTGACCAATGACGCATGACATGAAGTAAAGGAAATTGAAATAACACAATAACTGCAGAATTAGTCACAATAAGCAAAGACACAAGCGTTGCAAGCTCAGGCACTTCTGCACGAGCTAAATACTGAATTAAACTGGAGTCCCCTTGTGCAAATACAAAGTAAATCAGTAAGTTTGCTGCTAACACTAACAAAAAAACGGTGTCTTTTTTTAATATACCTAACCAGCTGAAAAAATTAGGTGGCGTCGAGCTACTGCTTACTTCAGTAATATTGGCAGCCCTACTATGGTTCATAAGTAGCAATGCAATACACAAACCTAAGTAAGATATTGCAGTGTAAATAAAGCTAAATTGCTCTCCGTTTAAACCTGCCCACAAACCATACAATGGCCCCAAAGCGGCTCCTACATTGACTAAAAAATACAACATGTGTAACGCGAGCTCTCGGTCTTTGTCATCTTTAAGTTCGTCACTTAATACCGCTTTACTTGGGGCATCCCACAAAGAGCGAGGCATTGTTGCTAAAAATACCGCAAAACAAAAAGACCACAATGAGTCTGCAAGTGCCAATGCACTAAATGCAAATATACCGACCAATACCGCAACATATAGTAATTTAAAGCGGCCATAACGGTCTGCCAAATTACCTGTATAAAAACCAAATAAAACAGATACAACCGCTGATATAGTCAATAGTAACCCAACTTCGGTGGCACTTAAGTCATACTTTTGATAAAGCAAAACAGATAAGAAAGGCCAAACCATATAGTAGGTCGCCCGTACAAAAAAATTACCCAGTAACATCACCCAAACTAAGGGTGTAAAATTACCTAATTGTGCGATCACATTGCCTCTATCCATGATATATCCTTTGTTGTTCGAATTATTTAGTGAAAGAGCATAAAACCTAAAGTTAAGTTGAGGTAAAGGAAAATAAAATATTTATTTTATAGCCCGCTATATAACTATCAGCACGACTTAAAAATATTCATTCTCTCTTTTAACCTTTTACAAAATCACATATAGACAACTTATTGGACTTCGCTTTACCCCATAGTACTTCCCCGAAGTCGGCACAGCTGAATTCAAATAAAGATATTTTCATGACGTGAATGTAAATCACAGACAAGAAAAAGGCAGCTCATTACATAGCTGCCTCTTCAAGAAATATGACTCTGTATTACACCGTAATCTTTTCTGGTTTTCTCTGGCTTATTACGACCATTTTTTCACTTTTTTCAGTGCCATTTTTTGTTTTAGTGGCGATAAGTAATCAATAAACAATTTGCCTTTCAAATGATCTATTTCGTGCTGTAAAACAATTGCTAAAAACTCATCACTTTCAATCGTTACAGCATTGCCCTCTCTGTCTAACCCAGTCACCGTTACTTTAGTAAAACGCTCTACATCAGCATAATAGCCCGGAACAGATAAACACCCCTCTTGGCCTTTTTCAACATTTTCACCTGCAACCACTTCAGGGTTTATCAAAATCAGTGGGGCATCTCTTCCCTCTGAGATGTCAATGATGATGATGGCTTCTTTACGGCCGACTTGTGTAGACGCAAGCCCAATACCATCATCGGTTGCATACATCGTCTCTAACATATCATCAATCAGCTGCTGTACAGAGCTCACATCAGTGACTGGGGTTGCGGGGATTTTTAACTTCTCATTAGGAGCTTTAAGGATCTCTAAAACGGCCATTTTACCTCAGTATTTTTACTTGCATATACACAGTTCAAGGTAACGAACCTATCACAAAATCAACCGTGTATTTTTAACGATTTACAATGAGCACATTCTATCGTATTTAAAATTAAAAGATAAGCTTGCACAAACACAACAGAGGCTCCAAACTCAATACCATAAATGCCAAACGTCCTTTCTAACTTGAAATGCTAATCGCACTAGCCTGAGCAGTTTTTTTAATAATTCAGTTGCTTTTATTACTGATCTTTACCGTTTCCAATATAGCTTCGTTAAATGCCGAAGCGACTTCCTTTAACTGCTTATCACGATAATTCGCGACAACAAATATATAGACATCACTCTCAGGGTAATAGCTGAGCATCGCAAATGTCTCTTCAGATATACTTTTATGAAATAAGCGCGGTTCACCGTTAGGCGCTTTATCTGCCACCCAGCCATAGCCATATTGAACACCACCAGCATGCCATGATGCAGATTGCTGCTCGGCTAATATTAACGACCATGAGTGTGATGTTAGCACTTTGCGTGCTCGGATCGTCAAGTACCACTGATATATATCAGAAATCGTCGATAAATACCCTAACGAACCTTCTACATTCCACCTTTTACCCAAGCTTTCGTAAAAATGCTGTAAAGGATGCCCTAATGCTTTATAGGCAGGCGTTAATAAAAATAACTGCTCGACTATATTAGTAGTCTTTACATAGTTTATTACCAAATTAGCCTCTTTACGGCCAATAAGTCGATACCCCGTTTCACTGAGACCCGCTGGAAGCAATATTGCTCCTCTCACAAACTCCTCATAGCCTTGACCAGATACTTTTTCAACGATTAAAGCTAACAGACCAAATCCTATATTTGAATGACGGTGCTGTGTACTCGGTTTAAACAGCAGTGGAGACTTAAGCGCGCGCGATATGAAAGCTTGTTCATTCACTAACTCATAGACCGGCCCTGTACTATGACTAAAACCAGAAGAGTGTGTTAACAATTGATGTAATGTGATAGCACGCTTATCAGCCGGCACATGCTTAAAATAAAGCGGTAACGTATCATTAAGTCGTAATTTCCGCTGCTCAGAAAGCTTCATGATTGCCGCAGCAATGAATTGCTTGGTGATTGAGCCTATATGAAATACAGAGTTAGCATTGAAATTAATTTTCTGCTCTCTATTAGCTAGCCCATATGGCATATTATAAATAACTTTCTCATTATGCGCCGCAAAAAAAATTCCAGAGAAATCGGTGTCTTCGATATACTCTTTAAAATATCCCTCCCCCTTAGGTAAGGCGAATACATATTTACAAGTACAAAGTAGCAGGACTGATATAAACCATACTTTCATTATCTCAATTCACCTCAGCACTAACCCTTCACATAGTTTATAGTGTTCTCTACACATAGTAACCACAAAAACCAAACTTAATCATCACCGAAAATAATTTAGTTATTATCAATAAAAAATTAATAAAAACCCTTTACAATAAGAAATAAAATGGATAGCTTAAAGTGGTAACTAAATAAAGGAGATAATAAAATGTTACTAAAACTAAATAAAAAGAAAATAAAAACTTTAAGCCAAGACGCAGCGAAAATTCCATCAGATATGACCCCAGGCATTGCAGGCGGTGCTCAAGCAGACAGCAGCTATAGAACTTACCGCTGTCAACAAAATACAAACTTATGTTTAACCGATGGTCCCGAATGCCCAGGAAACCTAACATCTAGAGCTTGTTGATTTCATATTAAAGTGCTCTAAGTTTAGAGTACTTTAATAACTTAAAAAATATTAAACACAGCGTATTATTCATTTACCAACGTAGTAAGCAAGTCATGTATCTCTGCTTTTAATTGCTTATCAATAATTTTATTACATGCTATTTTGGCTTGCTCTAATGCAGCGATGGCCCCTTCTTTATCACCTAATTCCACTTTTAATGCACCAATAGAATAACCAATTGAAGAACAGAAATCTTTCGAGTTAATTGCATGTGCCTTTACAAGGGCATGTTCATACAGTGTAACTGCAAGGGCCAAGTCATCGGTAAAATCTGCCAATGTTTCCCATTGTACAGGATGGTCTTTATCTGAGCCTTCGTTGCTCTCACACAAGAGTTTTAATTGCGCATAGTGGTCATCAAACCTTTGCTGATTTTGCGCTTGTGCAGCTGCCATCAAATCATCTGTAAGTGCCAATACAGATTTATATAGCTTGGTGTTCATATTTTTAGCCTTGTGTTTATGTGCGCCTTAACAAATAGGCTTTGATTATAGAGCTTTTTACAACAAAACAGAAACTTATAAAGTAACGACTTATGGTTCACAACCCACATGCACTGCCAGTGCAGTTCACACCCGTATCGTATAAAAGGGTTGTCAGCGATGTATTTTGCGTCACATCGAGATCAACTAGATTATTTCGAAGTACATTTAAACTTGTTAATTCAGGGTTTTCTCAGGGCGGGATCACACTTTGTAAACAAGGCAAATCTATGATCTACAAATAAGGCGAGCATAGGAAACTCCCCTTTGTACCAATACAGCTTGATAGTATCAATCATATAGCTTTCAATCGTTTGATTCACCCCTATGTCCACTCTGGACACAATACATAACAACGATAAAAGCCTCCAAATAAAAGTCCAAAAAACATTATTGATCACAAATTAAATCTAAAAATAAACATGTTTTTTGTTATTTAATCAAAAAGATTCTGTTTTAACTATCAACAAAAAATACGTAAACAGGAAATTACGATGACAAAAAACACAACACTTCACTTAATCGCAGCGAGCTTATTGATTGCGCTAAATCAAGCAAATGCTGAGGGCTTTGACAATAACAGTGATAACTATGATCCCACCAAGCACGTGTGGGAATATACCTACCAACTAGCTGGTGGGGATCCGCTCGTTTTCCAACAATGGCACTTACAAAATACCGGGCAAACTGCTGGAGCTGCCAACCCGGGGAAAGCAGGCATTGACTTAAATCTTGATTTTACACACCGACGCGGAATTTTTGGTCAAGGGATCAATATTGCGATTATTGATGATGGCCTTGCTACACATCACCCTGACTTAACATCGAATGTAGCACAAGGCACAACGCCAAACCCAGATCCGTATATTTACGAGTACTTTTCTAGAGGTCGCAATAAAATTGATAATCACGGCACAATGGTAGCGGGCATTGCTGCCGCTTCAGCCTTCAACAACCATGGCGGCCGTGGTGTTGCACCTAGTGCGACACTGACTGGTGCAAATCTGATTGGAAATCAATCCAATGTACCAGGTTTAGCACTGGCTATTCGTTCTGTTATGGATATGGATGGCGCAGTTCAGCCCATGAATAAATTTACTGATGCACGTGTTATTAACCAAAGTATTGGTTACACATTTAGCGATCCAACTATTTATAATACGTACCTTGGCTTCTTCGAAAACATTGCAGATGTGCAGCAAATTGCTGCAACACAAAGCCATGGCGGGAGAGGTTCTGCATCAATAAAGTCTGCGGGTAATGACCACTTTATTGGCGGTCGCTGGAGTGATCGTGAAAAAGGTGAATTAACGCTTGTTTATCCAAATGCTTATGCCTTACCTGCTTATAACACATCTGTGGCAGATCCAACCAACGCTAACTTCTGGAACATTACGGTATCTGCACTAAATGCAAATGGCACCCTCGCTAATTACTCGTCAGCTGGTTCTGCGGTATTACTTGGCGCACCTGCCGGAGAATACGGTGTTCATAGCCCTGCCATCGTAACGACCGACCTACCAAAATGGTGTAAAGATCAAGCTGAGAATGAATGTGAATACCCTGTTTATACCAATGGTATGAATGGCACTTCTGCAGCAGCACCTGCACTATCTGGTGCAACTGCCTTGATCATGTCAGCCAACCATCAACTATCTTGGCGTGATGTAAAACACCTTATGATCACAACAGCAACAAAAGTACATGCAGACAGCGCACCTCGTACCATTGGTGATTTTGAAGCCATTCCTGGTTGGCAAATCAATGCTGCAGGGCTGCCTTTTCATAATGACTATGGCTTTGGCTTAGTGAACGTCGACGCAGCGGTCGAAAAGGCATTACAAACAGGTACTATTTTACCTGAACTTAAAGTACGCAATTACGATGTGCGCGTATCAGGTGACTCTGCAATATACGATAACTTTACAGCAACACAGTCTGTACATACACAAACTGAAACCCTTACCGTTGAAGGTGTACAAGTTCGATTAAGCTTAGAGCACGACCGTCTAGGCGACTTATCGATTGAACTCATTTCGCCGAGTAACACGCGCAGTGTATTACTTCATGCCGGTACTGACCTTGAAGGCAATAAATTTGATAACACACTTATGCTATCAAATCATTTCTATGGTGAAACTGCCAAAGGTGACTGGAAGCTTCGCATTGTAGACACTAATGCTAAAGATGGTTGGAGTGAGAGAACATATGACGTTTCCAGTGGTGAGTTCATTGCAGACTCGGTGGTCAATTTACCGCAACGCGCTGACAAATACCAACCTAATAACAGCCAGCCCGGTAACCTGATCGGCTGGAACATTCGCTTCTATGGTCACTAATACTCAATGTATTAAATGACTGTTCAAAGCTTGCGACACGCTCGAATAGTAATAACAAAGGAGAAGTTGCATTACTGAATTATGCTATCAATGTTGCTTACCCCGTTACTTACGCATTTTGCACTTAAAAATGAACAGTAATTTAGTCAAGTGCCTATAAACTAAAATGCCAACTCTTTAAAACAGAGTTGGCAATTTGTAGCTCTTTTTAAAGTAATATAATGTCCCGCTACAAGATTTAAATAATCAGATGCGATTATCTGCCTCAATGATTCAAACACGTCAATATAATTTCTTATTATTTACTGTATATTTCGACCTGAACCGACATTATTTTTGTATCAAGCACGTAATTTATTGTATGAAAGCCAATTAGTTCGGTCTACATAATACGTGCAATGTAAATAAAAGGTTACATTTAAAAGGTTGTTTTTTCGCCTATTGCTGGTTTGCATCCTTCCAAAAAGACAGGTCATACCATGACTAAATTGTCAACAAAGTGTTGCAATCTAGGTGTATCTCAGATTACTTCTAGATTACTCAATAACGAGAACTTAAGGATACAACATGAAAATGACACTTTCTGCATTGGCAATACTGAGCTCTTTAGCCAGTATGAGCACATCTGCATCCGCCGTAGACGTATCACCAAACATTGTTGGTGGTACAGAAACTCCCGCTTACTCAAGACCCTATCAAGTTGCCCTACTAATGAATGGCCGACAAGGTTGTGGTGGTACATTACTTAGTCGAGAGTGGGTGCTCACCGCGGCACATTGTTTAGACACTGCATCAACCAGTAACCTCACGGTAAAAGTTGGTGCGCATTCACTGTCTCAAAATGATGGGCAAGTATTGCGTGTTTCTCAGATCATTAATCATGAGCAATGGCGTGGTGCGAATGGGATCCGCTCAGGATACGATATTGCGCTACTGAAATTAGCGTCTCCAGCAGAAGCAAAATATACCCCAGCTAAACTGCCAACTGCGGAAATCGAACGTCAATATGCCAGTGTTGGTAATTCCGTTACTGTCTCTGGATGGGGATTAACCTCAAACCGGGGTCGTCCAAGTGACCGCTTATTAGAAGTCGCACTGCCAGTAATAAGCAATGCCAATTGCTCTAGCCAATTAAATTATAATATACCTAACTCCGTGATTTGTGGCGGTGGCCAAGGTGGCAAGTCTGCCTGCAATGGCGACAGTGGTGGCCCTTATGCTGTGAGAGTTGGTAACGACTTTTATAGCATGGGGACCGTCAGTTGGGGAATCGGTTGTAGTGGTGCAACTGCCTTTACCAGAACCACTAGCTATTTAAACTGGATCCAGAATAAAACTGGCCTGCTTGATCCTATTGACGCGCCACCAGTTGCTGATTTTGATGTACAAGTCAATCAATTCACCGCGCAATTTACCGACCGTTCAAGCGATGATACAAGTATCATAGCGCATTATTGGCAATTTGGTGATAGCCAAGGCGGCACATCGACCAATGCAAACCCAACATACCAGTTCCCCCAAGCTGGCACCTATACCGTAAGTTTAACGGTTACGGATTCAGCACAACAAACCCACACAACAGCTCAGTCAATTCAAATAGGCACTGCGACTCCCTGTAATGGCGTGACACCGTGGAGCGCCACAATTGCCTATGCCTTAGGTGATAAAGTCAGCTACCAAGGCTTTGAATATGAGGCAACTTGGTGGTCACAAGGCGCAGCCCCTGATAGATACAGCCAAGTTTGGAAAAAAGGCCAAGCCTGCTCAGATATCACAGATCCCGCTCCAACAGCCGACTTTTCAGTGACGACTTTAGGGCTAGTTGCCACGTTTACAAATTTAAGTCGCGACAATGGCCAAATCACACAAACAAATTGGTTGTTTGGTGACGGCACTAGTAGCAATGCATTTTCACCTACACATAGTTACCGTGCCAATGGCAGTTATCAGGTAAGCTTAAGCGTAACAGATGATCAGGGGCAAGTGAGTCAATTTACAAAAACAGTGATAGTCTCTAGTGGCGACAATACCAATTGTAATGGCATTCAGCCTTGGTCTAGTGAGCAAATCTACCTCGCGGGTGATCAAGTCACGGTCGGCAATATGATTTATCGCGCCAATTGGTGGGTCCAAGGAGAAAATCCAACCGCCTCAGGTCCATGGGGTGCGTGGCAAGCAAATGGTACATGTCAGTAAATATTTTGATAATTGTTTTATTAGTCTTTCAACCTGACTTTTAAAAAGCCTAAGTCCCATGTAACCTGAGCAGTATGACAAACATACTTACCTAATTTCATGGGACTTAATCAACAAACTTCGTCAGAATTAACGCGCCTTGGTGAACGTCTTAAAAGCGTGCTTAAACTTGCTCTTTCAGAACTTGCGCCACATGTGCACAGTATAAATTCTCTGACGATATTCTTAAATTACCACCGCTCCAATAGTCAGCGTGTATTTACGGCGCAAAAATTAACCGATGGCCATCAAGTATTATGTGCACTGCCCGGCGTAAAAGCGTTGCAAGAGTTTATCGAAAAGGCGTCACCGCATATTTCCGCCACAAGCTATGAAAAATTGAGCAAAGCCCACCAACTTTACGCAGGAGCTATTGCACAGCATGCTTCAAGCCATGCAGATTTAAAGCGTCAGTTAAATGCGTTACACTATAAAAAAAGCCCCTCTAAAAGTGATAATCGAGCGCAACTATATTATGCTGCTAAATCATTATTAGGTTTTAGTATTGACCACGTCTGTTGCAGTTATGTGTTGACAGTAAATTCAAGCAACACGCACTTTTTGCAAGAGGTCGCCATGATAAGCAAATTAGGTATACAACGTGCGCAAGAAGCTGCTCCCTTTGTACAATTTTACTCTCACCCACACCCCAATGATTTTAATAAGCCAGCTCGCCTAACCCAAACATCAAAAATAGAGCAGAATCAATTCAGTATTGGCATTGTAGAGCCCTTATCTTCTCCTGGGTTTTATAATGCCTATACCAGCTACTCAGTCAGTAACTCAGGAATGGTCTTTGATGAGATCCCGAACGTCGACACATTGGATGCAACATTTATTTTCAATAACCCAGATGAACTTGTGAACCCGCTTACACACAGTAGTCAATGTACATCCACCAGTATTTCCATAAAAAATCCGGCAAAAAAGCTCACATTATTGGTTTTTGTTGATAAAAAAATCAATGCGACCAGCAACGTGAAAGTAGGCTGTTACCATGGCAATCAGAAAGTCGAAGAAGGGAAGCTCAATGCAGCCGACATGTGGACAGAGCGACTGCCTGACTTCCCTCAATTACAGGTTGTTTCATTAGAGTCGCCACAAAACTATATTACTGAACATCCTGAATTGGCCGAAAAGATCGCATTTTTACTCAATTACAGTGAACTCGAAGATACCCAATTTGCTTGCTATGTGATGGAAGTAGATTTTCCGATTTGGTCCTCTACTTATCGTATTTATTTTGAGCACAGTGAATAAATAAACATAGTTTGTTACAAAACCTTAATGCGTTCCGTAAGCAGCATAATTAATATGTTGCCTACGGCCGCATCATTCATACATCATTCAATCACTGCGGTGTTCAAAACTAAACGCTTGCTCTTTAACAAGCTCGCCAGAACCTGAGCTCGGTGTACTATAAAACTGTACTTGCAATTTATCGTCTTGATTATTCAACGCTATATACGCAAAACCCCATGTAAAACTTTTTGACCAAATTAGGTCATACTCAGGATAACGCTTTTCTTGTTGCTCAGAGAAGGGGGTATGTTTACCACGCATTTTTGATGCTGCGCCACTAATTATAAGTGGTAATTTGGCCTTTTTATTACCAGGAAGTACACGCGAGCAATCATCCGTTAATAGTTCTAAGTCATGCTCATGACCCGCAATATATGCATCAGCATATTCACATAATTCAGGTAATATTAACCGCCGTAAAACATGACCTTCGTCATACTTACTTCCGCCAATGGACCAAAGAATATGGTGCCCATATACAATTTTCCATTTTGCCGTCGAGTTTTTCAAGCCATTTGCTAACCAAGCCAGTTGTTTATGGTCTTCCCCATTAATAGGCACTTCATGACGTTCTATATCCTCAATTTCTGCCTCACCACTTGCCAATGCGGCTGCAAGTCCTTGCTCTGAGCCATCGCTACGCAAAGGGATTTCGTAGTAATGTTGACCTGAGAGGAGCATATTCGTATCAAGTACGAAAAACTCTACGTCATTCCCCTCAGTACCTTGTTTATAACTATAGTAACCGCGCTCCTCCATATAAAAATTGGGTTGAGTGGCCATCCATTCGGTTTGTAACGCAACGCCCTTCCTAGAGGTTTTCCAATCATGATTACCCAGTGCCGAATACACAACGAGATCAGGTTGCTGTGCAAATAACGGCTGTAACGGCTTTAAAATCAAATCATCCATGCGCTTTTGGTCATCTTTGCCATCGTTCGCATCGGCACCATCAGGATATATATTGTCTCCCAATTGAATGGCAAACTGGCACAACTCAGATGCACACAGGGTTGCCATAGCTTTGCCAACCGCTATCGCCCCCCCTTGCTCAGTGGCAATATTCGTTTCTGGATAAACATAAATCGGCGCATGACTGAACTCTTCTAATGGTCGATGATCAGCTATCCAGTCTTTTTTCTCCGCAGCTATAAATTCAGCTTTAGTTTTGGGATTTAGAATATGCTTAGTTTTTGGGTAATCAGTATGGTATCCCCCATCACCTAAGGCCAAAAAAGCGATGCGATTGGCACTATTTGGTTGCTGTACATTTTTACTAAAAACGGTGCTGGCACATCCAGCTAAAATAGTCGACGACGCGACCATGCTATAAAATAAACTTTTGTTCATATTTATTACCGCCAGCTCTCACTGACAGACCTCCTCAATTTTCAAAAAACTATAGTGATGTCAATGTGAAACCCAATTCAAAAGCACGGCCATAGCTTTCATATTGATAGTTATAATCTGGAGTCCCGTGATACGCATAGTAGGGTTCATCCGTTAAGTTAACAGCATTAAAATACAGTTGTGCTTGTTCTGTAACATTGTATTTTGCACTAAAATCGAGTTGCAGATGCGCATCTTGATATACACGAGCCCCATTCTCTTCAAACATAAAGCTCTTGCTTTTATAGCTGCTACTGAGCCTTGTACTGATGTTATTGCTCTCATAACCAAACATAATATTGGCAACAATATCTGATTGGTTTGGCAATGTATCATCAGCGTCAATAAAGGTACCATTGGCAGAAAACATCAAGCCACTATGAAAGTTTTTTGTATACGCAAGTTCAAGTCCAGCTAAACTGGCAGCCCCTCCATTCACCGCTTGAACAACTTCTTTATACCCTTGCCACAGTCCATTATCCTGTACCTGTTCAATACTGATGAAATTGTCAATGTCTTTGTAAAACACCCCAGCTGAAATCACTCCAATGTTACCTGGATAATACTCTAACGACATATCTAAGTTATGAGACTCATAAGGGTCAAGAGCCGGATTACCCACTTCCGCTTTGCGCTCCACTTCGATGTTGTCATCCTCTAGGCTCGTTTCAGTTTCAACAATTTGAAATGCCGCAACATCAGAAAACCCAGGGCGCGCGATGGTGTTGGTATACGCAAAACGTGTAATAAGTTGCTCGGTAAAATCATAACGCACTGTAAAATTGGGCATAATATGCTCATACTCTTTTACAGCATCAAATCGGCTCAAATCAACCCGCTCAGTGTCGGTTGTATCGTCTTTGATCAACTCAACCTTATTACCCGATGTACTAAAGTCTGTCCCCTCATAACGGACTCCGCCAATAACTTGCCACTGGCCTATATCGACCGTTAACATAGCGTATGCCCCCAGTACTTCCTCTGAAATATGATAACTGCGCCCTTTACTCTCAATTTCACTATCTAACTGGTTGATATCAAAATGTGTTCGGTTCTTTTTTACAAATTGAGCAATACCAGTGCGAGACAAACCAGGTCCAAAATCACCTAGACTATATGAGGGTGAGGCACTACCAAATTGACTCGCCAGTGCATCATCAAAACCACCATCAAAAACGGTAGTATGAGTATCGTTCATTTTGTCCCGTTCTGAATATTTTACGCCAAATTTAAACTCACTGTTAAAACCAGCTACTAGAAACTCTTTAGATAAATCGATTTTGAAACTAGTAGCATCATCTTCAGCTCGGTTGTTTTCCCATACAATTTCATCCAGTTCAAAACGGCTTAAATCGTGTGCGCTTTCATTGCGACTTAAAGTAGGTGTTTCTGATAGGCTGCCATACCCTATCATGAGCTCATCAGCTGCAAAATCAGTATCAATACGGTTAGGCTCTGTTTCACTAGACTTTGAATAACCTACGCTATATTCAACAAACCATTCTCGAAGTTGATGCTCACCTCCTAGCACCAACGACATAATTTTTTGTGACTCATAGCGGTCTTTGGTGTCTCTATCCATTTCTGCATTACTGAATATCGCAGAGGTATTCGTATGAGTCCCTGAGACCAATGTACCTTTATCAAACTTATACTCGTTTCGCTGACGAAACTCATCATCTGAAAATTCACTGAACAATGTCCGTAAGTAGTACTTACTCAGTTGGCTTGAGTGTAAGTCTAAATTCAGTGCGGCCCCTAATCTCTCACGTTTTATCACATAATGGCGTTGCTCTATTTCCTGCGCACCAAATAGGCTGACTTCTTCTCCTGTGGCATCTTCAATATCATATAATTGCCAACCACCGTCAGTTTCCATATTGTGTGAACCGAACTGGCGCTGTGACCAAGACACCGCTGCGGCAACACCTAAATCATACTGTTTCGACAAAGCGACTATATCTGTGAAACTCCCTGATAACTTTGGACTCGTTTTATCAACTTGCGCATTATTCGTTGCCTGTGCAGTCACACTATAACTGCGGCCTTCTCTATCAAAAGCACTTAAACTTTTAACTTCAATACTCCCGCCAATTGCACTGGCATCCATATCAGGGGTAACTGTTTTACTCACTTCCAAACTTTGCACTAATTCACTGGGGATAACATCCATCGCCACACTGCGTACACCCGACTCAGGTGATGGTACATTCGCCCCATTTATCGTGACGTTATTCAAACTAGGGTCAATCCCACGGATCCCAACAAAACGCCCTTCACCCTGATCTCGTTGAATAAACATACCAGGCAATCGCTGTAATGCTTCAGCCGCATTTTGGTCTGGCAGTTGCCCAATTGCATCACTGCTCACAATAGATTTAATGCCAAGTGCGTTTTTTTGTCTATTCAAAGCACCAGCCTGCCCAGCTCGTTGCCCCATTACAATTATATCCTCTAGTAAGGCATCACTAGCACCCAATTGAATGGTCGTATTGAGGGTCTCACCTTTTACAATCTTCACAGTACGCTCTATCGAAGGCGCGCCTAAATAACTCACATGCACTGTATATTGGCCTTCAGGTAAGTTTGTTAACCTGAATGAGCCATCTCGATCAGAGCTGACACTGCGAGATAACTCTTTTAATGTCACTTTTGCCCCTTCAAAATACACGGTATTATTTTGATCGCTTACCCGACCTTGTAATGTGTTTGCATAGCTATGCACTGAAAACAGCACACTGGCGGTGGCTAAAGCAAGCTTAGAATATGAAAAATTCGACGGTTTTTGTAATTTCATTTTTATTTTCTCTTTGCACAGGAGGTCAATGTTTGTCCCGCTAAATGCGGCAACGCAGCAAAGGTAAAAAAAGTACATGATACAAATATGTCAGAACTATCTAGACAACGTCGCAAAGATGCATTTAGCCGGTTTTTTATGCATTTTCATCCAGTAATGAGCCTATTTAACCCCCCTCTTGGATCAGCTTTATCGTGATAGATACCGCTCAGCTACCACTAAACACGAGTTATTGTCATAAATATGTGCCCTTTAGTGAGCTAAAGTGACCCTATAAGGTGAATTACTCTGAGAATACAATAACGCGTAATAGCTTAATCAGCGGCCAATAAATTAGCGATCCCTATGTCTCAGTCTTTTATAAAATTACACACCACATTATTAAGCACTTTGCTTTTCATGCTATTTCTCGCACTGCTCGTTGTGTTTCAGCTCGGTACCTTAAAACCTGCAGTGGACATCGACTGGGTAGATAGTGTTGCTGAAGGAGGGATCGCCTTTATGACTTTAATTTGGCTACTCACCACCTTAATAATGCGACCAAAAGGCACCGTAACTAACTTGTTATTTTTTGGCCTCAGTGCCATGCATATAACCCTATTACTGGATTTCTTAGATGAGTTTTTTACTTTCTCAAAACACCATAGCTGGTTAAGCAGCCTAGAAGCATTTCCAGCGGTGGTTGGCATGATCCTTATGAGCCTAGCAATGTATTATTGGGGTCAAGAGCAACGTGTACTCAACCACCTGTTGACTAAAAAAGAACGGTTTTATCGCACCCATGGTTTACATGATTTTATTACCGGGCTGTATCGTGCTGATTATATGAAAAGACAAATTGAACAGGAGCTTATAAAACTACCTAGCACTTCCAATTGCTTTTGCATTGCTTTATTTGACATAAAAGGATTCGCACTTTTTAACCAGCGCTATGGGTCTATACGCGCCAACAATCTACTATTTGATATTGGTCAGATTATTACTTTAAACCTGCGAAATACCGATTTAGCGTGTCGTTTTGCATCTGACCGTTTCATCGTATTATTACCAAATACCAGTCACCTAGAAGCAACCTACATAACAGAACAAGTGGCTAATATGGTGGCGCAGCACACGCCGTATGATCAAAATCAGGCTATGACCGGTTTTAGTCAAGTACACTGGCACTGTGTCGAAGCGGCTGATACAGATACATTGAGCAATTTACTTACCGAACTAAATCAAGGGCTCGAACAACAAAAAAGAACAACCACAGTATGAAACCCTACTTTGATGCCGAAACAGCTTGCCTAAATAGCCAATCATTATTATTACCACTCATTGAAATGGCAATGCAACGTGGTGTGAATAGTCATCAAATACTGAAAGGCAGTAAACTCTTTTATGATGACCTAATTAAGAGTCAAAAAATGCTGAGTTTTACGCAACTTAACACTGTTATAGAAAATACGATACAACTGCTGCCAAGTGACGGGCTTAGCTTTTTATTAGGTCAACATTGGTTATTCAATCAAACCAATTATAGTGGGCAAGCTTTACTCAATTGTAAAAACTTGATGCAAATGAGTCGAGTGGTATGCTTAAAGCAATTTTCGCTCTGTCCGTTGGTGTTTTTTATTCCTTATCGCTGTGATAGCCACACTCACTACGTGTTTAACTTGGCGATTGCTATGCCCCCGCCCAAGGTTAGTGAGTTTTACTTTGAAATGATTGCAGCCAAAATGAATGCGCTGTGTAAATGGAGATTCGACTTTACAAACAAGATACTCGTGAAGTTCCCTTTTAGTGCCCCTAAACACCTAGAACAGTATTATGCTCACTTGGCCGTGCAATATCAGTTCGAGCATCCCTATTTTTGTATTTCTATACCTAATGAATTGCTCAGAGTTTCACAAACCACTGCAACCCCAATCATGCATCATTATTATTTGCAGCAAGCCAATAGTACTTTTGAACCGGTCGGGTTTATTCAATATGTATCAAAACAACTTATAAAAAGTCCAAAGTGTAGCAGCGACGCCATCGCACATAGTTTAAATATCAGCTCAGCGACCCTCAAACGAAAGTTAAAACACCATAATACTTCTTTGCAAACCCTTAAAGATGCCTTAGCTAAACAGCATGCGGTCATTAATATTACTGAGCGGGGCTACTCGAACGAACAAACTGCGCTTCAGTTGAACTTTTCTGACTTGACCAACTTTCGGCGCACATTTAAACGTTGGACTGGCATGACCCCTTCGCAATTGCGTAGCACAGTCGCGTTAAATACTTAAAACACCTTAGTCGCACAAATACAAGCAAACTAAATCAATAATGGTGTTTTAACTACGTTGCGACTATCCCTATGCTGCAATCAATTCCCAATCGGTGTATTGTAAATGATCACTTGTCGCATGGTACAACACAGAACCAATGGTAACGAAGTGCGCTTTTTGAATATCGCTTGCGCGGTGCATAAATATAAGGAGCTGATTATTTGTTAGCTTTGAAAGATAATCAAGGGACACTCCATCGAGCACTTCAGAACGACTTTCATAAAGGAAGTGACAATCAGGAGGTACAAAATCACGCTTACTTAGGGCTAGGTAAGGATCGGACAGAGTATAGAAAATACAAAGTTAGAAAAGTCGCAAAGCTATGAATGGACACCTTGTTGGCAAAACCTAACAACAATGGGGCAAACAATTTATTATCGTATAGAGAATAGAAAAGAGCTAATCGACACGCGTTACTATATCGGTTCAGCTGACTTAACCGCAGAAGAGATGGTAGCCTCAGTGCGAAAGCACTGGTCCACTGAGAACAATCTACATTAGGTCCTAGGTGTGTCTTTTAGAGAAGATGAAAGTCCAATAAACAGAGGAGCAGCTGCAGGGAACCTCAGTTTGTTTAGGCATGTGGGCTTAAATCAACTAAAACACGGAGTAGCTTTAAGGGAAGCATTAAGCGAAAGCGACGTAAAGGGGCCATGGATACCGAATATTTAGACAAAGTTATTAACGCGGTGGTGAAAATGTATTACATGTATTAGTTCAGACAAGAT
>NZ_PNBY01000071.1 GCF_005886875.1 Pseudoalteromonas aurantia | reverse complement strand
TATCTGATCGGCATTAAGCTTAAGCTTGCCTTGTGTCACAATATTATGTGATCAGTTGATTTTGCGCGTCCAACATGCTGCAAGTTTATCAACATTAATAGCGTACCATGCAATATAAACATAACAAATCGCTGGAACAATAAAGCTTAATTGAATGTTTATAGAATCTGCAAACACACCTTGTAACAATGGTACTATCGCACCACCAACAATGGCTAAGCACAACCAACCTGAGCCTTTACTCGTTAAAGATCCCAGCTCTTCAATTGCCAGTGAAAAAATCGTCGGGAACATAATTGAATTAAATAACCCGATCACAAGAACAGACCACATTGCCACCTTGCCCTCTGTTAGTATTGTTACCGCTAGTAATGCGACAATACATAGTGTATTGAACAACACAGCTTTAGAGGGAGCAATTTTTTGCAATACAGCAGAACCAATAAAACGACCGATCATGGCCCCCCCCCAGTAGTAGCTAATATATTTTGCCGCTTCATGTTCAGCAAGCCCAACTATGTGGCCCTCTGCAAAGTAATTAACCAAAAAGCTACCAATAGCGACTTCCGCACCCACATAACAAAAAATAGCCACGACTCCCATCACTAGGTGTGGTGCTTCAAGCAAGTTGCGGCCTTTTGCCTTGCAGTCTTGCTCTTCTGTATGTGCTTTAATTTCAGGTAATTTTAAAAACGCAAACACGACAGCAATCGTTATTAATGCTGCAGCAAGGATCAAATATGGTATTTTAACCGCATCCGCACCTGCTTCCGCCGCAAAAGCACCAGCTCCACCAAAGAGTAAAAATCCACCCACAGCCGGGCCAATGGTTGTTCCTAGCGAGTTAAGTGCTTGCGCCAAATTCAATCTACTAGATGCTGTTTTCTCAGGACCAAGTGCTGCAACATATGGATTAGCAGATACTTGTAATAACGTGATCCCAGCCGCCAGAACAAATAATGCGGTTAAAAATAACCAATATTCACTCACAACGACTGCAGGGTAAAACAATAAACAACCAATTGAAGCAACAATAAGGCCACTCAATACGCCATTTTTATAACCAAATCGCTTTACCAACATGCCAGCGGGCAAAGAGACAATAAAATATGCGCTGAAAAAACAGAATTGAATCATCATCGCTTCGGTATAACTGAGATCAAATACATCCTTTAAACGTGGGATCAACACATCATTTAAAACAGTAATAAATCCCCACAAAAAAAACAGGGTTGTCATCGCAGTTAACGGCAATGCATAGTTTTGGTTATTCGTGCTGCTATTAGCTACAAAGCTTTGGTTGGTATTAATTTCACTCACAAGAAATACTCCATTAAAAGGGATAGCCAGATTCTACACATTGTTACAAGAAAATCACAAATGGTTTATTGGATCGTTCCATATCTTTTTAAATGATGCTAAAGTCAGTTATCAACATCATTATGGAGCGTCGGATGCCACAAAACTTTAGAAGTGCCGATTTTTTACGTGAGCACATTAATACTACAATGAACTTTTACCATCCTAATTGTATTGATCCACAAGGTGGCTTTTATCAGTTTTTTAAAGACAACGGTGATATTTACGACAAACGTACACGGCATTTGGTGTCTAGCACTCGATTTATATTTAACTACGCAATGGCTTATTTAGCTGAGCCAAACAAGTCATACTTTGAACTTGTTGTTCATGGTTTAGATTACTTAGAAAACGCCCATAAACAAAGTAATGGCGGTTATGCATGGCTCATTGAAAATGGAGTTGCATCAGATACAACAAATCACTGCTACGGACTCGCCTTTGTATTACTGGCAAATGCAGTTGCTTTAAAAGTAGGTGTTAAAAACGCTGAAAACACGATAGAAAACGTTTGGCAGTTACTTGAAGATAAATATTATTTAGCCGAGCACAAATTATACCTCGATGAATATGATAGCCAATTCCAAGCTGCTGATGCTTATCGAGGGCAAAACGCCAACATGCATCTGTGTGAAGCACTGCTAATGTGCTTTGAAGCCACTAATAATGATAAGTTTTTAGCACGTGCTTATGACTTAGCTCACACTATGACTGTCAACAAAGCAGCGTTAGCAAACGGACTCGTATGGGAGCATTATAATGCCGATTGGCAGATTGATTGGGAATATAATAAAGAGGACCCTAAGCACCTATTTCGACCATGGGGGTTCCAACCAGGTCATCAAACTGAATGGGCTAAGCTTTTACTGATCTTGAACCGTCATAAAAGTGAGCCTTGGATGATAGACACGGCTAAAGCACTATTTGATTTAGCGCTAAAGCATGCGTGGGATACACAACATAGTGGGATCTGCTATGGTTTTGCCCCAGATTATAGTATTTGTGATGGCGACAAGTATTTCTGGGTTCAAGCTGAAAGCTTTTCAGCAGCGGCTTTACTGGCGATCGCAACGGGTGATGCTAAATACTGGCAATGGTACGATAAAATTTGGCAATACAGTTGGACGCATATGATCGATCATAAACATGGTGCATGGTATCGTATTCTCACGCAAGATAACCACGCATATAGTGATGAAAAAAGCCCAGCAGGAAAAACGGACTATCATACTATGGGGGCCTGTTATGAGGTCTTACGTGCTTATGAATTAGAAGAGCAAAAAAAATGAGTGTTGTATGTTTTGGCGAAGCCCTAATAGATTTTTTATCAGACGGAAAAAACCCTGAGTCGTTTACTAAATTTGCAGGTGGCGCGCCTGCAAATGTTGCTGTTGCCGTTGCAAAACACGGTGTTAGTTCAAGTTTTTGTGGAATGCTAGGTAAGGACATGTTTGGTGAGTTTTTGCAACAGGAGCTGCAAGGGCATAACGTTAATACCCAATATTGTTTATTTACCGATAAAGCCAAAACCGCATTAGCTTTTGTATCATTAGACCAATCAGGCGAACGCAGTTTTAGTTTTTATCGCCCACCATCGGCTGATCTATTGTTTCGAGTTTATGACTTCGATATCGAAATGTTCCGCACCCATACACTTATCCATGTTTGCAGCAACAGTCTGACAGAATCGAAGATATATAAATCAACAATTCATGCTCTCACTCAAGCCAAAAAACATGGGTTAACCACAAGTTTTGACATGAATTTAAGGCTCAACCTCTGGTCGTGTTTAAATCATACGATAGAACGGCTTTGGCATGTTATTTCATTAAGTGATGTTATTAAACTGGCGAGCGAAGAACTGGCCTTTCTTAATAAGCATAGTCACCCGGAACAAAATGAAGATGTCACTATTGCAGCGATACTCGGTGCAAATGTGAAATGTCTCATTATTACAGATGGCGCGAATGACATACGTTACTTTACCAATAGTAGTAGTGGGCATATATCTCCACCAACCGTAAAAGCTGTTGATACAACCGCAGCAGGTGATGCATTTATTGGTGGTTTACTCGCACAGCTTGTACGCAATAATAATAAGTCAAAACTCTCAGATAATGCATTCATAAAAGATGCGATACTCTATGCGAGTAAATGCGGAGCTTTCGCTGTTCAAAAAAAGGGGGCTTTCTCGTCACTGCCGGCATCCTCTGACATAGCAACTATCGAGTAATACACAACTTTCAAGATGATGAGCTAACTGACAAACAGGTTAGTTCCTCTTAATAAGCATTGATATTAAGCTAGGAGCAGTATATTTGCTCGCTCGCAGTTGCAATATGATATATCATTTACATTCAATGACGTCATAACGAGTTGTAAATTTGGCACGAATCGTATTCTGTTTGTTGTTTTGGATAAATGCTAGTTTAGCCTCCGGACAGAGTCCGTTGCATAGCCAACTGGCACGTGCTCAGTCGCTGCATAATAATCTTGAACGAATTAGTTTAATTCGATCTCTTGAAACGCAAATAAATCAGTCGAATGATTTAGAGCTTCAGGTCGACTTTGTGATCCTATTGGCGAATTCGTTAGACAATACAGGTAAAGCAGAAGAAGCCCAACGCATATTTGAAAAATATACTACCAAAGACAAAGAATTCCCCCCTACTTCGCACTAAAATTAAACACCGGCTAGGCAAAGTTCTTTACAATAATCACCATTACGATACCAGTGAAGTGTATCTGAGCGATGCATTAGACACATTTAAAAAGTTGGGTCACTTTGAATTGCAGACTAGAGCGCTTTCAGATCTTGCTAATCTATATCATAACACTGGCCGGTATTATGAAGGTATAAACCTTCTCACCCATCACATTGATGAATATGAGTCGCAACTTACCCCTGTGTTACTCGCTAGCCTGTATCACAGTATTGCGAGACTACTAGAACAAGTGGATCAGATTAAGCACGCGCTAATGTACAAGCTAAAAAAGTTTGAGATTGAAGCTAAATTAGAGGTAAGTGAAAGTAAAAAGGCAGGTACATTATACGCAATAGCTGTATCTTACTCAGATATAGGCAACTATTAAAAGTCGGTCGAATATTTCAAGTTAGCCTATGAAATAGATAAGAGATCTGCTGACTTATCCTATATCGGGCACAGTCTTACTCAGCTAAGTTACAATACTTATAAATTAGGCAAGCTAGACACAGCTAAAAGCTATGCACAGCACAATTTATCTCTGATCCTAACCGCACAAAATAAATTTGAAGAAGCACTGGCATTACAAGAACAAGTCGTCAATGCTGTAAGTAAAGCAAAAGGTGACTTCCACCTAAAGAATAATAGCTTATTACACCTTAGCCGAATACACTTCCTACTTGGACATTCTCAACAAGCCAAACGACTGGCAACTGAAACGCTTGAACAAGCTAAAATACATGACTTTAGACTAACCCAAATAGCAGCTGCACAAATATTGTCGGACTTATACGAAAAAGAACATAATTATGCTGATGCATACCTGTGGCAAAAACAACTAACTGAGCTAGAAAAACACTATGCAAAAACTAACTTAGATAAAGAATTAGCTTTCGTACAAAATTCTTTAGAATCATTGAACAAAGATATCCTAATAAAAAAGAGTCAATTAGAGCACTCAAATACACAAGCTGAACTCTCAAAATCACAAAACCATGCTTTGGTAATACTCCTGTTATTTATGCTCATCAGTGTTATTTTTATCGCATTCTACTTTCGGAGCCTAAGTAACAAGAAGTTACTTAATCAAAAAAACGCGTATTTAGATCAAATCATCCTTCAACGAAATACCCTTTTTTCTCAAATTGCCCATGATATAAGCACACCAGTCACTGCAGCCAAATTGCAATTAGAAGCAATGCAGTTTAATATTTCGCCCAGAGATGACAATCACTTACAGCGCCTCGACAATAAGCTAGGTGATATCCATCGTTTAATTAATGACTTATCTGGTATAGCGTTACTTGAAGAAGCTCAGTTCAAAATATCACTCAAACCTCAAAGCATCTCTGAGTTCTCCACTCAATTAGAAACTGATTTGCCGCTACTGATCACAACACATCAATACCAATACGCATTTCACAACGAGACCACGATAAATACCATTGATATTGACCCTGTCAGGATCCGGCAAGTCATATCGAACTTGATCAACAACTCAATAAAATATACTCACAACCCAGGTCATATCTCGCTATCTATTCGTGTCACGCAACATGCCTTAATTTTTGTTATTGAAGACTCTACTCCCACTGTCAGTGAACAACATTTGCCCCACATCTTTGATCATCTATACAGAGTGCCTAATTTAGCAACTACTGATACTACAGGCCACGGCATTGGCTTAGCAATAGTCAAACAAGTCGTAACCCTTCATAACGGCGATATTGAAGCGCAGCAAAGCGCGATGGGCGGGATCAAGGTTACGCTATCTTTACCCATTAAAACAAAAGCTTGATGTTAGCTAAACCGTTTAGAAGGGTTAAATTTAGAGTCTCGATACTTTCCACAAGGTCCAATATTGCCATTAGCGATTAATTTAATGCATGAAGTAAATAGTGAGCGTTTAATCTTGCTGTAGTAAACCCATAATATCGATAAACTTTGGCCGTTCACTCACCCTCTCTGATGTACACGCGCCGATCACTGCCTCTAAGCGAGATTTTAATGCTAACTGCGTCTCGCTAATAAAAGCACTTACCGTCAGCAGATCTTCAACAAAATAACCAAATGCTCTAACTTCAATAGCTTGCATGGCATCTCGTTGAAAATCATCCAAATGATGGAGTTGACTAGCTGCGCCAAAATCACCAAAGAGTAAATTACAGTGTTCGTCTATAAGTGAATTATGTGCATAAATATCACCATGGCTGACGTGATGTGCGTGTAAATGGGTAAGAACCGATGCCATTTGAACAGCAATGTGATGAACCTGCAAGGCACTATAGCATGTATCGTTTTGGAAGGTATCACGTGTACATGTGACTAAACTCGGAGGTAAGCCCAGGTTATGGTAGGTTGGTGGAATTAACTCCATGACAATACCCAGCGATGATGCATCATTTATTTGTGCAATCGCCTTTACTAAATTGGTATGGGTGCCCGCATTTAAACAACAATCAAGCTCATCCTGCGGATATCCATCACTGGTAATTGCACCCTTAAAACGTTTAACCGCGAAAAAAACCTGATCATCGTGCGGTTTATTTGCTAAAAATATCTCACCTGATGCACCCTCTCCTAATTTATCGCCTAATACATATTCTGACAGTGTTACTTTCGCAAATTCTTTCAGTGCACTACTTCTGTTACCACACACTGGGTTACCTGAAAACGCAAGCCATGCAAGCTTAGGTAAATTAAAAAGCCATTTAGGCAAGGTATTAAGGTTATTAGCAGAAAGTCTGATCAGTTCAAGTTCGGTGCAATTGGCCATACTATCTGGCAATGTTTTTAATCTATTGCCGGCCAATGCTAACTTTTTTAACTGTGTAAGCGCACCCATTCGGTCGGGTAGCTCTTCAAGTTGATTATCAGTCAATATTAGACAACGCGTACTCAACGGTAAACTATGCGAGCGTACGGCTGTTATTTGGTTACTCTTAAAACCAATCATTTCGAGACTTTTACAACGACCTAACACGTGAGGCAGTTCAGTAAAGCAATTTTGTGATAAAAAGATTATCTTTAACTTTTCTAATTGGTCAAATTCATCCGGTAACGAAGATAACTTATTATTCGATAAATCAAGAACTTCTAGCGAATCCTTCAAGGTAAGTATCTCTGGTGGAAACTCTGTCAACTGCTCGACCATTTGCAGTCGCTTAACAGGCCCAACCTCATTATTTTTTAACTGTTGTAACGTGTATCTATGTGGATGCATAACGCTATTATCTGGATTTAAATTGTTTATTATTTACGATGAAATGCAACTAGGCTGTGTTATCTACTCGTCAATCACAATCATAGGTTGGCCATTGAACCACATAGTGCTCAAAATCTTCCTCTATATCTACTATGTTGTCTTTGATGATCCGGCCTTTGGCACTGATCCCCATGTCATGCATTTTTGTTTTATCGCCATCATTTAATAATGGGTGCCAGCTTGCTAAACCCCGACCTTCATACAAGCGACGGTAGCTACAGCTTTGTGGCATAAAAAAGATATCTTTCAAGTTTTCTTTGGTAAGTTTTACGCACGAAGGCACCAATTCTTGTCTTTGCTCATAGCGCGTACAGCCACAAGTCTCCTCATCTATATACTGACAAACTAGGCTGGTATAGATAAGTTCTTCACCCTCTCGCAAGAAATCGGTGCTTTCAAACTCATCACCTTCTTCATCACTGTCTATAAATGAATGAAGACAACATTTTCCGCATCCGTCACAAATGGATTCCCATTGCTGCTGCGTCATATTTTCTAGGCTAGTGGAAAGCCAAAATGGTTTAATCGTCACGATTTCAGTACTACTTAATAAATGCCCCAGCTGGCAATTTTACGCAACATCACCACTTTAAGCAAAGCCCAGTGTCCAACCTGGGCTTTTTATTATTTAAACTATGAAGATGACTCTGCTTGTTCCACAACCCAAGCTTTGATTTTACGCTCCAAAATAACCATGGGCACAGCGCCGTCGGTCAAGATTTGTCGATGAAACGCTTTAACATCAAACCGTTTGCCAAGTACACTTTGCGCGTAGTCTTTTAGCTCCTGTATTTTGAACTGCCCGACCTTATATGAAACGGCTTGACCTGGCCATGCGATATAACGCTCAACTTCAGCGACAACATCACTTTCTGCCATCGAGGAATTATTGATCATAAACGTGATCGCTTGTTCTCTACTCCAATTTTTAGCGTGGAGGCCAGTATCAACCACCAGCCTCATTGCTCTTAACTGCTCGTCTACCAAACGTCCGTACCACATTAACGGATCTGTGAATAACCCCAGCTCTTTCCCTAAACTTTCAGCATATAAAGCCCAGCCTTCCGAAAATACCGTGTACCCGCCAAATTTTCTAAACATAGGGACATCTTTTATTTCTTGCTGTAAAGCTATTTGAAAGTGATGTCCGGGCGCAGCTTCATGTATTGATAAAGTCTCAACTAAAAACTTTGGTTGAGCCTTCAAGTTGTGGGTATTGATATAAAATATCCCAGGTCTTGATCCATCTGGCGCTGGCGCAGAGTATGATGCACCAGCAGCTGACTCAGCTCTAAATGACTCAACGGCTTTTACCACATACTCTGCTTTTGGTTTAATATCAAAAAGTATCGGTACACGTTTGTCTATTTTGCGCTTCACCTTTTCATAAGCTGAGATTAGTTCTTCAGGGGAATTAAAATAGAATTCGTCACTCTCTCTAAGGTGAACAAAAAATGCTTGAAGATCACCTTCAAATTGTAGTTGTTCTTTAACCCAGTTCATTTCGTTTCGAATTCGTGAAACTTCAGATAGCCCGGTTTGATGAATTTCATCCGCCGTTAATTTCATTGTGGTATGTTGTTCAATATTATACTCATACCATGCTTTTCCATTAGACAGCGAACTTAGCCCTACCGAACTACGACTATTTGGTAAATATTCTGTCTCCAGAAATTTTGCCATTTTTTTATACGCAGGTACCAGCATACCTTCTATCATGTTTCGATAAGCCGAGGTAATTTGTTGTTTTTGTTCCTGTGTCAAATCCTTAGGTAAATTAGTTATAGGTTGCCAAAAAACAGACTCTTCTGCATCATCAACCATGTGTACAGTAAATTGCGGTAACAGTTTTGCACTTAGCACTTTTGGCAAAACTACACTTTGCTTTATGCCTTCGCGCATATTTTGCTCTACGCCGTCTAACCATATAACGTACTGTTTGGCTCTTTCGATAAAATCATCGTAGTCTTCGGCTGAATTGAAAGGTTGAGCACTTGCGCCACTGCCTAAACTCGCAAAGGTATTGTGTGCCCCAAACATTTGATTAATAGGGATCAGATAACTTGGAAACTGCGTACCAACCAAAGAAAATGCGAGGTCTCGTGCTAATATGTTATAGCTAATTAGACTTTGTCCTGTTAACGTCGTTTTGTCTATTGCGCGTAATTTACTTTGGTAACCCTTAACCAATGTCACATATTTAGACCGACTGGCCGGTGTGCTTGGCGCTTGAAATTCATCATTATATTGTGTATATCCAACGAATGTGCCGTTGACGGGGTTTAAGGCAATCATGTCATCAAAATAATTCTGCGCTATGGCCTTCATTTGCTCATTCGCTGACAGCTGCTCGCTCGTATTATTTTGTTGAGACAATTCAAGTCGAGTATCATATGTTTGACACCCTGAGAGAATTACCAATAATGTCGCTGCCGTTATCGTTTTTATAATCATAGTTATCCAATTTAATTAAATGTCACTTGCTTGTTTATCAATGCATGATTGAATCATATTTCAACGAATTTATCGCGTTTATATCCTACCTATTTAAGCCTAATAGCATGAACAACCACATATGTTGAAAAGGATGTATTAATAATTAACAGCATTATTTTCCCTCGTCATAAACTTCTCTTACGCTTATTGTATCTCCACGATGTAGCTGGGCTATATAAACTCAAGGCCGCCGATGAAAGCGATTACACTGAATAATTATAGGTGGGCTTATTATTTTAGCCTCCTTAAAAGCAAACTTAGAATGCAAGCTGCCAAATCGTCACCGCGCGTAAATTCACATTCAGCATTTTACTATACACAAAGTAACTCAAGTTCATACAATGAAGTTGATTGTATTACCAAGCGAGCAATAGACACTATGCATTCAAGAAAGTTTTAACTTAGGCTCAATATGAGAAAACGAAATGGTTAAAGGTTAAACTCGACTCCATAAACGGCATAGAGCGTTACTTCGTGGAGATCAAAAACCCAGTTATCGACAATTTAACGATATTTATGGTTTAAAATACAATGGTGCAGCACAATACTTTATAGGCGACAAACAGCCTTTTAACATGCGTCCGATAATCCATCCACACTTTGTATTTCCCCTGCCACACCTTTCACAGCCCACGACCATTTATGTTCATGTAGACACGAAGAGTAGTGTGCAAGGTCGGCTTGTTATGTGGCCTGAGGTGGCATTCTATCGAGCAGAGCAAACACGGTAATTAATCATAGGCATTTACTTTTGGCTTATGGGCATAATGGCGGTTTACAATTTGCTTCTGTATGCTTCAATTAAAGACAACACCTTGTTGCTTTATGTGGCCTACGTTTCATCCATGACCCTATTCTACTTAAGCTTAAGTGGCGTTGGTTTTCAATATTTTTGGCCTAATAGTCTTTGGTAGAACGATCAATCTATTGTCATATTTCTCCTGTGCTTTATTAGTTTGTTCTTATCTGCTTTTTTAAACTATCCAAGTGTTATTCAGATCACCATCTATTTGGTCGTTTCCGCTTGTGTTTGGGGAATAAGCTGAGACGCAACTAGGCTCGTTCATGGTTCAACGCTTGCGGTTTACTAAACCATTGCATGGGGTGTTGCGCCTTGTGGCGGAGTCATTCTAACAACAAATAAATTTACCTTAATAGACGAACTTGGTTTAGTGAGCATGCACTATAAATAAGCACTTCCATAGAATTTGCTTGCTTGTCATTTGCGATTGATGAAAGGATCCGCTTTTAGAAAACGCAAAAGAGACGACATCCAAAGTCCACTAGTCACTACGTAAAAGATTTAAAATGAACCACTGGAGCTTCAAGTAAAAAAACCGACCCCATGAATTACAAAAAGTGTTATCACAGCTTGAACTTGCCAATAATACTGACCATCTCACACAAATTGCTAACCGACGTAAACTCAATTAATCACTCACGGAAGAATGTGCGCGCACCATGCGCTTCAAACATCCTTTTAATCTATTTCTTATAGAAATTGATTTCTTTAAATTAATAAACGACGAACATACTTATAAAGTAGGAGACAATTGTCTTGTGCATATTGCCTCTTTACTCACGCAATGCCGTGACTTCTCAACAGGTATGGTTGCACCGTATGGAGGCGAAGAATTTTGTATTTTGCTACCAGAGCTGACTTCTTCAGACGTATTTGAAATGGCTCTAAATGACGTTAAGTATTAGGAGTTATACTTCAATCAATACGCATGCCTAGCCAGACAACCTTATGCAATATGCAGACGCCGCACTATATGACGCTAAAAAGTTAGGTCGAAAAAGGGTTAACACATACGGTAATAGCATTAGGCAGCAGTAGCCAGCGACTTAGGTAACTTCAACTCAATACATACTCCCCCTAACAAATAAGGATAGG
>NZ_PNBY01000070.1 GCF_005886875.1 Pseudoalteromonas aurantia | reverse complement strand
TTAACTGACTGGCATTAACCATACAGTAGCCTTTTTTATTGACGATATTTTACCGACGACGTCGATTTATGATTCATTACACGCACAAAGCATAATAATCCAATGTATTTATAACGTAATTAACCGTTAGATGGTTCAAGTGCCTCAATGACATCATATGTGTAGGGTGTATTTTCGAGAATAATATGTAAACAAGCGCCTCCATGTGCAGGGCTTTGCATTTTTACTTCTCCTTTGAGCTTTTGCGTTACCAGGTTGTATACGATGCTTAAACCTAATCCCGTACCGCCATCATGACGTTTTGTGGTAATAAAGGGTTCAAAAATAACAGGTATTAGCTCCTTATCTATGCCATTACCATCATCTTTAAAATAAAAGTGGACAAAATCATTGACCACCATCGCTGATACCACGATATTAAGTGACTTGTTGTCGACTTTTCCATGTTTAATACAATTATTTATACAGTAACTCAAAATCTGACTAAACGCGGCAGGATAACTCGTTAGAACCAAGTTTTCAGGGATCTCACACTCAACACTATAGTGCTCTGATACAAGCTCTGACTGATAACAGTCAAAGACGCCCATAACCAATGTTCTTAAATTGAACTCATTCATGTCATCATATTGTTGATGCACTGCAACCTTTTTAAAATCATCAATTAATGAAGCCGTTCGTAGTAAGTTATTTTCTAATAAAAATAATGCAGATTCAGCTTCGCTAATAAGCTTGGTTAACGCTTTTTTTTGTAATACCCCAGACTCTAGATCCCCTTTAATCACTTTCATTTGTTCTTTTAAATGAGACTGACTCGTTATCGCAATCCCCAACGGGGTATTCAATTCATGAGCAAAACCACTAACCATATTGCCTAAGCTGGCTACTTTTGCTTCTTCAATAAGCCGAGCTTGTGCTGCACTTAACCGTGCCAGCAAAGTTTCAATATACTGAAAAAAACCATCCAAATGATGCCCAATTTGAGCTATTTCATCCTCACTCTGTAAGTTGATTCTGATAGAAAAGTCTCCAGCCTCTGTCACTTGTTGCAATACCTGTTTTATTTTTAATATATGTTTAGAAACTCGATTATTAAGATAATTTAATAATATCAAACAAAACACGCTAATAAGCACGATCGCCGAGAGGTCATACAGGATCAGCGATAATTTATTGTTATGCCTTGCATTCAACAACCCTTCACTGAGAACTTTTCGTTGTGTTTTTATTTCTTCAATATTCTGGTTTAGCGCCGCCCTGAGCCCTTGTTTGTGCGTAAGCCCTTGTTGCTGCATCAAAGCAACGTATTCCAAGAAGCCATGCTGATATTTGGCTAAATACTGTAAGTTAATCGCTGCACGTTCTGACGAGGCTGTTTTAACTAAATACGTGGCCTTTTCAAAGTATTGCTGATGCAATGTTAAATAGTGTGGTTTGAACCTTAATAAATAGTCTTTTTCGGCACGTCTTAGTTCCAGTACCAGAATCTCTAAATCAGTTAACGACGTTTTACTGGCCACTGATTGAAGTTGATGAGCATGATAACGAAATTCGCCATATACTCCATCATTCTCGCTATAGCCAAGCTTAGTTTGAGACTGCTCAAACTGGGTAAAAACCTGTTTGAACGCCTTTACCTTTTCATCTAATTTGACCAATTGTTCAACTTGTTCAGGCTCATCAATGATCAATATCAGGAGCTGATTAAAATTATCTTCAAAATTAAGGTAAAGTGGCTCAACCCCCTGAGCAATGTGTTTTTCACGCTCAACGATATACCGTTCTTTTTGTGAAATGATCCGACTAATGGCGCTTTCTAATTCGCTAAATTTGCGTTCTAGTTTTATGCCATTGGTAATTTCACAGTATAAAAACCAACTCATCGCACACACCACAACAGCGCTTATCAATGTTGCACTCTTAAACAGTAATACTGAATGTCTTAATTGCACACGACTCATCCTCTGATCACTATTTGTTTGAGTTTAGTTCAGATAAGTGTGAGTACCAGTTATAACAACTGTCTTTGTGGAGGGAATAACGTCATGTTGCCTTATACCAAGCTATGCAAAATATGTTATGGCAACTAAATGAAATAGATGGCGAGGTACAGCGACGAGTAAGGGAATAAGGTGTAGAAAAGCAGATAAAGCTCACGCACGGGACCATACTCAAAATTCAGACAAGAAAAAGCCCGCTGATAAATCAGCAGGCTATAAAAAGTGGTACCAGTGGGCGGACTTGAACCGCCACGCCCGAAGGCAACGGATTTTGAATCCGTCATGTCTACCAATTCCATCACACTGGCATAATTTTTCTTTCATCTTCTAAAGCAAGAGAAAATAAAGAAAAACCACTTTGAGCTAAGGCTTTGTTTGTATGCCCTCGTCTCTATGCCATGCATTATACAAATATAACCCCGCCCGGCAAGCTGTTTTTTTGCTTATTTACATCAACTGCTTAACATTTGTGCAATAATGATGTGTTAAATAACAAATACACGATTAAATGCTCTTATTTGTAGTAAAGCTAATAGGTTTCGCCATTGCTAAAACCTTTGTGTAGAATGACCCAACTTTGTTTCCTCTGCCACACTGCGAGTATTGTTATGTCAGATTTACCAAAAGCAGGTCTTTTACGTCGTTTAGCCTCATTAATGTATGATGGCCTCGTGGTTATCGCATTTGCGATGTTAACCACTATTATGTATTTATTTTTTATTCAGAGCCTCATCTCTTTTGATGTGCTATCTCTTGGTAAGTATGAAGATGTGTCAGCGCTTATCCAAGGTTCATCACTATTATATGGATTGCGAGCCATTTTATTGGTGTTAGTCAGTGTGCTTTTTTTCAGTTACTTTTGGACCAAAAGTGGCCAAACAATCGGTATGCGAGCATGGCGTCTCAAAGTACAAACACCAGATGGCGCTTTACTCAGCTGGCCAAAAGCAATACTACGCAGCTTAACCGCAGTGCTAGGGCTAGGTAATTTATTGGTCTTAATTGATTTTAAACAAAAGCGCGCGTTACAAGATATGATTTGCGGAACCGAAGTGGTCTTTTTAACTAAAGAAGAAAATAAAAAAGTATATAACAGCTTAGATTAAAACCAGCGTGCTTGTATTAAAAGGCGCTGCGCGCCTTTTAATTTCATTGACTATTGCTTGCGCTGCAGCAAATAACTCGCAATACCAATAAAGAGCACACTCGGCATAGCCGCACCGAACACTGCTGGGACAGTGTAAACCATCACAATAGGGCCAAATATTTCATTGCTTAAATGAAATACTAATCCTGTTACAACGCCCATGATGATCCTCGCCCCCATACTGACCGAGCGCAGTGGCCCAAAAATAAATGAGAGCGCGACCAGCAGCATCACGGCAATTGTAAATGGCTGCATCACTTTACGCCACAGAGCTAAATCATAGGTACTTGTGTCTTGTTCATTCTGCTCTAAATACGATAAATAGGACCAAAGTCCACTGAATGAGAGTGACTCAGGCTCTACAGACACCACATCTAATTTTTCAGAGGTTAATTGTGATGTATAAAGCATCGACTCTTTGTATTCAGTAACAATATGCGACTCGCCCATATTCACCTCTTCAATACCACTAAACTGCCACCCTTGCGGAACACTTTGCGCTTTGGCTACTCGCGTAATTTTTTCTAGCTCTAAAGAGGTGTTGAAATGATAAATACTGACATCTTTTAAATCACCTGACGCCTCTATATTATCAATGTTGATAAAGTTATTGCCATCTTTAGCCCATACGCCTTTTTGTGCATTGAAGACTTCTCCACCATAAATGGCGTTATTTCTGAGCTGCTTAGCTTGCTTCTCAGATTCTGGTACGCCCCATTCGCCCAATGCCATCATACACACTGCAAGTACTGTGGCAGTTTTCATTACTGAGCCGATAATTTGTAACCGAGACATCCCTGCCGCTTGCATCACCACTAACTCACTGCTTGAAGCCAAGGCGCCAAGCCCTGTTAAACCACCAATAAGCGCAGCCATAGGGAAAAACACCACAATATCTGAAGGCATACTATACAGTGTGTATAGTAATGCAGTCGTCATGTCATAACTCCCTCGACCAACCGACTTAAGCTGTTCAATATATTTGATTAAAGTATTGATCCCAACAAATACCAGCAGTGCAAAACCGGTTGTTTGTAAAATACTGCGACCTAAATACCAATCGAGTGTTTTCATCATGTTGGTTGCTCCTTGTTAGCAAACAACGATCGGATCCACACCCCCATCGGCCGCCCTTTCACAATTAAATAAGTCCCAATAAATAGCACACTTAAATGGATCCACCATAAACCTACAGCCGCAGGAATTTTACCTTCAGCCACTAAAAACTTACCCGCATTCAGTAAAATGAAATACCCTAGATATAAGCAGATAGCAGGTACTAACTTAGCAAACTTTCCCTGCCTTGGATTAACCACACTCAATGGCACAGCCATTAATGTCAGTAAAATAATAGAAATAGGCACTGATAAACGTAATTGAAACTGCGCGAGCGCTTCAGGCGTATCCATATCGAGTAAGGTCAAAGAAGGAATTGCTTCTAGCTTGCGTCGCTGATGCTCAATTTCTTGCTCACGAATTTGTACTTGGTAACTCGCAAACTCCGTTTTGTTGAGCGCTTGACTGAGTCCATCGGTTTCATAGCGCTTTCCTTGGTCGAGTAACAGTTGTTGCTCACCGGATTCAAGTTCAATCACTTGCCCTTTTTGTGCGTAGACGATTCGTGCACCTTGATTTGACCCTTTATCAGGCATTTGTGCCACAAATACTTTGTTGAGTTCACGCCCTTGATCAATAATATTATGCACAAAGACTACGGCCTTCTCATTGCCCGTTTGCTGAAAACGTCCAGCACGTAATGCAGATAAACCAGATTCAGCGTCCGCTTGCTCTTTAAGCTGATACTCTTTTTCACTGGCCCAAGGCGCCACATACAAGCTAACCGAACCTGCAATGAGTGCAAATAATACACTAGAGATCAATGTAACCCGAACAACATACCACTCACTCACACCACAAGCACGTAGCACCGTCATTTCACTGTCTGCGTAAACACGGCTGTAAGCTAAGATGATCCCCAAGAATAAACTCAAAGGCAAAATATAGACCGCTAATTGAGGCAATTTTAACAGTAAAAAAGCCGCGACCATTTGTGACGGTAAGCCCCCTTCTGACGCATCGCTTAAAATTCTCACAAACTTTTGAGATACGAAAATGGTCATTAATGTCAGGAACACCGCAACTTGCGATTTCAGTACCTCAGCAGTTAAATAACGAAAGATTAGCAATGCTTGCCCCTATAAACGTCTTGTTTCACTGGAATAGTAGGAAATTTTGAGTAAACTGGTTATTTTAGTCACTTTATTATATGTCATCAAACCTAATTATTATACCGACACACAAGAGATAATTCTGCATTTATGGTATTGATTGCAGAAGACATATAAAGTTCAAAAAGACATAACATAGACTCAGGAGTCGTAATGGAATTCAGCGTTAAAAGTGGTAGCCCCGAAAAGCAACGCAGTGCGTGCATCGTAGTTGGCGTATATGAACCGCGCCGCTTATCTCCAATCGGTGAGCAGCTGGATAAAATCAGTGATGGCTACATCTCAAATTTACTACGTCGTGGCGACTTAGAAGGGAAGCCTGGACAAGTTTTATTATTGCACCATGTACCCAATGTACTAAGTGAACGTGTACTCTTAGTTGGTTGCGGTAAAGAGCGTGAGCTTGATGACAAGCAATACAAACAGATCATCTCTAAAACCATCAATACACTTAACGATACAGGCTCAATGGAAGCGGTCTGCTTCTTAACTGAGCAACACGTAAAAGGGCGCGATACATACTGGAAAGTACGCCAAGCTGTAGAAACAACACAAGATTGTTTATACACATTCAATCAATTAAAAAGCAAAAAAACAGATCTTCGTCGTCCATTACGTAAAATCGTTTTTAATGTACCCACAAGACGTGAACTGACTATTGGCGAAACAGCGATTGAACATGGTTTAGCCATTGCTTCAGGCGCTAAGCTATGTAAAGACGTCGCCAATATGCCACCTAATATTTGTAATCCTCGCTATCTAGGCGAGCAAGCCAAAACGCTTGAAGCGTTTAATAATGTCTCTGTGGATCTCATCGGCGAGAAAGAAATGGAAGAGCTAGGTATGCATTCATACTTAGCGGTAGGCCGCGGCAGTGTAAATGAATCGGTTATGTCGGTCATACACTATAAAGGCGGCAGTGAAGATCAAGCGCCCATTATCTTTGTCGGTAAAGGCCTCACCTTTGACTCAGGTGGTATTTCACTTAAGCCTGGCGAAGGCATGGATGAAATGAAGTACGATATGGGGGGTGCCGCAGGCGTTATTGGTTTGATGCGCTCATTGGTCGAAATGCAGTTACCAATAAACGTCATTGGTATTCTTGCAGGGTGTGAAAACATGCCAAGCTCAAATGCCTACCGTCCGGGTGACATACTAACCACCATGTCGGGTCAAACAGTCGAAGTACTCAATACCGATGCCGAAGGACGTTTGGTACTGTGTGATGCACTGACTTACGTTGAAAAGTTTGAGCCTGAAATCGTCATCGATGTTGCCACCTTGACCGGTGCCTGTATTGTTGCCCTCGGTGCGCATGCTACCGGTTTATTATCGAGTCATAACCCACTCGCCCACGACTTACTCAAAGCCGGTGAACAAAGTGGCGACAGAGCATGGCAATTACCTCTATGGGATGATTACCAAGACCAGCTAGACAGCCCATTTGCTGATTTCACCAATTTGGGCGGTCGTGCCGCTGGCACCATTACAGCAGCTTGTTTCTTGTCTAAGTTTACTAAGAAGTACAATTGGGCACATTTAGATATTGCTGGAACAGCATGGAAAAGTGGCAAGAACAAAGGCGCCACAGGTCGCCCTGTCCCGATGTTAACTCAATATTTATTAAACCGTATTGAAGTGAGCGACGCACAACAGGATTAAGCATGGTGCTAGATTGATGGCGCGGGCTTTCTGTGTCAAAATGCGGCTTTATTTTGAACGCAGTAAAGGATGATATAAAACATCACTTATTGCCTAAGATTAAGCCAACGCCATGACCATCAATGCACAGTTTTATGTGTTAAAGCATGACAATGAGCTGGGAGCAACATGCCCGGCTCATTTTGATCTAGCCGCTCGAACGGCAGCCAAACAGTATCGTGCCGGGCAGCGCATATTTATTTATGTAGACTCGATTGATGATGCACATGTTATTGATGAACATTTATGGTGTTTTGAGCCCGATAGTTTTGTACCGCACAATTTACAAGGTGAAGGTCCAAAGGGCGGCGCTCCGGTCGAAATTGGTCAAACACCGCCAGTAGGAAAACGGACGGTACTGATCAATTTAGCGACTCATCTACCTGATTTTATTCGACGCTTCAGTATGGTGTACGATTTTGTACCCGCTGAACAAAATGCCAAGCAAGCCGCTCGCGAACGATTTAAACGTTTGCGTCAGTTTGGTGCCAATATTTCTACCAAAGAAATTGAAAATTAAAGTATTTTATTAAGGTTCTGTGAAATGGATAAAACCTATAATCCACAAGATATAGAACAGTCTTTATACCAAGACTGGGAAGAAAATGGCTACTTTAAGCCATCAGGCAAAGGTGACGCATATTCAATTATGATCCCACCACCAAATGTCACGGGTAGCCTACATATGGGCCATGCATTCCAAGACACTATCATGGATACCCTAACGCGTTACAAGCGTATGCAAGGCAACAATACTTTATGGCAAGTCGGTACAGACCATGCAGGTATCGCAACACAAATGGTTGTTGAACGTAAACTCGCAGCCGAAGAAGGTAAAACGCGCCATGATTTAGGCCGCGATGAGTTCATTAACAAAATATGGGAATGGAAAAAACAATCAGGTGGCACCATCACCAAACAACTTCGTCGCCTTGGCGCATCAGTTGATTGGGAACGTGAACGTTTTACCATGGACGATGGCTTGTCTGAAGCGGTAAAAGAAGTCTTTGTTCGCTTGCATAAAGAAGATTTGATCTACCGTGGTAAGCGCCTAGTAAACTGGGATCCAAAACTACATACTGCCATTTCTGATTTAGAAGTTGAGAACAAAGATAAGCAAGGCCATATGTGGAACTTACGTTACCCGCTGGCTGATGGTGTTAAAACCCACGATGGTAAAGACTACATTGTTGTCGCTACCACGCGTCCTGAAACCATGCTTGGCGATACTGGTGTTGCGGTTAACCCTGATGACGAACGTTACCAAAATTTAGTCGGCAAAGACATTTTGCTGCCGATTGTGAATCGCCGTATTACCATTGTGGCTGATGAACATGCTGATATGGAAAAAGGCACTGGGTGTGTGAAAATCACACCAGCTCATGACTTCAATGATAATGAAGTGGGTAAGCGCCATCAACTACCTATGATCAACGTGTTTAATAAAGACGCCGCCGTATTAACAGCGGGTGAAGGCTATACATTTGATGGCAAAGAACTTGAGCTAGATGCGCCAATCCCTGAACGTTTCCATGGGCTTGATCGCTTTGATGCACGTAAGCAGATCATCACTGAATTTGAAGAAGCTGGCTTACTAGAAAAAATTGACGATCACAGTCTAACCGTTCCTTACGGCGACCGTTCAGGGGTTGTAATTGAACCACTGCTTACAGATCAATGGTATGTACGTGTAGCACCCCTTGCTGAACCTGCAAAAGATGCTGTAAAAAATGGTGACATTCAATTTGTACCTAAACAGTACGAGAATATGTATTTCTCTTGGATGAACGACGTACAAGATTGGTGTATTTCACGACAACTTTGGTGGGGCCATCGTATCCCAGCTTGGTACGATACAAAAGGTAATGTATTTGTTGGTCGTGATGAAGCAGAAGTTCGCCGTGACAATAATATTGCTGACGACGTAATACTAACTCAAGATGAAGACGTACTTGATACGTGGTTCTCATCTGCTTTATGGACTTTCTCAACCCAAGGTTGGCCACAAAATACTGACGATTTAAAAGTATTCCACCCATCAGATACACTCGTCACTGGCTTTGATATTATTTTCTTCTGGGTTGCCCGCATGATCATGATGACCATGCACTTTGTTAAAGATGACGATGGAAAACCACAGGTACCATTTAAAACGGTTTATGTCACTGGCCTTATTCGCGACGAAAATGGCGATAAAATGTCAAAATCGAAGGGGAATGTACTTGACCCACTCGATATGATCGATGGTATTGACTTAGAAAGCCTAGTGACCAAACGTACCAGTAACTTAATGCAAGAAAAAGTCGCTGCGAAAGTTGAGAAAACAACCCGTAAGACCTTTGCTGATGGCATCGAGCCACACGGTACTGACGCGCTCCGCTTTACCCTTGCAGCAATGGCATCGACTGGCCGTGATATCAATTGGGATATGAACCGTTTAGAAGGGTATCGTAATTTCTGTAATAAGTTGTGGAATGCCAGCCGCTATGTGTTAATGAATACCGAAGAGCAAGACTGTGGTTTTAGTGGTGGTGAAAAAGAATACTCATTAGCCGACCGCTGGATTTTGGGTCAATTCCAAAATACCGTACAAACGTTTACTGAGCACCTTGATAATTACCGTTTTGACCTTGCTGCCAATACCATTTATGAGTTTACATGGAACCAATTCTGCGATTGGTATTTAGAGCTTACAAAGCCGGTTCTGTTTAAAGGTAATGAAGCTCAGCAACGTGGTACACGCCATGCACTGATCACCGTCTTGGAAGGTTTACTGCGCTTAATGCACCCACTCATGCCATACATTACAGAAACTATCTGGAAACGTGTTGCACCACTGGCCGGTATTGAAGCAAATACCATCATGCTACAAAGCTTCCCTAAATTTGATGCAAGCCAAGTAGATGCGCAAGCGATGTCTGACTTAGAATGGGTGAAACAGTTCATCCTGGCCATTCGGAACATTCGAGGTGAAATGGACATTAGTCCAAACAAACCATTAAGTGTTCTACTGGCCAAAGTAGATGCTGAAGATTTGCGTCGCTTAGAACAAAACAAAGCATTCTTAAGTGCGCTTGCTAAGCTTGAAGAGTTTACCATACTTGAAAATGCAGATGATGCCCCTGCGTGTGCAACTGCATTTGTTGGTAACCTCGAGATATTAATCCCAATGGCTGGCCTTATCGATGTTGAAGCTGAACTGGCACGTATTGCAAAACAACTTGAAAAAGCCGAAAAAGGCCTAGCGCAAGTGGAAAAGAAACTTGCAAATGAAAAGTTTGTAAATAATGCACCTGAAGCTGTATTAGCGAAAGAGAAAGAAAAGCTCGCTGAATTTTCAGATGCTAAAAGCAAGTTGTTAGAGCAAAAAACAAAAATTGAAAGTTTATAAAACCACCGTTTTGTATTCTTAAATTTAATAAAAAAGGGCGGTGAATACTGCCCTTTTCTTTTTAACAAAACGCTAATTAAAAGTGCATGTTGTACTGAGCACCTAAGACCGTCGCGTGCCCATTCGATTCAAAACCCCACTGTTGACCTAGGTTGTCTGATTCTACAAAGTTCTGCGTTTTTCCGCGTAATATACTCACCCCAATATCAACACTGCTCTTGGCTGTTAATTGATATTCACCACCAAATGAAAACCAGGTTCTATCTGTATCAGGAATAGAAATTGACATATGATGCTGATCAGCTGGAGATTCATCATAAGCAATACCAGCACGTAACTTTAAATGTTCGTTATATTGATAATCCCCCCCAACAGCGTAACGCAGCGAGTTAGAGAAGTTTTCATCTTTACTGAACACGGTGCCACGTTCTTCAACGTGCGCCGCTAAAGTTTTAAAACTACTCCAGCCTGTCCATACAACGCTGTAATGCAAAGCCGCTTGCTTATTAATTTGATGAGAGCCAGATACTTCAGCAATCGCAGGTAAGGTCAGCTCAACAAAGCCTGATAGCGCTTGACCTTGCGTACCATAAAAAGGTGCACCAGCTGGCAACTGGTTACTAAACTCGCCTTCAAAGCGCACATCAGTTTCACTTCTATAATGCACACCAAAACGAGTATACTTGTCTAACTGATAACTAGCACCCACATCCCATCCATAAGCATGATCATCCCCTTCTAAATTAACGGCCTCTGTTGCAGCAGGTATCGCCGTTGGTGATGCGCCAAAAGTACGCAAAATTTTTGCATCTGCGTAGACATGGTTTAAGCCCAATGCAACTGTCAGAGCATCATTAACCTGATAAGCAACACTTAATTTTGTGTTAATCGTGACAATCTCAGTTTCGCCAGCAAGCTGACCAGGTGCGTAATCGGCTGCAAATTCGGTTGCAAGCCCAAACTGTGAATATGAACCAACACCAACATACCAGTCATTTCCTAGACCTGTCGTATAAAATGCAGCGGGTACGATCGCACTTGGCGCAATACTGTCACTATCAAGCACAGATGGGCTCAAGCCATTATTGGTCGAAGTACCTAACAAGCTAACATCAGGTTTAACATACATTGCAGCCACACTCACTTGTGACCCTTTAAACTGGCTCATTAATGCTGGGTTTCGTGCCACAACCGACGCATCATCCGCCACCGAAGCTTCACCGGCATATGCACGCCCTAACCCTGATACACTTTGCTCAGCTAATTGAAATGCCGCTGCAAATGTTTGTCCAGATAACAGCATCATACTCGATGCCAATATAGTTTTCTTAAATCCTGTCATTCTCAATCCTATGTGTAAATCCGGCTTGAACCGTCATCTTCTTAATCGCCTACACACTACCTAAATTTACAACAAAGATCTGCAACTTAACGAATCTTAACTATCCAATCGCACAATTTAACACCAAGATAATGATTATAGGAACAGATCGGATGACTTAACAATCAACCCAATTGATATTAATTCTTATTTGTATTGACGAACCAACTTAACTTTGTATACACTTACACAGGCTTGATTCAGTGTGGGGAACTAAATAATGATAACGATGGCAATACTCGTAGTCGCAGCGCTGCTGTTTTCCGGCGCCAGTGTATTTAGTTTTTGTAAGGCAAATTACTGTGCATGCAATCACGCGGGGGAATGCGACAACCCAATAAACCATTATTGGCTCGCTTCTATAGTGTTTTCATTATTTGCACTGGCGTGCTGCTGTATTGCGCTACATGCACAAAATGGAACGTACCTGTGGTTAGTATTAATGAGTAGTTGTTTATCTGGGGCTATATTGTCAGCGCGAAAACAAAAGCTCAAACAATGCGACAAAACTAAACCAACAGATGATCTCTTAACAGGCGGGATAAATTAATTTGGTAATCTAATGGCCTCACACTGGCGACAATTTTTACCTCTTGCTCCTCATCACTTAAATCAAGCTCTTTTGCGGTAATATGATGCATATGCTTCGTGTTATAAAAAACCCGTACCTTAGGTGCCGTCGGCGCCTGCTTATTACCCTCTAAAACTAATGCCAAACGCTCGTTCGTAAGCTTTACAATGGTTCCAACAGGATGTACACCCATACATTTGATAAACCGCTGTACGAGCTCAGCATCAAACTGCTCTTTGTTCGCTAATAAGTATCGAAGCGCATGAACTGGCTCTTCACTCATTTGGTAAGGCCTATCAGATGTGATCGCATCATATACATCAACAATAGCCATAATACGTGCGGCTTTACTGACCTTACTCCCACTCAACCTTCTAGGATACCCACTGCCGTCAACCCGCTCATGATGATTAATAATGACATCCATCATAATCGGGGTGATCCCTTTTTCACCTTTTACTAATCCCAAAGATTGTACAACATGCTTTTTAACCGCTTTATATTCCAAAGCTGTCAACTTACCTTCTTTATTGATTATCCCTTGTGGCAGTCGTGCATGCCCTATGTCATGCAACATAGCACCCATCGCTAATTGCTGTATTACTGAGTTTTTCAACCCTAAATACTTAGCAAAAACACTGATCAAAATGGTACAGTTGATCATATGCCGCCAATTGTAACCATCCTTGTCTTTCAACCGAGTCAGTATCGCCATTGCACTACTATTACGTAGCACCGACTGCACGATCTCTTTGCTAACATCGCTGATCAAGCTAATATCGACTTTTCCACCCGCTGTTATATCACCATATAAAGACTGAATTTTACGATTGTGCATTTCGAAATGCTGGCTGGCTCGTTCAAATTCTTTCTCAAGTGATTGTGGCGAAATCAACTTACTGACTTTCTTAACAACGGGTTCCGAGATCTCCTTCTCAGTTGGCGGCTTTTCTGCAGAGCTGGCAATGGGTGTAGGTTCAGGGGCTGAGCGTTCAACTTCCTTTAACTGGTACTTTCCAGGGATCTCAATATCACTTTGTGCAAAGTCAATATTAAGCTCTAATACCCCTTCAGAAAGAAGTTTGGCAATAATGGCTTGATCTCTAACCATGCCACGTGATTTGATTTTAATACCGGCATCGCTGCGCTGCTTGCTAACACTGTCAACAAACATGCCTGGCAGAAGTTCTGATATAGGAAGCGTTACCCGCATATTAGATTTAATACACTATTAAATAAGAAAAGTGATTAATAGCACTTTTTGCTATAAAAAGTCTATAATACGAACAATATTTAATATCTTTTTCGTAGTAAAGAAAGAAAGAATACACCTCATTCCAAGGTGCTTAACTAAGGTTATTAATTAGGAATGAATTAGCAAACCACAAAAGGAAGCAGCCGCTTCCTTTTTTCAGCAATACTCAATTGAGAGGATACTTACTCTTGAAAGTAAGTGCCCCAGCCATCGTATTCAATATTATGTTCAACGGCTAACGCTGCTAACTTATCAACATCTTCCATAATAACGTCAGCATCCAACTCAACTTCAACCACAACGTCAAAGCCCCATATCTTGCCACCGTCTTCAAGCTCCAGCTCAGCAGGCTCTTCTACGTCATAACCGAGTTTAAATGCAGCCAATGCCGCACCTTCTAATTTATCGAAATCTTCACAAACAAAGTGATGCTCAACTTCATACAATGTGTCTGTTGATGAACCATCTTCAAGTAATGATTCAACAATCTCTTCACTAATTTCGCGCCAGTTTTCCATTTTTTTCTCTCATTTTCGCATCAAGCTCTACAATTCTATCACGCATCAACATCTGAACTGCACCAGCATGGTCTCGAGCGCTGGTTTCTTTATCAAGGTAAACCGGCGCTAACATATCAATGTATATTGTACCATTATCCCATCGGTTTAGCTTAATACAATGATGTGTGGTATTCATGCACACAGGGATCACCGGTACGTCAGCATTCATTGCTGTATGGAATGCACCTGTTTTAAAAGGCAATAGGCCACGGCCATAGCTGCGTGTTCCCTCTGGGAACATCCATACCGATAACCCTTGCTGTTTAATTTTATCTGCTGACTTGCCCAAAGTACCCATTGCTTTAGAACGATTGGTTCTATTAATTAATATATTGCCTGATAGCCAATACATTTGACCAAAGAAGGGGATCCACTTAAGACTCTCTTTACCCATGCTTACTGTACTCTTTGGCACCGCCGCAGGGAGTGTGAATAAATCATAGTTATTCTGGTGATTAGCAACGTAAATAGCAGGCCCTGCTTGTTCGCTATCTGGGTGGCGTGTAATTTCTAGCTTTACCCCAAGCACACGTGACATTTTGCCAAACCAACTAGCAATAACGTGAACGTTGTTACGGTGAAAAGGCCTCACCAGACATATCAACAACCCCAAAAGACAACTTACAACAATAAATAATGCCATCGCGACAATACGCAATAAGACTAACAAAATAGACGCTCCTCATTTTTATTGCTGCGCATTATAATCAAAATAGTAAACACTTGTAAGCTCAAATTTTTTCTAAACACATAAAAGCAAAATGCCGCTTATAAAGCGGCATTCTTATATTTGTACAGTAAGTTTGTGACAAAATGAAGAGCTTAGCTCATTGCAGCCTGTAGCTTTTTCATTGCTGATTTTTCTAGTTGTCTAACACGCTCAGCCGATACATTGTATTTTTCAGCTAACTCTTGAAGCGTGGCTTTTTCATCTGCCAACCAACGCGCACTAACAATATCTTGCGAGCGTTCATCTAACGTTTTCAATGCAGAAAACAAGCGGTTTTGTGACTGTTCTTTCCATTGGTCCTGTTCAACCTCTTCAGCTAAATCACTCGCTGCATCAGTTAGGTACTGGACAGGAGAAAAACTTGAAGCTGGCGTGTCGTCATTATCATCGTTAGTTAAATCAAAACCCATGTCTTGACCACTCATGCGCGACTCCATTTCGCGTACTTCTTTCTCGCTAACACCCAACTCTGATGCCACAGTTGATACTTCATCTTGGTTAAACCAACCTAAACGCTTTTTGTTTTTACGCAAATTGAAAAACAATTTACGCTGCGCTTTGGTTGTCGCAACTTTTACAATACGCCAATTCTTTAATACATATTCATGTATTTCAGCTTTGATCCAATGCACTGCGAAAGAAACTAAACGTACACCCACTTCTGGGTTGAAGCGTTTAACAGCCTTCATCAGGCCAATATTACCTTCTTGAATAAGATCAGCCTGAGGCAGACCATATCCCGAGTAGCTTTTCGCAATGTGTGCAACAAAACGTAAATGAGACACAATAAGTTGCTTAGCCGCTTCTAAGTCCCCTTCTTGTTGAAGGCGAGTAGCTAACACTTTTTCTTGCTCCGCGTCTAACATAGGGATTGTACTTACCGTTTGTAAGTAACCTTCCATGCTTGCGCTTTGCTGTCCAGACATTAATGCCATTGCGTATAAATCTTTACTCATTTTTCACCTCGGTGATAAGTATCTTAGTTCAAATTAGCACTCTCTCCCTGAGAGTGCTAATGTGTATATAATAGGTTTTCCAATTAAAAAGCAAGTTTTTTATTATCTAAAAAAAAGAAAAAAATAACATGATGAAATTATTGAATTTTTTAGATTTAAACTACAGGGCAAATTTGTCCTTACTTGCACTATAAGTCAAAATTGTGACTTTAAAATGACTTCAAAGACTGCTAATACGTTTATGTAGCAGCCCTCTGCCTCTGTTTATTAGACTCTATCTGGCTCTATTTCTTTAATATACTTCGCGACAGCAATAAATGAACCACTAAAGCCAAGCCCTACCGCAAGCCCTAATAATATCATTAACTCTTGACCATTTAGACCCTGTAATATGTAACTGCTTTGGTATACACCTGCCACCATGCTTACCGCTGACTCTAACCACCACAGCATGAGTACCACACAAATAAAGGCCACTAAACCGCCAATAACGCCATACCATACACCCGTCCAAATAAATGGTGTATGAATAAACGTATTTGTCGCACCGACTAACTTCAATACTTGGATCTCTTCCTTTTTGTCCATAATAGAGAGTCGTATTGTATTACCAATAATGAGTATAACGGCGATTAACAACAGTAGACCCACCGTAAAGACACTTTCTTTCAATAGACTCAGTAAAGCATTTAATCTCTCTAGCCACTCTATATCAAGTTTACCGAACTCAACCTCACGTTCCGTTTCTAACTTATCTAACAATTTTTGAGCCGCCTGTGGTTTTCTATACCTACTGGTTGGCGTAACCAATACAACACTTGGTAAAGGGTTACTTTCTAAATAATCAAGCGCTTGACCAAAGCCTGATACCCGCTTAAATTCAGTTAACGCTTGCGCACTTGATATATAACTCACACTCTCTATCTCAGGATACAGCGCCAACCTTTTAACCAGCGTTTGTGTTTGTTGTTCGCTCATTTGCTCTTTCACAAATAACGATATCTCTGCTGCATCATTAAAGCCACTGCTCACTTGCTGCACATTTTTCACCACTACATATAACGTGGCAGGCAATGTTAAACTTAACCCCAATACCAATATAGTCATTAACGAAGCAATTGGTGTACGCCACATTTCCCCCAGGCTATGTATACCTTGGCGAATGATGGTAAGCATAAAAAAGTAGACGACTAATAACCGTGGTTTTGTCTGAGTATTACTTTGCTTATCTCGGCTTTTAAATAACAAACTCATAAACGATTCTCAGCTAAGGGGTCTTGCATCAAGCGCCCGTGATTTAAGGTTAAACTACGGTATTTCATTCTCGCGATCAGACCTAAATCATGTGTTGCTATCAAAACAGCCGTACCATGGCGATTAAAATCTTCAAATAATTTGAGGATCTCCATAGATAGCTCAGGATCTAAATTGCCGGTCGGTTCGTCAGCCAATAATAGCGGCGGTGAATTAACAATGGCGCGTGCAATACCGACCCGTTGCTGCTCTCCACCAGATAAAGTACTAGGCTGGCATTTCACTTTATCTAACAAGCCCACTTTATCTAAGGCGGCATGGACGCGTTTCGCAATATGCTTATGATGCATCCCTTCTATCACTAAAGGTAATGCCACGTTATCAAACACATTGTAACGTTCTAGCAAACGATGGTTTTGAAAAATAATACCAATATCACGTCTAATAAAAGGAATTTGCCGATTGTTGATTGCATTCAAATCGATCCCATTAATATAGACATGACCGGCAGAAGGACGCTCCATCACACTGATCAATTTAAGTAGAGTACTTTTTCCTGCACCGCTGTGCCCAGTTAAAAAAGCTAATTCATTATTAGCTAATTGAAAAGTCACCTTCTCAAGCGCACGATGACCACCAGGATAAGTTTTGCTGACTTGCTCAAATTTAATCATGATAAGCTCACTTTTTATGTTATTTTTAGAGCAAAATTTAGGGAGCCGGCGCTCCCTTTTATTAAGGCGTGACTTTAATCATCTTGGCTAAATAGTGCGTCGATAAAGTCATCACTTTTAAACGTACGTAAATCATCAATGCCTTCACCAACACCAATATAACGAATAGGCACTTGGAATTTATCAGCAACCGCAAAAATAACGCCCCCTTTGGCGGTGCCATCTAATTTAGTCAAAGCAATTCCAGTTAAGCCAACCGCTTGATTGAATAGGTTTACTTGGCTAATCGCATTTTGCCCTGTACCTGCATCAATCGTCAGCATCACTTCATGTGGAGCATTAGGGTCAAGCTTCTTCATGACTCGCGCAATTTTTTCGAGCTCTTGCATCAAGTTATCTTTGTTTTGTAAGCGTCCAGCCGTATCCGCTATTAGAACATCAACGTTGCGCGCTTGCGCTGCTTGAAAAGCATCAAACACTACTGACGCACTATCAGCACCAGTGTGTTGTGCAATAACAGGAATATCATTACGTTCTCCCCACACTTGTAACTGCTCAACCGCCGCAGCCCGGAATGTATCACCCGCCGCCAACATGACAGATTTACCTTCTTGTTGAAACTGCTTCGCTAATTTACCTATGGTTGTGGTTTTACCCACCCCATTTACGCCCACCATGAGAATAACAAATGGTTTTTTATTTTCAGGGATCTCTAATGGCTTTTCTGCTTCTTTAAGCATTTCAGCCATTTCCTGCTTCATTAATTCGTAAAGTGCATCACCATCTTTTAGTTGCTTGCGATCAGCCGTATCCGTTAAGCTATCGATCAACTTCATCGTCGTATCAACACCTAAATCAGCTGTCAGTAACTGTGTTTCTAGCTCTTCAAATAAATCATCATCAATTTTCTTGCCTTTGAAAATCGACGCAATGCCTGACCCAAGGTTAACCTTAGTTTTTAATAAGCCTTTTTTAAGGCGTGCAAAGAAGCCTTCCTTTTTTGGCTTTTCCTTGTTAGCTGCTTGCTCGGCATCTAGATTCGCTTTTGCTTCTTGCTCAGCGGCTTGTTTTTCTGCTTCAACTCTTTCTTGTTCAAGCTTGGATTGCGCTTCTGCTTCAAGGCGCTGACGGTCTGCTTCTTGCTCTGCGGCTTGTTCTGCAGCTTGTTTTTCTGCTTCAAGTCTTTCTTGTTCAAGCTTGGCTTGCGCTTCTGCTGCAAGGCGCTGACGTTCTGCTTCCTGCTCAGCGGCTTGTTTTTCTGCAGCAAGTCTTTCTTGTTCAAGCTTGGCTTGCGCTTCTGCTTCAAGGCGTTGACGTTCGGCTTCCTGCTCAGCGGCTTGTTCTGCAGCTTGTTTTTCTGCTTCAACTCTTTCTTGTTCAAGCTTGGCTTCTGCTTCAAGGCGTTGACGTTCGGCTTCTTGCTCTGCTGCTTGTTCTGCAGCTTGTTTTTCTGCTTCAGCTCTTTCTTGTTCAAGCTTGGCTTGCGCTTCTGCTTCAAGGCGTTGACGTTCGGCTTCTTGCTCTGCGGCTTGTTCTGCAGCAAGTCTTTCTTGTTCAAGCTTGGCTTGCGCTTCTGCTGCAAGGCGTTGACGTTCTGCTTCTTGCTCTGCGGCTTGTTCTGCAGCTTGTTTTTCTGCTTCAACTCTTTCTTGTTCAAGCTTGGCCTGCGCTTCAGCCTCTAATTGTTCTTGGTCAAGTTTAGCTTGTGCTTCTTGCTCTTTAGCGAGTTGCGCTTCTTGCTCTTGTATCTGTGATTGCTGCTCAGCATCTTTTTTGCCAAATCCTAACCAAGACAAAAATTTATTCTTTTTTCCCATACTCGCTAAATACCATTTCAATAAATCTGATAAACTAAACTTCTGTTTTCGCCTTGATCTTTAAAAGCAATGCAAAAACACCGTGTATGATCAGGTTACTATTTTCTATCTCTACATAATACATAGACAGAAATACAATAAACCTAATCTTCATTTCAAAATTGCTAGGCAGTGTAACATGATCCGAAGGGATGAAAAATGCACGCCGAATGATTTATAACACATGAAACATTAAGAAATTGCGAACAAGCTGAGAATGAGAAAAAAAGCCCCCGTAAAAAAAGTAAGTACCGATGGATTTATTCGAATTATTAGCGGTAAATTCAAAAGTCGAAAACTGCCTGTAAAAGATGTTGAAGGGTTAAGACCCACAACTGACAGAATAAAAGAAACTGTTTTTAATTGGCTTATGCAAGACACAAGAAATGCTAAAGTATTAGATTGCTTTGCTGGTTCTGGCGGGCTTGGTTTTGAAGCTTTGTCTCGATTTGCAGCACACACTGATTTTATTGAGTTAGATAAACTAGCAGCGACTCAGTTACAAAAAAATATTACAACATTAAAACTCAATAATGCGCATGTAATTAACGATAATGCACTGGCTTTTCTACAAAAAAATAACTCAGCAACCCCATATAGTTTAGTATTTGTTGACCCACCATTTCGAAAAGGATTAGCCCAACCATGTTGCGAAGCGCTAGAGGCACAAAACTGGCTTACTAGTGATGCGTTAATTTATGTAGAAGTTGAGAAAGAATTGGCTTTTTCAGCCCCAAAAACTTGGCAAGTTATTAAAGAAAAGCAAGCAGGACAAGTACTTTGCCAGCTATATCAACGCTCACCTTTAAGCCATCAATAATTAGCGATAATTTAAGCTTTACATGTGGTAATGCTTCGGATTACAATACCGCACCATTTTTGAACCACTTGATCAATCTTTGATCAGCGTGAGCATAGCTCATTAATTAGGTAGGTGAATTTTTAATGCCAGTAATTAAAGTAAGAGAGAACGAACCGTTTGACGTAGCACTTCGTCGTTTCAAGCGTTCATGTGAAAAAGCAGGTATCCTTTCAGAAGTTCGTCGTCGCGAGCACTATGAAAAGCCAACAGCAGAGCGTAAGCGTAAAAAAGCTGCTGCAGTAAAGCGTCACATGAAGAAGCTTTCTCGTGAAAACGCACGTCGCGTTAAATTATACTAATCTGTTTAGGTCTTGTATAAATGAGCCTTTTAATTAAGCTAAAAGACGCACAGAAAGATGCTATGCGTGCAAAAGACAAAGCTCGTCTTGGTGCAATACGTATGGTACTTGCTGAAATTAAACAGCGTGAAATTGATAACCGCGTAACACTTGATGATGCAGGTATTACCTCTGTTCTAGTGAAACTGGTTAAGCAACGTCGTGACTCATACACTCAGTTTACTGATGCTGGTCGCGAAGATTTAGCTGAAATTGAAGCTAATGAGATCAAAGTACTTGAAACTTTCTTACCTCAGCCTTTGACTGATGAAGAAATCATTGCTTTGATTGATTCTGCCGTTACCGACACTGGTGCAGCAGGTATGCAAGACATGGGTAAAGTTATGGGCATAATCAAGTCTAAAGCTGAAGGTCGCGCCGACATGGGCAAAATCTCTGGCTTAATAAAGCAACGATTGAGCGCATAATCCCCACATACACAGAGTATGATTAAGTAAACCGAGCCTCGCGCTCGGTTTCTTCGTATAGGCATTAAATTTTTGTTAGGAACGCTATCTTAGCGGCATAAGGTATGGCTGGAAAAATCCCAAGACAGTTTATTGATGACTTGCTTGCTAGAACTGACATCGTCGATCTGATTGATGCTCGTATCGGATTAAAAAAAGCAGGTAAAGATTACCAAGCTTGCTGTCCATTCCATAACGAAAAGTCCCCCTCTTTTACTGTTGCAAGAGACAAGCAGTTTTACCATTGTTTTGGTTGCGGTGCTAATGGCAATGCCATTTCATTTATTATGGAATACGACAAACTCGAGTTTGTTGATGCAATAGAAGAACTTGCAAGTTTACTTAATCTAGAAGTCCCACGTGAGCACGCTTCTGGCGCCCCAGAACGAAGTATCGAACAGAAACGTTCTGATTATGATCTGATGCTCCAAAGCGCAAAATTTTATCAACACCAATTAAAGCACCATAAAAATGCGAGCAATGTGATTGAATATGTGAAAGGTCGTGGTTTATCAGGAGAAACAGTCCAGCGTTATATGATGGGCTATGCACCTCCTGAATGGGAAAGCCTATGTAAACAAATTGGCCGTACGGCTGAGCATAAAAAACAACTCGTTGAACTCAAACTCGCATCAGAAAAAACACCTGGTCGACAATTTGATTTTTTCCGCGACCGATTGATGTTCCCTATTCGTGATAAACGTGGTCGTGTTATTGCGTTTGGTGGACGCGTTATGGGAGCCGATCAGGGGCCTAAATACCTAAACTCGCCTGAAACCAGAATATTCCACAAAGGCTTTGAACTTTACGGTTTATATGAAGCCAAACAAGCGAACAATAAGCTAGAACAAATCTTAATTGTTGAAGGATATATGGATGTGGTGGCACTTGCAGAGCAAGGTATCTCTTACTCTGTGGCAGCGTTAGGCACTGCCACGACGGCTGAACACATGCAAACGTTATTCAGAACAACAGACAAAGTAATTTGCTGTTACGATGGTGATAGAGCTGGACGAGATGCTGCATGGCGTGCACTAGAGCATGCTTTACCAAATCTAAAAGACGGGAAGTCTTTACAATTTGTATTTTTACCCGATGGTGAAGATCCTGATTCTTTGGTTCAGCAAGAAGGTAAAGACGCATTTGAAGCCCGCTATAATTCTGCGGATGACTTCTCAAAAGTGCTATTTAATAAGCTTGCGCAAACCTGCGAACTCACCACTGATGCAGGAAAAGCAAAGCTAATGAGCGAAGCACTCCCACTAATTAGCAAGGTACCGAGTGAATATTACCAAGAGGGCTTGCTTAATACGCTCGCTAAATTAATTGGTCGTACTCGTGAACAATTAAGCACCAAGCTCACAACACCAAAACAACAGCACAATATTGAGCGTAAATTCAAAGTAACACCGATGCGCAGAGCCATTGGTTTACTGATCCAATATCCTAAATTAGCAACCGATATTGAGTATTTACCTGATTTAGTGCAAATGAAAATACCGGGCATCGAACTGCTATTGCAGCTACAATTGGTGTGTTTGCAACACCCAGAATACACCAGTGCGCAGTTACTTGAATACTTCAGGGAACAGCCTGAATATGAGCCTTTAAAAAAGCTTGCGGTATGGCAACATGACATCAATGAACAAGCATTAGTAACAGAATTTCAACACACTTTTAAATTTATTGAAGATCAGTGTTTAAATTTTCGCTTAGAGACACTATTAATAAAAGACAAAACCCAGGGCTTAAACAGCGCAGAGCGACTTGAGTGCGCACTATTAACTCAAGCATTAACCAATAGAAAACCTAGTCAAAATTAATTTTTGCTGTTATACTGTTCTATTCACGTGCGTCATGTAAAATTATTAGGTGTAGTAGTTGGCGCCTGTTGTATCAACTTATCAGAGTGGAAGCATAATTCTCTATGGATCAAACTCCTCAGTCACAACTCAAACTTCTGATTCAGAAAGGTAAAGAGCAAGGTTACTTAACGTTTGCAGAAGTTAACGATCACCTTCCACAAGACATAATAGACTCAGATCAAGTCGAAGATATTATAAGCATGATCAATGATATGGGTATTAAGGTTGCTGAAAACGCACCGGATGCCGATGAATTGATGATGCAGGAAACCACCACCGATGAAGACGCGGCAGAAGCTGCGGCGGCTGCATTGGCAACGGTAGAAAAAGAAATTGGTCGTACGACGGATCCTGTTCGCATGTACATGCGTGAAATGGGTACAGTTGAGCTATTAACTCGTGAAGGCGAGATAAAAATTGCCAAGCGAATTGAAGAAGGTATCAATCAGGTACAGATATCAGTTGCTGAATACCCTGAGGCAATTACGTATTTACTTGAGCAGTGGGATAAATTTGAAGCGGAAGAAATGCGTCTTAGCGACATCGTTTCTGGTTTCTTTGATCCTGATGCAGAAGAAACGCAAATTTCTGCCACACACATTGGCTCAGAGCTAAGTGATAAAGACTTAGCAGACGAAGACAATGAGTCTGATGACGACGACGATGAAGACGAAGTCGACACTGGCCCTGATCCTGAAGAAGCACGTGAACATTTTGAGAAACTACGTGAGTTATATACAGCTGCACGTAAAGTTTTTGAATCGAAAGGCCGTTCACACCCAGATGCTCAAGTAGCTATTCAAGAAATCGGTGATTTATTCCGTACATTCAAACTGGTACCAAAACAGTTTGACCGTATGGTAAATAACATGCGTGAAATGATGGACCGTGTTCGAGTTCAAGAACGTATTGTTATGAAGCAAGCTGTACAAATTGCAAAAGTACCAAAGAAAACATTTGTAAAACATTTTGCTAATAATGAAACCGACATGGCGTGGGTTGACGCTGAAATCGCTGCTGGCGAAAAGTACTCTGCAAAACTAGCAGAAGTAAAACCTGAAATCGAACGTTGCATCAATAAGCTGAGTGTAATTGAAGAAAGTACGGGCTTAAGCATCGAGCGTATCAAAGACATCAACCGCCGCATGAGCATTGGTGAAGCCAAAGCTCGCCGAGCGAAAAAAGAAATGGTTGAAGCAAACTTACGTCTTGTAATATCTATTGCCAAAAAATACACCAACCGAGGCTTACAATTCTTAGATCTGATCCAAGAAGGTAACATTGGTTTGATGAAAGCGGTAGATAAGTTTGAATACCGACGTGGTTATAAGTTCTCAACTTATGCAACATGGTGGATCCGTCAGGCTATCACCCGTTCAATTGCTGACCAAGCACGAACAATCCGTATTCCTGTGCACATGATTGAAACGATCAATAAATTAAATCGTATTTCACGTCAAATGCTGCAAGAAATGGGTCGTGAGCCTAGCCCTGAAGAGCTGGCTGAGCGCATGATGATGCCAGAAGACAAAATTCGTAAAGTACTGAAAATTGCCAAAGAACCAATCTCAATGGAGACACCAATTGGTGATGATGAAGACTCACATCTTGGTGATTTCATCGAAGACACAACGATTGAGTCTCCGATTGATTCAGCAACGATGGAAAGCCTTCGTGGTGCCACCAATGAAGTCTTGGCAGGCTTAACAGCAAGAGAAGCAAAAGTATTACGTATGCGTTTTGGTATTGATATGAATACCGACCATACACTTGAAGAAGTCGGTAAGCAGTTTGACGTAACTCGTGAACGTATTCGTCAGATTGAAGCTAAGGCATTGCGTAAATTACGCCACCCTTCTCGCTCAGATCTATTAAAAAGTTTCTTAGATGTAAAAGGCTAATCTCTTTTTACAACAAGATTTTTATCTAAAAAGGCCGCTTTAGCGGCCTTTTTGTTGACATACTTATTAGGAATAATCATGGCTTGGATCCAAATCCGAATTCACGCAAACAAAGACTCAGCAGATCAGTTAAGTGACTTATTACTTGATGTTGGCTGCCCTTCAGTGACCTTTATGGACGCCAGTAATAATCCTGTCTACGAGCCTAAACCAGGCGAAGTGATCTTATGGCCTGATACGCTTGTTATTGGCCTTTTCGATGCAGCTCATGATATGGATGTAGTCGTTGCTTACCTCAAAGCCAATAGTGACTCTGAGCTTACCTATAAGATTGAGCAGCTTGAGGACAAAGACTGGGAGCGTGAATGGATGGATAACTTTCACCCAATTAAGTTTGGCGAGCGCCTGTGGATCTGTCCAAGCTGGCGAGATATTCCTGAACCAGATGCAGTCAATGTATTACTCGATCCTGGCCTTGCGTTTGGCACCGGGACTCATGCGACCACATCACTGTGCTTAAAGTGGCTAGAACGCCAAGATTTAACCGGTAAAACCGTCGTTGATTTTGGCTGTGGCTCAGGCATTTTAGGCATTGCAGCCATTAAGCTTGGTGCTGAGCGCGTGATCGGTATCGATATCGATCCTCAAGCACTCGCTGCAAGTAAAGATAATGCAGGGCGTAATGGTGTTGCAGATAAGCTTGAAGTCTATTTACCAGAAAACCAGCCTGAATTTAGTGCTGATATTGTGGTAGCCAATATTCTTGCTCAACCGCTGCGAGAACTGCATGAAATCATTTTAGCGTTTCTAAAGCCGGATGGTGAAATCGCCATGTCAGGTATTTTAGAAGAGCAAGCTCAGTCTGTTGCTCATGTTTATGCCCCACATATTAGCTTAGATAGCATTGCCCAAGAAGGCGAATGGACACGAGTGAGTGGTCGTAAAAATATCACCGAGGGTTAGTAGTTTGTAACTGGTAAAGCCTCTACGTAACAGGCTTTACCTTTTATTATCACAAATCAACCTGACTATTTTGCAACCAAGTTGAATTTTTTAGCTCAAAAAACAAACAAATAAATCCAACTCTCAAACTGTTATAAAAAGTCAACCCACTAAGTTCAAAAAAAAACAATAATGTTCAATTTATAGCCTTTGATTTTTGCAAAAAAAACCGTAAACTTAGCGCCCCTTGAAAAGAGGCAGATTAAACTACTGTGCGTATTGGTCCTTACCAACTTGATAACAACATTATTGTGGCTCCTATGGCAGGGATCACAGATAGACCGTTTAGACAACTTTGCCGCCGATTAGGGGCTGGGTTGGCTGTATCGGAAATGATGTCTTCGAATCCAAAGGTATGGAAAACTGACAAATCAATGAACCGTATGGATCATAGTGGCGAGTCGGGTGTACGTTCAGTACAAATTGCAGGTGCTGATCCTGAGTTAATGGCACAGGCAGCTCAGTTTAATGTTGCAAACGGGGCACAGATCATAGATATCAATATGGGCTGTCCCGCAAAGAAAGTGAATAAAAAACTGGCAGGCTCAGCACTGTTACAGTATCCGGAATTAGTGGAAGAGATAGTTGATGCGGTGGTAAAAGCCGTAGAAGTGCCTGTTACACTTAAAATTCGTACAGGATGGGATCCGGATAATCGTAACGGCGTAGAGATTGCCAAAATTGCTGAACGAAATGGCATTGCGTCACTCGCTGTACATGGACGCACAAAAGCGTGTATGTACAAAGGTGACGCAGAATATGTCACGATTAGGGATATTAAACGTTCAGTATCAATACCTGTGGTTGCCAATGGTGATATTACATCTCCAGAGAAAGCGAAACAGGTACTGGAATATACGGGTGCAGATGCCATCATGATTGGTCGAGCCGCCCAAGGTCGCCCTTGGATTTTTAGGGAGATAGACCACTTTTTGCGAACTGGAGAACACCTACCTACACCAGAGATATCTGAAGTACGTAGTATTTTGATGGAGCATTTAATTAATCTTCATCAGTTTTACGGGGAGCCTATGGGAGCGCGCATCGCACGAAAACATGTATCTTGGTATTTGCAAACCCATGACCAAGCAGGTCAGTTTAGGCGAGTATTCAATGCCCTCGAAGCGCCAAATGAGCAAATCGAGGCTTTGGAAAAATACTTTGAAACACTAGCAGCTAACTAAGAAAGAAAGAGACATACGATGTTCGAACAAAATGTGACTTCTCCATTTATTACTAACGCTCATGTTCAGTCACAAGAGAAACCGCAACCTTTACGTGATGCAGTAAAAAAAGCTGTACACCACTATTTAAAGCAGCTTAATGGTCAAGATGTACAAGACGTATACGACCTTGTTCTTTCTGAGCTAGAAGCGCCATTGCTTGAAGAAGTAATGACATACACACGTGGCAATCAGACACGTGCAGCGATCTTACTAGGTATCAACCGTGGTACTCTTCGCAAGAAGCTTAAAAAATACGGTATGAACTAAGCACAGCTTAATTCATACTAAATACAAAAAGCACTTTATTGTGCTTTTTGTATTTTATAGCACATTTTTCTTGCCTACTTTATTCTAGCCTAACACCTTATCTTTCCATTAAACCCTTGCTAACAAAATAAATTGTAATTTTCTCAACAGCACTTTTGTCTTTTCCATCGTTTTCTTCTCCTAGATAGGCTAAAATAGCGCCCTTCTAAGCTAGCCCTTAACGTATCATTGAGGAAACCCTAACCATCATGGATATACATCGTCCAATTCGTCGCGCACTATTAAGTGTGTCAGATAAAACCGGTATCGTTGAATTAGCCCAAGCACTCAGTGCGCAAGGCGTTGAAATTTTATCAACTGGCGGTACATATAAACTATTAGCTGATAACGGCATTGCTGCCACGGAAGTATCTGACTATACAGGTCACCCTGAAATCATGGATGGCCGCGTTAAAACACTTCACCCAAAAGTGCATGGCGGTATCTTAGCCCGTCGCGGTCAAGATGAAGGCGTTATGACCGAAAACGATATTTCTGCAATTGACATGGTTGTGGTTAACTTATACCCCTTTGCACAAACTGTTGCAAAAGCTGACTGCAGCCTTGAAGACGCAATTGAAAACATTGATATCGGCGGCCCAACTATGGTGCGTGCAGCAGCAAAAAATCACAAAGATGTGACGATTGTTGTTAATGCGCAAGACTATGCTCGTGTTATTGCTGAACTGAGCGAAAACAATGGTTCAACAACCTACCAAACACGCTTTGATCTTGCTATTGCCGCTTATGAGCACACAGCACAGTACGACGGTATGATTGCCAATTACTTTGGTAAAATGGTGCCTGACTACACTGAAGAAGCCGCGGTTGAGACTAAGTTCCCACGTACTATCAACATGCAGTTCACTAAAAAGCAAGACATGCGCTACGGTGAAAACTCGCATCAAGATGCAGCTTTTTATGTAGAGAATGACTTACAAGAAGCTTCAGTTGCAACAGCAACACAATTACAAGGTAAGGCGCTTTCTTTCAACAACATTGCTGATACTGATGCCGCCCTTGAGTGTGTCAAAGAATTTGACGCACCTGCGTGTGTTATTGTTAAACATGCAAACCCATGTGGTGTTGCCGTTGACGAGAACATTTTAACCGCTTATGACCGAGCATTTAAAACCGATCCTACATCGGCCTTTGGCGGTATTATTGCATTTAACCGCGAGCTTGATGTAACCACCGCTGAAGCGATTGTTGCACGCCAGTTTGTTGAAGTGATCATTGCTCCTAGCATCAGTGAAGAAGCAGCCAAAATCGTTGCTGCTAAGAAAAATGTTCGCTTATTAGAATGTGGACAATGGGATGCAAAAACCACGCAATCTGATATTAAACGTGTCAATGGTGGTATTTTAGTTCAAGATCGTGATCAAGGCATGGTAACGCTTGATGACTTGACTGTAGTATCAAAACGCCAGCCAACAGAGCAAGAGCTTAAAGACTTACTATTTTGCTGGAAAGTTGCCAAGTTTGTTAAATCGAACGCCATTGTTTATGCCCGTGACGGAATGACAATTGGTGTAGGCGCAGGTCAAATGAGCCGCGTATACTCAGCAAAAATTGCCGGAATTAAAGCCGCTGATGAGAACCTTGAGGTAAAAGGTTCAGTTATGGCATCGGATGCATTCTTCCCGTTTAGAGACGGCATTGATGCCGCTGCCGCTGCCGGGATAACCGCGGTTATACAGCCAGGTGGTTCAATGCGTGATGAAGAAGTTATTGCCGCAGCAGATGAAGCTGGCATGGCAATGGTATTAACTGGCATGCGTCACTTCCGCCATTAATCTATAAGCACGAAACGTTTATCGTTTCGTGCTTTTTGTTTGCCCTAAATTCAAGTATTCTGCTTAAAACACAATCACAAAAGTGAAGGACAGAAAAATGAAATTTGGATTAAAAACACTTCTTGCTGCAAGTATTGTTACCGCTATCGCAGGTTGCGCAAGCAATGGTAGCTCAAATTCGAATGTGGCATCTGAGCTTGTTTCAGCTGCCAGCAATACAGAACGCTCTGAGAAAAATCGCGCGCGTGACCAATATAGAAACCCGGTAGAAACCCTTGATTTCTTTGGTTTAGAAGCGGACATGACCGTGGTCGAAATTGCACCCGGTGGTGGTTGGTATTCAGAAATCTTAGCACCTGCAGTTAAAGGGTCTGGCACTTTATACGCTGCACACTTTCCCGCAGATTCTAAGGTGAAATACTACCAGCGCTCGCTAGCTGGCTTCAAAAGTAAAGTTGCCAAAGATAGCCGTTTCAGTGAAGTGAAAATAACCGAATTTGCACCACTTACTCATTCAGACATTGCCCCAACAGGCTCTGCGGATATGGTGCTTACATTTAGAAACGTCCATAACTGGTATATGCGCCAAGGTGATGAAGGTGTATTAAATGCATTTCAAGCGTTTAATAAAGCACTGAAGCCCGGTGGCGTTTTAGGCGTGGTTGAGCACCGTTTACCTGAGCACCGTGATAACGCGGATCAAAAAAGCTCTGGCTACATGAAACAAAGTTATGTGGTAGATATTGCGAAACAAGCAGGATTTGAATTAGTGGCTCAAAGTGATGTGAACGCTAACCCTTTAGACAGTGCTAATCACCCTAAAGGTGTTTGGACACTGCCACCACGCTTAGCATTAGGTGATAAAAATGCTGATCAATATAAAGCGATTGGGGAAAGTGACCGCATGACTCTCAAATTTAAAAAGCTTTAAATAGGAAAATTAAGCCATGAATGTTTTGGTCATTGGCAGTGGCGGCCGTGAACACGCTCTTGCGTTCAAAGCCGCTCAAAACCCTTCAGTAAAAACGGTATTTGTTGCACCTGGTAATGCGGGGACAGCCCTAGAGCCTAAATTAGAAAATGTAGCTATTAAGGTTGAAGACCTCGATGCCTTGGTGTCATTTTCAAAAGAAAACAATGTTGAGTTAACCATTGTGGGTCCTGAAGTCCCTCTGGTACTTGGCGTAGTTGATAGGTTTCGTGAAGAAGGTCTTGCGATTTTTGGCCCAACCGCTGCGGCTGCGCAGCTTGAAGGGTCAAAGTCATTTACAAAAGACTTCTTAGCACGCCACGATATTCCGACTGCTGACTATGAAACTTTTGAACAAATCGAGCCTGCGCTTGCCTACTTGCAAGAAAAAGGTGCACCAATCGTGATCAAAGCAGATGGTTTAGCTGCAGGTAAAGGCGTTATTGTCGCAATGACAGAAGCCGAAGCAGAAGAAGCCATTCGCGATATGCTTGCTGGCAATGCTTTTGGTGAAGCTGGCAGCCGAGTTGTAATTGAAGAGTTTCTTGAAGGTGAAGAAGCCTCATTTATCGTCATGGTAGATGGCAAGAACGTTTTACCTTTTGCCACTAGCCAAGATCATAAACGTGCATTTAATGACGATTTAGGGCCGAATACAGGCGGGATGGGTGCCTACTCTCCTGCTCCGGTGGTCACAGCTGACATTCATCAACGTATTATGGATGAAGTTATCTTCCCAACCGTTAATGGTATGGCGAGTGAAGATAATCCATACACGGGCTTTCTGTACGCAGGCCTTATGATTGCCGCCGATGGGACACCTAAAGTCATTGAGTACAACTGCCGCTTTGGTGATCCAGAAACGCAGCCTATCATGCTTCGCCTGCAATCCGATCTCGTTGAACTGATTGAAGCCGCTAACCGTCAAGAACTTGATAACACACCTATTAAGTTTGACCCGCGCGCAGCTGTTGGCGTAGTGCTTGCGGCCAAAGGTTATCCAGCAAGTTACCCTAAAGGGGATGTGATTTCTGGATTACAGGTGAGTTATGCTGAAGGTGAAAAAGTCTTCCATGCAGGTACAAAACAAGATGGTGAAAGCGTCGTCACTGCAGGTGGTCGTGTGCTATGTGCAACAGCACTAGGTCATACCGTGACCGAAGCACAAAAACGCGCTTATGCGTTGGTAAAGGATATCCAGTGGAATGGTGTTGAATACCGCACTGATATCGCCTACCGCGCTATTGCCAGAGAACAATAGGCAACGAAGTTACTATATAAGGCCAGCACTCGCTGGCCTTTTCTTTACTCTCTCGTAACTTACGTCATTCGCATCACACTAAAAATTGGGTATACTGAGTGTATTAGTAAAATAATTAGGATTGCGCTCATGACTGACAAATACCGTGTCGTATTTGCGAGCTTAAATGATGGAATAGCTGCCTCTGATGCCATTACCAATTTAAGCCAAAGACTGAAGATTCCCGAGTCAAAAGTACAAGCATTCTTTGCTAATAAACCCTTATTTTCACCCGCAGATAAGGAAAAAAGTGCAAAACAAATTAAATTACTCAGCACTATGGGGATCAATGCTAAATTACAAGCCTTTGGCACTCCCTCTTCAACTACAGAGCAAACCACTCAAGGCCAACGTGATGAAAGACTATTTGGCGCACTCGATTACATTACTAGCAGCTTAATAAGGATTGAAGAACGCTTAGAAGAGTTGGAACAGCGCTTACCTGAACATCCCGTTGAGCATACAGAACAAACACCAGAGCAATGGGAAGGTGATGAACTATTTGAAGAACTTGAATTAGACAGCCCAGCACCCAAGCGAAGTAAGACAGTACAATATGGGTTAGGTGTTATTCTTATTTTCTTATTGGCCATTCTGGCTATCGCGATTGCGTTTCCAGAAGTCGTTGCTTTCTAGGTATGAGCACAATCATATCAGGAACAATTCAAGAAGAACGTGCATTAATTCGCAAAACTGTACGAAATGCGCGTAATACTTTATCTAAATCTGAACAAAAAGACGCTGAAGCAGCTTTATGTATTAATTTTTTTCATTATATAAAACTCCCGAAACCTGCCCATATAGCCCTGTATTTGAGTAATGATGGTGAGTTAGATACAAATCAATTAATTCAATATCTTATAGATAAAAACCATCACGTTTACCTCCCTATAATTCACCCCTTCGATGGCACAACTTTACTCTTTCAAAGATATGAGAAAAATTCACCCATGATCGCCAATCGCTATGCTATCTTGGAGCCTAAGTTGAATTGTAGCCATATATGCCCTCTTTATTCGCTTGATTACCTATTTACGCCGCTCGTTGCTTTTGACGAGTTTGGCAACCGCTTAGGAATGGGCGGCGGTTACTACGATAAAACATTGGCAAATTATCACAAAACTGGCGCAACGAAGCCGGTTATAGTTGGGTTAGCCCATGATTGTCAAAAGGTCCATCAGCTGCCAATTGCAGCGTGGGATGTACCATTAAAGCATATATTAACACCAAGCAAACTTTATACTTGGTAAATCATCTAGCCAGTATTTTATGACATTTTTTAGGGTATACTGCGGTAAATTTTGACAACAAAGTGAATTGCGTTATGACCCAAGACGAAATGAAAAAGGCCGCAGCATGGGCCGCACTGGATTACGTAGAAGAAAATACCATAGTTGGCGTGGGCACAGGCTCTACCGTTAATCATTTTATTGATGCACTTGGCTCAATTAAAGACACCATTACAGGTGCTGTGTCGAGTTCTGAAGCGTCAACAGAGAAGTTAAAAGCACTTGGTATTGAAGTCTTTGAGCTAAATGATGTCGCTCAACTCGATGTTTACGTAGATGGCGCGGATGAAATTAATCATAGTAACGACATGATAAAAGGCGGTGGTGCCGCGTTAACTAGAGAAAAAATTGTTGCCGCTGTGGCACATAAATTTATTTGTATCGTTGATGATACTAAGCATGTTGAAACGCTCGGTGCATTTGCATTGCCCGTTGAGGTTATTCCAATGGCGCGAAGCTATGTGGCGCGGGAATTACTAAAACTGGGTGGTGACCCAGTGTATAGGCATGGCGTATTAACTGATAATGGCAACGTTATCTTAGACGTTCATGGCTTAAGTATTTCAGAACCAAAACAACTTGAAGAGAAAATTAACCAAATCGTGGGCGTAGTGACAAATGGCTTATTTGCACAACGCGGCGCTGACATTGTGATAACTGGTACCCAGAAGGGGCCAAACATAAATTAACAGGAATGAGTCATGAGTACGGTATCGTTAGCAAAAGAGAAAATCAAAATATTGTTGTTAGAGGGTATTCACCAAAGCGCCGTCGAAACGCTAAAGCGTAATGGTTATAGCAACATTGATTATGTCAAAACCTCGTTACCTGAAAATGAACTTATGGAGCGGATCAAAGACGTTCATTTTGTCGGGATCCGCTCACGCACTCATTTGTCACAAACCGTCTTAAACGCCGCTGAAAAATTAGTCGCTGTGGGCTGCTTTTGTATTGGTACCAACCAAGTGGCACTCGACGCAGCAAGAGAACGCGGTATTGCAGTATTCAATGCGCCTTTTTCAAACACGCGCTCAGTTGCTGAACTCGTCTTAGGTGAGATTTTACTACTGCTACGTGGGATCCCACAACGCAATGCCATGGCACACCGTGGTGAATGGTTAAAATCTGCAGTAGGATCTTATGAAGCCCGTGGAAAAACGCTTGGGATCATTGGCTACGGCCATATTGGTACTCAGCTTGGGATCATGGCAGAAAATATTGGTATGCGCGTTGAGTTTTACGATATTGAAGACAAGCTCACACTGGGTAATGCACAGCAAGTGCAAAACTTAACGCACCTATTGCAGCGTGCAGATGTGATCAGCCTTCACGTACCAGAAACACCATCAACTAAAAACCTAATCGGAATGGCTGAACTTGAAGTTATGAAACAAGATGCCATTTTAATAAACGCATCGCGTGGTACTGTTGTGGACATTGATGCATTAGCTGAAGCATTAAGAGATAAAAAGCTCTCTGGTGCAGCGATTGACGTGTTCCCAACAGAACCAAAATCAAATGACGAAGAGTTTATTTCGCCATTGCGTGAATTCGATAATGTGATTTTAACACCGCATGTTGGCGGCTCAACGCAAGAAGCACAAGAGAATATTGGCATCGAAGTCGCTGGGAAAATAGCAAAATATTCAGATAATGGTTCAACTCTGAGCGCAGTGAACTTCCCAGAAGTCTCTCTACCTGAGCTCGCTAATCGCAGTCGATTGCTACATGTGCACCAAAACCGACCTGGTGTACTAACACAAATTAACCAAGCTTTTGCTCAGCATGGTATTAATATCGCAGCTCAGTACTTACAAACCGATGAATCAATTGGTTATGTGGTCATCGACGTAGACAGTGATCATTCAGAAGTGGCATTAAAAGAATTAAGCGCCGTGGAAGGCACGATCAGAGCACGTATTTTACACTAATCGACGACACCTTAAAAAGCAAAATGGCACGGGTGCCATTTTGCTTATCTTAACTATTCACACTTACTCATACTTCAGCGGTCAAGTTACTTTCCTTGAACCTCTAAATTAAGTAATTTAGCTAACGCTTCAGGTTGACCTGCCAACATCATTGCTTGCTGAGACAGTGATTCAATATCCATATTCTCTGGCAAAGATACTGACAGACTTAGCAGCTCTTTTCCTTGAGCAAATGCCATAACCCCCTCTTTAGCAGCTTGTGGAAGAGGTGCTTGTGCTAACTGAATTTGGAGCATATTTTCAAAGCTGGCTTGATCTAATCCCGCAACCGCAAGTTGTTCATCGAGCAACTGAGCTAACTGACCTTTATTTTCAACATTAAGCTTCAAAGACTTAGGCGCTAACTGCTGCATCGCCTCCATTATTTTGGTTTGCATCTGCAACTGCTCTTCAACCGTTAATGTCGACGCATCTTGTGCCTTTTGCATCTCAAAAGACACTTCCATTAGCGGTGTGCTATTGCTCAGTTCCATATCAAGATTAAGACCTGTCAGACCTTGTGCGACGAGATCCATTTTGAGTCGACTGTACCCAGTCTGGGCATCATAGGCTAAAGATGTTCCAAAGTTATAATGTGCATCTAACAAAGCTTTAGGCGCATCTATGTTATCTGCTTTAATGGCGTCTGACAGGGTAAAGCCTTGCACATTGATTTGTGTGAACTCGCTGATTTTGTCTTCTTCATACCCAATCAAGACAATTTCATCAATGCTAAATGCTGCAACCCCTTCAGGATCTGCGACAGTCAAACCATTCACCACAATATTGCCATTAAATACATTTGCTGACGCATCCGCATAATCAAACTGCAACCCTGAATCACCAGCCGCCAAAGCGAATTGTGTTTGTAGCTTATCATCAACAAGCTGATTTACATGTGATTGCATTGCCACATAACCCGCAGCAAGTGCGCCTGAGGCTAACAAAATAATGACTGATTTTTTCATTTACTTTTCCGTTTAAAATAAAGCTTCAAGGGCGTCACTCAAGCAGTTAACTGCAATGATCTCCATCCCTTCGATGATTTCCTTTGGTTTATTTGCGCTCGGTACAATAGCACGTTTAAAGCCATGCTTGGCTGCTTCTTTCAACCTTTCCTGCCCACTTGGCACTGGCCTGATCTCACCACCCAGACCTACTTCACCAAAAACAACTAACTCCCGATTAAGGGCATAGTTTTTAAAACTAGACACAAGCGCAGTGATCAAAGCCAGATCGGCACTGGTTTCAGAGACTTTTACGCCCCCTACCACATTCACAAAAACATCTTGATCCGCAACTTGCAAACCCCCGTGACGGTGCAGTACAGCTAATAACATAGCCAATCGGTTTTGCTCCAAGCCAACCGTCACGCGTCGAGGGTTAGCCAGTTGAGAATAATCAACCAATGCTTGTACCTCAACAAGTAATGGCCTTGTCCCTTCCCAAATCACCATCACTAAAGAGCCAGGCGTTTGCTCTTCTCCTCGGTTAAGGAATATTGCCGACGGGTTACTCACCTCTTTAAGGCCCTGCCCTGTCATTGCAAATACGCCCAACTCATTGACCGCACCAAAACGGTTTTTGTTACCACGCAATGTTCTAAATCGGCTATCACTGCTGCCTTCAAGTAAAATAGAGCAATCAATACAATGCTCAAGTACTTTAGGGCCAGCCAAAGAGCCATCTTTGGTCACATGGCCAACCATAAAAATGGCCACCTGATTTTGCTTCGCAAAACGCGTTAAGTAGGCCGCACTTTCTCTTACCTGCGACACACTACCCGGTGCTGACTGAACATCACTCATATGCATCACTTGAATAGAGTCGATAACCATGATGCTTGGCTTTTCTTTTAGCGCTAACTGACAAATTGTCTCGACATTAGTTTCAGCCAATGTGCGTAATTTATTAGTAGGCAAGCCTAATCGGTGTGCACGCATGGCGACTTGCTGTAAAGATTCTTCACCAGTGACATACAACGTATTCATAGATTCCGCTAACAAACACATAGTTTGTAATAACACAGTACTCTTACCGGCTCCAGGTGAGCCACCGATTAAAATAGCACTGCCAGGTACAACCCCTCCCCCCAATACTCGATCAAACTCTTTAAAGCCCGTCGTAAAACGCGGTAGGCTCTCTAGATTAACCTCATCGAGTGTTTGTACTGTGGCTTCAACCATACCGGCATAACCCGACATCGCAGCGCTTTTAGGTGGAGCTTTAACGGAAGGCACCCTAAATTCAGTGACGGTATTCCAAGCACGACATTCTGAACATTGACCTTGCCAACGAGCAAATTCCGCACCACAATCATTACATACAAACGCAGTTTTCTTTTTCACCATAATACAGGCACACTTTTTGCTTAATTAGTTTTAATCCAACTTATTTGGCAATATATACGAAAAACTGGCACTAACAAGCTGAGTTTCTTTAATTATTTAAGAATAATGTTAACTATGACCTAATATTGACATAGTATTGGCTAGTATTTAGAAAATTATAACGATATAGCCTCACGGCAAGAATACAGGTATGAATACGGTTCATTATGGCTGAAGATAAGCTGCAAAAATATCAACCCCTCATTGACGATTTAAAGTTGCAATTAGGCGATCCTAATTTTGACCAAATTTTTGCACAAACCACCTCTTCTCTTTCCAAGCCAGATCAATTTTTATTAAAAATGGAAATGTCGCGACTCTCTCAACCTGTCGCTAGATTCATCGACTTACGTGGACAAGTGGCCGGAGAAGTTAAGCCTTATGAGCATGATGGCAAACAGCACTTTATGGATAATGTAGCCATTGATGTATTTGAAGAAGAGTTAGCCCGCCACGGTAAATACACACTAGCGGTATACGAAGCCGTTATGCACACCGAAAATAACTATAAAGTGATGCAAAAAAAACAAGATGAGCAAGAGAATACACCGCAATCAGAATCGAATACTGACAGTGGCACTAAGTTAATTCGTTTCGCCTCATATGAAAGTCGCTGTGAAGAACGAATGAACTACTCAATCAAAATAAACGTCGACTTTGGTAAAAGTGGTACTGTCTCTGCCACCACCTCAGATATCTCTCTCAGTGGCGCAAAAATTAAAGTATCTCCTAACTACAGCGTCACCCCTGGGCAATTAATCGGCATTCGATTGGTTGGCCTTGAACAAGATTTTGAACTGGGCCTAAAAGACGGTATTCAATATGAAGTGGTCGCTGTAGAGCCTGTTTCTCGTGATTATCAGCATATTCGTTTAAAACGCACCTTCATTGAAAACAACTCTGGTTTTGACGATTTTTTACAAAGCTTTATTCATGGAAATAAACGCCGCTACAAAATAAATTTAGATAACACCATGGATGCCGTCGTTTGTAAGGGCTATGAGCAGTTTTATCTACCGAGGGTCAGTTCACTATTTGTTTATTTTTCAAAAAAAGGCAAGCACCTACTGCCTACTATTGCGTTAACAAATGAAAACAATGCGTTTATTAACTATTACTTTGAAGATGAACGAAAGGTTTCATCCCTATATAGCATCTTTAGTCAAAGCCGGCTGACGAAGATCCTTGCGTTTCCCAATGCTGTAAAAGAAGCCACAGTTTATACATTCACGCATTCAAATGGCGGTAAAATATACTACTACTCGGCGTTTGGGTATGAACTTGATGAACATCCCGAGTTAAAGGCACTATTTCTAGGCTTTGGTAGCCAAAAAGACAGTTGGCGCACATATAAAGTGCAGCTAATGCCAAGCCACCATGAAGATGCCTATATTCCGTTATCGCTGCCACTCAGTGCTGGTAAGAGCGTAGAAAAGCTCAACAAGCGCCCAGCACCTCGTGTACAAGGCATCATTCAAGATGTGAAGTTTTTAATGTTGCTAACCGACATTTCAAGTAAACAACAGCTCGATGTTTATCAAAAACATAAATTTGATAGTAACTCTGTCAATAAGCTCAAAACATTTGGCCATGGAAGAGCTGCTAACCCGCCAGCGTTAGAGGTCGTTGCCCTTGAATACGTCAATTTACGTTCGCATAAGCGCTACTTATACAAAACAGCCGTCACTATGCATATAGACGCAGAACATACCCTTGCGGGTAACACCCGTGACTTTTCAGTCATGGGATTACAATTAGAAACCCCCCACCCCTCGACGGTTAAAAAGGGCGATATTGTCCACCTTGAATTGCCTGATTTACAAAAAATAACCAAGCAGCACCAATTAAACAATTTGCGCTATGAAGTCATGGCGGTCAGTAAATCAAAAACCATTATTAATCTCAAAGTAAGTAAATTAACAGACTTGCCGCATGTTGGAATGGCCTTTTTTAAACAATTAATAGAGATGAATAAAAGCAAATTACATGCGTGTGAAGAAAGCCCTAAAATTCCAGGCCTTTCGACAGCACTTCGTAATATGGTGACAAAAACAGTCTGCCAATTTCCGCTGTATATTCACAAAGAGTCGGCACTGTTTAATATTGGGGCCATTGGGCTAGGTTTATACCCAACCAACCTACATAGGCTTTTAATGGCTTACCACAAAGGCGGCCCTGAACACCTAGACGCAACAAGCTTATTTCCAGAAAACTTTATAGAAGAGCATTTAAACGAGGCTTTTCGCCATACATCCCGTCAAGATAAACCATTAAAATATACCGTATTTGTTCGATTTGACTGTATGAAAGAGCAGCTATCTGAAGCGATTAAAAGCCAATGTATTGCCTATGATGAGCCGATTGACCCCCTTTATCTATTTTTGAAAAAAGCCGTAAAAAAAGACATGCTGTTTGTTTTTCACTTACACATTTCAAAAACAGGCCGACCAGATACCGACTACCTCGCCAACGAGTTAAAATACGTGAGCCACTACGCACTGCATAAAGCAAAGGATTTAGAAGAGGCGTTATGGTCTGTAACTGGGGTATGTGATTTAATAGATATCAGTGATGAAGCAATACGCCAACTCGACATAGAGCCAAGGTATGTTAAGGCCATGCAAGAACGCAAGAGTGCATGGCTTGATGGACTACTACATTAAGCCATAATGTGTAGTCCAAGCCAAGTTTGAATTCGCTTAAGCCAACTGCCCGAAAAGCGTTAAACCCGCCACCAATGCTAAAAACAACAAGACATTGCGTTTAACCAGCCGCATCATACACGTTGCCTCATAGGTACAACCGGCGTATTGCTGCTCAATTTGCTCGGCAGCCAAAGCTGTGGTCGTGACCAATTTACGATTGGTAACAGAGAAGTTTAACGCGTATTTAACCCAATAGTGGGTACCTTTTGAAAAGTTCCCAATGATCAAATAACCAAAACTGGTTAAACGCGCTGGTAACCAGTTTAAGCAAAACAATAGTCCGTCTAACCGAGATTGATGCTGATAGTGCGCCGCAGATTTTTGCTGTGCAACAGTCAAATCAAACGCGGTGCGAATAGACGCGTATAACACCGCCCCCGGTACGCCTAATACAACAAACCAAAACATCACGGCACAATAATGACGAAAGTTCACCCACGCCAGCGTTTGACCAAACCATTCACCGCCATGCTCATGCTCTGTGCGCACTTGACCCATTTGCAAAGCGTACAAAGTTGCCGCTTCATCATCACCCCGTGTTAACGCGTTTAAATACCCTTTATACTTTCTTCTGGGTTCATTACACCCAAAACAAACAATCAGAACCAATATATTGAGCACAAACTGCCACAATGCAAAGTCAGACAATTGATAAATAAATGCCACAGCAATAACAGGCAACACTAAATAGCACATAAACCCCACGCCATTATTTAGCTGTTTTTTTATTATTTTACTACCATACCCCAAGTTCAAATATCGCTGTAAATAATAGTCAATTTGCCAATGTGCACTTCGAGCACCTAATCGCTCTAGGGTTAATGCTAAAATAATCGAGATTAGAATCATGACCTTGTCTCATTTCATTTAATTAAATCAAAAAACCTTTGCCACTCAAACGCAGCGCCCGGATCTGTTTTTCTACCTGGTGCAATATCACAATGACCCACAATTTTTTCATGGCTAATTGCTGGATATTCACGCATCAACTTTTTTGCGAGCTTACCAAGTTCAATATATTGCGCATCGGTATAGGGCGTATAATCAGTCCCTTCAAGCTCAATGCCAATACTAAAGTCATTACATCGACCTCGCCCTGCAAATTCAGACACCCCAGCATGCCAAGCGCGCTTATTAAATGGCACATACTGTAAGACAGTGCCATCACGGCGAATAAAGCAATGCGCTGATACTCTTAACCCATCTAAATCAACAAAGCTTGGATGCGCATGACAATCAATCTGTCCTGTAAATAAGTCATCAACATAGGATGTACCAAACTCACCAGCCGGAAGCGAAATATTGTGGATCACCAATAATGATATCTCTTCATTATCAGGTCTGTCATCAAAAAATATACAAGGCCGTCGCTGCGCGATATCAGACCAGAAAAACTCACTCATAATAATCACTTATTATTGTCTGTCTCTTTAATTTAACCATACCAAGCTTTATTTAAATGCACTACCTTGATTGTGTAATAGCGCGCTACACAGTAAAATTTGTATCAAATCATTCTGGTCAATACAACTTACAAGTGACGTACTATGCACAGCGAACTCATGACACCTGAACACATTACTTTATTAGTAAAGCAAGCACTCAACGAAGACCTCAACTTTCAATCAGCCAGTGATGGCGATATTACAGCACAATTAATCCCAGAGTCTCAACAAGCGAACGCGTTTGTGATCACCCGAGAAGAGTGTGTATTTTGTGGTGAAGAGCTGGTATTAGAAGTATTCAAACAAGTCGACGCAAGCGTTAAAGTCACAATGCTAGTAAAAGACGGCGAGCAAGTGACTGCCAACAGCAAGCTATTTACCGCCGTAGGCTCAGCGCGTTCAATACTCACCGCAGAAAGAACAGCCTTAAATTTTGTGCAATCACTTAGTGGTACAGCCACGACTACCGCGCACTATGTTGCAGTATTAAAAGACAGCAACACCCGCCTGCTAGATACCAGAAAAACCATTCCTGGGCTGCGCGCTTTACAAAAGTATGCGGTGACATGTGGTGGAGGCAAAAACCATAGAATAGGTTTATTTGACGCTTTTTTAATTAAAGAAAACCATATTGCCGCCTGCGGTGGTATTGCTGCAGCAGTAAAACAAGCCCGAGCAAGTCACCCAAATAAGCCTGTTGAAGTCGAAGTAGAGAACTTACCTGAGCTACAGCTGGCATTAGACGCAGGTGCTGACATTATTATGCTCGATAATTTCAGCGTCGCAGATATAAAAAGTGCAGTTTCTCTGACACAAGGCCAAGCTAAACTTGAAGTGTCAGGTAATATGACCCTCGAAATTCTCACCACTTATGCACAAGCAGGCGTTGATTTTATTTCCAGTGGTGCACTCACAAAAAACTTACAAAGTATCGACCTATCAATGCGCTTCGATACTTAATCAAAATCAAATAGGTGGTGATTAGATGCAAAGTCATCACCTAATAGATTGACAAATAGACAAAAAAACCATCTAATACGAACAAAGAATGAGATTGTAACAAATAATTTATCAAAGCAACCACAAACCATGATAAAGTAGTAATTATTGATTTATGTAAATGCTTTAAAACCAAAAAAGTCGTATTTTGTCTTGTTACACTCAGTAAATGTTATTAAAGTATTGGCTAATGCAATCCGATAATACAGATACGGTGCACGCTAGTGTTAGCAAAGTAAGATAGCCCTGAAAATAAAACCTTGATAATTATCATAGATTAATTTGGGGTAAATGGTTTGATACTCTAAACTTTGTTAACAACATTGCATGCTAACGAAGGAGATTGTAGCTGGGGTAACGCGCTTAGCGACGTGCTAATAATGTGGCAGCTCAAGTTATTGCAATAATTTTAATAATCATCTAGCTTAGAATCGAAGTTAGGTATACATCCTTTAGGAGACACATCATGACTAAACAACAACAGGGTGGTTTTACCCTTATTGAATTAATGATTGTAATCGCAATCATCGGTATTCTGGCAGCTGTGGCATTGCCTGCGTATCAAGATTATACAAACCGAGCGAAGGGCACTGAGGTGCTACTTGCTGCAACCACAGCAAAAGTATGTGCAACAGAAAAGGCACAAGTAGGACGAAGCCCAGCAGGCTGTGATGCAAGCTTTACCGCGACAAAATATGCTGCGACATTAGCAATTACTGCAGCAGGGGTTATTACCGTTACAGGCCAGTCTGATATGGCAGGCTTCGACATTATATTAACTCCGGAGAGTGCGACAGGTACAGCAATGAAAGACACTGATTTTACGAGTGGTACAAATATTTCTTCATGGGTATGCACAGGAAAAATTGGTGCCAATGCCAAAGCAACTTGGTTACCAAGTACTTGTGCTGTTGGCACATAACTGGAATCTTCTTTACTTATATAGAAGTCGCATTATGCGACTTCTATTAACATAGCGTCCTCTAATGAATAAACCAAAACCAACAGAGAATAATTTAGATACTTTCATTTGGGTAGGTGTAAGCTCACGAGGCAAGCGCCTAGATGGTGAAATCGCAGGGAGTAGTGTTGCCTTGGTAAAAGCACAATTGCGTAAACAAGGCATAACCCCTTCAAAAGTAAAAAGAAAGCCAAAACCTCTGTTTGGATTAAATAATACTCAAAAGATCACAGCCAAAGATATATCTATTGTTACTCGTCAAATTGCTACTATGCTATTGGCCGGTGTCCCCCTGATCCAAGCATTAGAAATGATTGCCAATGGTGTAAAAAACAAAGCGCTCAGTAAATTAATCAAGAATATTGCGGATGAGGTAAAAGCGGGTCACCCACTGTCACACTCATTACGCGCACACCCGCGTTATTTTGATGACTTGTATTGTGATCTCATTCAATCAGGCGAACAATCTGGTTCATTAGATAGAATATTTGATCGCGTCGCACTCTATAAAGAAAAAGCAGAAGCTTTAAAATCAAAAATAAAGAAAGCACTATTTTACCCAATTGCAGTTGTTATAGTCGCAATGATTGTTACCTCTATATTACTCATTTTTGTAGTACCACAATTTCAAGACATATTTAATGGCTTTGGCGCAGAGCTGCCAGCATTTACACTAATGGTCATCGCTATTTCTGAGTTTATGCAAAAGTACTGGTGGGTAGCCCTTATAATAATCGGTATTTGTGGTTACTCGTACAAAGAAGCGAAGGTTAGATCAAAGGCAGTTCGCAACTTTAATGATAGATTGCTCCTAAAGCTTCCTGTGGTAGGTGCTATTTTAGACAAAGCTGCAGTTGCCCGTTACGCTAGAACTTTATCCACCACTTTTGCAGCCGGTGTGCCACTTGTAGATGCGTTAGACTCCGCTGCTGGCGCGTCTGGTAATATAATTTATCGAGATGCTATTTTAGAAATCAAACATGAAGTTAGTTCTGGTAACCAAATGAATTGGGCTATGCGCAACTCTAAAATATTTCCAGATATGGTGATCCAGATGGTCGCAATTGGTGAGGAGTCTGGCGCGCTTGATAGCATGCTGGCTAAAGTTGCCAATATTTACGAGCAAGAAGTTGATGACTTAGTTGACGGGTTATCAAGTTTGCTAGAGCCGCTTATCATGGCGGTATTGGGCGTATTAGTTGGTGGCTTGATCATTGCCATGTATTTACCGATTTTCCAGTTAGGCTCCGTGATTTAATCTATACAACTTAAATATTTTGCCCTACTAATTTTTAAATTAAACAATAAATAAGAAAAAGCATGCAAGATGTAATACAGCTTTTACAAACCGAAACGTGGTTTTTTTTACTGACCGTCGGCTTAGTTAGCCTATGTATTGGTAGCTTTTTAAATGTGGTGATTTATCGTTTGCCGATTATGATGAATAACACATGGCAGTCTGAATGTCGCTTATTACTCACTGACGAACTACCAAAAAGCCAATTAGAGAATACCAAAACCTTTAACCTCTCTACTCCCCACTCTAGCTGCCCAAAATGTGGCGATGCGATAAAAGCGTGGCAAAACATCCCTTTGGTTAGCTGGCTACTGTTAAAAGGGCGTTGTTTCCATTGTAAAACATCCATTTCAGTGCGTTACCCCTTAATTGAAATGGGCACTGCGTTGGTATCTCTATTGCTTGCGCAACACTTTGGCCCAGTGCCTCTCACCGTGCTTTATCTCATCATAACTTGGGCATTGATCGCGTTAATCTTTATTGATATTGATCATATGCTGTTGCCTGACCAAATTACCTTACCCTTATTATGGTTAGCATTACTGGCTAGCTGTTTCGATATGACTATCCCTCCTTCAGAGGCCATAATCGGTGCAGCGGTAGGTTATTTGAGTTTATGGAGTGTATATTGGCTTTTTAAACTCACAACGGGTAAAGAAGGGATGGGCTTTGGCGATTTCAAATTACTCGCTATTTTTGGTGCGCTTTTAGGGTGGCAGGCAATTCTTACTATTGTTTTACTCTCTAGTTTTGTGGGTGCTATTATTGGCAGTGTGCAATTGGCGATTCAAGGGAAAGACAAAAGTACCCCGATTCCATTTGGCCCCTACCTCGCTATCGCAGGCTGGCTATGTATTTTGTATGGTGAACAAATACATACTTGGTATTTTAATTTACTGGGGTATTAAAAATGGCACAATGGATTTTAGGATTAACCGGTGGCATTGGTGCCGGAAAAACAGCCGTGAGTAACGCACTCGCTGATAAAGGTATTTGTATTGTTGATGCTGATGTTATCGCTCGTGATGTTGTTGCCCCCAATAGCGATGGGCTACGAGCCATAGTCGATAAATTTGGTCGTGATATGTTACAAAGTGATGGCATGCTTAATAGAGCAGCCCTCAGAGAACTGATTTTTAGCAATGAAACACATAAAAGCTGGTTGAACAATTTATTACACCCTATGATCCGTGAAACAATACTCAGCCAACTTGCAAACGCTGATTCTCATTATGTGGTGCTGTCGGCCCCATTACTGTTTGAAAATCAACTGGATGCTCTGTGTAATCACACATTGCTGGTGGATGTCAGTGAAGAAATACAACTTCACAGAACCTCACAAAGAGACAAAGTTGCTATTACACAAGTCAAACAGATAATTGCAGCTCAAATGTCGAGGCAGGATAAATGCCATAAAGCGGACACCATACTAGATAACAATGGCTCACTCGCACACATGCACGCCAAGTTAGAAATATTACACCAGGGCTTCTTAAAACAAGCACAATCACTATAAATACAGCGCACTAACAACATGCACTGTATAAATTAATTGGTTATCCCCTAGTTTAGTAACGTATATTTTTGCTAAGCTTAACTCAGTACACGTAGGTCTTAGAGGCATTATGGAGCATCATTCACCGCTACTGCGTAAATTTATTACGCTAGGTAAAGTCACCCCAGAGCAGCTTAAGCTAAAACAAGCAGAAGCCCACTCCACTGCAGAACTCATTTGTTTGTGCACTGGTATGAGTGGTAAAGAGCTTGCTGAGCAGTGCCTCGACTTATTTAGAGTCCCGCTGTTCGATTTAACGGACTTTGATGTAGAGCAGTTGCCTTCAGATCTGGTAAAAGAAAAGCTGATAAAACAGCATCATTTGCTCCCTTTGGTTAAAAAGGGCAGAAAGCTCTATATTGCCACATCAGACCCAACCGATTATGGCGCATTTGAAAACTTTGAATTCAGTACCGGATTACAGTGTGAAGCTGTGGTTGTCGACTATAAACAACTCGAGCAAAAAATTGATTTGCTGTTTGACTCAACAGGTGGCCTGTCGCTCAGTGATGAAGAATACAAAGAATTTGCAGATTTAGACATTGAAGACGCACAAAGTGCACAGCAAAAGAATGATGAAGGTGACAAAGATGATGCCCCCATCATTGTATACATCAACAAAATCCTCATGGATGCCATTAAAAAAGGTGCCTCTGATTTACACTTTGAGCCCTATGAGCACAAATATCGCGTGCGCTTTCGTATTGATGGACTGCTGCATGAAATGGCAAGCCCGCCCACCAGCCTATCATCACGCCTCTCTGCACGTATTAAAGTTATGGCACGACTTGATATTGCCGAAAAACGCAAACCACAAGATGGCCGTATTAAATTAAAAATCTCAGAGCGCAAGAGTATTGATTTTCGTGTCAGTACGCTACCAACGCTGTGGGGTGAAAAAATTGTAATGCGTATTCTAGATTCATCCAGTGCCATGCTCGGCATTGATGTATTGGGGTATGAGCCAGAGCAAAAAGAACTGTACATGAATGCGTTAGAGCAACCGCAAGGTATGATCTTAGTTACTGGTCCAACGGGTTCTGGTAAAACCGTGTCTTTGTATACGGGTCTCAATATTTTAAATCAGCCACAGCGTAATATCAGCACCGCTGAAGACCCGGTCGAGATAAACTTAGAGGGTGTAAACCAAGTACAAATTAACCCTCGTGCCGATATGACCTTTGCCAATGCGCTCAAAGCATTCTTACGTCAAGACCCTGATATTGTTATGGTCGGGGAAATACGAGACTTAGAAACAGCCGAAATATCCATTAAAGCGGCGCAAACAGGTCACTTAGTATTAAGCACGTTACACACCAACTCAGCACCCGAAACACTAACACGTTTGTTGAATATGGGAGTACCTGCCTACAACGTTGCTAGCTCAATAAGCCTAATTATTGCACAGCGTTTAGCACGGCGCTTATGCCCTAAATGCAAACAAGCTGAAACACTGCCAGAAGAAGAACTGCTTAAGCAGGGGTTTACTGCTGAACAATTGAAAGACATTACCCTCTTTTCACCAAAAGGCTGTGAAAGCTGCACCGATGGCTACAAAGGCCGAGTGGGTGTGTATGAGGTTGTAAAAATAACCCCTGAAATAGCACAAGTTATTATGGAAGGCGGAAACTCAATTAAAATTGCACAAATGGCAGAACAACTCGGGTTTGATAATTTACGTAAATCAGGCTTAAAAAAAGCAGCTGCAGGCCTAACATCTTTATCTGAAATAAATCGTGTCACTAGCTTCTAAGCGAGGAGTTTATTACACTGTGGGCTGAGTTAACGACATGGTTAATTATAATGCCCACAGTAGTAAAATGCCCCACCTGCTCTTCTTCAGTTACTTGGTCTGAAGAAAGTCAATTTCGCCCTTTTTGTTCAAAACGATGTCAGCTTATTGACCTAGGCGAATGGTCTTTTGAAAATAATAAAATCTCCACCACAATTCAAGCCGATGCAGAGCTAGATCCAAAAGCCGCGCAAGACTTAATTGAAGATATGGAAGCTTTGCTCGCCAAAAATGATGACTTTTTTAAATAACCTCAGGTTTGGATAAGAGTTTTAGAATAGAAAATGTTTTGAAAACAAACTTACCTACAATCCAATGATGATATTTTACTCAATATCAAGGCGCTTTTATTTGTAATAGCGGGCTATTACAAATAAAAGCAACGCCGAGAGTAAGAAAAATAGCTTTATTGGACAAATTTGCTTATCCAGAGCTGAGGTTAAATAATAAGTCATCACACTGAACTCACCAATAATAAGCAAAGCACATGAGGTGTTCAGAAAGCTCTGAACACCCTCTGCTTATGCAACCTTAAGTGCACTGCTGGCCACCTTGTTATGAGGTGGAATATACCAGACACTGTTTATATCACTGCCCAGAGCACGCTTGTGAGTTTTATGACTCATCCCCCAAAAGGCTGCACCAAATGTAGCGGCAACAACTTCGACACTAACGGTTGTTAAATCATATGCAGGCCAAATACCAATAGCAGGGACCAAAAAGGCTAACAGTGAAGTCATTGGAATGCTAAAACACAGCAATGCTATCGCTCGCATACCGGCAATGGCGGTTCTCGGCGCACCATAAATAAACGCAGTGCCAAGCGTCACAAAAAATGTGATGTAATATAACCACATGTAAGCCACATTAATGTTTAAACTTGAAATACTTAACCATTTCGATGCGGCAAAAGCGCTGGCAATACCAGCAATAGAGCCCAAACTGATCCCTACCGTTAATTTAGCTAATATTATACTGGCTCTAGATTGCTCTAAAACTTGTGCTTTGCGGCGCTTTTCAAGCCACAATAAATTGCCGCTATAAAACAGAATCGCGCCTAATAGGCCCATAATAAAATACGCCCAACGACCGAAATCTCCCCCAAAGCTGCCAAAATGCAGACCAAAAAAGCTCGAGACAATACTACTCCACACGCCTTGATCGCCCCCTTGTACGCTACTGGTTGATATTTCAAACGTATAAGGCTGCATATAAAGAAAGTCTGTAATTGGGCCGCGCATTACGGTATCTAAGTTCACTATTTTAATGGCTGCACTTGGCCCTTGCTCAATCAAACCACTAAAGTCGATGTTTTCAATCGTATAGTTGGGCGCATACTCAGTTACAGCCTGTCGTAGCTCAGCGAGCTTTGGTAAATCGGCAACCTGATACACAATTTCAGACTCAGCATTGCGCTTAAACATCGGTTTGTCGCCATATACCTGAGACAACCCACCATAAAGTAAATCATGAAAGGCAAAGACAAATACAGTGAAAGAAATAATGATATGGAACGGTAAACTACTCACACCAATTAAATTATGGGTATCAAGCCAAAAGCGTGCTTTAGACTTAGTATGGCGTAGAGCAAAAAAGCTTTTTGTCAGCGTCGGCAATAGGAAGATCACACCAGAAACTAACGCGATAAAATATAAAAATGAGGCGATCCCTAATACATAGACCCCCGCCTGATCATGCCCTATTTCACCAATGATACCTGCGGTACGATGTAAATAATCCACCAGCATTGATAACTCATTGACGTGGCGAAGCTCAGCAACTAATTCTCCGTTATCATTGAGCGTGGCATGATAGACTTGATCGTCCAAAGAGAGCCCGCGTGCACTGCCCGTCTCATACCAAGTAATAGGTGAATGGTCTTCTGAGAAATGCAAACTCACAGAGTCTGCCGCACTCGGGTAAGCGGCTAACACTTTTTGCAATAATTCATCATATTGCGCCTCTTGTACTTGTGGCAATTGATAACTTGCCGGCGTCGCCCACTGGTCGATTGCCCCTCGGAACATGGTTAATGAACCCGCAAAAAAGCCAATAAACAGCAATAACCCTGCACAAATACCGGTCCACGTATGAAGCGTTTGATATGTTCGTATTATATCGGCGCGAATTTTCATAATAGATCCTTAATAATGAATAAGCAGCCAAACACACATAGGTTTCCTATCACTAAACTAATGGCGGCTTCTTTTGCAGTTTTAAATAAGTAGCTAAACGTCACAATCAGCATCCATAGCGGCGTTACCATCCACATATGCATTTGTGATTTCCATAGTAAACGTTCACTACTGAGGTCGCTGTGCAGATTATCTGGGCCAGCCCAAGCAAAAAGCCCTACCAACCCAAAGCTCAACGTTAAACCAAGCACAACACCAATCAATGTTTTCCATAGCCACTGAGTGCGGCTTGTTGCTATTTTATGTGTATTCACTTTTTGACCTTACTGAAAAAAATAACACTGGGTAATATCACTAAGCACAACATGCTCACCATCAACCAACTAAGTAAAACAGCCACACCACTAAACTGCAGCGTTGCTATATACAACGCACAGCTTATAAATAAGAAACCAAGCCACTTGCAATATTTAGGCAGTGGTTTTGCATACAAGTGCTGGTGTTTATTACTGCCGTATAATAAAAAAACGGCACACAAAATCAGGCCAACTAATAAACTTATGATCACACAAACTCCGTTTAATTTTACTATAGTGAGTATCTACTATGGAAACAGCTCGAATTATACCCAAGTATTAAAGGCACAACAACGCCAAACAAAAAGACATTAAATATCATTTGCATTTAATGTTAGGGGGTTGAAGGTACACAAGTGAATGCGCTAAGCATAAATAGAACAAAAGCGTGCCTTTAAGGTATGCACGCTAATAATTGTAGATATAAAGAAAACTAACTAGGGGAGTATTAGGGATTGTTGATCTTTCAGGTTCATTTTTGCAGCAGTTTGATTGGCCTTTATACAAGGCAGAGGCTGCGTAGCATGGTTATTCCATGAGAGTCAGCCGATAACATAGTAGAAAAGCCAATCAAGCGCTGCCTAACGGTTCTTTTGAGCGCCCTTTTCTCTTTGTTGCTTAATATTCGCTTAGATTACTAGGCCACACATTAAGCGCCGTGATAAAAACACGCTCAAAGAGAACAAAAATAGAACAGCAAAGATCAACAGCCCCTAGTTTCGGCGCATTCTTTTATTCTGAATATGTGCCAACTTTTCACGCTGCTGCTCATCTAAAAGATGCCAAATTTGCTGCTTGCTTTTCAGTTTAGCAAGTAACATTTGCGCTTTTACCGTTTGCATTTGAGTTATGGTTTCTTTGGCCTGTTGCTCGTCAAAAGTATCTGATTCAACGATATTCTTAAAAGCTTGTTTATTGTCGGAGCGCATGGCTTTTGCGGCTTTCATTTGCGAACGTTTTTCAGACAATATTTCTGCTATTTTTGTTTGCTGTTCATCAGTTAAAGATAACTTAGCGGCAGCATGGCCGGTAAGTAAAAAGTGCTTACCACTGTGGTGTGAGTTTCCAGCATGTGCCAGTGACGTAAATAACATGCCTGAGCACAGTATAATTGAGGTTAAATTAGTTTTAATATTCATATTATTGACCTTTGCAGTGAAGAATTAAACGACCAACCCAGTGTATTCGCTGTAATGAAAAGCAACGAAAAGCAATGTAAAGGCCGTGTAAAGATCTGCAATTTAATATTCAGCGCGGTAAACTAAGAGAAAATAGACCTTGTACTGGACCTCATGAGCAAATTACTTTTAATTGAAGATGACCATGCACTTAGTGACTTATTAAGTGACTATTTAACCTCACAAGGGTGCACAGTAGAACAAGCTTTTGATGGTTTAGCTGGGTTAGAACAAGCAACTTCTCACCATTATGACGTTATTTTATTGGATGTGATGTTACCGCATTTAGATGGATTTGAAGTACTCAAACGCATACGCCTCACACACCTAACCCCTATCATTATGCTTACCGCAAAAGGTGATGATTTTGACCGAATATTTGGCCTCGAGCTCGGCGCCGATGACTATTTACCCAAACCCTTTAATCATAGAGAGCTGCTTGCCAGAATACATGCAATTTGTCGCAGGGTTGATTTTATAAAACAAACCGATCAGCATGAGCAATTGTTATCATCATCGCACGTCACCTTAAATGTTGCCGCACGCAAAGTCATCGTCAATGAGCATGTACTCATACTCACTGGCACCGAGTTTTCAATCTTGCAAAAGCTCATGGGGAGAATTGGTGACGTCGTCAGTAAAGATGTGTTAAGTCAACATGTACTTGGTCGTCGGTTAGCGCCCTTTGACCGATCTATCGACATGCACGTCAGTAATCTACGAAAAAAAATAGCGCAATATAGTGACATTCAGTGTATTCAGACTATTCGCGGGAGTGGTTATGTCTTTTTGGCGGAATAAACATCACTTTGTACACTGCCATTTTAGCCAACCTGGCTCACTATTTTACCAAGCGTTCTTTGGGTTCTGGCTGACTATTTTGGGTGTATTTTTAATGTTGCTGCTGCTGAGCCAATTACACCCAGAGCAACTAGAATCCAAGCCACTACATGGGAAAGTGCTCGGCTCATTATCACATTTACAACGCAACATTGAACGCCTCGTCAACATTAAACATAAACCAATTGACAAGGTATTAAAACACGCTCGCTTTACGGAAAATAAATGGCTGTACTTATCCCATCAAAAAATAGAGCAAAGTATTAGCTCTAAACCAAATAAACAAAACATTGATCTCTCGCTGTTGTACTTTGACACTCCAACGCCTGCGCTGTTTATCGTCACTGATAGATATTATGCATACGGCCCACTTGCGATTACTCTAAACAACGAACAATATCAATTATTTCAAATAAAGCCGTTACGCGATCCCCCTTTTGTTACCCGGATTAAAATGCTGCCTTTTTGGCTCAAAGCGCTGGCCGTATTACTGCCCTCTATCATGCTCAGTATTTTGTTTAGCCGACGCTTAATTGCCCCCTTGAGTGAACTTGGGCACGCCGCTAAGCAGCTAGCAAAAGGGGAACTATCCACTCGTGTAAACGCCCCAACTAAGCGCCGCGATGAAATTGCATCTTTAATGCATGACTTTAATTTTATGGCTGAACGTTTATCAAGTAGTGTCCATGCCCACAAACAACTCTTAGCGGATGTATCTCACGAACTCAGATCTCCTTTGACGCGATTAACCTTGGCAAACGCCATGGCACAAGATACACAAGGTGAAACACAAAAAGATTATTTAATACGTATTGAAAAAGAAGCCAAGTGTTTAGATAACATGCTAGCAGATGTTTTAACTTTATCCCGCTTAGAGCAAAACCAACAAACCTTACAAATTCAAGATATTAGCCTTGGTGCGCTCGTTCAAAATTTATTCAGCGACGCCCTCTTTGAAGCGCAACAAAAAGACTGTACATTTATTCACGATGCGCCTCCTACTTTACTGTTACAGTGTGATGCGGCATTGCTCAATAGTGCCATCGAGAACGTTATACGTAATGCGATAAAATATGCACAGAGTAAAGTTTCTGTCACTTTTAAACACACAGATACATCTGTCAGTATTTTTGTTTGTGATGATGGCCATGGTGTGAGTGACGAAGCATTAATGCGACTTTGTCAGCCATTTTATCGGGTATCCGATTCACGCAACCGAAGTACCGGCGGAATTGGTTTAGGTTTAGCGATTACAAAACGCGCAGTTTCTGCACATAATGGTAAACTTATACTTAAGCACAACAGCCCAAACGGGCTAGCGGTAGAGATCAGGCTCCCACTATGAACTTTTATAGTCACAGTAAACACCTTGTACAGCACCAAAAAGAGATAGAGCAGCACTGGCAGTCATGCCGACAAGGCTATTTTTCAGCAAAAAGCGGCAAACTATTTTACGCTTATCATGTCCCACAAGCGGCTAAGTACAGTATTGTACTTATCAATGGTCGTATTGAATCCGTGTGGAAGTATCAAGAGTTATTATGGGAGCTTGCAAAAAATAATATTGCCGTATTCAGTTATGATCATATTGGCCAAGGGCTGTCCCCTCGTACATTAACCAATCCTCATATTGGGCACGTACACCGCTTTAATGATTACACTGACGATTTACACTGTTTTATGCAAAATATTGTAGAGCCTAACGCCGTCGGCACGACGTTTATGTTAGCCCATTCAATGGGCGCAGCTATCAGTTACGATTACCTCGCCAACTACCCACATGCTGTAAGTGGTGCGTTTTTAAGCGCGCCCATGTTTGATATTCAAACGCATGACGTGCCTTATTGGTTAGCTAAAATCATAGCACGGCTTGGCAGTATGCTTGGCTTTGCTAAACACTATGCGTTTGGCCAAGGTGACTATGAACCACCCGATTTTTGGGACAATAAATTAACCCAATGCGCAACACGCTATCAACGTTTTCGAACTTTGTACCAAAACGAAGCGGAACTGCGCTTAGGGGGGGTGAGCTTTAATTGGCTATCTGAAACATTCAACCTAATTACTAAACTACCCACTTTCACGCCTAACATCCCAATCCATATTGCCAGCGCCGAGAATGACCTTATTGTAAATAATCAGGCACAAACAGACATGGCCAAATTACATCGCAATATTTCAATTAGCCATTATACAAGTGCACGCCATGAGCTGTTATGCGAGGTTGACGACATTCGCCATGCCGTCTTATCGCAAATGTATCACTTTTACGATGCGTTGGCATTCACAGCTAAAGAAACAGGGTCTTGATGAATAAGCACATCCACCTCCCCTTCAAAAGCAGCTTCAATGCTCTGAACTACCTCATCAGCAACATGGTGTGCCCTAATCAAAGGTAAGTTATCATCAAGCTCTAAGTGCAACTGAATGAACTTCACTTTACCACTTTGTCGGGTGCGTAATTCATGAACACCAAACACGTCTTCATGGCTTGAAGCGAGTAATATAATTTCGGTTTTTTCATCATCCGGCAATTCTTTATCCATCAAATGATCGGCACTTTCTTTGGCGATATCCCAACAGTTATAAAGTAAGTAACCAGCAACCCCTATTGCAAAAATCGGGTCTGCATATTGAACACCATAATAAGACAGTAAAATGGCGATCAATACGGCAATATTGAGCAAAATATCGCCTTTATAATGTAAAGCATCGGCTTTGACTGCAATAGATTGCGTGCGTTTGACCACTTGATGCTGTACAAATACCACCAACAGCGTACAGACAATAGCAAATAAACTCACCCATACACCCAACAGCGATTGCCCCAGTTCAACTGGGTTGAATATACGTTCAACGCCATGAAAAGCAAGTAAGCACGCAGACCCTGCAATAAAGGCAGCTTGACCAAGCCCGGCAAGCGCTTCAGCTTTGCCATGTCCAAAACGGTGATCGTCATCCGCCGGACGCAGTGCATAACTTAACACTAAAAAGCTCATCATAGACGCGCTAATATCTAGCATAGAGTCAGTTAACGACCCAAGCATTGCAGCGCTACCCGATGATAACCAAGCCCAACACTTGGTCGCTATCATGAGACTCACCATCAACATGGTAAAGACACTGGCAAACCGAACTAAAAAATTATAACTACGTTTCACATTATCCTCCGCCGTTACGACTTGGCGATACTACTGCAAGTAACTTACCACATGCAAATTAAAGGCATATGACATCACTTCTAAAATAGTTATCGCGCTGTCATCTTTTCGATATACTAGTGCTATTACATTATTCGAGGTTATTATGTTAGATATTGTACTATACCAGCCAGAAATCCCACCTAACACGGGTAATATAATCCGTTTATGTGCCAACACCGGTTATTCACTGCATTTAATCGAACCATTAGGGTTTGAGTGGGATGATAAACGCGTCAAGCGCGCTGGGTTAGATTATCATGAATTTAGTGATGTTCAACGCCACGCATCTTTTGCAGAGTACATAGAAAAGCAACAACCTAAACGTGTCTTTGCCTGCACAACAAAAGGCACTAAATACCATCACCAACCAGAATATCAAGCTGGTGATTGCTTGCTGTTTGGGCCTGAAACCCGTGGACTTCCTGATGATATTATTTATTCACTACCTGAAGAGCAGCGCTTGCGTATTCCTATGCGCCCAGACAGTCGTAGCATGAACCTATCAAACGCGGTGGCTGTTTTTGTTTATGAATCTTGGCGACAGCTCGACTTCATTAACGCTAAATAGCTACCCTATAACAGGTTTATAGACTACATACAAAAAAGCGGAGATGTTATCACTCCGCTTTTTGCTCTCGGCTTAATAATGCCATTGCCGCTTCTTTCACATCTTTTTGCTGATATAGCACCTGATAGATTTGTTCTGTAATGGGCATTTCAATACCTGAACGTTGAGCTAAAAGGTATACTTCTTTGGTGTTCCGATAGCCTTCAACAACCTGACCAATGCTATCCATCGCTTTTTGCACCGCAAGGCCTTTACCCAAAGCAATACCAAATCGTCGATTCCTCGACTGATTATCTGTACAAGTTAAGATCAAGTCACCTAACCCAGCCATCCCCATAAAGGTTTCAGAACGCGCACCTAATGCGCAGCCTAGTCGACACAGCTCAGCTAAGCCGCGCGTTATCAAAGCCGTTCTTGCATTCGCACCAAACCCAAACCCGTCAGACATACCCGCACCAATCGCAATCACGTTTTTAACCGCTCCGCCTAATTGAATGCCAATAAAATCGTCATTATTGTAAACACGGAATGAACGGCCACAATGCAGTAACTTAGCCAGTTCAGCAGCAAACTCACTGTGTGTCGCCGATACTGAAATAGCCGTTACAAGCCCAGCCGCCATTTCTTTAGCGAACGTTGGTCCTGATAGAACTGCCAAAGGCATGTCATCACCGAGCTTTTGTGTCGCAACATCTTGCAGTAGTCGACCTGTTTCGGGCTCTAACCCCTTCGTTGCCCATGCAACTCTTGCATTAGGTAAAAGGTCTCCCTGGATCTGCTCTAACGTTTGACCAAACGCGTGACTGGGTACTACGACTAACACTAACTCACTGGCTTGAACCGCTTTTTGTAAGTCGGCTTCTAATGTCAAGGAATCTGGAAAGGTAATATCTGGTAAGTAACGTTGGTTCTTGCGCTCAGCTGCTAGCGTCTCAACGTCTTGCTGGTTTCTACCCCATAATGTTACTTTGTGACCATTTCGGGCAAAACAAATAGCAAGGGCGGTGCCATAAGACCCCGCCCCTAAAACAGTTACAGCTGTATGTGCTGATGTCATCAATTATGCGTCAGCAGTTTGCTCTGCTTGCGCAGCTCGTTGTTGCATGTACTGAGAAAACAATGCATCAAAGTTAACTGGTGCAAGGTTTAATTGTGGGAAAGTACCACGGTTTACAAGAGCAGCTACGGCTTCACGCGCATACGGGAACAAAATGTTAGGGCAATAAGCACCTAGCATATGTGCCATTTGTAGCTCTTCTAATTCAGCGATAGAGAAAATGCCCGCTTGTTGAATTTCACATAAAAATGCCGTTTCTTCACCAATCGTTGCTGTCACAGTCAGTGCAAGAACAACTTCATATACATTTTCATCAAGCTTGTTTGAACGTGTGTCCATATCTAGCTTGATCTCAGGAGTCCACTCTTTTTGGAAGATAGCTGGAGAGTTAGGCGTTTCAAACGATACATCTTTAGTAAAGATACGTTGAATATTAAATTGTGCGCCTTCTTGTTGCTCTGCCGCTGCGTTTTGATTTTGTTCAGTCATGAGTGTTCCTAAATTAAATTTTTTGTTTGTATAATTATGCTGTTAGCAAGGTATCAAGTTTACCTTGAGCTTCTGTGGCCATAAGATCATCACAGCCACCAATATGCTTATCATTGATAAAAATTTGCGGTACAGTATATGCTCCATTCGCTTTATCAATCATTTCATCACGTAGCTCAGGTTGAACACCAATATCATACTCTGTATATGTGACACCTTTTGCATCAAACAATGCTTTGGCACGATGACAAAATGGGCAGTAATCTTTACTGTATATAACAACCTGGCTCATTGAATTCTCTCTTTATTTTCCTGATGTAGTCGGCAAGCCTGCATTTTGCCAAGCTCCCATACCACCATTTAATACGTAAACCTGCTCAAATCCAGCTTTATGCATGGTATTTGCGATGCCAGAAGCAGTCATACCTGTGGTACATACCAATATAATGGGTTTGCTTTTGAGTTTTTCAAGGCCAACAAATTCACTTTGTTTTGCCTTTTCAGCACTTAAATGCTTTGCGCCGGCAATTTGTCCCGCATTAAACTCTTTAATCGCCCTAATATCAACAACCTGACCTTCTTCACGATTAACCAATAGCGTTAGTTGCTGAGGATTAATTTGTCTAATTGCAGAAAACTTACTTTTAATAAAGCTGCTTACTATCATTGCGACTATCGCCAACCAAATAATACTTAATACAGCATGATTGCCAATAAATTCAATATATTGTTCCATGAACCTTCCAACTTTAGTCTCGCAGCAAAGCGCAGCGATTACGTATGATTTTTAATAACCCCGAAGTATACATTTTGCGATCACTTGGGTATAGCCCTTTATTAACTCGACCATAAACAAATCAAAACTCAAACTGGGTGAGCATCAGTAAACTTATTATTTAATCCTTCACAACGTGAGCATAAATCATCGCTCACGGGCTGAACATTGATGTAAAACAAGGTATGCTAGACCCAGACATCGTGCCATATTTCAGGAGCTCAAATGACTGCACAGAAAAAACCACTTGTTCTAATGATTTTAGATGGTTGGGGTTACAGAGAAGAAACAGAAAGTAACGCAATTTTAGCCGCAAATACTCCGGTATTAGATGAACTATGGCAAACCCAACCTCATACACTTATTTCAGGTTCAGGTTTAGATGTGGGGTTACCTGATGGACAAATGGGTAATTCAGAAGTGGGTCATGTCAATTTAGGCGCCGGACGTATCGTTTACCAAGATTTTACCCGTATTACTAAAGCCATTGATGATGGTGAATTTGAGCATAACCCCGTGCTTGTGTCTAATATTGATAAAGCGGTCGCGGCAAATAAAGCCGTTCACTTAATGGGCTTATTGAGCCCTGGTGGCGTGCATAGTCATGAAGATCATATCGTCGCTGCTATCAAATTGGCAGCACAACGAGGTGCACAACACGTGTACTTTCACGCATTTTTAGACGGGCGTGATACACCACCTCGCAGTGCTGCAGCTTCTATTGAACGTGTTGAGGCCACGTTTGCATCGTTACAATGTGGCCGATTAGCATCTGTAGTAGGCCGTTACTATGCCATGGACAGGGATAACCGTTGGGAACGAGTCGAAACAGCCTATGACCTTATCGTTGATGCCCAAGCACAGCATCACTATAACTCAGGTATAGATGCATTAAATGCAGCGTATGAACGTGATGAGAACGATGAATTTGTCACTGCATCTGCCATCCAACCACAAAACGCCTCAGCTGCAACCATTAACGATGGTGATACCGTTATTTTTATGAACTTCAGAGCTGACAGAGCGCGTCAAATGACACGGGCATTTGTCGATGACGGGTTTATAGGCTTTGCTAAAAAACGAGCGCCTGAGTTAAGTGCATTTGTGATGATGACTGAATACGCTGCAGACATTGATGCGCCCGCTGCATTTGCACCTGAAGCACTCAACAATGTGCTGGGGGAGTGGCTTGCTAAGCATAATAAAACTCAACTGAGAATTTCTGAAACCGAAAAATACGCACACGTTACTTTCTTTTTCAGCGGTGGACGCGAAGACCTATTTGAAGGTGAGAAACGAGAACTTATTCCTTCACCTCAGGTAGCAACTTATGACCTGCAACCTGAGATGAACTCCGAACTACTCACTGACACTTTAGTTGCAGCAATTCATAGTGGTGAACATGATGTGATAATCTGCAATTATCCAAATGGTGATATGGTTGGTCACTCAGGCGTATTTGAAGCAGCTGTACAGGCCTGTGAAGCAGTAGATGCCTGTATTGGCCGTGTCGTTGCTGCACTTAAAGAGGTGGGTGGTGAAGCACTGATCACCGCCGATCACGGTAATGCAGAGCAAATGGCTAATCCGGCAACAGGACAAGCGCATACCGCCCATACCAGCGAACCGGTTCCCTTTATTTATGTTGGCCGTGACGCACAACCGCACTCAGGTAAAGCGCTCAGTGACGTTGCCCCCACCATTTTGCATTTAATTGGTATGGAGCAACCTGCAGAAATGACCGGTACTCCTATTATGACGATAAAATAACTATGCACATCACCTTGATCAGGTGTGTTTTGTTTATATGTTCATTGACCGCAACCTATGTTGCGGCCAATGAGTCTCGTACTAAACAAGACTTAACCGAAGTACAAAAAGAGCTAAAAAAAAGCCAAAAAACTTACCAACAGCAACAAAAAAATATCACCGCGTTACAAAGTACGGTAAAAGCACACGAACTGGATATTGCCAAAAATGCTAAAGCATTGTCATTGACTCAACAAAGTATCAATGAAAATCAACAACAACAATATGCCTTGCTCAATGAGTCGAAAAGACTTAACAAGCAAAAGCAAAAGCTGCAAGGCTTACTCGCGTCTCAACTAAAAAGTGCCTATATGACCGGTACTCATGACTATTCAAAAATGCTGCTCAACCAAGAATTAAGTGCAACCTTTGAGCGCACCTTGAGTTATTATGATTACTTCAACAAAGCGAGAATTTCACAACTTGAGCGTTTAAAAATGGTTGTGGCAAACTTGGCTGAAAATCAAAACAAACTGGCGCGAACACAAAATAAATTGGCCAAACTACTTACGCAGCAAACTTCACGAAGAAACGCATTAGCCGCTTTGCAAAAGCAACGTAAAGAGAGTTTGGCCGCACTTAATAAAACACTTGGCAAAACACAACAAGCAATCTCATATTTAAAAGAAAATGAGAAAACACTGCTCGCGACATTAGAAAATTTAACCAAGATAGAAGTGCCAGAAAAAATTACCCTCAATGGCCTAGCGCAACAAAAGGGTCAATTGCTCTTTCCTAGCAAGGGCCGCATAAAGCACCGCTTTGGACAACGCAAACATGCCGGTATGAACTGGAAAGGCATTGTCATTAAATCCCCTGCTGGGCAACCAGTAAATAGTATTGATCAAGGTCAGGTTGTTTATGCAGATTGGCTTAATGGTTTTGGCTGGGTCATCGTCGTTGATCATGGAAAAGGCTTTATGAGCCTATATGGTCATGCACAAACCTTATTAAAAGATGTCGGGGACCTAGTCTCTGACGGTGAACCTATCGCATTAGTCGGGCAAAGCGGCGGTCAGCCTAGTTCTGGTCTATACTTTGAAATACGGCATAAGGGAAGCGCTGTCGACCCAGTAAAATGGTGCAGAGCAAGTTAATTGATTAACTGTGCTGCCCAAGACATTGGAGCAGCACATGATAAAGAAACACCTATTTTTAGCGCATGTTCAACATGTAACCCACCAATGGCAGACGTTCTGCTGTGTGATATTGCTTGGGCTCGCCTTTCACATGCACAATGCGGCAGCCACGGCCCAGTTTGATAACGAACAAATTAACGAAATTGTTTATCACATACATACTTATTATGTGGAAGACATCCCACTCAGTCATATTCAATCGAATAATATTAACACCCTATTTGATCAATTAGACTCTTACTCCAAATACTTACCAGAGCACGAGTTAGATGCCATTTTTAGTGCTGCAAATGGTCGCTACACTGGGATTGGTATCGAAGTTGAGCGCGTTGATGACCGCATTGTAATTGTGAATACATTACCAGGCTCGCCTGCCGCACAAGCTGGCATAGAAGGAGGTGACAAGCTTGTCGCAATAGGGCCTGATGATGTAACGACTAAGGATATCGCTCATGTTTCTAAACTACTTAGAAACGCGGAATTTGCAACGATTAATATTACCGTCGAGCGTGCTAAAACTAACCTTACATTAGCCTTACGCAGGCAAGAAATTAATCTGGAAAGCGTGAATAGCCAGCTATTAAGAAGCGGTAATGGGTATATCGAGTTAAACAGTTTTAATAACCATAGCTATCATGACATTTCTCGGCATATCAATAAATTGATCAGTAAAAATGGTTCGCCATTAACAGGGCTTGTCCTCGACCTCAGAGACAATCCAGGAGGGACACTCAGTAGTGCGGTGGCAATTTCAGATCTTTTCTTGCAGGCAGGGACTATCGTGACCACTAAAGGCCGCTTCTTCGATGCAAACCAACGTTTCACAGCGCAAAGTGGTGATATTCTAAATGGCGCCCCAATCGTAGTGCTGATCAATGAACAATCCGCATCAGCTGCAGAAATATTGGCGGGTGCATTGCAAGACAATGAACGCGCCTTGATCATAGGTAAACAATCTTATGGGAAAGGCTCTGTTCAATCTCTCATTCCCTTGGGGAATGGGACGACTGCGTTAAAACTCACAACCGCACGTTACTTCACGCCATCAGGGCGATCAATTGAAGGGGTGGGTATAAAACCAGACGTGATAATAACGCCGCAAAACCTTTCGAATTTAGACAAATCCGTTATAATGACTGATGAACAAACGACCAATCTCGCAATATTGGCCAAGCTTGATTCACATATAGTAACAGCGAAAAAGCGACTCAAAAAATAATAACTATTTTATAAAAACAATGAATAAGTAGGAACCGTGCTGCGGACACTAATTTGGGGAGTACTCTGGTTTTGCTTGGCACTCGCACCTTGCTATGCAAAACAAATTGCCATTGTTATTGATGACGTTGGTAATCATGAGCGTGATCTTGAACTTCTGAACCTTCCAGGGCAGTTGTCTTTTTCGATCTTGCCACACACCCCTTATTCACAGTCGTTCGCTCGACTTGCGAGTCAAGAAAACAAAGAATTACTCCTGCATGTCCCTATGCAAGCAATCGAAAGCAAGGAGCTCGGCCCCGGCGCGCTAACATTAGACATGAACAAATGGCAATTACAAACCACATTAGGGCATGCGTTAGCAACACTCCCCCAAGTTAAAGGAGTGAACAACCATATGGGCTCTGCCCTCACCCAATACATCACCCCGATGGTCTGGACCATGGAGATCTTGAAAAAACGCGACTTATTTTTTCTTGATAGTCGCACGACTGAACAAACTCAAGCACAACATGCAGCCAACTTATTTGGCGTAAGAAATATCGGGCGGCATGTCTTTTTAGACAATGTACTCACGCAAGCAGCGCTTGAAGCCCAGTTAACAGCACTTAAAACGCTTGCTGAACACCAGCATGGGGTTATCGCAATTGCGCACCCTTACCCAGAAACGGTTAAATTTTTACACAAAATGCTACCGGAGTTAATTGAGCAGGGGTATGAATTAGTTCCCGTCTCAGAGCTAGTTCAGCACAAATATATCCAACTGGCTCAACAGCAAAGTCATCTCTTCACACAAGTACCCGCCAGAGATTAACGCTCCCTGCCTCGGGTAAGGCGAAATTACACCTATCGACATCATTTAACATTTTTATTGATATCAGTCAGGTGTTCGGTATTTTTTTATACAAAACAAACTCAGTTCGGTTATAACTAAATACTCCAGCAGAAATTTAGGTAGTGAGATGTTACATACAGTTGCGGATTTAATGACTCCAAACCCATTTAGTGTGAAACAAGATCAGTCTTTACGTGATGCACATGACTTAATGCGTACTAAGGGCATTCGCCATATTCCCGTCGTTGACCACCAAGGAGCCCTATGCGGTATGCTTACTCAAAAAGTCATGGTGGCAGAAGTCATGCGTATTTTGGCTAACTACGGCCCAAATGCATTAGAGAGAAAAGAAAAACACACCACAGTCACTGAGATCATGGCAACCGACTTTACCAGCCTCACTCCCGAACAAAGTTTAAGTGATGTGGCCCAATTTTTTGTCGATAACCGACATGGGTGCATGCCTGTGATCAATAGAGACAATACCTTGTTAGGAATTTTAACGTCTTCCGATTTTGTCAGGCTAGCTGCGGCTTTGCTGTCTTAACCCTGTCGAAAAGTTCCATTATTTTGGCAAAAAAAGCATGCCTGAGCATGCTTTTTTAACTTAAAACCTTTTATTTAATTAGGCTTTTTCTTGTAATGTACGTGCAATAGTACGCATACCTAATGTTGTTGCACCTGCCGACCATTGACTGCCCGCATTATTTTGGAATGCCGCAGCTAAATCAATATGAACCCAACCTTGCCCTTCATTTGGTACAAAGCGCGCTAAGAAACCTGCCGCATTCGATGCGCCACCAAAGCCGCCACCTTTTTGTGCCCTGCTATTTGCTGTATCAGCATACGGCGATGGGCAGTTGTTTTTATGCCAAGGCTCAAGCGGTAATGGCCACGCGGCTTCAAATTCATCGCTCGCAAACTGTTGCACGTCGTTCACAAGTGCTTTATCTAAGCCAAACAGCGCGTTATATTCTTGGCCAACGGCCACTAATGCCGCACCAGTCAAGGTTGCTGCATCAATGATTAATTCAGCGCCCGTTTCACCCGCCGCCATTAAGCCATCAGCTAATACCAAACGCCCCTCAGCATCCGTGTTAACAATCTCAACGGTCGTGCCATTTTTATATGTTAAAATGTCACCCAGCTTATAAGCATGGCCAGAAATTAAGTTTTCTGCACAGCATAAGAAAAGCTTAATACGTTTTTTCATACCGCGCTGAATTGCCAGAGCGAGGCCTGCAGTAACGGTTGCCGCGCCACCCATATCGCACTTCATACCCAGCATGCCTTCACTCGATTTAATTGAGTAGCCACCTGAATCGAATGTGATCCCTTTACCCACTAGAGCTGCACTCACTGGTGCATTAGCATCTCCCGTCGGGTTGTAATCTAGCTCAAGCAACACTGGTGGGCGCTCACTGCCACGGCCTACTTCGTGAATACCAATCCACTGCTGTTCAAGCAATGCGTTACCTTTGATAATTTGATAGCTGACATGCTCAGGTGCAAGTGATTGGATAAACTCGGCAGCATTTCCCGCTAAGCTTTCTGGGTAAACATCTTCCGCGGTACCATTGATCATACTGCGCGCCCATGAAGCTGCTGTTTGCAAAGCAGCTAATTCCGTCAAATCTGACTGAGCATTCTCAAAAAATGTAACACCGGCCAGTTGTTTCGGGCTCACAAAGCCTTGATAAAATGCCCACTGTGATTCAGTGCACCAAGTGTCTCCTGATAAAGAAACGCTTTTTATCCCTTGCTGTGCGATGCTACGCGCCGCTTTTTGAATGTTTTTTAAAGTCTCATTTTCTTGTAAATGGATAGTCGCGCCATCTTCAGAAAATGATAGCCCTGTACCTTGGCCCCAATGAGATGCGGCAGCTTGTTCACTTAAACGAACAATAAATTTATCAGACATTTTATCTTAACCTTTGCGCTTATATTATAAGACTCAGTGTACACTAGGGTTTTGTATCACCCAACTGACTTGCGATTAAACCATGAAATTTTCAAGCGCATTAAACGAAGCGCAATTAATTAAACGATATAAACGATTTTTGGTCGATTTAGTCGAAGCCGACGGCGCTGAGTTCACCGTGCATTGCGCAAATACGGGCAAAATGACAGGCTGTGCTGACTCTGGTTTCAAAGCTTTTTACTCCACCAGTAAAAATACCAAGCGAAAATACCCTCACTCTCTCGAGCTCACGCAAAACACGCTCAATCACCTAATTTGTGTCAATACCAATCATGCGAATAAGGTCGCTATTGAAGCATTGAAAATGCACCAAATACCCGAACTTTTAGATTATGAGATACATCAAAGTGAAGTGAAATATGGCAAAGAAAACAGTCGTATAGATATACTTTTACGCGACCCTAATCGAGCTGACTGCTACATCGAAGTTAAATCTGTCACATTACTAGACCAGCAACAAGGGTACTTTCCCGACACGCAAACCCTCAGAGGTCAAAAGCATCTAAGAGAGTTAATACAGATGAAACTACAAGGCCATCGCGCAGTACTTTTATTTATGGTTATGCACACCGGCATAGAATCCGTTAAGCCTGCTGCACATATAGACCATGAATATGCTAAACTGCTTGTTAAAGCTAAAGAAATGGGTGTGGAAATTTACGCGTATAACACCACGATCAGTTTTGAAGAGATAAAAATAAAACACCGTGTACCGGTATTAATGGCTTGAATTTTAAAAAACCACCCCCATATCGCTGCTCATTAGAATTTAACCTCTATGACTGATTCTTACCCACTCAAGCATTAATTTGTGAGACAAAGTGTTTGCTAAGGGTGTGAGATTCTGCTATTTATAGCCGCCGGCGTTAGCTGGGGTATTGTGTTAAGGATTTAGGAGAATGCTATGCCAGACCAAAAGAAACTAGGGTTGTTGGCTCAAGCCGGTTTACAACCATATCAGGAAAAACCAGGCGAAGAATACATGAATGACGCACAACGTGCGCATTTTAAAGCAATATTAGATGCATGGCGTAAAGATCTTAGAAATGAAGTAGATCGTACAAAAACGCACATGCAAGATGAAGCAGCAAACTTTCCAGATCCTGTAGACCGTGCAGCACAAGAGGAAGAGTTTTCTTTAGAACTACGTACGCGAGATCGTGAACGTAAACTTATTAAGAAAATAGAAAAAACACTGCAACTGATTGAAGACGATGATTTCGGCTTCTGTGAGTCTTGTGGTATTGAAATCGGGATCCGTCGCTTAGAGGCACGCCCAACCGCTGATTTGTGTGTTGATTGTAAAACACTGGCCGAAATTAAAGAAAAACAAAACGGTAGAGGTTAAACTCTGCCATTTATGCTTACCCCAGCATTATCAACCGAAGGGAGCTATCGTGGCCGGTTTGCTCCTTCGCCATCTGGACCACTTCATTTTGGCTCATTAGTGGCCGCACTCGCCAGTTACCTTGCAGCAAAACAGCAAAATGGAAAATGGCTTGTTCGCATGGAAGATATTGACACCCCCAGAATGCTCAAAGGAGCTGATAGCCACATTTTACATACGTTAGAAGCGTTTGGCTTGCATTGGGATGAACAGGTTATCTATCAGAGCTTGCGACATGACTACTACAACCATGTACTCAGTGAATTACAGCAGCAAAGTTTAATTTACCCCTGTGTTTGCACCCGCAAAGAAATAAAACGCAGTGGGGGATTATACTCGAACCATTGCAGAGCGTTACAACACCCTGCTGAAGGTAATGCACTGCGTCTAAAACAACATCACCCTGTATTGCAATTTACAGATATGATCCAAGGTCAAGTCAATACCTCATCATCGTTGGCACATGAAGATTATATTGTAAAACGCCGTGATGGGTTGCACGCTTACCAGCTTGTTGTTGTACTTGACGACATCGCACAAAACATTAATCACATTGTGCGTGGTGCTGATTTACTTGAGCCCACGGCTCGGCAACTTGGTTTATTCCAACAACTTAATAAACCGGCTCCACATTATGCACACGTGCCAGTCATTGTTACCGAACCAGGTCTGAAGTTATCAAAGCAAAACCATGCACCAGCTATTGACAGAAGTACACCTCAACCAACCCTATGCAGCGCACTGGATTATTTAGGACTATCAGTGCCAAAAGAGATTGCACACAATCGCGCTGAGGATATTTTAAACTGGGCGCTAGAGCACTTTAATTTACAGGCTATCCCGTCTGTTAGTGAGCTACAACTCCACGAATGTTCCTAATCTAAGATTATTTATCGCCTGTAACTTAATTTTTTTACTTGACTGGTATATCATAGCGAGCCTTATAAAATCGCCTACACTATAAGCGATTGGCAGCAAGTACTTTGGGTCCCTGATTAACCGCTCATAAATAAAGCAGTTAGCTAAAATACACTGGGTCTGATATTTAGTCGAAACATGCATTGGTATGAGTTTTTAGGAGACAGGTTATTATTTCTAAGCTATTAAAATTTTGCAGACAGCTGGTCAATGGTGAGAAAGCATCATCAGAACTTGTCGCTTGTGCTGAGCCTCAAGTAATCCCACGTAGTGAGCACAGTATATCTCGCAAACACTTTAGCCCTAATGCTATTAAGGTGCTGTATCGCTTAAAAGACGGTGGGTATGACGCCTATTTAGTCGGTGGATGTATTCGCGACATTCTACTGGGCGTTGAACCAAAAGACTTTGATGTTGTAACCAACGCAACACCAGAACAAATTAAAAAGCTATTTCGTAACTGCCGTCTGATTGGTCGCCGCTTTCGCCTAGCTCACATTGTATTTGGTCGTGAAATTATTGAAGTCGCGACGATGCGTGGACACCACGAAGCCAGTGCAGATAAAAATCAAACAAGTCAGTCAAGTGAACACGGTCAACTGCTGCGTGATAACGTCTATGGTTCAATTGAGGAAGACGCTGAGCGCCGCGACTTCTCTATTAATGCACTTTACTACTCTATTAAAGATTTTACCATCCATGATTTTGCCAATGGTATGGACGCAATTGCGAATCGCAAAATAGAATTAATTGGCGATCCAGAAACGCGCTACCGTGAAGATCCCGTGCGTATGCTTCGAGCAGTGAGGTTTGCAACAAAATTAGATATGGAAATTGCACAGCCTACTAAAGACCCTATTTATGAGCTATCCGAACTATTATCACACATTCCTGCAGCGCGTTTATTTGAAGAGACCCTCAAATTATTCTTAAACGGAAAAGCGCAAGAGAATTATCACTTACTGCGTGAATTTGGCTTATTCAAGCAGCTATTTCCAGCACTGGACGACATCATTGAAAACAGTGAAACCGGCTTTGAGACTAAATTTATAGCGCAAATGTTTGCTAACACGGATAAGCGAATTAATGCCGAGAAAAAAGTAACACCGGCCTTCGTTTATGCCGCGTTATTGTGGTTCCCGCTATTAAAACGCAGTGAGCAACTACAAAAAGAAAATATGCCGTTATTTGATGCATATGCTCAAGCAATGAACCATGTGTTAAGCGAAAATGCGCAACATGTCGCGGTGCCAAAACGCTTTACGTTAGGTGCCCGTGATATTTGGCATATCCAACTACGTTTAGATAAGCGCGCAGGACAAAGAGCTTATCGATTAAGCCAACAACCTCGCTTTAAAGCCGCTTATGACTTCTTACTATTACGTGTTGAAAGTGGCGAGCAAGAACAAGCTGACCTTGCACAGTGGTGGACTGAGTATCTACAACAAGATGTAAACGGCCAAAAAGACATGGTCAAAGGGTTAGGGCATGGTGACTCAAATAAACCTCGTCGCCGTTTTCGCCGTAAACCGAAAAAAAAACCGAGTGAATCATGAACACTGTCTTCATAGGCTTAGGGGCAAACTTAGATGATCCGATAGCGCAGCTACACAATGCGGTTGGTGCACTAAGAAGCTTGGCTCAGTGTCAACTAATAACAGTGTCTAAGTTTTATGCATCTAAACCTATGGGCCCACAAGATCAGCCTGATTATGTTAATGCAGTTGCGAAGTTAAGCACCTCACTTGCGCCTGAGGCTTTGTTAGACTCATTACAAAAAATAGAGCTTGAACAAGGTCGACAACGAAAAAGTGAACGTTGGGGTCCTAGAACGCTCGATTTAGATATTTTGTTATTTGCGAATGATATTATAAATACACCGCGATTAGTGGTTCCTCACTATGGTTTATGCCAGCGTGAATTTGTGGTTTATCCCTTATTAGAGCTAGAACCAGAGCTCATTCTACCTGACGGTAGAACATTGCAAAGCATCAGTAACAATGTGGCATTAAATAACCTAATACCACTTAACTAATAAAAACGACTTCCGTATTGAAAAGGAAATGGCATGCCTAAAATAACTGTATCGACCTTAGCAAAAATGAAGCTAGAGCAAACAAAAATTACGGCACTAACAGCCTATGATGCTAGCTTTGCAAAGTTATTTCATGACAATGGTATCGACATTGTCTTAGTGGGTGATTCACTGGGTATGGTACTACAAGGCGGCGATGATACATTAGCGGTTACCACTGATGAAATTGCCTACCATACTCGCTGCGTACGCGCTGGCAGCAAAGACTTATTTGTTGTTGCTGATATGCCCTTTATGAGTTATGCAAATCCACAGCAAAGCTGTGAAAATGCTGCAAAATTGATGCGTTCTGGTGCCAACATGGTAAAAGTTGAAGGTGGCAAATGGCTCCATGAAAGTATTCAAGCACTCACCCAGCAAGGGATCCCCGTTTGTGGTCATTTAGGTCTTACACCACAATCTGTGCATGTATTCGGTGGATTCAAAATCCAAGGTAGGGAACAAGAACAAGCTGATATAATGGTCGCGGATGCCCAAGCACTAGAACGTGCCGGTGCACAGCTTCTGGTTATTGAGTGTATTCCATCAGCATTGGCTAAGCGTATTACCGAAGGAGTCAATATTCCCGTCATTGGCATTGGTGCAGGTAAAGATACCGATGGACAGATCCTGGTCATGCATGACTTAGTGGGCATATCTGCAGGATATATCCCTAAATTTTCTAAAAATTACTTAGCTGAAAGCGGTAATATGCCTGATGCAGTTAAAAATTATTGTTCAGACGTTAAATCTGGCGCATTTCCAACTTCCGAGCATGAGTTTAATTAATGCAGTCAACCTCAGAAATTAAATCACTAAGAGGCCAAATCAAAGCCTGGCGACAACAAGGGTTAAGCATTGCATTTGTACCAACTATGGGAAATTTGCATCTAGGCCATTTTTCATTGGTCGAAAAAGCAAAAACACTTGCCGATAAAGTCGTAGTGAGTATTTTTGTTAATCCTATGCAATTTGGTGCTAATGAAGATTTAGATAACTACCCTCGCACCCTAAGTGAAGACAAAAACGGCCTAGCCGAGCTGGGTACTGACATGGTATTTACCCCTACCGTTGAGTCTATTTATCCAAATGGGCTGACTGCACAAAGCTATGTAGATGTGCCTGATATTTCACTTGGCTATTGCGGTGGCAAAAGGCCGGGTCACTTTAAAGGCGTAGCAACCGTGGTTACTAAGCTATTTAATATGGTTCAGCCTGACTTTGCTTGTTTTGGCGAAAAAGACTACCAACAACTGCAAGTGATCCGCACCATGGTGCGTGACTTATCAATGCCTATCGAAATAATTGGTATTGCAACACAACGAGAGTATTCAGGGCTCGCTATGAGCTCTCGTAATGGTTATTTAAGCGATAGTGAAAAAGATACCGCAAAGGCGCTATATCGCACGCTCACAGAAGCAGCAGATAAACTCAAAGAAGGTAATACTGATTTTACTTTAATAGAAAACCAAGCAAAGGCAACCTTACAAAAGCAAGGGTTACAGCCTGATTACTTTGCTATTGCAAACAATAATACATTAAAGCCTGCTACACTTGATGATGATCACTTTGTGATCTTAGCTGCCGCCTTTTTAGGATCAGTGAGATTAATAGATAACTTACAAGTGTCAATCTAGAAGGAAGTAAGATGAAATTCGGACTGCCACTCTGTGTAATCGTATTATTAAGCGCTTGTCAGAATTACAACTCTGCGGAATTGAATCACTGCGCTCAACAAAACTATCAATGTGAAAGCAGTTGTAAGCAAAGTAACACCCCAGGAACTATGTCGCATGATATATGTGATAGCGAATGTATTGATTCTTTCAATCAATGCAAAGCTCAAGTCGAAAAGCTAACAAAGAATAGTAATCCAAAATATCAGTAATAACCTGTTAAGTATAAAGTCGATACTGACCGTAACATAGTCATAAAAATACTACTTTTATTGGTGTCGACTTCTAAAAATCAGTTTTTGGTAGTCGTCATTTTTTAAAATTAGCTTTAATACTTAAGAATTATTGATACACAGAAGTAGATACAAAAAAGCCGCTCGATTGAGCGGCTTTTTTTAAACTAGTTTATCTTACAAAAGACCTAGTTTCTTCAATTCAATGGTTGCCATCTTGCTAGATAACGGTACATAACCATCTTTCTCAACAATTTTCTGGCCATCCTTTGATAGCACCATTTTTAAGAACTCAGCTTCAATTGGTGATAGCGGCTTGTTTGGGTGTTTATTTACATAAACATACAAGAATCTTGATAACGGATACTTACCTTTAGCAACATTGTCGAGTGTTGCATCAACAAAGTTATCGCCCTTTTTAGCCAAAGGAACCGTTCTTACACCAGATGTTTTGTAACCAATACCAGAGTAGCCAATTGCATTAACAGAAGATGAAATTGACTGAACAACAGACGCAGAGCCTGGCTGTTCATTTACATTATTTCGAAAGTCACCTTTACATAGGGCTTTTTTCTTAAAATAACCGTATGTGCCAGATACTGAGTTGCGTCCATATAACTGCACATCTTTTGCAGCCCAATTCCCCGCTAAACCAACATCGCTCCAACGTTTTACTTCTTCCTCTGCTCCACACTTGCGCGTTGAAGAGAAAATAGCATCAACTTGGTCAATACGTAAGCCTTCAATTGGGTTATCTTTATGCACGAATACTGCCAGTGCATCTATTGCAACGCGTACTTCTGTTGGTTTGTAACCATAACGCTTTTCGAATGCTTCGATTTCTTTAGACTTCATCTTACGGCTCATTGGGCCAAAGTTAGAAGTCGCTTCTGTTAAAGCTGGCGGCGCTGTTGAAGAACCCGCAGCCTGAATTTGAATGTTTACATTTGGGTAAATACGCTTGTACTCTTCTGCCCAAAAGGTCATCATGTTAGCAAGTGTATCAGAGCCAACTGAAGAGAAGTTACCTGAAATACCGCTAGTTTTATTATACTCTACTAAATTTTTGTCTAATGCTGACGCCTGTGTTGCGACAAGTGTTGTAACAGCTACGCCCATTGCGGCGACTAAACTTTTGAATTTCATTTGGGTTGCTCCAATTGTTCTCCCATTAAATTACGCGATTCATTCTGCCGCGTTTTAATGACAAAAAAATTACTTTAAAATGACACTTTCATGACTTTCATCATTTGTCATAATTTTTACTTTCTCTGATGCAAATGCAAAAGAAAAACACGATCCCTCACCCACTGTACTTTGGATCTCTAAGCTAGAATTATGTCGTGTTAATACATGTTTGGTGATCGCTAAACCAAGACCAGATCCGCCCGTTTTTCTGCTACGCGCTTTATCAACACGATAAAACCGCTCAGTTAGGCGATTAATATGCTCAGGGGCTATCCCATCACCATTATCTTCAACAGAAAAGCACGCTTGATCCTCTATCCGCTGCCACCTAACGACAACTCGCCCCTCTAATTTTGTATAGTGGATCGCATTAAATACCAAATTAGAAAATGCACTGCGTAGTTCATCAGCAGAACCAAGAATGTCTAAACACTTATCTACTTCAAAAATCAATTCATGGTGCTTATCTTGATTAACTGAATGGGCTTCAGTTTGGATCAATGCCAACATATCCGGTACACGTACGGGTTTGTCTTTCTCCTGTCGACGCGCACCCTCTATGCGTGACAAAGACAGTAATTGATTCACAAGGCTATCCATCCGTTTGCATTGCTCTATCATGGTGCCATGTGCTTTCTCCCACATCATAGGAGGTGGCATATTGTCCGCATCCATCATCTCTAAATATCCAGTAACGACTGTTAATGGCGTTCTTAGCTCATGAGATACATTGGCGACAAAATCTTTACGCATCTGCTCTAGCTGTTTTAAACGTGTGATATCTCGTACCACCATCATTAATTGTTCAGCATAGGGCATAACTCGAAACTCAAGCACTTGCTCGCCTGCATGCCCTGAATCTAGCTCTAATGGATCATCAAAGTCATGTGATTGCATGTACTTTATAAATTTAGGATCTCGAATCAAGTTGTCTAAGCGCTGACCATGATCTGTTGGCCACTGTAGACCAAGAACTTTTAGTGCCAGTTGGTTACACCAAACAATACTTAAATCCTGTTGCAGCACAACCACAGCATCTGGTACTGCTTCAGCCCCTTCTCTAAAGCGGCGGATCAATTCAGCTAATTCGTTACGTTTTTTACGATTACGATGCTGAAGGTGGTAAATCCCTTCAAATATTTGTTCCCAGGCGCCTTCCCCTTCTGGCGGGTTGAAACTGCGCTGATTCAGTAACCAATCACTTAACCTATATAATTGGTGATAATGCCAAAGCAATAATGATAACGCACCGATAAACAATAAAATAAACGGTGCGCCAATCAAAATACCGATTAATGTCAAAGGCAAAAAATACAAAAACAGGCGCTTAAACAACGCCTGCTTATTAATCACTCGGTACATAAATGATTGACCCTAATAACAATGTGCCATGCACTTACAACTTACTTGAAAATCGATATCCTGCGCCACGCACAGTTTGAACCAGTCGATCATGTCCTAAAGGCGCTATCGCTTTGCGTAAACGACGAATATGAACATCCACCGTACGGTCTTCAACATAAACATTTGTACCCCAAACATGGTCAAGTAACTGTTCTCGACTATATACTCGCTCTGGGTGCGTCATAAAGAAGTGTAATAAACGGAACTCTGTAGGTCCCATATCTAACTCACTGCCCGCAGAAGTCACTCGATGTGAAATAGGGTCTAATCTTAATCCATGTACTTCAATCGCTTCTTCTAGTGAAGTCGGAGATACTCGACGGATAACGGCTTTAATTCTTGCCATCAGTTCTTTTGGAGAAAAAGGTTTGGTGACATAATCATCAGCTCCCACCTCAAGGCCTTTTACTTTATCCTCTTCTTCCCCACGTGCAGTCAACATTATGATTGGTATTTGTCGTGTGTACTCACTTTGCTTGAATTTTTTTGCAATTTGTATACCACTGCCACCTGGTAGCATCCAATCTAGCAATACCATATCCGGGTACGGTTCAACCATCGCAGTAATTGCTGAATCGTAATCTTCTGCTTCAATTGCTTGAAACCCATTTTGTTCCAGCACAAATACCAACATCTCTCTGATAGGTGCTTCATCATCAACTACAAGTACTTTACGTGACATTCCCAATATTCTCTTTCATTACCGAAGATGTTTTCATTATTATGACTTAGTGTGACAGTTTTATGAAAGTGTAACGTGGATTGACAAAAGGTGCCAAAAAATCACTTAACTATTTATGTTAAGCGATTTTTTTATCAAAAAGTTATGACAGGTTTATTTCAATTTTTGGGATTTTTATTTAAAAATCATAACGAAGCGTCAATGCCATATGATCCTGATCTGGTGTGTTATCTAAGCTAAATTTAGAGTACCATAAATACATCCGAGCTTGCTTTGAGAGCTTTTTCTCAACCCCAACCGAGGTTGAATTACCAGAGTCTTTCAACTTGCCTTCTGCGCCATCAGAGTCCTGATATTGGGCTAATAGCTTGTAACTGTTAGGCAACTTATATGACGCACTCACCACAACACTGTCAACAGAGTCATCACTGTCGACTTTCTCACTTTGTTGATACAAGCCGCCTATAGTCGCATCTCCAAGCTTTCCTTGAACAACAAGCCGAGTGATATCTCGTCCTGCTACTTTTGTGTCTCTTGCAACACTGGCATAAATGGACGTTTTTTTCAGTTTACTATCACCATAAACCCCCGCCATAGACAACCCAGTCTCTCCATCTTGCTTACTGTTGTCTTCAGCAATGTAACTAACAATAAATTTCATATGATTCAGCGATGGGGACGTATATTGAATCGTATCACCTAACCGATTATCCCCAGCGAACAACGCTTTGTTGTCCGAGGTAAAATCATTCATTAAATCAACTTTACCTTGCGACTTTTTCAAAGGAGTATCATTTCTTCCCACCAGCACTTCACCATACTTTCCTTTTACCCCCACATATTGAGATCGCGCTGTAATATTGTCGCCATTTTTTCCATCTTTATCATTATCAACAGGATTTACTTCAAATTCGTATTTAAAAAATACATCAAGGCCATCATTCACCTTAGCCTTGCCCTTCAAACCCATTCTCGAGGCGTAGCTCTTAATGGATGTTTCATCGTCATCGCCTATGTCGCTAAACTGCAAGCCAGCATGGACCCGGCCATATACTTTAACGTCATTTGCAAGGGTAATGTCAGATACAGTAAGTAAACTGACTGTCGATAAGAACAATAGTATTTTAGTCTTCATAAGTAGCGCAGCCTCAGAATAGTAAGAGGTAAACACCAGTTCCGTATGGCATTTACATAATTTTTATCTAATTTAAAAATTAGCTGCAATTTGCAATAGATCAAGTTGATGAAAAAGAACAGATCAAATTTATATCAACAACAGGGTAAAGGATCAGAATAATACCAACCGGATCCAAACTGGGATCATTATTTTACTAGCTTAAGTCTTCTATTTAACTCAAAAAGATTAAGTCACTTGCCCTAAACCCTGTCATAAATGCGCGTATCAAGCGCGATATAAGGTGTTATCAACCTTTAATAGATCCTCTTCACGACTGCGTTAGTATAATAATGATCTCTACCTGATCTTAACATAAGCAAGTGGTAGCTCAACGCACTTAATTGTAAAATATTACTTTATATCAATACTTTAAATTCATTCTCACAGTAGCTGTGTTAATAAAATAATGATCCAAAAAAAAGCCCCTTAAAGGAGCTTTATATAGAATTAACTGACGTTAGTATTTATTTGATCTGTTGCTCAAGTTCGCCTGACAAGTACTTCAAGTGCATATCATCTAAAGAGATTGGCTTGATCTTATTCGCATTGCCGGCGGTACCAAATGCTTCATAACGATCAACACAAATTGCTGTCATCGCCTTTGTTGCCTCAGCCAAATACTTACGAGGATCAAAGTTGGCTGGGTTCTCTGCCAAATGACGGCGAATAGCACCGGTAGACGCTAAACGTAGATCTGTATCTATATTTACTTTGCGAACACCATGCTTGATCCCTTCGATGATCTGCTCAACAGGTACCCCATACGTTTCAGGGATCTGACCACCATGTTCATTAATCACGGCTAACCAATCTTGCGGTACAGATGATGATCCATGCATAACTAGGTGGGTATTTGGAATACGCGTATGAATATCTTTAATACGATTAATAGCCAATATGTCGCCTGTAGGCGGACGTGTAAATTTATAAGCACCATGGGATGTACCACAAGCAATTGCTAATGCGTCAACACCTGTTTTGCTAACAAAGTCGGCTGCTTCTTCAGGGTCGGTAAGTAGTTGATCTAGACTAAGCTTACCAACGGCACCAATCCCATCCTCTTCACCAGCTTCACCAGTTTCCAAAGACCCTAGCACACCAAGTTCACCTTCAACTGACACGCCACATGCATGTGCCATATCTACTGTACGTCGCGTAACATCAACATTATACTCATAACTTGAAGGTGTTTTACCATCTTCAAGCAAAGAGCCATCCATCATTACTGATGAGAAGCCAAGTTGAATTGAGCGCTGGCAAATACCGGGGGATGTACCGTGATCTTGATGCATTACTACTGGAATATGAGGCCACTCTTCTACAGCGGCAAGGATCATATGACGAATAAATGGGGCACCAGCATAAGCACGAGCTCCGGCTGAACCTTGAACAATCACAGGACTGTTTGTCTTGTGTGCCGCTTCCATAATGGCGCGCATTTGTTCTTGGTTGTTTACGTTGAAGGCAGGAACGCCGTAACCATACTCGGCTGCATGATCAAGTAATTGACGCATACTGATTAAAGCCATATTGCTTTCTCCAATAGTCGATGACAGTCTCTATCATCTAGTTTGAACGGGATAATTTTATCTGTGACTACCTAGTCACCTCGCCTACTAACGGCGAAGCTATATTTATCAAATATCAAATGTGAGAGAGATATAAGACAAATAATTAGGCCAGCAAACGCTGGCCATAATTCTTTTTACACGCTAGCTCTTTTCTCAAGCATAGCTACTGCTGGTAATTTTTTCCCTTCTAAAAACTCTAAAAAAGCACCACCACCAGTCGAGATATATGAAATATTGTCTGCTACACCATATTTATCAATAGCTGCTAGAGTATCGCCCCCCCCTGCAATTGAAAATGCATCAGATTTTGCAATCGCATTAGCAATTGCCTGTGTACCATTACCAAATTGGTCAAATTCAAAGACGCCTACAGGTCCATTCCAGACCACGGTACCCGCTTGCTCAATGATTTTTGCCAACGTATTTGCGGTATTAGGACCGATGTCAAAAATCATATCTTCAGCCGTAACATCAGCAACGTCTTTTATAGTCGCTACTGCTGATTCTGAAAATTCAGTACCGACAACGACATCACTTGGAACTGGAATTTCACCATTGTTCGCTTTTGCCGCAGTCGTCAGCTTATTCGCTTCAGCAATTAAGTCTGCTTCAAATAATGATTTACCTACGGGGTTACCCGCAGCTGCAATAAAGGTATTCGCAATACCACCACCTGCAACCAATTGATCAACCACGATCGACAAAGAATCTAGTACTGTTAATTTTGTTGATACCTTTGACCCACCTACAATTGCAACTAGCGGACGCGCCGGATTATCGAGTGCTTTACCCAGTGCCTCTAACTCATTTGCTAATAAAGGCCCTGCACATGCAGTCTCGGCAAACAAACCTACGCCATGCGTAGATGCTTGCGCACGATGAGCTGTACCAAAAGCATCCATCACATACACATCGCACAATGCTGCTAGCTGTTTTGATAATGTTTCATCATCTTTTTTCTCGCCCACATTAAAGCGCACATTTTCAAAAACAACTACTTCGTTTTCAGCAACTTCAACACCATTCAAATACTCTTTTTCTAAACGAACAGATTGCTCAAGTGCATCATTAAGATAGTCAACGACAGGCTGTAATGAGTACTGCTCATCATACTCTCCCTCAACAGGGCGACCTAGATGAGACATAACCATCACTTTAGCGCCTTTTTCAAGTGCTAATTTGATAGTCGGTAAAGATGCGCGGATCCGTGCATCAGAGGTGACTTTTCCACCTTTAACTGGCACATTCAAATCTTCACGAATTAATACGCGCTTGCCGCTTAAATCTAAATCTGCCATTTTGATGACTGACATGAACATCTCCTTACTAAACGATACTTATGATTATAAACTATTATTTGGCAGCCATCATGGCTACTGATGTGTCGAGCATTCGGTTAGCAAACCCCCACTCGTTATCACACCAAACTAATAACTTTACGAGCCTTTTGTGACTAACACGTGTCTGCGTGCCATCAATAATACAAGAATGTGGATCATGATTAAAATCAACCGAGACCAACGGCTCTTCGGTGTAGCTTAAGATGCCGTCTAAGCGGCCACCTGAAGCTTTACTTAATATCTGATTTATAGAGCTTAAATCAACATCTTGATTCACCGTCACGCTTAAATCCATCGCGGTCACATTAATTGTCGGTACTCTCACCGCTATCGCTTCAAAACGGCCATGAAACTTAGGTAATATACGTTCAATACCCCGAGCCAACTTTGTATCAACCGGAATAATCGACTGACTCGCAGCTCGTGTTCTACGCAAATCGCTATGATAAGCATCAATCACTTGCTGGTCATGCATTGAAGCATGGATCGTCGTGATTGCACCTGACTCAATGCCAAATGCGTCATCTAAGACTTTAATCACTGGAACAATACAGTTTGTTGTGCACGACCCATTCGATACTATGGTATCGGTAAAAGACAGCTCTTCGTCATTAATACCATAGACAATTGTCGCATCAACATCGGCATCTGCAGGTTGTGAAAATAGTACTTTTTTAGCACCCGCTTTTAAATGTACATCAGCGTCTTGGCGAGAATGAAAAACACCGGTACATTCTAAAACCACATCAATATCGAGTGCTTCCCAAGGAAGGTTGCTCGGATCAGGCTCAGAAAATAATTGAATATTATCACCCGCGACGGTGAGATTAGGTGCTTGATAATCTACATCGAATGCAAACCGACCATGAGCTGTATCGTATTTGAGTAAGTGTGCAACCCCTTTTGGATTTGCAAGTTCATTTACCGCAACGATTTGAATCTCGTGCTGGCGTCCAGATTCGTACAGCGAACGTACAATATTACGTCCTATACGACCAAAACCATTAATAGCCAGTTTGATTGCCATTGAATTGAAAATCCAGCCTTTAGTATAGAAGAAGGGATGTTCCCCTTTAAGATGGCGCTATTGTAATCGACCAAAGAAAAATGTCTAAGAGAAAAACAACATTTTTTACATTATTGCACTGAGTTTTTCACGATTGCCCATATTCATCGTATGATATTGTGCCAATAATAGCTCCGCAGTTGCTAAGGCATCGCTTAATGCATTGTGCTCATAGTGGGCTGGTAAAGCATAGCGTTCACGACACGCAGCAAGAGTTAAATCACTCTGCTTTAGGTGTTTTCCTTGTACTAATAAACGGTGCTTTTCAATTTTTAAAGTATCGACAATTGCTTTTGGTTGAATCACTTTCTGCTCAGCGCTTGCAACATGTTGAATAAACGCCCAATCAAGTTGTGCATTGTGACAAACCAAAATCCGGTCATTTAAGGCCTCAGCAAACGTGTCAACTAATGTACTTAAAGGTGCGCCTTGTGCGGTTAATTGTGTATTGTCTACCCCATGATAAATCGGACTTTGCAGTAAGCTATTCACATCACTATTTAACATATACCCCGCCGTGTTTAAGTTTATTTTTAACGATTGCATCGTCACCCAGCCAGCAGACACAATCTCATGTTTTTTTGGCTCTAAGCCAGTTAACTCAAGATCTACAATCACATACTCATGTTGATCAAAGTAGCTTTGCTTCAATTGCCACGATACCCATTGCGAATGTAACCACTTACACACCCCCATCATAAACTCCCCCGAGCAAATTTAAATACACTCGCCTGTTGAGCCTGCTTTATTAAGAAAAAAGCTTCTTTAAGCTGATGTTTTTGCAAAGAAGTAAGCGCTTGTGGATCGATACAGTTGCTCGGGAGTCCATCTCGATCTATTTGTGTTTTTAAACGCAGTTGTGTGAGGTAGCGCCAACAGTCTTTCAAATCAAAAATATCTCTTTTACTCAATACGCTAAATTGTAACAACGCATCAAGCCTCTCAAGTGTATTTGCTTTTAATACACCCGCTTTTAAAGCGTATAAGCGAACCAGATCATTAATGATCACCACACCTCGACGTTTAAGATCCAAGTATTTATGATCCACAGTCCCTTTTTCAAGTTTAAATTGATGAAATAAACCAATCGGCACAGAATTCGTGTTTATGTCAGTCGCCATCGTCGCATAAAAAAGATCATCTTTGCAGATCTGATCTAACTGCGCGCATAAATCTCGAAACAGCGATGCAGATCCATCAATTAATCGCAGATCAAAGTATATTTTGCAATTGAGCATGGCTTTAGGTGTAGGAGAACTAATCCAATTATAAAAGCGATCAATCCACTGTGTCACCGTGCCTCTGCACGCTTCATTACTAGCCATTATATTACCTGGGCAGCGCCTTATGCCACACTCGACAAGATGTTCACAGACATACGCACCTAAGCGGGCAAAATATACAAGTTGTTCGTCTGTTACCGCCTCTTCAAGCACTAAGCCATTGTCTTGATCTGAATGTAATGTTTGCTCTTCCCTGGCTTGTGAGCCAAAACATACCCAACAAAAGTCGCAAGGCGCAATGCCATGCTCCGCTTGATATAACTGAATTAAGCGAGTCGTTAATGCATCTGTCACACCACTTAGTATTTTACCTATGGTTGAAATATCATCGATTTTGTTAGAAAACTTTTTGAGCAATTCAGGGAGTTCACTCGCACAGCGTTTTACTTCCAGTACACTGCGAGCTTTATAAATTTGATTAATGAGTTGTACCGGATCACTTTTTTGTAGTTTAAGTAAGTCCGTACTGGTGATCATTCCTTTGGGGGTGTACTCTTCATCTAATACAGGTAAGTGATGTATATTATGCTTCAACATTAACTGAAGTGCAGAAAATACACGATTATGTTCAAAAATAAACTTTGGCTTTTCTGTCATAATCGTCTGTACTGGTAAGCTAGGATCAAACCCAACAGCCAGCACACGATTTCTTAAATCTCTATCCGTGATCAGCCCCAATAACTCACTTCCATCCGTAATGATCAAAGATGAAATACCGTGGCGTGACATAACTCTTGCCGCCTCAGTAATACTTATCTGCATATTTGATGTGATCACCTGCGCAGACATCATCTCATTCACTTTATATTCTGACCAATTCCTACTTCTAGACTGATAATGTGTACTTAATAAACGATTAGTGTGCGCCCTCACAAAGTGCTGTTCAAACTCTTTATACTCTCTACGTAAATAGTCAAAATCATGTTGACCCAAAACGTATACCAAACCAGGGGTTGCCACTTGTAACCGATTACTAATTTTATCGCCGCTCAACAGTGAAGGAAAACCAAAGTAATCTCCTTCTGCTAACCGGACCACTACCTCTCCTTGCGACGATACCAAATCAAATGTGCCAGAACGCACTAAATACAGATTCACTTCTGTTTGATTTAGCCACTCCCCTTGCGTTTCATACGTCACATATATCACACTTAAATGGTTTGAAAAATACGCGCAAGCAGCAGATGGAAGGTGACTGAACGGCATTTGTTTATGCGTAAATGCCATGACATCCTGTACATGAGCAGTCATAATATGATCCTGAAAAAAGACAATTTATAGCAAAGTATGTACAGTGAGGTCACAACACGCTTTGCTATAAATTGTTAGCCCAGTAGGCTGGGCTAACAATTCCCAAGCGGAGTTAGTGTGCCTGTGCCGCGAATGATCCCTTCGGGTTACGAATGCTTTCGACCATATCTTGTACTTCTTTTGGTGTGTCAGCTGTTAGCTTAAGTACTACCGCAGCCACCGCAAAATTCACAATCATACCAACAATACCGATCCCTTCAGGTGAAATACCAAACAACCAGTTCTCTGCTGAGTTGAGATCCGGGCTTACAAATTTGAAGTAAATGATATACGTCGCGGTAAAGGTAATACCTGTTACCATGCCAGCAATTGCGCCTTCTTTGTTCATGCGCTTTGAGAAAATCCCCATAATGATCGCAGGGAAGAAACTTGCTGCAGCAAGACCAAATGCGAAGGCAACCACTGAAGCAACAAATCCGGGCGGATTAATCCCAAAGTAAGCAGAAATCACAATCGCTATCATCGCAGCAAGCCTCGCAGCTAATAGCTCTTGCTTATCATTGATATCAGGTTTTAAAGTCCGTTTTAGTAAATCATGAGACACGGATGTAGAGATCACCAATAGCAGCCCCGCAGTCGTAGACAGTGCAGCGGCAATCCCTCCAGCGGCAACCAAAGCAATAACCCACGCTGGTAAATCTGCAATTTCAGGGTTAGCTAATACCATAATATCACGGTCAATTTTCACCTCATTGGCGCTATTTGGATCACTTAGCTTACCTGCCGAATAAGACATTTTTCCGTCACCATTTTTATCTTCAAAAGTAATTAACCCAGTTCTTTCCCAGTTTTTTACCCACTGTGGCGCTTCACTATAGAGTGTACCGCTGCCATCTTTACCATTAATCGTATCTACCATATTTACTCGTGCAAACGAGGCAACAGCAGGCGCTGTGGTGTAAACAATAGCAATAAAAACCAATGTCCATGCTGCTGAGATCCGCGTATCTTTGACTTTCGGAACCGTGAAGAAACGAACAATAACGTGCGGTAAACCAGCTGTTCCGACCATTAATGCTGCTGTGATCGCGAATACATCAATCATGCTTTTGGATCCTTCGGTATATTGCGCAAAACCGAGTTCAGCACTGAGTCCATCCAACTTATCGAGTACATACATACCGGAGCCATCTGCCAATGTCGCGCCAAAACCCGTTTGTGGTAAGAAGTGCCCAGTCATCATCAACGAGATAAAAATAGCCGGTACCAAGTAGGCAAATACTAATACACAATATTGTGCCACTTGCGTATAGGTGATCCCCTTCATGCCACCTAATACAGCATAAAAGAAGACAATAACCATACCAATGTAAACGCCCGTTTCGATATCAACTTCTAAGAATCTAGAAAAGACCACACCCACGCCTCGCATTTGCCCTGCGATATACGTGAAGCAAATAAAGATGGCACATAAAATAGCAACGATTCGAGCCACTTGTGAATAATAACGATCACCGATGAAATCAGGCACCGTAAACTTACCAAACTTTCTTAAATATGGCGCTAAACATAAAGCCAGCAGTACATAGCCACCCGTCCAGCCCATCAAATAAACACCACCATCGTATCCGGCAAAAGAAATGATCCCAGCCATAGAAATAAATGATGCTGCACTCATCCAGTCTGCCGCCGTCGCCATACCATTAGCAAATGGGGGTACGCCGCCGCCAGCGACATAAAATTCATTGGTAGAGCCTGCTCGCGCCCAAATTGCGATGCCGATATAAAGTGCAAAACTTAAACCAACAATAATAAATGTAAGATTTTGTACGTCCATTTTATACCCCTACTCATCTACGCCATATTTTTTATCTAATGAATTCATTTTGAATACGTAGACAAAAATCAAAGCAACAAACGTATAAATTGCGCCTTGCTGTGAAAACCAAAAACCCAGTTTAAAACCAAAAAAACGTACATCATTCAGTACGTCGACCAATAAAATGCCAAAACCAAATGACACAACAAACCAAATTGCCAATAACTTAAACATCAGAGCGAGATTTTCTGACCAGTATGCTTTTGCTTGTTCTTCGTCTTTAAAAGCCATTTTTATCCCCTTTCACTTGCTCACGATTGAGCCGTATTGGTGTTAATTGTCACTATTTACCTTAGCAACGTCATTGCAATATGAAATTGAGACCTTAGTCTTAACTTAATGATTACGTTTACGTAAACTGGAATTTGAGCCAAAACAGAAAACAAAAAACACCATATTTAACATAGAATTATGTTCTTTTGTGTACACGGCAGTATTGATGATTTAATGAAAACACTATTTATAAGACATTAGTCTAAAATACGACACAAAAATTGAAATAAGTCATATAAAACATAAAGCTACAAACAAATAACCATAATCAATATGACGACATATTAGACAAATATGTTATGGTAGAAATACCAGCAAACAATAAGAAAAACCATGACTGTAGCTTTAACATTTGTCGCCTTGTGTTATATCGGGATTTTGTTTTGGATAGCGAATTGGGGTGATAAAACGACCCCCAATGCGCTAAGAATAAGCCATCACCCATACGTTTATGCTCTTTCTCTGGGAATTTACTGTACCTCATGGACTTACTATGGTGCTGTGGGTACTGCCGCAACCAGCAGTTGGCACTATTTACCTATTTTATTAGGCCCTGCTATTCTTTTCTTATTTGCCCATGGTTTTTTGCGAAAACTGGTATTGGTGAGCAAAAAACAAAACATTACTACCATTGCCGATTTCATTTCGGCTCGTTACGGAAAACGCCAAGCCACAGCCATTATGGTTACGCTCATCGCATTACTGGCTACAATTCCTTATATTGCATTACAACTCAAAGCATTGAGCAGTAGTTTTTTATTATTACAACAAGACGAAAAAGTATCTGGCACTATATTGGCGCTCACAGGTACACTCATCATGGCATTATTCGCCATATTTTTTGGCACGCGAAAAGTGGATGTTACCGAATATCGTTCCGGCTTAATGCTGGCCGTCGCATTTGAATCATTAATTAAACTATTGGCCTTGGCCGCAGTGGCAACGCTGGCATTAATCTCACTCTATAAACAACCAGACACGCTATTGTCACTGAGCACGCATTGGCAAGGTTTTGAATTATTTAACTTTAACTTCATTGGTCAGTCACTTATGGCAGCTGCAGCCATTATATGTTTACCTCGCCAATTTCACGTCACCGTAGTCGACAATCAAGACAGACGTCATTTACACACTGCGCGTTGGGCATTTCCACTTTATCTGTTACTAACCGCCGCAATGATCATTCCCATCGCCACTGCGGCCATACACCCAAATATTGGTTTAGGTGTTACTGCTGATAGCTTTGTATTAGCTTTGCCCCTTATGCATGGTCATTCAATCATTACCACCTTTGTGTTTATTGGCGGGCTATCTGCTGCAACTGCCATGATCGTCGTTGCAACCCTTACACTAAGCACCATGCTATCAAACGATGTGGTACTACCATTACTTATCAAACGTAAATTTAGATATAACCCATTAACCAAAAACTATAAATCTCAGATACTGTTAATTCGACGCTTTATCATCGCTGCTATTTTACTATTGGCCTATTTATATCAGCAATGGTTTGGTCATGGAGAAGCTCTGGCCAACATGGGGTTAGTCGCTTTTTCTCTTGTCACACAGCTTCTTCCTGCCATTGTTTTTGGCCTGTATTGGCGTAAAGGCCATGCGTATGGTGTATATGCTGGATTGTTTGCAGGTTTAGTCTGTTGGATAGTGTTTCTTATGCTTCCGGTACTCGAAGCCGGTGCAATAATGAGCTATGACGCCCGTCAAAGCATTATCACTCAAGGTACACTCATCGCTCTGTGTGCAAATGTTTGTTGCTACATTAGCTTTTCTTTGGCTGCCCATGAACGGTTAATTGATAAAATTCAGGCAGCGGCTTTTGTAAATCCCAAAGAACAAGCCACATTAGCCAAAAGATTAAACAAAAATGTCAAAGCCAGCGTGTATGACTTTAAAGTGTTATTGCAAACCTTTTTAGGCGTGCAGCGCTCTAATCAATTACTTGGTCATTATTCATTAAGCCACGATATTGATGACAATAATGCCTATCCAACACCTGAATTTATCGCTTATTGTGAGCGTTCTCTTACCGGTGTTTTAGGCGCCTCATCTGCTCAAGCTTTAATTCATACCGTTGCCTCAGGCAGACAAATGGCATTTGAAGAAGTCGTTAACTTCTTTGATGAAACAACACAAGCTCTGCAATTTAATCAAAATTTACTCTATACTTCTTTAGAAAACCTAAGTCATGGTATTTCTGTTGTTGATAAAGATCTAAAACTGGTTGCTTGGAATAAACGCTACAGTGAAATGTTTAATTATCCCGAAGGTTTTCTTGATGTTGGCTTACCCATTGAGAAAGTGATCCGCTTTAATGCCAATCGCGGAGAATGTGGACCAGGTGAAATAGAGCGCCAAGTGGAGAAGCGAGTCCAACACTTACGTAATGGTACATCTCATCACTTTATTCGTCATCGTCGTGATGGGCAAGTATATGAAATGATAGGTAACCCGTTACCTGAAGGAGGGTTTGTTACCAGCTTTTCTGACATAACCATGCATATCGCCACACAAAATGCGCTTGAAGAAATCAATATGGATCTCGAAAACCGTATAGAAGCTCGGACTCAAGAGATCAGAACCATTAACACCGATTTAGAATCACAAATAGCCAGTCGAATTGAAACCGAGCAGGCACTCATTAATGCTAAAAAAGACGCTGAAATGGCCAATGATAGTAAAACACGTTTCCTGGCGCTGGCCAGTCACGATATTTTACAACCACTCAATGCAGCAAGACTCTATCTCGCCGCTATCAACGAGCAAGCCCTAACCCCTCAAGATCAGGGAAACTTTAACAAACTGGGTGATAGCTTAGATTCAACGGTGCACCTTATGTCAGCACTCCTTGATATAGCTAAACTTGAACAAGGCGCTATGAAGCCCTCACCACGCCATTTTGATATTGACGATATTTTAAATCCACTTGCAAACGAGTATGCAATGCTCTCAAAAGAAAAAGGGCTGATCCTGGCGGTGCGTAGTGCCCACCATATAGTACACAGTGATACCACTTACTTACGCCGAATTATTCAAAATTTAGTGTCAAATGCAGTGAAATACACAGATACAGGTAAAGTACTGGTGGCCTGTCGTGCACGTAAGCATAATTTACGCATAGAAGTGTGGGACACAGGGGCTGGCATCAGTGAGTATGAGCAAAAAAAGATTTTTAATGACTTTTATCGTGTAAAGAATGACGATAATAAAGGTGTTGGACTTGGACTGAGTGTGGTTAAACGGCTCTGTGATTTATTATCAGTTACACTTGATGTTCGCTCTATTCAAAACAAAGGGAGCCGTTTTAGTATTGAAGTTCCGTATGGTGATTCAGCACTAGCACCACACAGATCCGATAAACAAACATTATTACAGAGCAACAGCGATAATAAGCGCAAGTTGTCACTCATTGCGGTTGACGATGACCCTAAGAACTTATCAGCCATGGCTAGTTTGTTAGATAAGTGGCAAGCAAATTACCAATTATTCATTAATATGAATGAGGCATTAACGTATGCACAAGAAAATAAAGCGCCTGATATGATTTTGATGGATTACCAACTCGGAGTTGACTGTGATGGCATCACACTCATCAAAACCTTACGTGAAATTTGGCAAAGCCAAGTACCAGCTGTTTTAATCACCGCAATGCGCGATCCTCAGCTAAAAACCCAAACTAAAGCGCTCAATATTCATTATTTATCTAAACCCATAAAACCCGCAAAACTCAGGGCATTATTAATACATCAACATTAAGGACTCAAAAATATAAAATATTGGAAAATAAAAAATTAATAGTATGCACTCTATGAGAAATTAACATTCCCAAATACCGCGTTTACTTTTAAAGTAGAGGGGGATTATTCATATAGGAATGAGGAAAAATGAATTATATTTTAACAACAGAATGCACTGATGATGTAGGTCTCATCGCCAAAATAACTAACTTGTGTTTCGAACACACCTTAAATATTACACGCAATAATGAATTTGTAGATACCGCAGGCCAACGATTTTTCATGCGCACAGAATTAACCGGGCAACCTAGCGATAACTTTTTGACACAGCTACGTCAACAATTGCCCTCTGGGGCAAAAGTCACCATGCATGGGGAAGAAAAAACCAAGGTTGTGCTACTTGCTACAAAAGAAGCACACTGCCTGGGTGGAGTGCTATTAAAGCAATTCGAGCAAGCGCTAAATATTGAAATACTCGCTGTAGTAGCCAATTACCCAGACTTAGCGCCATTGGTTGAAGGGTTTGGCGTACCTTATCACTTTATCTCACACGAAGGGCTTTCGCGAGCCGAGCATGATAAAGCTGTTGGCGACTTAGTTGAAAGTTACAAACCAGACATCATCGGCTTAGCAAAATATATGCGTATTCTTAGCCCTGAGTTTGTCGCACGCTTTAATAATAGAATTATCAACATTCACCACTCATTTCTTCCGGCGTTTATTGGTGCAAAGCCCTATCATCAAGCATTTGAAAGAGGAGTTAAAATCATTGGCGCAACGGCACACTTTGTTAACGATGAGCTAGATGAAGGGCCAATCATTGCACAAAATGTGACTCAAGTTAGTCATGCTGATACAGCACAAGCAATGGCAAAGATGGGACGAGACATCGAGAAAACAGTATTTTGTAAAGCACTTCAATTAGCATCGGAGCACAAAGTGTTTATCAACGACAACAAAACTGTCGTTTTTAGCTAAATAAATTGGCAATGAAGTGCGATTATGACACTTCGTTGCTTACGTTTTTACGACATGGCTTCAACAGGTTCAAGCTGCAACTTTGACGCAATTAATACTGCTTGAGTTCGATTATAAACACCTAACTTTCTGAAGATAGCCGTAATATGTGCTTTTACTGTGGCTTCTGATATGTGCAACTCAAACGCAATTTGTTTATTCAACAAGCCTTCATGTAAATAACGCAGTACTTTATACTGCTGAGGTGTCAGTGAAGCAACCTGTTGCGCAACTTCTTTGTCTTCTATTTCTAACCCTGACACTTTGTCTTTAATTGATACCGGTAACCAACTATCTCCTTCGAGTACATGCGCAATTGCTCGAGCAATATCCTGTGATGAAGATGCTTTAGGAATAAAGCCCATAGCACCATAACCCATCACTTTTGAAATGATGGTCAAGTCTTCGCTGCCTGAAATAACGACAATAGGTAAACAGGGATAGTCTTCTCTTATTCGGATCAAACCATACAAATCTCCACTACCGGGCATATGTAAGTCTAACAAGAGTAAATCTAACTCTTCCTGAGAGGATAAAACTGATAACGTTGTCTCGAAGTTTTCCGACTCAAAAACCTCTAAACCTTCAAATTGAGTTTGAAGTGCGCCTTTCAAAGCCTCCCTAAATAAAGGGTGATCATCCGCGATTAAAAACTGATTCATGCTTTACTCCTAAAATTTCGGCTGTCATCTAAGAGAGGACAGCCGATATAGTACGGTTAGAATCCAATGAAATTCAAGTTTTTAACGCAATATTAACGATTCAACCTGTTTTCAATCAATTCATCTACCACACTCGGATCTGCTAACGTAGAGGTATCTCCCAGCTGTTGATACTCATTTGCTGCGATCTTACGTAAAATGCGACGCATAATTTTTCCTGAACGTGTCTTAGGCAAGCCAGGTGACCATTGGATCATATCCGGTGATGCTATTGGACTTAATTCCTTACGAACCCAGTTTCTGACTTCTTTTGTCAACGCATCGCTCACCTCAATGCCTTCATTTGGCGTGACATAAACATAAATACCTTGTCCCTTGATCTCATGAGGGTAACCAACAACAGCCGCTTCAGCTACCGCTTCATGTGCCACGAGCGCACTTTCTATTTCCGCAGTTCCAAGACGGTGACCTGACACGTTCAGTACATCATCTACGCGCCCTGTGATCCAGTAATAACCATCTTCATCACGACGACAGCCATCACCTGTAAAGTAAACTCCAGGATATGCAGAGAAATAAGTTTGCTCAAAACGTTCATGATCACCATAGACCGTACGAGCCTGAGATGGCCACGAATCTAGGATAACCAAGTTACCATCCGTTGCGCCTTCGAGTGTGTCACCTTGAGCATCAAACAGTGCTGGTGCAATACCAAAGAAAGGTCGAGTCGCTGAGCCTGGTTTCATATCTGTCGCACCTGGCAATGGTGTGATCATGATGCCGCCGGTCTCCGTTTGCCACCAAGTATCTACGATTGGGCATGTACCATTACCAATACTTTCGTAATACCAACTCCATGCTTCAGGGTTAATGGGTTCACCCACTGAGCCTAAAATACGTAAGCTTGAGCGATTTGATGTTGCCGTTGGTTCATCGCCTTTGGCCATGAGTGCACGAATAGCCGTTGGTGCCGTGTATAAAATAGTAACGTTATGCTTATCAACTATTTCACCCATACGACCAGCTGTTGGATAAGTAGGCACGCCTTCAAATATAACTTGAGTACACCCATTAACAAGCGGGCCATAGGCGATATAACTGTGGCCAGTGATCCAACCTACATCCGCACTACACCAATAGACATCCTCTGCTTTTAGGTCGAAAACATATTCATGGGTCATTGATGAATAGACTAAATAGCCCCCAGTTGTATGAACAACGCCTTTAGGCTGGCCGGTAGAGCCTGAGGTATATAATATAAACAAAGGATCTTCAGCATTCATGGGGGTTGGTTCGCATGTCGCTGGCAAGTCGCTAATCAGATCATGCCACCATATATCATGTGCGTTCCACTCGACCTCTCCCCCTGTTAGCTGATGTACAATTACATGCTCTACACTGGTAACACTCTCTTGTGCAACAGCTTCATCAACATTTGCTTTTAATGGAACAGCATTGCCGCCACGGCGTCCTTCATCTGAGGTAATGACCACTTTTGCACCAGAATCTTTGATCCGGTCTGCAATTGCAGATGGAGAGAAGCCACCAAATACCACTGAGTGTACCGCCCCTACTCGTGCACAAGCTTGCATAGCATATACAGCTTGTGGTGTCATTGGCATATATATCGCCACGCGATCGCCTTTTTCAATTCCTAATTTTTTTAAACCATTTGCGAGCTTTGCCACTTCATCATGTAGCTGTTGATAAGTAATATTTTCACCATGCTCTGGGTTGTCGCCTTCCCAGATCAGCGCAACCTTGTCAGCTTTGTCTGCTAAATGACGGTCAATACAGTTGAAAGAAGCATTGAGTTGTCCATCTTCGAACCACTTGATATCAATATGACCTTTATCAAAAGACGTGTTCTTTACTTTGGTGTAGGATGTCGACCAGTCTAGGCGCTGTCCATGCTTAGCCCAAAAACCGTGCGGATCCTCTATCGATTGCTTATACATTTCGTTGTATTGGTCATTATCAATAAGTGCGGCGTTCTTGATTTTTTCAGGAACAGGATAAATGCTCTGTGACATAGTCATCTCCATGGTAAATTACTTGCCGAAAGGCTTTCATCAAGGATCACTCAGCTGCGCACAGGAGAGTATTAGACCTTAGTTGTATATGGCCCGAAAAGAGTTGTAATTTTGAGCAAGCAGCATTCTTATTGAATTAAACAGTACAATCAGATGGTTAACATCATAAAATCATGAAATAACATAATTTTACATGATATAAATTATACCCAATACCAATACAACTCTTTCCAACTTCTCATTCGTGCCACCTTAGTCTCATAGACCAATAGGTAATTGAGTAAAATTCATGCTTAATCGAAAGTGATGATGACCCTATTCAATAATCGTTGCCTATTCAACGTGGCTATAAGGAACAAAAATTATGACAATAAAGTATTTCGCAATAAAAACCCTTACAGCAATTGCCGTTTCAGCAGCCTTAAGCGCTCCGAGTTACGCTGCAACAATTGGTGACACCAAAGTAAATTATGGTGGGTATGTAAAGTTAGATGCTATGTGGAGTGACTTCTCTGATGGCACATTGCCTAGCTCCCATATAGGTAGGGACTTTTACGTTCCGGGCACGACGCCAGTATCGGCAAGCAGCGCTGAAGATGCGGTGTTCGACATGCACGCACGTCAATCACGATTTAACTTTTCGACGGCGACTAAGCTAGCTGATGGCAGTGATATCAAAACAAAAATCGAATTAGACTTTATTGTCACAGGCGGTGGTAATGAACGAGTAAGTAACTCTTATTCACCTCGTCTAAGACAAGCGTTTATCACCTACAAAGGATGGTTATTTGGTCAAGCATGGTCAAATTTTCAAAATGTCGGTGCATTGCCTGAAACATTAGACTTTGTTGGACCTGGTGAAGGCACTGTGTTTGTGCGTCAAGCAATGGTCAAATATGCGGTGGGTAATTGGTCTTTTTCTGCTGAAAACCCAGAAAGCACAATCACAACCGCGCAGCAAGGTCGAGTTGTAACCGATGACGCAAGTATGCCCGACTTTACAGCGCGTTATACCCATAAAGGCGATTGGGGGAATGTTGTAGTCAGCGCACTAGCTCGTCAGCTAACCTATAAAACAGGTGCAGCCGATGAGAGTGAAACATCGTTTGGTATTAGTGCATCAGGTAGAGTGAACTTTGGTAAGAACAACCTTAAATTTATGCTGACACAAGGTAAAGGTCTTGGCCGTTATATAGGCCTAAACGTTGCCAACGGAGGTGTTTATGATGGTAATGAGTTACACGCCATCGATTCAACATCTGGCTTTATTGGCTATCAGCACCACTGGAACAGCCAGTTTCGCTCAACGTTCTTATATTCCTTCTTTTCTGCCGACAATGACACTAACCTACTACCGATCTCTGGCGATCCGACGGAGTCGAGTATAAGCTATAGTGCAAACTTACTTTACTCACCGGTCAAAAAACTTACTTTTGGCGCTGAGTACAAAGTAGGTACTCGTGAAACACAAAGCGGTTTAAAAGGAGATATCACCCGTTTACAGTTCTCAGTAAAATATGCATTCTAGTGCTAATTATGTTTTAGTGTTCTGCGCAACTAAATCAGGACACTTCTCTTAAGGAACTTTGCTCATATTCAATTGGCGACAGATCACCATTTACCGTATGAAGTCGTTCTAAGTTGTAATAGCGCATATACGCTGCCACATCATCTCTCATATACTCATGTGTTGGCTGAGGAGCTTTCAACAACCAATCGTGTTTTAAGCTAGCGAAGAAGCGTTCAACAACCGCATATCCCAACACGCTCCAACATCGCACATACTCGCTCTAATACCGTGGGTGGTTAGCAGTTTACGGTAATGCTTACTGGTATATTGTGGGCCTCTATCAGAGTGAAACACCAAGCCTTTTGGTGGCTGACGTAAGTTATAAGCTTTCATCATAGCTTTGCTGACCAAGTCAGTCGTCATTCGCTTATCTATGTGCCAGCCAACGATGCGGCGTGAATATAAGTCCATAACAATGGCTAGGTACATCCAGCCTTCCCCTGTTTTTAAATACGTCACATCACCAGCCCAGACCTGACTTGGTGCAACAGGATTGAAGTTCTGATCCAGCAGGTTATCAGCAACGGCATCACTATGTTTGCGCTTGGTTGTGACTTTGTAGGCAACTCGCTGAGTTACAACTAAACCAAGCTTAGCCATTAACTTCTTAACGCCATATTCGCTGACTTTAAAGCCCTCCTTGCATAACCGCTTCTTCAGCTCTCGATAACCCAAGCTATTTCTGCTTTGCTCGAAGATGACTTTGGCTCTTCGATACATATGCAAATGCTCTGCTGTAATGATTTTTGCGGGTCGCTTTAGCCAAGCATAATAGGCTGAGCGACTGACGTTCATTACTTTACAAAGCTTACTCACTGGAAATACTGAAGAGAGCTTCTTAACGGTTTTAAACGTTACTTGGTTTCCTTTAGCAGGAGGGCGCTGGCCTTTTTAAGATCTCCTTTTCCATCCTGAGTTCTTTATTTTCCTTGCACAGCCTTAACAGCTCTGTTCGTTCATCTGCACTTAAACTGGTCCCAGATTGCTCAGTTTCAAACTTAGCTTTCCAGTTATAAAGTATTTTATCTGTGATACCTAAAGACGCCGCTGCTTTTGGTACGCTGTAACCTTGCCCAGTTACCAATGCCACAGCTTCTTGCTTAAATTCAGCCGTATAATTTCTGTTTGTTCGTTTTGTCATTTAACACCTCAATAATTGGATTATATTCCATTATTAAAGTGTCCTGTTTGATTAAAGCAGATCAACAATAGATGCATCTAAGAAATGGACAAAGCCAATCAAAAATTGGCGAACAGTTTTAAATCGCTTTATGATTGAATTCGAACACCATTTAACGGATTACATGTAAATGGTGGCAGTTACACAAAGTTACTTACAGACTCAGAGGATGGCATATATTAATTATACGCCACACTTTTTATTATTCTAAATATAGCAAAGCAGCCAGATATAGTTGCATCTGGCTATCATTTCAATTTATGCTTCAGCATCTACCGCAGCAAGACCTTGATCCTCACCGTCTTCTGGTTTGATCGTGGCTTGCAGTAATAACATTTCGCGTAATTGACCTTCAATCTCATTTGCGATTTCAGGGTTGTCTTTCAAAAATTTAATTGAATTAGACTTACCTTGGCCTACTTTACTGCCTTTATAGCTATACCAAGCACCGGCTTTTTCAACTAACTTGTGTTTAACACCTAGGTCAATCAATTCGCCATGTTTAGAAATACCTTGTCCATACATAATGATGAACTCAGCTTGCTTAAACGGTGGTGCAACTTTGTTTTTAACTACTTTAACACGCGTCTCGTTACCCACGACCTCATCACCATCTTTTACAGACCCGATACGGCGAATATCAATACGTACGGACGAGTAGAACTTTAATGCATTACCACCAGTCGTCGTTTCTGGGTTACCAAACATCACACCAATTTTCATACGGATTTGGTTAATGAAAATACACAAAGTATTAGAGCGTTTGATGTTACCAGTTAATTTACGTAATGCCTGTGACATCAAGCGAGCTTGTAAACCAACATGGTGATCACCCATGTCACCTTCAATTTCAGCTTTTGGCGTAAGTGCAGCAACAGAGTCTACAATCACAACATCGACTGCGCCTGAACGAACTAGCATGTCACAAATCTCAAGTGCCTGCTCACCTGTATCTGGTTGCGATACTAATAAATCATCAACATTTACACCGAGTTTTTCTGCATAGACTGGATCTAGCGCATGCTCAGCATCAACAAAGGCACATGTTTTGCCTTTCTTTTGTGCTTCAGCAATAACTTGAAGGGTAAGCGTTGTTTTACCAGATGACTCAGGACCATAAATTTCGACAATACGTCCTGTTGGTAAACCACCTATACCTAAAGCAATATCTATCCCTAGTGAACCGGTTGAGATAGCTTCAATATCTAAAGCTTGGCTATCACCTAACTTCATAATTGAACCTTTACCAAACTGACGTTCAATTTGTGACAATGCAGCATCAAGTGCTTTTTGTTTATTATCGTTCATTTGCTTCTCCAATCTTGCGTAATGCGAGTAAGTATACTGTATGGAATCACAGTATCAAGCATATTTTCTATTTAAATTTATTAATTATAATATCTATTGCAAAAGCAATGACTTGCATTCTAACCTGTGTCCTATCCCCCGAAAAGATACATTTTTTTACTTCGAGATCCCCTAAAATATAAAATGCAAACCAGACCAACCCAACCGGCTTTTCTGCACTACCACCGCCAGGGCCCGCAACACCTGAAACAGCAACCGCTATATCTGCTTTTGCATTGTGTGCTGCACCTTGGGCCATTTCACGCACTGTTTGTTTACTGACCGCGCCATATTGTGCTAAGACCGGGAGGGGGACTCCTAACAGTTCATGTTTTGCTTGATTACTATAGGTCACAAAACAACGGTCTACGTACGCAGAGCTCCCTGGTGTATCGGTGAGCGCAAAACTAATACCGCCACCAGTACATGATTCAGCGGTAGTGATTGTCAGACGTTTATCCGTTAAAATAGCACCCAATTGTGCAGCGAGGGTCGTGATCTCTTGTTGTAGCTCCATATTCACCCTTTTAGGTAGATGCATGTCGATAGATTTATATTCTGAACATACTATAAAACAACAAACACCTATGATGCAGCAATATCTTAGGATCAAAGTCGAACATCAAGATATTTTATTATTCTATCGAATGGGCGATTTTTACGAACTATTTTTTGATGACGCAATTCGTGCCGCGCAGCTGCTAGATATTTCTCAAACACATCGCGGTAAAGCAGGTGGTGCGCCAATTCCTATGGCGGGTGTACCTTATCATGCCGTTGAAAATTACTTGGCTCGTTTAGTGCAAATGGGTGAATCGGTTGCTTTATGTGAGCAAATTGGCGACCCAGCAACAAGTAAGGGCCCAGTAGAGCGTAAAGTCGTACGTATTGTTACGCCTGGAACCGTCACTGATGAAGCACTTTTACAAGAACGCCAAGATAATTTACTCGCCAGTATTTGGCAAAATAAACAAGGTCATTACGGGCTTGCTTATTTAGATATAAACTCTGGTAGCTTTAATATTGTTGAGCTACAAACAGATGAAGCATTGAGCTCAACATTACAAAGGTTACAACCTGCTGAGCTACTCTATCCAGAGTCTTTTCAAAACTTGTATTTAATTGAACAAATTAAAGGGTGCCGACGTCGCCCAGAGTGGGAGTTTGACTTAGATACAGCCAAACATTTGCTCTGCCAACAATTTAACACCAAAGACTTGATAGGCTTTGGGGTAGAACAAGCAAACACGGCGCTTGTCGCTGCGGGGTGTGTTATGCAATATATTAAAGACACACAACGTACTGCACTGCCACATATTCGGGCTATTGCGTTAGAAAAAAACGAGCATGCGGTCATCCTCGATGCCGCAACCCGTAAAAACTTAGAATTAACCGTCAATTTATCAGGCAGCATTGATAATACACTTGCGCAAATACTTGATAAAACCTCTACACCAATGGGCTCTCGGTTATTAAAAAGACGTATTCATACGCCTATCCGTAACCGCTCAGAACTCAATGCTCGTTTATCTGCGATTACAAGCTTAATCGAATCACAACTGAGTATCGAAGTTTATGATGCATTAAAACACATTGGTGACATTGAACGTGTTGTTGCGAGACTCGCACTGTGTAATGCGCGACCACGAGATTTAACACGTTTACGCTCAGCCTTACAGGCTCTTGCGCCATTACATACCATTTTATCTGATTGTAACGATGCGCGCATTTCGCAAATCTGCCAACAATCGACCCCTTTACCAAGGCTACAAGATTTACTAGAACGTGCAATCATCGATAACCCTCCGGTATTAATTCGTGATGGTGGCGTGATAGCAACTGGCTATAATGCCGACCTAGATGAGTGGCGATCACTCAGCCAAGGTGCCACAGACATACTAGATCAACTAGAAGAACGCGAGCGCGAACGCACAGGGATCAATACATTAAAAATTGGCTATAACAAAGTCCATGGCTTTTATATAGAAGTCAGCCGCGCAAATTCACACTTAGTTCCTGTGGAGTACATCCGCAGGCAAACACTAAAAAATAATGAGCGTTATATTATCCCTGAGCTCAAAGAGCATGAAGACAAAGTACTCGGCAGCCAAAGCAAAGCACTGGCTCTAGAGAAACAGTTGTATGAACAACTCTTTGAGTTTATTGCACCTTATTTAGAACAACTGCAAACTATGGCCGCTGCACTTGCTGACTTAGATGTACTTAATACATTGGCTGAGCGCGCACAAACTCTTGACTATTGTAGACCTCATTTAACTGAGTCTGACGAAATTTGTATTGAAGCCGGACGTCACCCTGTTGTTGAACAAGTTAGTAAAGATCCGTTTATAGCAAACCCTGTCCATTTAAGTCCACAACGGAAAATGTTGGTGATAACAGGGCCTAACATGGGCGGTAAATCAACTTATATGCGCCAAACTGCTTTGATTGTGCTAATGGCGCACATAGGAAGCTACGTGCCTGCAAGTCATGCAACACTCGGGCAAGTTGACCGTATTTTTACACGAATTGGTGCCAGTGACGATTTGGCATCAGGTCGCTCAACATTCATGGTTGAAATGACAGAAACAGCGACTATTTTAAACAATGCATCGCATCAGTCCTTAGTTTTAATGGATGAAATAGGTCGCGGAACCAGTACCTATGATGGTTTGTCTCTTGCCTACGCAACCGCAGATTATTTATCCCGTAAGATTAATGCAAAGACTTTATTTGCCACCCATTATTTTGAGCTCACGGAATTAGCAGAACAGCAAAATGAGTTGGTCAACGTACACCTCGATGCGGTAGAGCACAACGACACCATTGCGTTTAAGCATACCGTTCTTGATGGTGCAGCGAGTAAAAGTTTTGGCTTACAAGTCGCAGGCCTAGCAGGTGTACCAAAAGACGTACTGAAAGTGGCGAAGCAGAAGCTCACAATGTTAGAAAATCATCAAAGTGTCGTGGAGTCAGCTGCACCAGCACAGCAAATACTCGCACTAACCAGTGAACCGTCTGAACTTGAGCTTTCCATTCAATCACTGGACCCAGATGAACTGTCACCAAGAGAGGCTCATGCGATGTTATATAAACTAAAAAAATTACTATAACCGGTACACTCCCTATAAAAAAACCACTCTCAGAGTGGTTTTTTATTATAAGGTTGCTCACGGTTACACTTGTTCAAATAAACTATCTGTACTTAACCCTTCATGTTGCAAAATGTCTTTTAAACGACGTAACGCTTCAACTTGGATTTGGCGTACTCGCTCTCGCGTCAAGCCTATTTCTCGACCAACATCTTCAAGTGTCGATGGCTCATAACCCAGTAAACCAAACCGTCTTGCTAACACTTCGCGCTGTTTAGGATTCAATTCACCAAGCCAATCCACAATGTGCTTATTAATATCATTGCTCTGTACTTCATTCTCTGGGCCATGCCCTTTTTCATCAGCAATAATATCTAACAGCGCTTTATCATTTTCACCACCAATTGGTGTATCAACTGAGGTGATTTTTTCATTTAAGCGCAGCATTTTCGTAACGTCTTCTACAGGTCTATCCAAACATTCTGCAATTTCTTCAGCCGTCGGTTCATGATCTAACTTTTGTGTCAGCTCACGTGCCGTACGTAAATATACATTAAGTTCTTTAACAACATGAATAGGAAGGCGGATCGTACGAGTTTGGTTCATTATGGCACGTTCGATCGTTTGACGTATCCACCATGTTGCATAGGTAGAAAATCGAAAACCTCGCTCTGGATCAAACTTTTCAACAGCACGAATTAGGCCTAAGTTACCCTCTTCGATCAGATCCAATAGCGCTAAACCACGATTGTTGTATCTTCGCGCGATTTTAACAACGAGTCGCAAGTTGCTTTCAATCATACGTTTTCGAGAAGCTTCACAGCCTTTTAAAGCTTTGCGCGCAAAATAAACTTCTTCTTCGGCACTCAGCAGCGGAGAGAAACCAATTTCACCTAAATATAACTGAGTCGCATCTAAGTTCTTTACTATCTCGTCTTTTGCGAAAATGTCTTCATCTTCAATGTTTTCTAAAAGCGCAGTTTTAGAATCATCCAATGTGACATCAGCGTTTTTTCCTTCAAAATCTTCCGTTTTTTTGGTCTTAACATTTGCAGTTTGAGCCATATGCATCCTCCCAAGCGAATGAATGGTATAAATTCATCATACTGTCTGTTAGTGTCTTAATCCTTAGGTAAAAACCTAAGTGGGTTTACAGCTTGCCCTCTAAAACGGATCTCAAAGCGAAGCGCAGTCTCAGTGGCGTCTGTACTTCCTATGTCGGCAATTCTTTGACCAACTTTAACTTTTTGCTGCTCTTTGACCCATAATTTCGAGTTATGTGCATAAGCACTTAGATAATCATCATTGTGCTTCAGAATGATTAAATTACCATACCCTCTTAATGCACTTCCCGCATAAACCACAGTGCCCGCTGCGGCAGCTTTTACAGGTGTTCCATGTTTATTAGCAATCAATAGTCCTTTATACCCATTATCTTTAACAGAAAAACGTTTTATCACCTTGCCAGAAACTGGCCTCTGCCACTGTACCTTTTTAGAAATCATTTGCTTAGGCACTCTGACACTGCTCTTCTGTTCTTTTTGAACATACTCCCGTTGTTTTGGCTTATCAAGTTCTTTTTTCTGTATTTTGTTACTTTTTTGTTTGTTATTTTTAGGGTTACTGTGTTTTTTTGTCTGCTTTTTGACCTTATTATTCTTATTTACAAAACGCTTTAAATGAATAATTTGCCCGGGATAAATCACATAGGGTGGTTTTATATTATTTATCTGAGCAACTGACCTCACATCTTTATTTGCACTAAAGGCAATAGAAAATAACGTATCACCTTTGTGAACTTTATATTGATTATTCTTAATATGAAATTTATGCGTCGAAGAGGTCTTACCAGAGTTTAGGGATGTAACAGGGGCTGGTTTATGACGAGTAGAACAGGCACTCAACAACAAAGCAGCCAGTAATAGAATTAGCAGATGCATTTTTATCATTGTTTACTGTTCGCCATATATAATCATAAATGCTTAAATTAGTACTGTCTCGCAACTTAAAATAGACTTTAAATAATATCACCGGCGATCAAAGGTACAAACTTTACCGGCGCTAATGGATGTTCAATAAATTGCTCACCTTGACGAACAAAGAGTGTTAAAACCTGTTCATATTCACCTAAAGGAACGATCAGTGCTCCACCATCTTCTAACTGTTGCAATAAAGAGTGCGGTACTGACTTTGCTGCAGCGGTAACAATGATCCCAGCGAAAGGCGCTTTAGACGACCAGCCCAACCACCCATCACCATGTTTCATCGATACGTTATATAAATCAAGCTGGTGCATTCTACGCTTTGCTTGCCACTGCAAGCTTTTTATCCTTTCAACAGTACACACACTCTCAAACAACTGTGCCAAAATTGCAGTTTGATAACCTGAACCAGTACCTATTTCAAGAACAGACCCTTCGACCCCAACTTGTCTGAGTATTTCTGTCATTTTCCCAACAATAAACGGCTGTGAAATCGTTTGGCCTTGGCCTATTGGTAACGCCGTATTTTCGTAGGACTTATGCTTTAATACATCATCAACGAACAAATGCCGTGGTGTTTGCTCTAATACAGCTAACACTTTAGCGTCTTCAACTCCAAGTTTTTTAAGTTGCTCGATTAAAATACTCGCACTGCGCGCGTAATTGTTTAATAACATTACATAGACTCTTTTAACCAGCTTGCCATAGTCGCCAAGCTTTCATGGGCAGTCATATCAACTTTTAAGGGAGTAACTGATGCATATCCTTCACTGATAGTATGAAAATCAGTACCTGGCCCCGCATCATTTTCAAGACCCAATGGCCCATACCAAAAAATATCCCGCCCCCAAGGGTCGGCTTGCTGTGTCATTGTTTCAGCTTGATACCTCGAACCAAGTCGACTGACCTTCACGCCTTTGAGCTCAGAAATGGGTAAATCGGGGGCATTAATATTAATAATGTGATCTGCGGGTAACGGGTGAAAGTGCAATTTTTTGATTATTTCAACGGTAACATGGGCCGCCGTTTCATAGTGTGCTTCCTCTTTTGAGCACAACGACACAGCAATTGCTGGTAACCCTAAGTGCCGCCCTTCTATTGCAGCAGCTACTGTCCCTGAGTACAAAGTATCATCACCAAGGTTAGCGCCCTTATTCACTCCAGCCACAACAAGATCTGGACGTTCGGTCATTAATTTATTGATCCCCATATGAACACAATCGGTTGGGGTGCCGTTAACTGCCATAAACCCATTGTCTAACCTAGACATCCGCAAAGGATTCATCAGTGTCAGTGAATTACTCGCGCCACTACAATTACGATCGGGTGCAACAACCGTGACTTGCGCTATTTGACTCAATGCTTGGTACAATACCGCAATCCCTTTAGCATGTACGCCATCATCATTGCTGAGTAGTATTCTCATCTCTATTATTGTCCGTTATGTTATCTTTTGAGGCATCTCGGTGCTTCACCAGCTCTCTGAGTAACGCCGTCGCAAATGTCCCTTTTGGTAAACTAAACGACAATTTTATCGTTGTTTCATCCAGTGTTTTTACTTCTAAACCTTGCGGAAATAAACGCAATGCCCGGCGCTCATTCTTTAACCCTAATTCAGCCAGACCTTCTTGCCAAGCACTAAATGGCAGCAGCCAAGCTTTCTCTTGCTCTGTTAAACCTTTTTCACCTTTGCCAACAAGCGGTGCAGACAAAAGAATATCGCCACTGGTAAGCCGCGATATGGTGTCATCACTGATGTTTTCTTCAAAAAATGCATTGCTGCCACTCAACATAAAAATTTCTTTGTGCCAAGTTTTAGCCAAACCATGCTCCGCAACACGCTGACTTACAATGGCATTAAAAATATGAGCGCGCGCTGCCGATATAATAATGCCGCGTAATTTTTTGTCTCGAATACGTTCACCTGCAAACATACGCTCAGCCATGTGTAAATTATGCCCATCATGACCAAATCGCTGCTCACCAAAGTAATTTGGTACTCCTTGGCGTACTGCATTGATGCGAGATAATATATCTAATGGTGTACTAATATTACGCAGAGTAATTTGAAACTTATTCCCTGAATGACAGCCAGTACGTAGTTTTCTATTATGCCTGACTTGTTTAACTACAAACACACTATGGCTATTTAATTCTGTAAAATCAATATCATGCTTAATAGGGACTGGCACACTGAACCATTGACTGGTTACACCATGCCTATCTTTTAAGCCAGCATAACTGACATCTCGCGGCGCAACATTGGCAAATTTTGCAATCATCTTAGCGACGTATTGTGTATTTTCGCCTTTTTTGATCACTTGTAGACACACATGCTCACCTTCACCTGTAAGCTCAATATCCAGTATTTCATCTACAACAAAGTCTTCTGCACTGGTTTTATAATCTGCCGTTGATAATGGCTCACCATATAAATAGTTTAAATCCTTCATATCTTTGTTACCAATACCACTGCATGTGCAGAAATACCTTCTTTTCGCCCTTCAAAACCGAGCTTTTCAGTTGTCGTGGCTTTCACATTAACTTGATCAAGCGCAACGTTACAATCTTGTGCTAAATTAGCGCGCATCGCATCAATATGCGGTCGCATCTTAGGGGCTTGTGCAACAAGAGTGATATCGCAATTTGCCAATTGATAACCCAATTCAACAATTTGCGCCATAACACGTCGTAGTAATATACGACTGTCTATATTTTCAAACTCATCAGCAGTATCAGGGAAATGTTTACCAATATCGCCTAAAGCCAATGCCCCTAGCAAGGCATCGCATAGAGCATGCACCGCAACGTCACCATCTGAGTGTGCAATAAAGCCATATTGATATGGGACTTTTTCACCACAAATTACCAATGGACCTTCACCACCGAATTTATGTACATCAAACCCATGGCCAATTCTTATCATGTTGCACTCTCTTTTTGCTGTTGAGATATTAAAAAACACGCCAAAGCATAATCTTCTGGCGTAGTGATTTTTATATTGTCTGAGCGCCCAGCAATAAGCTGTACAGGCTCATTATTCCATTCCATCGCCGATGCTTCATCGGTGATCTTGACGTTGTTTAACAAGGCACTTTTAAGTGCAGCTCGCAATGCTTCAAATGGAAACATTTGCGGGGTTAATGCTTGCCATAGCTCATCACGCGGCACAGTACCTAAGCTATATTCATTGCCACGTTTAATCGTGTCTTTTACTTTAGCAGCTAAAATCCCACCTTGACCTTTGTGTATGCACTGGGTCATTAACTGCGTAATATCTGAGGCGGTAACCAACGGTCTGGCCGCATCATGGACAAGTACCCAATCCGGCGCATACTCAACCAGTCGATTTAACGCATTGAGCACCGAATCAGAGCGCTCCTGTCCACCAGGGGTACGAATGATGCGCCTGCTATTAATATTAAGGTCAGCAAAATAGGCATCTTGTTCACTCACAGCAACCGCGATCATACTCACCGCAGGAATGTGTAACATTTTGTCTAATGTGTGCTCTAAAACCGTTTTCCCCGCAATATCTAAGTACTGCTTAGGATGTGATAGCTGCATACGACTGCCCACACCCGCTGCCGGCACAACAATGGCTATTTTTGGATTTTTATTCATGGTGTTTTTTTGGCAGAACTCTTATGAATGTTTCATTCGGTTTGATCATGCCCAGTTCATGTCGAGCACGTTCTTCTACGCCCTCTAAACCAAGCTTTAAGTCTTCTATATCAGCTTTAAGTAGTTTGTTACGTTTTAGCAGCTTTGCATTGATTTGTTGGTGTGCTGTGACTGCCTCTTTGAGCCTGGTGTAATCTTGTAAGCCATTATGGCCAAACCAGAGCTGATACTGAATAAAGGCCGCTAAGCAAACTAAAGCAAATTGAAATAAGCGCACTATTTAGCTCCTAACGCCTGCTATGCATTTTTTAAGATTAATATGGACGTTTTTTTATTGTTCTGACGTTTTCCCAGTTAATCATACTGGCTAACAGCATTTCCCTTAAGCTTAATATCCTTGGGCTTATCGCCTTAGTAAACCGCCATTGATGCCCACAACATGCGGCACTAAGAAGCGCTTTAGAAGGTTTAAGCATCATGGTAGAGTCATAATCATGACTTCGCCCTGAACAATCGAACCACTGATACTGATTACAGTGCACCGTATTGTCTCGCACTTGATCTATGGTGTCTATGACTATGCGTGTTAAACCATCACCTGAAATAACAATGGGTACCACCAACCCGACGGATGCATGACGTGAAAAATAATGCTCGCACACATCAGCGTGCCACTTTGGTTGGGCTTTTTGCGCACATAACCAGCTGCCATTGTGACTGTCTAACTCTAAAGGAACGCACCCTTGCACGATATGCCGGGCCGCTCGTTCAACATAATAAGGAAGGCTCAGTAAAGCGCGTGATATTTGCTCATTGTCTGCTTTTTTTGCTAAAGCAGGGATCTCTCGTGCATAAAATACGTTAACTAACTCAGCAAACTGCAAGCGTTCATGCTCATCGTGCCATAAACTACTTTGCGTACTTGATGTTATTAACCGTTGTTTATCCACACTGGCTCTCCCTTTATATGAAAGTTATAGCATGGCCTATCAGTGCAAGCTAGCCTTTCGGCTTTTCACCCAAGCGTGCTTCTCCGTTTTCCATAAACTGCACCACAGCAGTACGCTTTTTACCAACCAGTAAACTGCCATCACATAAAAACATAAAATTCTGCCAACACCGCTCAAATACTGCAAAATTAGTTTCTATAACCTGGTCTCGCGACATACAAAAATACACCGTTGTATTCGCTTCCCAGCCAAGGTGTGTGGTGATTGACTCTGGTAATGCTCCCTCACCTTGCTCCCAAGGCTGCTCCCAATCAACATTTTCTGACCAACTATCTTCTTTACCAACCCACTCAGAAGGGGTGAAAAAGTCAGGGTGATCTTGATCACGACTTATCATCGTACTCCATAAAACCGCCGCACGCTCTTTCGTCATTGGTTTAATGGCCGCTAAGTCACTCTCGGATATTGGTAAATCTTGGTGTTTAAAAACCCATGCTTTTCTAAAGTCATCAAGCGCAATATAATTCATACAACAGGCCAGTTTGGCAAACATTAGTGCGCAGTATACCGCACAGAAAACGGAGCGAACAGTGAAGCAAACACTAAAACCCGGTATTTATCAGCATTACAAAGGACAGCAATATCGTGTATTCCACACAGCAACACACAGTGAAACACAAGAGTGTATGGTTGTGTACCAAACACTGTATGGAGATTTTGATTTTTGGGTCCGCCCTTTCAGCATGTTTGTAGAAAATATCACACGCGATGGCATCGAAATACCGCGTTTTAACTATGTAGGTTCATAGCTAAATGAAATCCAACCACTAGCGACACCTCACCTTTTTATGGCAAGATAAGCTATTGTCATCAGACCAGTCGTTAGGTAACCCAGTGAAGTTTCAAGGAACCAATAATTACATTGCAAGCAGCGCATTAATGCAAGCCGTTAACGCTGCTATTATCTTAGAAAAACCGCTTTTGATTAAAGGAGAGCCAGGCACAGGTAAAACACTCCTCGCGCAAGAGCTTGCAAACAGTCTCGATACCCGCCTTATTCAATGGCACATAAAGTCCACGACCAAAGCACAACAAGGCTTATATGAGTATGATGCTGTATCTCGTTTGCGTGATAGTCAGTTAGGTGAAGAGCGCGTTCACGACATAAACAATTACATTGTTAAAGGTAAGCTATGGCACGCCTTTACCGACGTACAACGCCCCGTTTTACTCATTGATGAAATCGATAAAGCCGACATTGAATTCCCTAATGATTTATTACTTGAGCTCGATAAAATGGAGTTTCATGTCTATGAAACAGGGGAGCGTGTAAAAGCCAAAATCCGCCCTATCGTGATCATTACATCCAATAATGAAAAAGAACTCCCGGATGCTTTTTTACGGCGCTGCTTTTTCCACTACATTGACTTCCCATCAGCCCAGCAAATGCAGCAAATTATTGATGTACATTATCCGAATATAAAAGCCGAATTGGTTCAGCAAGCACTAGAAAGCTTTTTTAAATTGAGGGAAGTGCCTGGGCTGAAGAAAAAACCCAGTACCAGTGAGTTACTTGATTGGCTTAAACTGCTTATGGCAGAAGATATTGACAGCGCAACGCTGCATGATAAACAGCATCAGGGTGGTCTTATGCCTCTGTTTGGCGCTTTATTAAAAAACGAACAAGATGTGAGCTTAATTGAAAAGCTGGCTTTTATGAGTAAGCGATAAACCATGCTAATTGAGTTTTTTTTCACGCTTAAACGCTATGGGCTAAAGGTAAGCCCACGCGAACTACTCGACTGCTTAAGTGCATTAGACAAAGGTTTAGCCTTTGCCGACATCGATGCTTTTTATGAATTAAGTAAAATCATTTTTGTCAAAGATGAAACGCAATTTGATAAATTTGACCGTGCCTTCGCCCATTACTTTCAAGGGATAGAATCACAAGACTTACTCTCGAAATTACAATCCACGACAAAGCTCCCCAATGAGTGGTTGAGAAAAGAGTTTGAAAAAAATCTATCCGAAGAAGAAAAGCAGCAACTCAATGCACTCGGTGGGCTTGATAAATTACTAGAAACACTTAAGCAGCGCCTCACTGAGCAGCAGAAGCGTCATGCTGGTGGCAATAAGTGGGTAGGCACTGGCGGCACGTCCCCATTTGGCGCTTATGGTTATAACCCAGAAGGCATTCGGATAGGTCAAGATGGTAACCGGCAACGCAAAGCAGTTAAAGTGTGGGATAAACGTCAATACCGAAATTTAGACGCCAACACTGAAATCACCAGCAGAACGATGAAATTGGCGTTAAAGAAACTCCGCAAGTTTGCAAAAAGTGGCGCCAGCGATCAGCTTGACCTCAATGAAACCATCGCTGCAACTGCAAAACAAGGAGGTATGCTCGATGTCAAAATGACCCCTGAACGACACAATGCCATTAATATCATTATGCTGTTCGATATTGGAGGCTCAATGGATGACTACATTCATTTGTGCGAACAACTATTTGGGGCAGCGCACAGTGAATTTAAACATTTAGAGTTTTTTTATTTTCATAATTGTGTGTATGAGCAAGTTTGGCAAGATAATGAACGACGCGATAGCGAAGCTCTGGATACTTACCAACTCATAAACCGCTTCGGTAAAGATTATCGGCTCATTTTTGTCGGGGATGCCACAATGGGCCCCTATGAAATTACCTCCCCCGGCGGCAGTGTTGAGCATTGGAATCAGGAAGCGGGCAATGTATGGCTTCAACGCTTGACCCAACACTTCGAAAAAGTCGCATGGTTAAACCCACAGCCGACCACCCATTGGCCTTACTACCAATCTATATGCATCATCGATGAACTTATGCATAACCGGATGTATCCATTAACTTTAGAAGGGATTAGTAAAGCAATAAAAGTACTGACCTAATTGCATAATCCACATGGAATTTAATTACAAAAAAGCCGCGATATACGCGGCTTTTTTTATTTTCATTGTCTATTAAGACATGAAATCAACACCTTCTTGGATGTCTTTGTTAAGCGTTGCAAGCATGTCTTCTTTTGCTTTTTGCTCAAACGCACTTAGTTCGCCGTAAGAAAGAATTTCTTCTACGCCGTTTTTACCTAAACGTACTGGGTGAGCAAAATATGGTGCATCACCATTTTCAACAGCAACGTACGCATAATCTACAACATCTTGACCCTGTAGACCTTTAACCAATGAGAAGCAGAAACGTGCTGCAGCTGCACCCATTGAAAGTGTTGCTGAACCGCCACCTGCTTTTGCATTTACCACTTCAGTACCTGCATTCTGGATACGAGGCGTTAAAGCTGCAACTTCTTCATCAGTGAACGAAACGCCTTCCACTTGTGAAAGAAGCGGTAAAATTGTAGTACCTGAGTGGCCACCAATTACTGGTACTTTTACTTCAGACACATCAACACCTTTCAATTCAGCAATAAATGCTTCTGAACGAATTACGTCTAATGTTGTTACACCGAATACGCGAGATGCTTCATAAGTACCCGCTTTTTTAAATACTTCGGCAACAATTGGCACAGTACCATTTACTGGATTAGTAATAACGCCAACTAGTGCTTTAGGACAGTTACGCACAATACCTTCAGCAAGTGTTTTGATAATGCCCGCATTAACATTGAATAGGTCAGCACGATCCATACCTGGTTTACGTGGCATACCAGCTGGGATCAATACAATATCAGCCCCAGCAAGTGCAGCGTCTAGGTCATCAGCACCGAAACCAGCAACTTTAACTGCCGTTGGGATGTGAGAAAGATCAACAGCAACACCTGGAACAACTGGCGCTACGTCGTATAATGATAATTCAGAACCTGCAGGCAAGCCATTTTTAAGTAACAGTGATAACGCTTGACCAATACCGCCAGCGGCACCCAATACAGCAACTTTCATGTGAATTCTCCATACATTGAAGGTAAATTTAGAACGTATTTTTCTTTTATGACTAATATTCGCTTGGTGGTGCGTGCCGCAATTTTGGTACGCATTAACCCACACTTTATCTCGTGTGAAACCAAACAACCACGAGCGCTCAATCATTGAATTTTTGTGTAATCGGGAACTATGAATTTTAATCAACTGGTATCCTGAGTAACCACATAAAATGCAGTTAATCTCAGTAAAATTCATACAAATTACTAAAAATCTAGCCAAAAAAGGTAAACGGGTTCAAGTGTGCAGTAAAGATAATGAAAAGCGCAGGTAAAAACAAATTAATCCGAGTTATTTTCGTGATTTTTTCGACTATAGTTGTAAAGCTGACGGCACTTACTGTTTACGCCACTAAGCAAATCAATTATCACTACGGTAAAATTTGGGTCATAACGCACTTTTGTGTAGAATCCCAACATCGCAATTTGAATTATGGATCGTTATGCAGCCTCAAGAAAAACAAGAAGCGCTGGTCAAAGCATTTAAAGCTTTACTGAAAGAAGAGAACTTTGGTTCACAAGGTGAAATTGTTGACGCGTTAAAAGAGCAAGGCTTTGACAATGTCAGCCAAAGTAAAGTCTCACGTATGTTGAGTAAATTTGGCGCGGTAAGAACGCGTAATGCAAAACAAGAAATGGTGTACTGTTTACCCGCAGAAATGGGTGTACCGACAGCGAAAAGCCCACTTCGCCAACTGGTCATTGATATCATTCACAATGAAATGATGATCATCATTAGAACCAGTCCAGGGGCAGCTCAGCTGATAGCCCGATTACTCGACTCTTTAGGAACTGCTGATGGTGTATTAGGTACCATTGCCGGTGACGACACTATTTTTATAGCCCCAGCACAAATCTCTGAAATAGACGCGACACTCGAGCGAGTTAAAACTTTATTCGACAATGTTTAAAAACCGCTGTCACTATCATCCATAATGGCTTCGACAGCTGCGGATATTACTCGCAGCTTTTGGCCATGGCATTTAAAAATTGCACCGAAGGCGCAAAGAATGCAGCCCCCATATCAGCTTGATTATAATCTAACCACTGATCATAGTTAGCGGGTGTTCCTAATCGAGAAGTGAGTACAGTATCAAAGGCTGAAGCATGAGCAGAACAGCTCATCCATAAGCTGCCTTGTTCAAAGACATCACCAAATGGCATACTCTGATCGAGCAATAATGCGAGCCCGGCTTCATTGGTTAGCTCAGCTAACGACGCATGACTATTCTCACGTGCAGGCTCAATTAATACGTTATCCAATCGAGTCCGTCCCATTATTTGCTCTTGCTCATCAAGTGCCAATGCTTGCCACGCATCAATGTTAAACCGCACCCGCTGCACATGAATATAGCTGCCTTGATGATCTGGTTGTTGTGGGTTATTCACCAGTGCCACTTGACGTTTAAAGCGGCCATGAGGGGCATTACCACCATAGATAAACCCATTAAAGTCTCTGCCATCGAGGAAACGAAAACCTCTAACATGGGCCACTAACTCGACATTGGATGCAAGCATATGTAATACACTTTGCGCAAATAGGTGGTTAACATCTTCCCTATCGGAGCGGATCACATACATTAAATCAAATGGCTGGCTATGTATTAAATGTTCAGTATGACTAATATGAGGAAAGCTTTTTAATTCTTCAGGAATATACTCAGGATAAATGTGAGGCCAATACTGCGCACCAATGGCAACAAAGCTGCTTACCATTGATTCAGAAAAGCGGTCACTCAATTCATTTTGCAACCGCTCACAGTTCGCCAGTGCTGCGCGCACAACTTCGTCGCGCCCTTCTAGTACATTGAAAAATAAATGTAGACCATGTAGGTTTGCTTCAGCACATACTCCTGATTGCGCTTGCGCCATGCTAGCCCTTCCTTAATTCAGCTCTTGCTCAGAAAAGAAATTTACCGCATGTGACTTTATTTTGAAAGAAACAGGGAGGTTTGCGTCAATGATTGTATCTGCAGGAGCCGGTACTTCTATTAGCTGCTCAGCAAAACGTACCCGATAAACATATTCAGTACCCACAAAGCGCTGCTGCTCAACAAAGACTTGCCCTAAAGGGTCATTAATTAACTCTAAATGCTGTGGTCGCACATATATTTGACCTTCTTGCTGAGACTGAGATAATGGCACTATAGAACTCACATCACCAAAATCGGTTGTGACTCGCGCGCCGTTATACCGGGTCGCATTGAGGTAAATCCCCTGCCCCAAAAACTCCGCCACAACTTTATTTTTCGGCTGCTGAAATAGGGTTTTCGCACAGCCTAACTGAGCAATTTGCCCTTCATGCATAATCGCCAATTTATCTGAAAAGGCAAATGCTTCATCTTTTGAGTGACTGACAAAAATTGCCGACACTTGCTGGTCTTTTATGATGGTCCGAATATCATTAATTAATTGATAACGTACTAGTGCATCTATATTTGAAAATGGTTCATCAAGTAGTAATAAATTAGGTCGATAGGCTAACGCTCTTGCGATAGCAACACGCTGTTGTTGACCGCCAGATAACTCATGCGGGTAACGTAATTTAAAGTTATTCAAATGCACAAGTTCGAGCATTTCAGCAACACGCTTTTCACGATCAGATTTGTCGAGTTTATTTAATCCAAAGGCAATATTTTGTGCCACAGTTAAATGAGGAAACAGTGCGTAATCTTGGAACATCATGCCAATATTGCGGTGCTGAGGCGCAACGAACTGCGTTGCATCACTCATACATTGCCCATTAATAACGACCTTCCCTTGCTGAGGCTGAATTAACCCTGCAATAGCTTTAAGCGTGGTTGTTTTACCACAGCCACTAGCTCCCAATAAACACACTATTTCATTTTGCTCTACTGTTAAGTTTAGGCTCTTAATAACTGATTGACCGTCATATTGATACGATAAATTTTGTAAAAGTAAGCTACTCATTAATTATGCTGCTCCATAGACCGATTAACAAAATATAACGGAATTAATCCCACCAAGACAATAAACAAAGCTGACACCGATGCCAATTCTAATTGCTCATCACTGACATATTGAAATACATGTGTCGCAAGTGTTTCGAAATTAAATGGTCTTAATAATAAAGCCGCTGGCAACTCTTTCATACATTCAATAAATACCAGCAGAGCGGCGGTTAAAATGCCTCGACGTAATAACGGAAAATGAATCAAAGTCAAAGTTTGAAAAAAGCCCTTGCCCATACTTTGGCTCGCCATATCAAGTGACGGACTTATTCTCACATAACTGGCCTCAACAGCACCATGCGCTATCGCATAAAATCGTACTACATACGCAAATACCATCGCAAAAAGACTGCCGCTAAGTAATAAACCTGGTTCGACGCTTGTTTCAGCAAACCACTCATTGAGTTTAGTGTCGAGTAGCGTTAATGGTAATAATACCGCAATGGCAAGTACCGTCCCCGGCAGTGCATAACCTGTACTGGCAAAACGTCCTGGTAAAGACTTTCTTTTACCTTTACCAATTCGTTGGTAAAAGACAACTAAAACGCTGAATAAAATGGCGATAGCGCTCACCCAAAGCGAGACTTTAAGGCTTTGCCATGCATAGAGGAAGAACTGACTGTTCCACGCTTCATCAAAGTAGTCAATTGCATAACCACCTAAAATACTAACCGGTAAAACAAAGGCAATCATCAATATTAAAACACAATACGCTGTTGCTCCCCACGCTGATTTACCCTGTAGTTGATACAAGGCAGTCTCATTCACTGACGATTGGCGCTCATGAAGGGTGTCATTTTTACGACTTAAACGCTCCAGCATTAAAGATACAAACAAAAATAACAACATGATCCCAGAGATTTTTGCTGCAGCGGTGAGTGAGTAATAACCTAGCCACGTATCGTAAACTGCGGTGGTTAGCGTACTTACTGCAAAATAATGTACCGTTGCAAAGTCAGCCATTGTTTCCATACTGATCAAAGCAAGTGCGGCTACAATTGCACCACGCGCCAAGGGTAAGCTCACTTTAAAAAAACTTTGCAATGGACTCATTCCCATCAATTGACTTGCTTGCACCAACTTAAATGATTGTTCTCTCAAAGCAGTTTTAAAAATCAAATATAAATAGGGGTACAACACGAGTGCAATCATGACAATTGCCCCAGGTAAAGTACGAATATCGAAAAACCAATAATCATCAGGCGAGTGCCAACCGAACCATTCTCGGAGAGTCACCTGCACCGGGCCTGCGTAATCAAATAAATCTGTATAAATATAGGCAATAATATAAGTTGGCATGGCAAGTGGTAACATTAAAGCCCATTCAAATACTTTGCGCCCTGGAAACTGGCAATACGCTGTTAACCAGCCAAGCGGCAATGCAATAACACAACTTAAAGCAATCACCCCAAGAATGAGCAGCAGGGTGTTAAAGGTGTAGTCCCACAGAACTGTGTTCCACAAATGTGTAAATACCTCTGAATCTCCTTGTAGAGATTCAAAGATCAAAAAAGCCAGCGGTGCTGATAGACAAATGCCTATCAGCCACGCAAATACCTGCCATTTAGACAGAGAAAACGATACTTGCATTAAAGATCAAATTTAACCTCATCGATCAGCTTAAGTGCTAATGGACGATATTTACTAATTTCAGACAATGGTAATGCGTCTTCCTTAAACGTGCCCCATGATGCCACTAAGTTCGACAATGCTACTCCAGACTTTACTGGATATTCCATATTCATTGACGCATACATATTCTGAGCTTTATTGTCGGTCATAAACTCTATAAGTTTCAAGGCATTTTCTGGATTTTTCGCATATTTGGTCATCACAACACCAGAAACATTTAAATGTGCACCACGGTTTGTTTGATTTGGAAAATTAATATGCACGGCATCCGCCCATGCTTTTTGTTTGCTGTCTTGTAGCATCTTACCGAAGTAATAACTATTTCCTAACGCCACATCACATAAGCCTTCTTTAATCGCTTTCACTTGAGCGCGATCATTGCCTTGTGGCTTTCGCGCTAAATTACTTTTTACACCTTCAAGCCACTGCTTAGTATCCGCTTCACCATGATGTGCAATCATTGATGCAATTAACCCTAAGTTGTAAGGGTGCTTTCCTGAACGCATACATATTTTACCTTTATAAGTCGAAGACGCTAAATCTTCGTAGCCTAAATCAGCAAGTTTGCCAACACGCTCCTTTGACGAATAAACATTACGCACACGCTTCGTTAATGCAACCCACTCTCCTGCCGGATCACGAAAAGCAGCAGGAATATTACGATTTACAACATCGCTTTCTATTTTTTGCGTTAGGTTGAGATCATCTAACTGCATCAAGGCACTAAAGTTTGACGTTAATACTAGATCAGCTCGGCTATGCTTACCCTCTCGCTTCACTCGCTCAATAAGCCCTTTCTTAGCAAAAACGACATTAGTTTTTATGCCTGTTTGTTTGGTAAAGTCATCTAAAATTGGCTGGATCAAGAACGGTTGACGAAAAGAGTAGATATTAACTTCGTCTACTGCCAATGCGGGTAAACACGTCAAAGATGTAAAAACAATCGCTAATGCTTTTTTCATTAAAGCCTCCAGATAAAAACAATAATTATTATCAGCTAATAATATCTCTTATGATGCTAAAAAACACCCTTTGAATAAAACTAGCTTTATGTTGTTGCAAATAACAGTATCATCAAATCAGAAGTTGCTTGTGAGAAATATCTTACTTCTGATGTGGAGATCAATGATACCAGTGCTGAAAACACCACCAAAGCACCTGTAAGTAATTGTTTATAATTAGATTTAATGTAAAGCTTAATTATTCACCAATAATTCAAAGCACTTTTACTTGTTTTGTACCCGTAAAAACTCTCTATACTTTACACCGTATTCAAGTACAGGTCAGGATTAAATAAAGCCGTACTCAGTGTAGCTTATTTAAAACTGCCGGACGCAATGACAGAGGACAATCAGCTGGATGCTGAGGTTTATGGAAACGCTATAGGATGTAGCAAGCACTAAAGGGAAACGGACAATCAGCCGGATGCTGAGGTTTATGGAAACGCTATAGGATGTAGCAAGCACAAAAGGGAAACGGACAATCAGCCGGATGCTGAGATTTATGGAAACGCTATAGGATATAGCAAGCACTACAGGGAAATGGACAATCAGCTGGATGCTGAGGTTTATGGAAACGCTATAGGATATAGCAAGCACTACAGGGAAATGGACAATCAGCTGGATGCTGAG
>NZ_PNBY01000007.1 GCF_005886875.1 Pseudoalteromonas aurantia | reverse complement strand
TATCGACTATAGTTAATGCACAAGCATTAATAAGAAACCCAAGCTTAGGCTTGGGTTTTTTTATGTCCGTAATTTAGTCACTTTGCTGTAATTGGAGTATTTCGGCCCAGATACTTTCAGCTTCAGCGGTTAAGAGGGCATAGCCTTTGATGTCGCCACGGCGCTGTGCATGCATAGCCTCCTCTAGTTTCTCATCATATTGCTTACGTAACTTTTTCTGTGGGTCTTTCTTAAAAATGCTAAACATGGCGTTTGTCCAAATAATAATTACCTTTTTGTACGTTTATTGAGTGATAAACGATCTGTTTATATTTATGGGTAAAGCAACGCTTAAAGTTATTGACCTCAACCCAGCTTGAGGTTTTATCTTGGCTGCACTTACTACAATTAATCAGGACTTTACATGACGACGTTACCTAGCGACCATATTGCAGATTATCTTCTCCAGCTTGGACTACCAGACAACTTGAGTGGTTTAGAGCTAGTATCTCAATTGCAAATAAGGCATTTAGCTGAATTTAGCTTTAGCAGTATTAACGCATTATATGGTGATTTTTTATCGCTTGAAGAAACAGACGTGTTTACCCGGGTGATCACTAATCGTCAAGGAGGGTATTGTTTTGAGCATAATAAGATTGCTTGTATGGCACTTGCTCACCTTGGGTTTAAAGTGCGCCCTGTACTAGCGCGGGTGATGGTCAATGGTCTTGATACTAACCCCAGAACACATCGTATGACATTACTTACAATAGCTGGGCGTGATTACCTCATTGATGTTGGCTTTGGAGTGAAAACCCCGATTTTACCACTGCCAATTAATCATAATAATTCGCTAGAGCAGGGGGGGAATCAGTATCAAATTGAACGTAAAGGGCAAGCAGTTAAAGTCAGTATTCAGGCTCCTGAGCAGATTGATTTGTATGAGGTCGATTTAGGAATCGTCTATGAAGGGGATTGTGATGTGGCGCATTTTTACAGCCATCAACACCCAGAAGCGGGATTTGTGAATAACTTGGTGGTATCACGTATTGACCGTGGACAGCGTCATTTGATCCGCAACTTACACTATTTAGTTTGGAATGAGCATACCGGTGAACATACCCAGTGTGATATTACCGGAACTCAGCAGCTACAGGGTTTATTACAAGCGCACTTTAGGCTACAAGTGAGTATGCCTGTGATTGAGAAAACTTTTGCTAAGGTGTATGAAAGAGTAAATCAACAGCGCTAGTATATGAATAGATTTTGCTCGAGAACTAAGGTAGAGTCTTGGCATATAAATTCGGTGATATGAAACCAAAAAGGATGGTTGAAAAATATGCGCAAACCGTTATATATATTAGCTTTGGCATTTAGCTTATCGGCATGTACTAGCTTAGTTGAAAAAGGTGACAAGTTATACCAGCAAGGCTTATATCAACAAGCGGCTGCGCTTTATGAGCAAGCATTGGCTGAAGATGCTGAAGACATTAAAGCGCAACAAGGTTTAGCGGTCGCAAGAAATAAAATCGTTGATCGTGGCTTAATCGAGGTAAGAATGCTGCGTCTAGCCGGAAATTTTACCGGTGCAGCACAGAAATTAGAAACTATCTTACGCAATCAATCTAAATGGAGCTTAGAGTCATTTGGAGCCCAAGCTGCCACTCAAAGTGAAGAATTGGGTCATATGAATAGGTGGCTGAGCAAAGAAGCTAAGAGCTTGTCCAATAGCCAACAACCAGACCGGTTTCGATGGTTCGAAAGTCAATATGCATACTTGCTAAACAATGCACAAATGAGCGATGAACTCACGCAGTATAAAGTGCAGTTAAATCAGGATGGTAAATCGCGCTGCTTGTCGCTTGCTGAGCATGTTCATGGTCAGCGCTTTTATTTACGTCAATTTGTACATAAATACTGTCTAGCATGGCATCAACCCGTGTCACTTAAGCTAGACAATTATGATCAAAGCCGTTTTAACAGGGTGCGTTTTGATACGCAGCTGAATTTAGGTTCGTTCGAGAGTACAGCACAGCGTTATTTAGTGGAAAACACCCTCATTGATATGCGCAACGCGTTTCAAAAAAGCTTATGGTATACCTCACAAGCAAAGCAGAGTGCGCGCTTTCAATTTAGCACCGATATTACTTACGACCGTCAAGTCAGGCATACTCAGCAAGAAAAGCGTTACATGGTGACAGAATCACGAGTTGACCCACAAAATAGTGAAAAACGGATTGAGGTTGATATCGAACGTGTCTACATTTATCCGATAAGTGAATATCAAGAGTATTACACAGTGCGGTTGGGCTACAAAGGTATGATGGCAGGACAAATGGTGAGCCATCAACACTCCAGCAGTGAAGTTAACTCGACAAAGAGTCATACTGCGAATTACAAAGAAGCACAAATAAAGCCGTTAGCAGCCAATTTCTTGAACTTAACTGAGTTATTAAAGGTACAATTAAGGCCGTTACAAGGCCAGTATACATCGGATTTGAATGCACTTTGGAAACTGCAATATTGTCAGCATTCTGCCGCTGAGTCGGTGGCTGAAAATGCGCTGCGATGTGGCAAAATTAACCCGAACGAAGATTTTGTCAATCATTGGTTCAGGCAGGAGTTCGGCGTAGATTATAAAGCGATGCAATCGTTGTATTCTTTATAGCGTGATAAGTATAATAAAAAGGCACCGAGCGGGTGCCTTGTTATTTTAGGATGTTTATAAAAGCGGTTAATCTACCAATCTAGAGACAATAAAATAGGGGTTTAAATAGCTGTCTTTTTGATTGTAAGTCATTGGGCTGCCATCGACTTGAGTAACTGTAGCCCCTGCAATTTCGGCCACCGCATGACCTGCTCCGGTATCCCATTCAGACGTTGGCCCTAAGCGTGGGTAAACATCGGCACTGCCTTCTGCAACTAAACACAGTTTTAAAGAACTGCCCTTAGGTACCATTTCTACGTCATCAAATTTTTCCAAATAGGCCGCAAGATCTGGTGAAAGATGCGAGCGAGAACCAACTACATTAATTCTACCCGTGTTGGCCTTATGCGTTACCTTAAGCTCTATGCGTGCTTCACCACATTCACGAAATGCACCAATGGCTTCAGCTGCTAAATAGCTGACATTAAGTGCTGGCGCGTGGACCACGCCTAAAATGGGTTTACCAGCTCTTATAAGAGCGATATTAACGGTAAACTCACCATTTTTCTTAATAAACTCTTTGGTGCCATCAATCGGATCAACCAACCAGTACTCATCCCACATTTGGCGAGTCTTCCAGGGGATATGTGCACTTTCTTCACTGAGTATTGGTGTGTTAGGTGTGAGCTTGTTGAGGCCCGCTACAATCACCTTGTGAGCCGCAATATCCGCTTCTGTTACTGGGCTTTCATCTGCTTTGTACTCGACTGCAAAGTCTTTCGCGTAGATTGGCATAATAGCCTCACCTGCTTGACGGCTGAGATGTAAAACTTCTTCGAGCAGATCCGTTTGATTCATAAGTTATCCTATGATGTTTTTTTCTTTTAAATACGCTACCAGTTGTGTGACTGATTGGTCTAGCGAATTTTTACTAGTATCTAATACGATCTCAGGCTGAGTTGGGATCTGATAATCTGAATCAATACCAGTGAAGTGTTTAATTTCGCCTGCTCGCGCCTTTTTGTATAACCCTTTTGGATCTCGCTGTTCACAGATATCAAGCGGGGTATCTAAAAACACTTCGATAAATTCACCGTCATCAAGTAAATCACGCACCATGTCTCGCTCTGCTTGAAAAGGGGAAATAAAAGCGGTGAGTACCACTAAGCCAGCATCAGCCATCAATTTACTGAGCTCACCCACGCGACGAATATTTTCAACACGGTCAGCGTCACTGAACCCCAAATCTTTACATAGACCGTGACGGACATTATCGCCATCAAGTAAATAGGTGTGCACACTTTGCTGATGTAGCGCGCTTTCTAACGCGCCTGCAACCGTGCTTTTACCTGAACCAGAAAAACCGGTAAACCATAATACGCAGGGCTTGTGGCCTTTATGTTCGTTACGTTTGTCTTTATCAACGGCATAGTTATGCCAAACTACATTTTCGTCCATTATATGTGCCTACTAAAACGGAAAGACCATAGGTATCAGAGTCAAAACCGTAATTGAATAAATAATTGAGAGCGGCAAACCCATCGCGACATAATCTTTAATACGATAGTTACCTGCGCTGTATACCATTAGGTTTGTTTGATAACCAAATGGCGATATAAAACTGGCTGATGCGCCAAATGCGACGGCCATGACAAAAGGTAAAGGATTTACCCCAAACCCTGCGGCGAGTGCATAAGCAACGGGAAACGATAAAGCTGCGGCAGCATTGTTAGTAATAAGCTCGGTGAACACCACGGTCATCACAAATATAGCGATAAAGGCGCCATATGGCCCAAAATCACCCAATAAGAAAAAGAGTGCATCAGAGATTTGTGCTGCGAGGCCCGTGCCGATCATCAACTTTGCTAGACCAATGGCACTTCCTACAATAGCAATGAGTTCAATTGGGAAGCGACGTTTGAGCTCACCGACTTTAATCGTGCCCATAAATACGAGTGCGACTAGCAGTACTAATAGGCCTTTCACCAGCGGGACGATGTCTAAAATACTCAGACCTAATATACCCACAAAGCTCATAAGAACAATATTAGATTGTTGGGGCTTAAGGTGAGTTTGTAAGTCCAAACCTGAGATATAAACAAATTCACGCTTTAAATTCGGTAGCTCATAAAATTGGCTGCCTGGGGCCAGAATAAGGGAATCGCCAGCTTGTAATTGAACCTGACCTAATCCACCTTGAAGGCGGTCGTGGCCGCGACGTATGGCAATGACAGCGGCATGAAACTGTTCTCTAAAACGTACTTCTTTGACTGTTTTACCAATATATTTGGATGACTGGCTAATGACCACTTCGACTAAATGTTCAACGTCTTTTTCATGTTTATCATGGACGATTTTCAAGCCATCAAAACGTGTTAATAGTGGTACAGATTTGATGTCGCCGACGAACAGTAATACATCACCAGCGAGGATTTCTTGTTGTGGGGTGACCGCACAAATACGGCGTTCTCCCCGAATAATCTCGGCTAAGAAAAGGTCTTTAAGATCTCGTAAGCCATTTTCTTCAACCGTTCGGCCCACCAATTTAGAGTGTGCTTGGATTTTGCCTTCAAGATAAAAAGGCACCACCTCTTGGTCTGATTTACCATTGTCCGGTAAATATTTAAGCAGCACCATAATGGTTAATAAGCCAACGAATAACGCCCCCAAGCCAACTAGGGTGAAATCAAAAAAACCGAGTGGTTGCATACCTGCATCCACGGCAAAGCCATTGACGATGAGGTTGGTCGATGTACCAATGAGCGTAAGCGTGCCACCTAATATTGCGGTATAAGATAATGGCAATAAAAGCTTGGACGGCGAATGCGTAGGGCTGTCTTTAATTGCGGAAATTAAAGATGCAACAACGGCGGTATTGTTAGTAAAAGATGATAAAAAAGCAGTTGAGAGGCCTAGCTTCATCACTGATTTTGTTAGACTGCCTTTCGCTAACGACTGCGCTAACTTTTGTACTAAGGTCGTTTTTTCAATCGCGACTGACACAAGGATCAATAAGATCAGTGTTATTAGAGAGGGATTGGCATAATTCACCAGCATATTTTCAAGGTCAATTAAGCCTGTTAGATAGCTGGTGACAATAGCACCTACAAATAACCATGCGGGTTTTAGTTGGGTGCCAAATAAGCACCCAACTAAAGTCAGCATTATACCTGTTAAAATGATTTGTTCGTACATCCTAGAATGCTCCTAATAACAGGTATGGCGACATTATTTTAACTTAGAAATGTCGAGTGCTTGCCAGTGTGGGAAGTGCTTACGAACAAGACTATTAAATTCAACTTCAAATTCACTGAATTGTGACTGATTTGCAGTCTGTTCGCTCAATAGCGCTTCTATCATACCTGCACCCACGGTTAGGTTTGATAATCTATCAATTAAGATAAACGAGCCCGTATCACGGTTATTGCGATAGCTATCAGCCACAATACTTTCAGTTAGCTCTAATGTCACAACGGCAATTTCGTTGAGCTGCAAACTGTCAGCGGAGCCATGCTCTAATGTATTCACATCAATGGTGTAATCAATTTTCTTGACTATTGCAGCAGTATTTTTGCTGCCGAGCTTAAAGTTATAGCTTTTACCCAGTACGAGTGGTGCTTCGTGCATCCACACTAACTGTGCCTGTACTTGGTTCGTTGCAGCCGCACTTGCATATGCAGCAACAATGACATCACCACGGCTAATATCAACTTCATCATTTAAGGTGATCGTAAATGCTTGGCCTGCTTCTGCTTTATCTAAGTTACCATCAAATGTAACGAGCTCTTTAATTGTAGATTGCTTACCAGAAGGCAATACCTTTACCGCTTGACCTGCTTCTAATGCACCTGAAGTTAACGTACCTTGGAAGCCTCTAAAATCCAGGTTAGGGCGCACAACATATTGAACTGGGAAGCGCGCTTCAAAGTCGGTGTTTGCCGCGGCTGCAGGTGAGTCTTCAAGTAACTCTAACAGTGGCTTGTCAGTATAATAAGGTGTGTGCTCTGAGCGAGTTACAACGTTGTCACCTTTGAGTGCCGACATTGGAACGAATTTAATATCCGTTACATTTAACTGCTCAGCAAACTTTAAATATTGTGTTTTGATGCGCTCAAAAACGGCTTCGTCAAAATCACAAATATCCATTTTATTGATAGCAACCACAAATTGTGTAATGCCCAGTGAATCACAGATAAAACTATGACGTTTAGTTTGAATTTGCACACCGTAGCGGGCATCAACCAAGATAATGGCCAAGTCGCTGGTAGACGCACCCGTTACCATATTACGGGTGTACTGCTCATGCCCCGGAGTATCGGCAATAATAAACTTGCGCTTGGTCGTCGAGAAGTAACGATATGCGACGTCAATGGTAATACCTTGCTCACGCTCGGCTTGCAATCCATCGACCAATAACGCTAAATCTAGGTCTTCACCCGCATTACCAACTTTCTCATTGTCTTTATGAAGTGCAGCAAGCTGATCTTCATAAATTTGGTGGCTGTCATGGAGTAGGCGACCTATTAATGTTGATTTGCCATCGTCTACGCTGCCACAAGTCATCATGCGCAGCAAACTTTTATCTTGCTGGCGTGCTAGGTAAGCGTCAATACCGAGTTCTTTTACTTCATTTGCAGTCGTCATTTAGAAATACCCCTCACGTTTTTTCTTCTCCATTGACCCTGATGAGTCATGGTCAATGACACGGCCTTCACGTTCAGATGATGTGGACAGTAGCATTTCTTCGATAATTTCTGTTAGCGTACTGGCCGTAGATTCAACCGCACCGGTGAGTGGATAACACCCTAGCGTGCGGAAACGCACAGACTTCATTTGTGGTACTTCACCTTCTTCTAGTGGCATACGTTCATCATCGACCATGATAAGCGTCCCATCACGTTCAACCACAGGGCGTTCTTTGGCAAGGTATAGAGGAACCATGTCGATGTTTTCTTGATAGATGTACTGCCAAATATCAAGCTCAGTCCAGTTAGACAGTGGGAATACACGAATACTTTCGCCTGGGTTAACTTGGCTGTTATAGGTATTCCATAGCTCTGGACGTTGATTTTTTGGATCCCAACGATGGTGCTTGTCGCGGAATGAGTAAACGCGCTCTTTAGCACGAGACTTTTCTTCGTCACGACGGGCACCACCAAATGCAGCATCAAAGCCGTATTTATCTAGGGCTTGCTTTAAGCCTTGCGTCTTCATAACGTCAGTATGTTTCGCTGAACCATGAGTAAAAGGGCCCATACCCATTTCAATCCCTTCCGGGTTTTTATGGATTAATAGGTCGAAGCCATATTCTTTTGCAAGACGATCACGAAACTCAATCATCTCACGGAACTTCCAGTTTGTATCCACGTGTAGTAGTGGGAATGGAATTTTAGCTGGGTAAAACGCTTTTCGCGCTAAATGCAAAAGTACCGAAGAGTCCTTACCTATTGAGTAAAGCATCACTGGGTTTTCAAACTCAGCGGCGACTTCGCGAATAATCTTTATACTTTCAGCTTCAAGTTGCTGAAGGTGTGTTAAAGCCATTGTCGTCGTCCTACTTAAAATAATAAAAAATCGTTATAAAAATGTGCTTATGCCACATCAGTTAAAGGTTGTGCAAAGCTACTTATTTGCGCTGAGCTGCCAAACCATGCCAGCTGTTCATGTAATGCTGCGACTTCACCGATGATCAATAGAGCCGGTGATACAATGTGATGTTGCTCAATTTGCTGAGCTAAATCCTCAAGGTGCGTGCGCACAACACGTTGTTCTTTTCTGGTACCATTTTCAATAATAGCGACTGGAGTACTGGCATCACGGCCATACTTAATGAGCTGCGCTTGAATATGCGGCGATTTTAGCACGCCCATATAAATGGCCAAAGTTTGGTTCGGTTTTGCTAAAGAGGGCCAATCAAGCTCTTGCCCGTCTTTTTTACAGTGACCAGTAACAAACTGAATTGCTTGAGCGTGGTCTCGGTGTGTCAGTGGAATACCTGCATAGGCGCTACAGCCTGCTGCTGCTGTGATCCCTGGAACAATTTGATAGCGTACATCGTGCTGTGCTAGTACCTGTACTTCTTCACCACCTCGACCGTAAATAAAAGGATCGCCGCCTTTGATACGGCACACTTTTTTACCTTGGCGTGCTAAGTCGACCAACAGCTTATTGGTGTCCTCTTGTTTGACGCTGTGATTACCTAAGCGCTTCCCAACACAAACTAAATCGGCATCTCGACGCACTAAATCCATGATTTCGTCAGACACTAAGTAGTCGTAAACAACAACATCTGCCTGCTGCATTAGTTGCAATGCTTTTAGAGTCAGTAATTCTGGATCTCCAGGGCCTGCGCCAACAATGTACACTTCCCCTTCAGGCTCTGCTTTGGCATCAAGCATGTCGTATAATTGCGCTGTTGCGCCTTGAGTATCCCCAACTTGTACTTTGCTTACGACGCTTGAATCAAACACACCTTCCCAAAATTGACGTCTATCAGCAAAATGTTTAAAGCGTGCTTTGACATTGTCTCTAAAGCTGCCGACCAATGTTGCCAATGGAGCAATATGCTGAGGAATAAGGGTTTCGAGTTTTTCGCGCAAGCGTCTGGCTAAAACGGGTGCGGTGCCTGCACTTGAAATAGCAATGGTAATTGGATCTCTATCAACAATAGAGGGAAATATAAATGTACATTTTGGTTGGTCGTCCACCACATTAACAAAGATATTACGCTTATTGGCTAATTCGAACACGGTGTTGTTCACAGATTCATTATCAGTTGCAGCGATGACCAGCATTTTGCCGTCTAAGTGAGATTCGTCAAAATAAGCCTGAGTGAGAATCACTTCATTGTTAGCAGCATGTTCTAATAGCTCACTGCAAAATTCTGGCGCGACCAATGTGACTGACGCCCTGGCTTTTAAAAATGCACGGCACTTTCTCAGTGCAACATCACCACCCCCGACGACGAGCACCGGTTTGTTATCAAGCTTGGTAAATATTGGTAAATATTGCACGATGGAAACCCCTTAGTAATACGTGATGCTTCGGCTAACATAACGGCTGTTGGTTGCTAGCAGATATGCAGAATATAGTGGGGCTAGGATATGAAAAAAGAATTTAAATTAAATTGTTATAACTAAAAGTTATATAGGGTTAGTGATTTAGACCTAAGGCTTGATTTACAAGGCTATACATCAATTTACTACTGTAAATAGTGCCTTATAGTGTTTGGTTATGAGTTATGCATGGCGATGCTATTCGTCGTAGGTGCTTTTAAACTTTACTGGTTGCGGACAAATGTCCTGTGGCGAGAGCGTGTAATGCATTTTACTAACTTTGAGAAAATGATGAATGGACTTGAATGATGACAGAATATGCAATGGCTCAGCAGGCGCTTGCTGTAATGGATTTAACCTCGTTAAATGATGATGATTCGACTGAACAGATCACGGCATTAATTAAGAGTATTGATAAGCGTTATGTTCCGCCGGCTGCTATCTGTGTGTTTCCGCAATTTATTGCGCATAGTAAAAAGAAGCTGTTAGATCGAAATTTACAACATGTCAAAGTGGCGACGGTGACAAATTTCCCTGAAGGAGAACAATCTATAGAGTCTGTTTTAAGGGCGACAGAACACGCCTTAAATGAAGGCGCAGATGAAATAGATTTAGTCCTGCCTTACAAACAATTATTGGCTGGCGACCCCGATACACCCTGGCAGTATGTATACTCTAGTAAAGCGTTATGTAGAAATAAGGCGGTGCTAAAAGTTATTATCGAAAGTGGCCAATTGCAATCACCCTATCTTATTGAACAAGCCACAGAAATTGCTGTCCTTGCCGGTGCGGATTTTGTGAAAACAAGTACAGGAAAAGTGCCGATAAACGCAACACTTGACGCAACCAAGGTGATCCTTGAAACCATCAAAAAGACGAAAAAGGAGGCGGGTTTTAAAGCTGCCGGCGGGGTGAAGACGGTTGCTGTTGCTCAGCAATATATTTCGCTTGCAGAGGAAATTATGGGGCCAACATGGGTTTGCAGTCAGCATTTTAGATTGGGGGCATCGAGTTTGTTAGAGGATGTGTATCGTGTTTTACATATCGATAGGAAACCATAAGATAGGTGCTAATTTGTTTAAAATACAGTCAATGAAAGAAAGTTAGTGCAATGAATTTTGCTTTTGCATATCTTTTACTCTTGTTTTCAATTTGTTCGTCAGTATAATGGGCGTCCACTTTGCAGGGGCGTAGTTCCAATTGGTAGAACAGCGGTCTCCAAAACCGATGGTTGCGGGTTCGAGTCCTGCCGCCCCTGCCATTCATATATTGATGAGTCCAAATCTAAAATAAGGTGTTGGTTTCTTACATATTAGCGCTTATTTATACATTTGGATTTAATGGATTAACCCTGCCTTGGTGCAGGGTTGTTGTGTCTGTATTTAAGGTAAATTTATTATGAGCACGAATGTTGAAACGCCGTCAAACTCGATGGACATGGTTAAATGGTTAGTTGCAATCTCATTACTGACTGGTGCAGTAGTAGGGAACTACCTATACGCTGATATGTCAGTGTTAGTACGTGCAGTTGGTGTTGTAGTTGCAGTTGCCGCAGCATTGGGTATTGCTGCTACTACAGGTAAAGGAAACACGTTCATTGCGTTTGCAAAAGAAGCTCGCATTGAAGTTCGTAAGGTTGTTTGGCCAACGCGTCAAGAAACGACACATACAACATTTATTGTAATGATTGCGACTGTGATAATGGCGCTGATCCTTTGGGGTCTAGATGGCCTGTTATTCCGAGTTGTTGGCTTTTTAACTGGATTGGAGATCTGATCCCATGTCGGATGAGAACAAAGAAAAGAAATTACGTTGGTACGTAATTCAGGCGTTTTCAGGATATGAAAAACGCGTAGCTCAAACCATTAATGAGCATATTAAAATCGAAGGTTTAGAAGAAAGCTTCGGTGAAGTACTGGTTCCAACAGAAGAAGTTGTCGAGATGCGCGCTGGTCAAAAGCGTAAGTCTGAACGTAAATTCTTCCCAGGTTATGTACTTGTAGAAATGGATATGAACGATGCGAGCTGGCACTTAGTGAACAGCACGCCTCGTGTTATGGGCTTTATTGGCGGTACATCAGACCGCCCAGCACCAATAAGCAAAAAAGAAGCAGACCGCATTCTTAACCGCTTAGAAGAGAATGCTGAAGCACCAAAACCTGCAACGCTGTTTGAAGTGGGTGAAGTGGTTCGTGTAACCGATGGCCCATTTGCAGACTTCAGTGGTGTGGTTGAAGAAGTGGATTATGAGAAGAGCCGCGTTAAAGTGTCTGTTCTGATCTTTGGTCGTTCAACACCAGTTGATTTAGACTTTGGACAAGTAGAAAAAGATAAGTAAGGTATTTTTAATAACCTTACTTGAAAAAGGCCGCTGGTTAACTTATAATCAGCGGCCTTTTTGTATTCGGACTTTTACCTCTGTGTAAAAGTAGCGGTCAAAAAGTTTTTTATTAATTTGGGAAGCCGCTTGAGTACGCGTCCTCGCGCGCACAAGGCTAAGACCCACCTAATGAGGTATTATCATGGCTAAAAAAGTTGAAGCTCTAATCAAGCTACAAGTTGCTGCTGGTATGGCTAATCCAAGCCCTCCAGTAGGTCCTGCACTAGGTCAACACGGTGTAAACATCATGGAATTCTGTAAAGCGTTCAACGCACGTACTGAATCAATTGAAAAAGGCGCACCAGTTCCTGTAGTAATTTCAGTTTACAATGATCGTTCTTTCACGTTCGACATGAAAACTCCACCTGCTTCTTACCTTCTTAAGAAAGCGGCTGGCATCAAGTCTGGTTCAGGCCGTCCTAACACTGAGAAAGTGGGTACTGTTACACGTGCTCAACTTGAAGAGATCGTTGAGACTAAACGTCCTGACCTTACAGCTGCAGATTTAGACGCAGCGGTTCGCACTATCGCAGGTTCTGCGCGTGCGATGGGCTTGGATGTAGAGGGATAATATAATGGCTAAACTTACTAAACGTATGCGTACTATCCGCGAGAAAGTGGAAGTAACTAAAGATTACGAAATCAACGAAGCAGTTGCGCTTCTTAAAGAGCTAGCGACAGCTAAGTTCGTTGAAAGTGTTGACGTTGCTGTTAACCTTGGTATCGATGCACGTAAATCTGACCAAAACGTTCGTGGTGCTACGGTACTACCACACGGTACTGGTCGTGAAGTGCGCGTTGCTGTATTCACTCAGGGTGCAAACGCTGATGCTGCTAAAGAAGCTGGTGCTGATTTAGTGGGCATGGAAGAACTTGCTGAGCAAGTTAAAAAAGGCGAAATGAACTTTGACGTTGTTGTTGCTTCTCCAGATGCAATGCGCGTTGTTGGTCAACTAGGTCAGATCCTAGGTCCACGTGGTCTTATGCCTAACCCTAAAACTGGTACTGTCACACCTAATGTTGCAGAAGCAGTTAAAAATGCTAAAGCTGGTCAGGTTCGCTACCGTAACGATAAGAACGGCATCATCCACACTACTATCGGTAAAGTGGATTTCACAGCTGTTCAGTTACAAGAAAACCTTGAGTCTCTACTTGTAGCGCTTAAGAAGGCTAAGCCTTCACAAGCAAAAGGTGCTTACCTTAAGAAAGTAAGTATCTCTACAACTATGGGTGCAGGTGTTGCTGTAGACCAAGCTACTCTAAATACGCTAGTATAAGTTTTTAGAAAATAGCATTTACATGGCGTAAAATTTGTACTATAATTTTGCGCCATTTTGTTGATAAATTCACATGTGAAAATATCAACAATACAAAAATTCGGGTTGAAGCATATAATTTCGTTAAGCTTTATAGCAAGGCGATAAATTGTGCTTCCGTCCAAGACCGTAGGAGACTTTTGGGTCTTAATATTATTCCTACGTAGACGGTGTGAATCCCAGCTAGATTTTTCCTAATCTTCTGGCTCTCGCCGTAAAAAGCATCTCTGCTAACGAAAGTTGCAGGGTAGAGTAGAACTGAAAAACAGTGTGTTTTTCAATAAACCAGGAGTAACACCCATGGCTTTAAATCTTCAAGACAAAAAAGCAATTGTTGCTGAAGTCAACGAAGCTGCCAAAGGTGCTCTATCAGCAGTTGTTGCTGATTCTCGTGGTGTAACAGTAGGTGCAATCACTGCTCTTCGTAAAGAAGCTCGTGAAGCTGGTGTATGGATGAAGGTTGTCCGTAACACGCTAGCTAAACGTGCTGTTGAAGGCACTGATTACGAATGCCTAAACGAATCACTAGTTGGTCCAAGCCTTATCGCTTTTTCTTCAGAGCACCCAGGTGCTGCTGCGCGTATCTTTGCTGATTTCGCGAAAAAGAACGAAGAATTTGAGCTTAAGACTGCTGCATTCGAAGGTAAAGTTGTAGACGTAGATATGCTTGCTAAGCTACCTACATACGACGAAGCTGTTGCACGCTTAATGAGCGCTATGAAAGAAGCGTCTGCTGGCAAATTGTGTAAAACAATTGAAGCAGTACGTGTACAGAAAGCTGAGCAAGCTGCTTAATTTAAGCCCGCTCCTTTCTTTAATAAATTTTTTTGAACCACATGGGTTCGTAAATAATTAGGAAATTTGAAATGTCTGTAACTAAAGACCAAATCCTTGACGCAATTGCTGAAATGTCAGTAATGGACGTTGTTGAATTAGTAGAAGCAATGGAAGAGAAGTTCGGTGTAACTGCAGCTGCTGCTGTTGTTGCTGGTCCTGCTGCTGAAGCTGCAGAAGAGAAAACTGAATTTGACGTTATCCTTACTGCTGCTGGCGCTAACAAAGTTGCTTCTATCAAAGCAGTACGTGGCGCAACTGGTCTAGGCCTTAAAGAAGCTAAAGCACTTGTTGAAGCTGCTCCAACTCCAGTGAAAGAAGCTGTTTCTAAAGAAGAAGCTGAAGCACTTAAAACTGATCTTGAAGCAGCTGGTGCTGAAGTTGAGATCAAGTAATCTAGCTTTTGCTAGGTTCGCTGTCTGAGAAATCAGGCAAGGGCTGGTGATTTTTTAATCACCGGCCCTTTTGCGCTATAGCGTGAAATATTCGCTGAGTGCAAAACCTCTATATTTTTTCATTATTTTCAATTGCTTATATTTTGTCAATAACGTTGATTTATAGGGTGACAATTAGATGTTGTTATCCTGGCTTAGATGCCAGTTAAGTCTGTTCATACAAGAACAGGTTGGGTCAAAGATCAGCAAGCTGAGGAACCCCATGGCTTACTCTTATTCTGAAAAGAAACGTATCCGTAAGGATTTTGGTAAACGTCCACAAGTTTTGGACATACCTTTCTTACTGTCTACGCAGTTAGAATCGTTCAAAAAGTTCTTGAATCCGGACGCCGATGGTGATCATGGTTTGGAAGCAGCATTTCGTTCTGTTTTCCCAATCAAAAGCTACTCGGGAAATTCTGAGCTACAGTACGTAAGTTATCGTATTGGTGAGCCAGTATTCGATGTAAAAGAATGTCAAATTCGCGGTGTGACTTTTTCTGCTCCACTTCGCGTAAAACTTCGTCTTGTGCTAATGGATAAAGAAGCGCCAGGCACAGTAAAAGACATTAAAGAGCAAGAAGTGTATATGGGCGAAATCCCGCTCATGACAGATACCGGTACTTTTGTTATCAATGGTACTGAGCGTGTAATCGTTTCTCAGCTACACCGTTCACCTGGTGTATTCTTTGATAACGACCGTGGTAAGTCACACTCGTCTGGTAAAGTGCTTTATAATGCACGTGTTATTCCTTACCGTGGTTCATGGTTAGACTTTGAATTCGACGTAAAAGATAATCTTTACGTACGTATTGACCGTCGCCGTAAATTACCTGCGTCAATCATCTTACGTGCACTTGAATACACGACCGAAGAAATCTTAGATATGTTCTTCGAGACGACTGCATTCGAAGTGTCTAACGGTAAAGTATTAATGGAGCTCGTACCATCACGTCTTCGTGGTGAAACAGCGGCTTTTGATATTAAGGATGATGAAGGCGAAGTGTTAGTTGAAGCGGGCCGCCGTGTTACAGCGCGCCACATCAAAACACTTGAAAAGAAAGAAATCAAACACCTTGAAGTACCACATGAGTACATCATAGGTCGTGTGGTTGCTAAAAACTACGTTGATACATCAACAGGCGAAGTAATTGTTGAGGCAAATGCTGAGTTATCTCTTGAGTTGATGGCAGAGCTTGTAAAAGCCGGCCACACTAAGATCGATACCCTGTACATCAACGATGTAGACAGCGGTGCGTACATTTCTGATACTGTTCGCATTGATTCTACAAGCAACCGCTTAGAAGCATTGGTAGAAATCTACCGTATGATGCGCCCAGGTGAGCCACCAACGAAAGATGCTGCTGAAGCATTATTCGATAACCTATTCTTCTCTGAAGAGCGTTATGACTTATCGACTGTTGGTCGTATGAAGTTTAACAGCCGTGTAGGTTATGATACAGATACAGGCCCGGGTACATTAAACAAAACTGATATTGTTTCTGTGATGAAGGTGTTAATCGACATCAGAAATGGTAAAGGTGAAGTAGATGATATCGACCACCTTGGTAACCGTCGTATTCGTTCTGTTGGCGAAATGGCTGAAAACCAATTCCGTGTTGGTCTTGTACGTGTTGAACGTGCTGTGCGCGAACGCTTAAGCCTCGGTGACCTTGATGCAATTATGCCTCAAGACCTTATTAATGCTAAGCCTATTTCTGCGGCAGTTAAAGAGTTCTTCGGTTCTTCACAGCTTTCTCAGTTTATGGACCAAAACAACCCGCTTTCAGAAGTAACGCACAAGCGTCGTATTTCTGCACTAGGTCCGGGTGGTTTGACCCGTGAACGTGCTGGCTTCGAAGTGCGAGATGTACACGTAACGCACTACGGTCGTGTATGTCCAATCGAAACGCCAGAAGGCCCGAACATCGGTCTAATCAACTCACTATCAACGTATGCACGTACAAATGATTACGGTTTCTTAGAAACACCTTACCGTAAAGTTGTCGACAGCGTTGTAACCGATGAAGTTGATTACCTTTCTGCAATTGAGGAAGGTCAGTTTGTAATCGCACAGGCGAATTCAAACTTAGACGAAAATAACGAATTTATTGATGAGCAGATCCCATGTCGTCACAAAGGTGAATCAACCTTTATGGGCCGTGCTGACATTCAATATATGGACGTATCTCCACAGCAGGTTATCTCTGTGGCAGCCGCGCTTATCCCATTCCTTGAACACGATGATGCTAACCGTGCATTGATGGGTTCAAACATGCAACGTCAAGCAGTTCCGACGTTGAAAGCAGATAAGCCGCTAGTAGGTACTGGTATTGAACTTACACTTGCGAAAGACTCAGGTGTAACCATCGTTGCAAAACGTGGCGGTGTAGTGAAATATGCCGATGCAAGCCGTATCGTTGTAAACGTTAACGAAGAAGAGCGTGTACCTGGTGAAGCCGGTATCGACATCTATAACTTAACGAAATACACACGTTCAAACCAAAATACCTGTATTAACCAAAAACCGACTTGTATGGTTGGTGAGCCGGTTGTACGTGGTGATGTACTTGCAGATGGTCCATCAACAGATTTAGGTGATTTAGCATTAGGTCAGAACTTACGTGTGGCATTCATGCCTTGGAATGGTTACAACTTCGAAGACTCGATTTTATTATCTGAGCGCGTAGTTGAAGAAGATCGCCTAACGACGATTCACATTCAAGAGCTACAGTGTATTGCCCGTGATACTAAGTTAGGTCCAGAAGAAATCACTGCGGATATTCCAAACGTAGGTGAATCTGCGTTAGGTAAACTTGATGAATCTGGTGTTGTATATATCGGTGCTGAAGTTAAAGGCGGCGATATCCTAGTTGGTAAAGTAACCCCTAAAGGTGAAACACAACTTACACCTGAAGAGAAGCTACTGCGTGCTATCTTCGGTGAGAAAGCGTCTGACGTAAAAGACAGCTCCCTACGTGTACCAAACTCTGTAACTGGTACTGTCATCGACGTACAAGTATTCACACGTGATGGCGTTGAAAAAGATAAGCGTGCACTTGAAGTTGAAGACATGCAGCTTCGTGAAGCGAAAAAAGATTTCAACGAAGAGTTCAAGATCCTTGAAGGTGGTGTACTAAACCGTGCACGTAATTTACTTGTTCAAGCTGGTTTCAGTGAAGACAAAATTGCTGAGCTAAGCACTGAGAAGTTGCTAACGCAAAGCCTTGCTGACGAAGGTCAACAGTCTGAGCTAGAGCAGCTAGCTGCACAATACGATGAGCTTAAAGCAGAGTACGACAAAAAGTTTGAGAACAAGCGTCGTAAGATCACGCAAGGTGATGACTTAGCGCCGGGTGTTCTTAAAATTGTTAAGGTTTACCTTGCCGTTAAACGTCGTATTCAGCCTGGTGATAAAATGGCTGGTCGTCACGGTAACAAAGGTGTTATCTCAACTATCGTACCTGTTGAAGACATGCCTTATGATGAAAAAGGTCGTACCGTAGACATCGTGTTGAACCCACTGGGTGTACCATCGCGAATGAACATTGGTCAGATCCTTGAAACGCATATGGGTCTCGCTGCGCGTGGTATCGGTGAACGCCTTGAAGAAATGATGAAAGAGCAGCGTGAAATTCACGAATTGCGCGAATTCATCAAAAAAGCATACGAAGTGGGTGATTGTCGTCAGAAGGTAGATATTGCTAGCTTCTCTGATGATGAAGTCCAACGCTTAGCTGTAAACCTTAAAGGTGGTTTACCAATTGCAACACCTGCATTTGATGGTGCAAAAGAAAGCGAAATCAAAGAGCTACTTGAGCTAGGTGGATACCCATCAAGCGGTCAGGTTACGCTTTATGATGGTCGTACTGGTGATGCATTTGAACGTCAAGTAACCGTAGGTTACATGTACATGTTGAAACTTAACCACTTGGTTGATGACAAGATGCACGCACGTTCAACTGGTTCTTACAGCTTAGTAACTCAGCAACCACTAGGTGGTAAAGCTCAGTTTGGTGGACAGCGATTCGGTGAGATGGAGGTATGGGCACTAGAAGCATACGGTGCTGCCTATACACTTCAGGAAATGTTGACAGTTAAGTCGGATGACGTAAACGGTCGTACTAAGATGTATAAAAACATCGTTGACGGTAACCATAAGATGGAACCGGGTATGCCTGAGTCATTCAACGTATTGCTCAAAGAGATCCGCTCACTCGGTATCAACATCGAGTTGGAAGAACACTAATCTGATAGCCGCATCAATACGGTGCGGCAGTTACTCTTAATTGGGTAACCGGATTAAAAGAATGTAGGGGTGAGCACTGCTTGCCCTCAAGATTAACCTCCGACAGGAGAGCTAAGGTGAAAGACTTACTTAAGTTTCTGAAGCAACAAAATAAGACCGAAGAATTCGATGCGATTCGAATTGGTCTTGCTTCACCAGACATGGTTCGTTCATGGTCTTACGGCGAAGTAAAGAAACCTGAGACAATCAACTACCGTACTTTCAAGCCTGAGCGTGATGGCTTATTCTGTGCCCGTATTTTCGGCCCAGTGAAAGATTATGAGTGTTTATGTGGTAAATATAAGCGCTTAAAACACCGTGGTGTGATCTGTGAAAAATGTGGCGTTGAAGTAACGCTAACCAAAGTGCGCCGTGACCGTATGGGTCACATTGAACTAGCGAGCCCAGTGGCTCACATCTGGTTCCTTAAATCACTTCCGTCTCGTATTGGCTTAATGCTAGATATGACGCTACGTGATATTGAGCGCGTACTTTATTTCGAATCATTTGTGGTAACTGAGCCAGGTATGACGACGCTTGAGCGTAGTCAGTTACTAGGTGAAGAAGAATACCTAGATGCATTAGAAGAGCATGGTGATGAGTTCGAAGCTAAGATGGGTGCTGAAGCAGTTCTAGACTTACTTCGTGAACTTGACCTTGGTCAGTTAATTGCAGAAATGCGTGAAGAGTTACCAACAATTAACTCTGAGACTAAGCGTAAGAAAATCACTAAACGTCTTAAGCTTATGGAATCTTTCCACCAATCAGGCAACAACCCTGAGTGGATGATCATGAGCGTGCTTCCGGTTCTACCACCAGATCTTCGTCCACTAGTACCACTAGATGGCGGGCGTTTTGCGACGTCTGATCTGAATGACTTATACCGTCGTGTTATTAACCGTAATAACCGTTTGAAGCGTCTTCTAGACTTAGCGGCACCAGACATTATCGTACGTAACGAAAAGCGTATGTTACAAGAAGCGGTTGATGCGCTACTTGATAATGGTCGTCGTGGTCGTGCAATTACCGGTTCTAACAAGCGTCCACTGAAGTCGCTTGCAGATATGATCAAAGGTAAGCAAGGCCGTTTCCGTCAAAACTTACTAGGTAAGCGTGTAGATTACTCAGGCCGTTCTGTAATCACAGTAGGTCCTACGCTTAAACTTCACCAGTGTGGTCTTCCGAAGAAGATGGCATTAGAGCTATTCAAGCCATTTATCTACGGTAAACTTGAGCGTCGCGGCATGGCTACGACTATCAAAGCTGCGAAGAAGATGGTTGAGCGTGAAGTACCTGAAGTTTGGGACGTGCTTGATGAAGTAATACGTGAACACCCAGTATTACTTAACCGTGCACCAACACTTCACCGTCTAGGTATCCAGGCGTTTGAGCCGGTACTAATCGAAGGTAAAGCAATCCATTTACACCCATTAGTATGTGCGGCTTATAACGCCGACTTCGATGGGGACCAAATGGCGGTACACGTACCGTTGACAATCGAAGCTCAAATTGAAGCCCGTGCGCTGATGATGTCTACAAACAACATCTTATCTCCAGCGAACGGTGAACCAATCATCGTACCTTCACAGGACGTTGTATTGGGTCTTTACTACATGACGCGTGATCGTATCAATGGTAAAGGTGAAGGCATTGTCTTTAAAGATCAGAAAGAAGCTGAAAAAGCATACCGTACAGGTACTGCTGAACTTCATGCTCGTGTAAAAGTACGTATTACTGAAACACGCATTGATGAAGAAACTGGCGAGCGCTCTGAAGTAACAGAAATCATTGATACGACAGTGGGTCGTGCAATACTTTCTTTGGTATTACCTGAAGGCTTACCGTTTGAGCTTATCAACAAAGCATTAGGTAAAAAGCAGATTTCAAATCTTCTAAACGAGTGTTATCGCCGTTTAGGTCTAAAAGATACAGTAATCTTTGCTGACCAAGTAATGTATACCGGTTTCCATTATGCGATGAAGTCAGGTGTTTCTATCGGTATTAATGACTTGGTTATTCCACCAGTTAAAGCCGAAATCATTGACAATGCAGAAGCAGAAGTTAATGAAATCAACCAACAGTTCCAATCTGGTCTTGTAACTGCGGGTGAGAAATACAACAAAGTAATCGATATCTGGTCACGTGTTAACGAAAACTTATCACGCGAAATGATGGCGAACTTGTCGAAAGACACCGTGATCAATGCTCAAGGTGAAGAAGAAGAGCAACCGTCATTTAACTCAGTGTTTATGATGGCAGACTCTGGTGCTCGTGGTAGTGCCGCTCAGATCCGTCAGCTAGCAGGTATGCGTGGTCTAATGGCACGTCCAGATGGTTCAATCATCGAGACTCCGATCACGGCTAACTTCCGTGAAGGTCTAAACGTACTACAGTACTTCATCTCAACGCACGGTGCGCGTAAAGGTCTAGCCGATACAGCACTTAAGACAGCGAACTCGGGTTACCTAACTCGTCGTCTCGTAGATGTTGCACAAGATTTGGTTATCAATGATGACGACTGTGGCACATTAGACGGCCTAACAATGAAACCACTTATCGAAGGTGGTGATGTTGTTGAACCACTACGCGAACGTGTATTAGGTCGTGTAGTTGCTGAAGACGTTGTTAAGCCTGGTACTGACGAAGTATTGGTTGAACGTAACATCATGCTTGACGAAAAACTGTGTGACCTTCTAGAAGAGCATTCAGTTGACGAAGTACGCGTACGTTCTGTTATCACGTGTGATAACGACTTCGGTGTATGTGCTAAGTGTTACGGTCGTGACCTTGCACGTGGACACATCATCAATGCGGGTGAGTCAGTGGGTGTTATCGCTGCTCAGTCAATCGGTGAGCCGGGTACACAGCTTACGATGCGTACATTCCACATTGGTGGTGCGGCATCAAGAGCATCAGCAGAGAACAGCGTACAAGTTAAAAATAACGGTAGCATGAAGCTTCATAATGCTAAGTATGTACTTAATACTGATGGCAAAATCGTTATTACTTCACGTTCAACAGAAATTACTGTTATTGATGAGCATGGCCGTGAGAAAGAGCGTTATAAAGTACCTTACGGTGCAGTGTTAACAATCCAAGACGGTGCTGAAGTTCAAGGTAACGATGTTGTTGCAACATGGGACCCACATAGTCACCCAATTATTCTTGAGCATGAATCAAAAGTGTCTTTCTCAGACATTGATGATAGCAATACAGAAGCACAAACGGATGACCTAACTGGTTTAACACGTGTTGTTGTTAAAGACCTTTCTAAGGTTAACGCTAAAGAGCCTAAACTTATTGTTGAAAGCCAAGAGCGTGGCCTACAAGAAATTCGTTTACCATCATTCACGACAATTGAAATTTCTGATGGTGCAACTGCTGCACCGGGTCAAGCGCTAGCGCGTATCCCACAAGAAGGTTCAAAAACTCGAGATATCACCGGTGGTCTACCGCGCGTTGCGGACTTATTTGAAGCACGTAAGCCTAAAGAGCCAGCAATTCTTGCTGAGATCACAGGTACTATTAGCTTCGGTAAAGAGACTAAAGGTAAGAAACGTTTAGTTATTACGCCAGACGAAGGCGAACATTACGAAGAAATGATCCCGAAATGGCGTCAACTTAACGTGTTCGAAGGTGAATCAGTGTCTAAAGGTGAAGTTATCGCCGATGGTCCTGAGTCTCCGCACGACATCTTACGTCTACGTGGTGTGACTGATGTGTCTAACTACATCGTAAACGAAGTACAAGAAGTATATCGTTTACAGGGTGTAAAGATTAACGATAAGCACATCGAAACGATCATCCGTCAGATGCTACGTAAGTGTATCATCCTAGACGGTGGTGATACGGAGTTCTTAGCCGGTGAGCAAGTTGAAGTGGCACGAGTGAATATCTCGAACCGTGAACTTGAAAAGCAAGGTAAGATCCCAGCCAAGTTTGAAATACAACTTATGGGTATTACTAAAGCATCACTTGCGACTGAGTCGTTCATTTCAGCTGCCTCGTTCCAGGAGACGACACGTGTCCTAACTGAAGCTGCTGTAAATGGTAAGAGCGATGAACTTCGTGGTCTGAAAGAAAACGTAATCGTGGGTCGTTTGATCCCAGCGGGTACTGGTTTCTCTTATCACCAAGAGCGTATGGCACGCCGTAAGCAAGCTGAACAGCCTGTAGAAGAGCAAACTGTAAGTGCAGAAGAGGCAACTCAAGCACTAACTGATGCACTTAATGCTGACTTATTAGGTGGTAATGACTAAGCGCATTATCAGCTAGATATGTAAATATCATCAGTTTTAAAAGCCGCCGAAAGGCGGCTTTTTTGTGCGTGGATATTAGTGTTTTGCTTGCAAAATGAGCAAGGTGGCACATATAATGATCTGTAATCGGTACATAAATAGCAGAAGGAATTGAAATGTACTCAAAGGTACTGCTCATGAATTTGTTATTTAACAGTAATCCGATTGAGACAAACTAAATTAACCTTAGGTTTGGATAAGGGTTTAGGGATCGAAAATGTTTTGAAAACACACTTACGTACAATCCAATGATGATATTTTGCTCAAAATCAAAGCGCTTTTATGCAGTAATAGCGGGCTATTACAAATGAAAGCAACGCCAAAAGTGAGAAGAATAGCCATATTGGGCAAATTCGCTTATCCAGAGCTGATGTTAAGTTACACACGAGCACTTCGTACTGTATGAAGTGTCTGTTAATAAGGAGATTAAAGTGAAAAAACTGTCGTCCATAGTGTCTTTGTTGGCACTTTCTTGTGGAGCTCAGGCAAATACACTGAGTGTTTCTCAAGGACCTCTGACCTTATCTAAAGACGATTTTAGACCCATAACCAAACCCTATGCAAATCGTGAAGCTGTTGTCGGGTATGTGGCGTTAGTCGATGTCACAGGTGCAAAACCATCCTTGTTATTCGATATCGCAGGAAAGGTATCGACAAGATGGTTCGCCGGAAACTTTGGTTTAACGACCAAAGTAACATGTAACGGCGTGCCTGTTGGTGCAGATGCATCTTATGGATATCGCAAGAATCGTTCATCAGTGCCTGCAATGCCAAATATTTATGAATTAAGACATGACATGGAAGCCTGCACACAAATAAGAATTGAGCTTGTTAAAAAGGGGAGCCTAAGTAAACAGTTTTATACTCGAGTTGAGGATATTGATTTTACTGTTGCAGTAGATGGATTGAGTGCGACTTCGGAGAATACGCTATGAACAAATCAATGATAGTGATCAGCGCGACTGTGTTAGCAACCAGTATGGGGAGTCAAGCAACAGAATATAGTCGAACATTTAATATAGAAGATATGACCAAAGACGGCGAAAAATATAGTGTGGCGTTTACGCCTGAATTTAATGTTGCGGCGTCGGTGATCGTGTTAGATGTAAATGTTGAAGGGAATGCGACGCTTTCATCAAGGCAAGAATCGGTTTGCACTTTGTGGGAAGAAGATATCTGTGTTGGTCCGGTAAAACAGCTATGGCACAGTGAATTTTCGCATGAATTCAAGTATACGGTTTCGTGTGATGATAAAGTCATATTAAATAAGTTTGCGGATCAACTTGAATTTACCAATGAAAAGCTAACGAGTACAAAAAGTAAGATCCACATACAAGACGCTTTTATTAATCTGAATGAGCTAACATGTGAAACAGTGTCGTTTGCCATTGAAACCTTACAGGGCAAAGACATTGAACAAATTGTTGGGTCAATCAAGTTTAGCGATAGCACGTCAAAATAAATTGTTGAACAAGTATAAGAAAATACTGCATAGGTTCATGAGTGAACATTGACATCTAATAACTAAAATATGACTTTGAGCAGAGGATTTTACTAAAAAAGTATAAAAAAGGGCGACTTTGCCCTTTTATAACCATTCTTATTGCTTCAACAGATGCTTTTTGTTGACAGTTCAAACTTTGCTCATTAAAATTCGGCCACCCATTTACTCGTTCAAAGCTTAGAATGAAAAATTGGGTCAGATTTTTTTATTTTTTTCAGCAGTAATTTTAACTAATCAGGAGCTATTTAATGGCAACTATTAACCAGCTAGTGCGTAAGCCACGTCGTAGCAAAGTTACTAAAAGTAACTCAGCCGCGCTTAAAGCTTGTCCGCAAAAGCGTGGTGTATGTACTCGCGTATATACAACTACACCTAAGAAACCAAACTCAGCATTACGTAAAGTAGCGCGTGTACGTTTAACTAACGGTTTCGAAGTTACATCATACATTGGTGGTGAAGGTCACAACCTTCAAGAGCACAGTGTAATCCTAATCCGTGGTGGTCGTGTTAAAGATTTACCAGGTGTGCGTTTCCACACAGTACGTGGTGCACTTGACTGTGCAGGCGTAAACGACCGTAGACAGGCTCGTTCTAAATACGGTGCAAAACGCCCTAAGGGCTAATGGTTCTCCGTTAGTAAGGCCAAGCACTTAAGTTTTAATTTTTAAATAATTTGTTTTGGGGAATCGTTTTAATTAACGAACCTGAAGATACCGGAGATATAAAATGCCTAGAAGACGCGTAATAGGTCAACGTAAAATTCTTCCAGATCCTAAGTTCGGATCGGAGCTTCTTGCTAAATTCGTTAACGTAGTAATGTTAGACGGCAAGAAATCTACTGCTGAAAAAATCGTATACGGTGCGTTAAACGTGGCTGCTGAGAAATCAGGTAAGTCGCACCTAGAAATCTTTGAGTCTGCACTTGAAAATGTACGTCCAACGGTAGAGGTTAAATCTCGCCGTGTTGGTGGGTCTACATACCAAGTACCAGTTGAAGTACGTCCAGTTCGTCGTAACGCATTAGGTATGCGTTGGTTAGTTGACGCTGCACGTAAGCGTGGCGAGAAGTCTATGGGCCTTCGTTTGGCTCAAGAAATCGTTGACGCTGCTGATAACAAAGGCACTGCGGTTAAGAAACGTGAAGACGTTCACCGTATGGCTGAAGCGAACAAAGCATTCGCTCATTACCGTTGGTAATCTGCTAAGACCCTTTAAGAGGATAATATGGCACGTACAACTCCTATTGAGCGCTACCGCAACATCGGTATTTGTGCTCACGTAGATGCAGGGAAAACCACCACAACAGAACGAGTTCTGTTCTACACAGGTCTGTCTCATAAGATCGGTGAAGTTCATGATGGTGCTGCAACTATGGACTGGATGGAGCAAGAGCAGGAGCGAGGTATTACCATTACTTCTGCTGCGACCACGTGTTTCTGGAAAGGCATGGAAAGTCAATTTGACGACCATCGTATCAATATTATTGATACGCCAGGGCACGTAGATTTCACCATTGAAGTAGAGCGTTCTTTACGCGTACTTGATGGTGCGGTTGTGGTGTTATGTGCTTCATCAGGTGTGCAGCCACAGACAGAGACTGTTTGGCGTCAGGCGAACAAATACGAAGTACCTCGCATGGTTTTCGTAAATAAAATGGATCGCACTGGCGCGGACTTTTTAGCTGTCGTGGAGCAGGTTGAAACGCGTCTTGGCGCGACACCTGTGCCTATTCAGTTACCAATTGGTGCTGAAGACGAATTTAAAGGCGTTATTGATCTCATCAAAATGAAAGCCATAAACTGGAATCAAGAAGACCAGGGGATGACGTTTACATATGAAGAGATCCCAGCAGATCTTCAGGATTTAGCCGAAGAATGGCGTGCTCACATGGTTGAGAGTGCTGCCGAGGCCACTGAAGAGCTAATGGACAAATATCTAGAAGACGGTGAGTTGACGGAAGAAGAGATTAAATCTGCACTTCGTCAACGTACATTGGCCAGTGAAATTGTGCCGATGACATGCGGTAGTGCATTCAAGAACAAAGGTGTTCAAGCTGTGCTTGATGCGGTTGTTGAATTCATGCCTTCGCCTACAGAGGTTAAAGAAATTCAAGGTGTGCTGGAAGATGAGTCTGAAGACACCCGTGCCGCAGATGATAATGCGCCGTTTTCGGCGTTGGCATTTAAAATTGCCACTGACCCATTTGTTGGTACTTTAACCTTTTTCCGTGTTTATTCTGGTACCATTAAACAGGGTGACGCGGTTTACAACCCAATTAAAGGCAAAAAAGAGCGTTTGGGCCGTATCGTCCAAATGCACGCGAATTCTCGTGAAGAGATCAAAGAAGTACGCGCTGGCGACATCGCGGCGGCGATTGGTCTTAAAGATGTTACTACCGGTGACACAATATGTTCACAAGAAGCTGTTATTACTTTAGAGCGCATGGAATTTCCTGAGCCAGTAATTTCAGTAGCGGTTGAGCCAAGAACGGTGGCTGACCAAGACAAAATGGGTCTCGCGCTTAATAAATTAGCGGCAGAAGATCCATCGTTCCGTGTTGAAACGGATGAAGAATCAGGTCAAACGATCATCTCTGGTATGGGTGAACTTCACCTTGATATCATTGTTGACCGTATGAAACGTGAATTCAACGTACAGTGTAACGTTGGTAAACCTCAAGTGGCATACAGAGAGACTATTCGTAGCTCAGTAGAAGCAGAAGGTAAATTCGTACGTCAATCTGGTGGTCGCGGTCAATATGGTCACGTTAAGCTCAAGCTTGAACCAATGGATATTTCTGATGATGATGCACCAATTTACGAATTCGTTAATGAAATCGTAGGTGGCGCGGTACCAAAAGAATATATTCCAGCGGTTGACAAAGGCATTCAAGAACAGATGCGTCAAGGTGTCCTTGCCGGTTATCCGCTATTGGGTGTTAAAGCGACATTATTTGATGGCTCATTTCATGATGTAGACTCAAACGAAATGGCGTTTAAAATTGCCGGATCAATAGGTTTTAAAAACGGGGCGCTTGAAGCGGATCCTGTTATTATGGAACCTGTGATGAAGGTTGAGGTTATCACCCCTGATACAAACATGGGTGATGTAGTAGGTGACTTAAATCGTCGTCGTGGCATAATTGAAGGCATGGAAGAAGCATTTGGTGGCTTAAAGCAGGTTAATGCACAAGTCCCGCTTTCTGAAATGTTTGGTTATGCGACCGATCTTCGCTCCGCTACACAAGGCCGTGCTTCATACTCAATGGAATTTTCCAAGTATGCTGAAGCCGGAAAAAATGTAGCAGAAACAATAATTGCAGCTCGCGCTGTTAAGTAATTTTAGTTCGGTCCGGTCTCTAAGGGCTGGACTTTAATTTCTTTATAGGAATTTTTAAGATGGCAAAAGAAAAGTTTGA
>NZ_PNBY01000069.1 GCF_005886875.1 Pseudoalteromonas aurantia | reverse complement strand
TTATTTCAGTGCCCCTAATGCGCTTCGAGCCTATATACCCTAATTTGAATATACCCAAGCGGTCTATATAAAGTGTTCTTGTCGGTGCCTTATGTATGCGTATGAGTTCAGCCTTCTTTATTTTGAGTTTACAGCTTTAAGCGATATTTCAGATTCAATGTTGTTTAGGGAAATGTGTTTTTTATTGTATTGTCATTAGGCAATAAAATTTATTTTTGATATAAAACATTGAATTTAATTCAAAAAAATTTAATCATAGGGCCAAAAAATAATAGCTGACATCAGACTCATGATTCGTTTGATTGTGCTCATATAAAACTTGGATTGCTTTGTTAAATTATGAACATTAAATATATTTTTATTAGCATTACATCAGTACTTGCTTTGTCGGTATGTTCTCACTTTTTTGCTATTGGTCACAATTTAACTTGGATTGGATTCACTGAGCCGCAACAGTTCTTTTTATTATTGCTAAGATTATTATTTTTATCACTCATCGTAGAGCGTATTGTTGAGTTATACGTGATTGCTTACCGGCATCCTGGAAAAATTAAACTCGTAAATAGAATTGATAATGGAAACAAAGCTGATCGGGTTGTAGCGACAGAATTACTCGCTAGCTATCGGGCAGAAACTACAAAACAAGCCGGCATTGTTGGGTTTTTAATAGGTTTAATGATGGGATTAGTTGGAATACGTATTTTTTCAGATGTGTTTTCTTTTTCTGGGATCCCTACTTTACAGCTCATTTTGTTCAATGCATTTGAACTATTTACGATGGGGGCGCTCATGGCCGGTGGATCTAAAGGAATAAATAAAATAGTAAGCGGTATTGAAGCATTTGCTAGTATAGGCAAACATAAATCAGCGCAGTCTGATTGAATAATCGCAAATTTTAACTGACACATATGGACACTCCAAGTGTGTCACAATTTTAACTGACACCCATCCAAAACAGATTGTTTATGTTGGGTTTTCCTCTCAAAAATCAACAAAATTTTTGGGTGAGTGTCACTTATTATATCCTATTTTTTATTTACTCCTGAACGCTCACCCTTTTTAGGTTTAAATCATGAAAGTTATAAGAGAAGTCAGTGCTACGACTTACGGCTTTCATTTTGAATCCACTCACCTTACCTTCGAAATCGACGTCAAATTTAACAAATGCATCTGCATTGAGCGTTCGGTCATGCCATTTTGCAACAAATCGGTTACCCTCGATGTGAGCAAGCTTACCACTTAAAGCATTACCACGAGAAAACTTAATATTAAGCTCTGAGTCTGTTTCGGTGATATCCACTGTGCCATACCAGTTATCTTGGTAAGTACCGGCATATTGATTAAGCGCCATAGGTGGTTTTGTTGTACTCAGGTGCAGAGGTTTTTCCGTTTTCTTTTGTTGTTTTTTGTAGGCTTTATATCGTTTATTTCCTTCTATATATACGTCAATGTAATTTGTGGGTTTTGCCTCAATATAGTGCTCTAGGATAGTTGCGGTTAGACCTTGGGCTGCTCTTGACCATTGATTTGTAAGCGCAATAACAGCAACATCTTTTTCAGGTAAAAATGCGATATGGGAGGTCATGCCTTGTACCGCGCCGCCATGAGAGACATGCAAGTGGCCATGAAAGTCCATCAAATTCCAGCCTAATCCATATGCTTGAAAATGTGTCTGCGCGTATTTTTGATCAATATAAGCGACTTTTTTTAAAGTAACTGGCTTCCACATTTCTGCGTGTTGCTTTTCAGAGAACAAGTCTTGTCCATCTGGTAGTTTACCTTTGCTAAGAAATAGCTGTGTCCACTTTACCATGCCCGCTATGTCACAATTAATTTGGTTATCATCTTTGAAAAAAGTGGTTTGGAGCGTACCGTCGACTTCCATATGCGGTATTGCACGTTTACTAGGTATGTTAATTCGAGTCGGGTTTGCTACACAGTGAGTCATCTTCAGTGGTGCAATTAATGCTTTTTCGACATATTGGTCCCAAGGCATCTTGGTTATCACACGTATAACCTCTTCGGCGACAGTGTACATTAAATTGTTGTAGGCATATTCGGAGCGAAATGAACTGGTTGGTTTTAAATATTTTAATGCTGAGATGATTTCATCAGGCGTTGCGTGTGCCTGCGCATCAGGCCATTGTAATAAGTCCCCAGCACCCAGTGGCAAACCAGAGCGGTGAGTTAACAAGTCGCGAATAGTAAACTCTCTTGTCACCCAAGGATCATACATTTGAAACTGCGGAAGGTAATCGATGACCTTGTCGTTCCAGCTGAGTTTATTTTCATCTACGAGCAGTGCCAATGCCGCAGTGACAAATGATTTTGAAATCGACGCGACCTGGAATAGGGTGTCAGTATTAACTGGCGTGTTGTTTTCGATGGATTGCACGCCATAGCCTTTTGCATGGACCACTTCACCACTTTTTACAACGGCCAATGCTACCCCCGGCACATTAAGTTCGTCTTTTGCTTTTTCAACAAGTGCATCTATTTGTTTTGGCGTTAACTGTGCACTTATACATAGTGGGGCAAAAATTAATTGTGATAATGCGACTCCAGTGAAAACAAATTTTTTGATATAGTTCATTAAAATAGGCCCTTCATAGCAATTTATTAATTGATAAGGACATTACCAATTACTTCATACTTTTCTAGCACTTATATGCAAGCGGTGGCGTTTCTTCTGCAAATGGCGGCAAAATCTATCAGGGTATATTTTTGCACCGTCTTACATGACATTGTGGTAAAGGCTAAGCTATTGTATGTGTTTTTATTAGTCAGTTTTAGCATGGTGTTCTCTACAAGCCTTGCAGCAGATGATTTTAATAAGTTTTTTATTCAAGAAGTTAGGGTTTGCTATGATGAAAATGCAGGGCTGTCTTCCGATACGTTTTTTCTTCAGAGTTGTAATAAAATGCCGTTGGGTGACGTTAAGCTAAGTAACAATTTAACTTGGATTGGCTCTACGTTTGATTTTAACGTCTCTGAGCTGCTCGATAAACCAATTGGGTTATTTTTTTCTGCTCAAGCGGCAGCTGAGTTTTACTTTAATGGCGAATTAATAGGTCGAAATGGTTATCCCTCGGCTCAACCTGAAAGTGAAAAGGTTGGAGTGATGGACTTTGTTATTTATATACCAAAAGGATTACTGAAGAAGCAACAGAATGAGTTAGTTATTAAACTGTCATCTCATCATAAAGTTTACGATATCAGCACCTCAATTCCATTTGCGATAATCACATATTATGGCTCTCCTCAAAATATAGTGCTTCGTAATTACTTACCTACTTTGTTATCGCTAGGTATTTTGGTCATAGGCTTAGTTTTTTCAAGTCAGTTAGTTTTACAAGGCTCGAATCCAAGACGCAGTACTTGTTGGCTTCCTGTATTTTCATTGTTAGTGGTGCTTCAATTATTGGTTGAAGTGTCTAGAGGGTTAATAGCATACGAATACCCTTATCATGACGTTCGTTTGGTTGTTATTTTATTGCTGGGTATGTTGAGTGGGATGTGCTTACTGTTATATATCATAGATAGCTTTGTGAAAAGTCATCGCTGGGCTTACTTTTCTCTTTCAATGTTATTAACGTTTGCATTTATTTATTTAGGTAACACGATAGAGGAAAAAACAGTTTTCGCCCTTCAAATTCCTGCGGGGTTAAGCTTTTGTATTTCTGCTTATCAAGCTTTTAAGCTGTATGATAATGCGATGAAGCATGCTAGTGCGCTTTTGGCATTCTTTTTCGTAATTGCGATTAATCCTAATCAATTTCTCGATCTTTACTTTTATTGTTTTGTAGCTGTGCTTTTAGTGTTCTTCTTCATTCAACATTCAATTGAATATAAAAATGAACAGTCTCAAAAACAGCTTGCACAGAAAAGAGCTGAGCAGCTTCAACGAGTATTGGATGAATGTAAGGAACAGCAGACACCGTCAAAGATAAAGCTAAACCTTACGGACAAAGAAGAGTGGGTGTCATGTGACAGTATTTGTTTTGTGAAGGGGGCGAGAGATTATGTGGAGATAAGCCTATTAGATGAACGTAGTGTGTTACATAACGAGACGTTGACTATCATGGAAGAAAAGTTGCCCGTAACGTTTTTGCGTATACATCGCTCATACATTGTAAATAAGCAATTTATTCAGTCGCTTCAGAAGCTACCGTCAGGTGGGGGAAATTTGCTACTGAGTACAGGTGCTTCCGTACCAGTGAGCAGGCGGATTATGCCTAAGATTAAGAAGCAGCTTATGTAATACCCTAGAAGCGAGGGAGTCAGGTCTTTTTATCGATACATATTACATACAACAAAAGGTGTCAAAGTCATTGATCCCATTAAAAAGACTTAGCTCTGATTAATCTTCAAAAAGTTAAAAAATATAAAGGGGTCAGATTAGTTGTTTCACAATTTAAAGTGGTGGAGCTGGGGGAAATTTTTGGGTGGGTGTCACTTATTATGCGCCTTTGATGAATACGGCATAACGGGACTACAGCTTGAACAGACGCTTGGCATTAGTGGGCACTATGAGTAATAACCCCTTACAGAGTAAAGAGAACCAAAACTAGCTGGTGTTGCCCTCATAGTGTTTAGTGACATTGCAACCGATAGGTAACTGGTTTGACAATAAGACAACACATGAGAATATGATGAAGCATAAACTGGAGGTGTGGTGTAAGTTGATAAGTACATGTAATATAATGTTTTTTATCTGCGTGTTATTTTCTTAGGTCTAAATTTATAAAGACATATTCAAAGCTAAGTGCTAAAATTTATACCATCGAAATCATACTGATACCAACGCATGGCTAGCTCAACGCAAATAAAGGCTCTTTTGCAGTCTCACATAGAAAAAGATGACGAAAGATTTTTATCTATCGCCTTGCAAGTTGCTGCGCATGAAGCTCGAAGTGGTCATGGGCGAATAGCTCAAGAATTACGTGACATAGTTGAGCGAGCCAAAAAGAAGAGCTTTAATCAATTACCTGTTTCAATTGCAAAAAGTATTAAAGATAGTAGTGGTTTATTATCAACGACTCACCCTTCCCTGAAATTATCAAATTTAATAGCCCCTGAAGAATTAAAACTAAAATTAGAGCGCTTGATCAGAGAGCAGCGCCATATGGCTAAATTAAAGAATCATGGTCTATCACCTAGAAGAAAAGTTCTCCTTGTTGGCCCCCCTGGAACTGGAAAAACTTATACTGCATCGGTATTAGCAGGTGAACTTGATTACCCTCTATTTCAGGTTAGGTTGGATGGTGTTATCACTAAGTACCTTGGTGAGTCCTCAGCAAAGCTTCGTCAAGTGTTTGATGCTATTCGTGAGGTTAGAGGTGTTTACTTTTTTGACGAGTTTGATGCTTTAGGTTCCAATCGGAGTGCTGGAAATGATGTTGGTGAAGCTAGAAGATTATTAAATAGCTTTCTTCAAATGATAGAGCAAGATGAATCAAACAGTTTAATAATTTGTGCTACTAACCACATAGAAATATTGGATCATGCTCTGTTTAGGAGGTTTGATGATGTTATTAAATATGAGCTACCCACAGAAAATGAAACTATCACCTTGTACAAAAATAAATTAAGTGATTATGTCGCCAAAAATTTTCCCTGGAAAAAGTTACCAGACAGATCGCAAGGGCTTAGTAGCGCAGAGATAACTCTGGCTGCTGAAGATGCGATTAAAGAGTTTCTGATACATGAGCACAAAAAAATAACATTAGCCATTCTGGATTCAGCGATTAATGACCGAAGGAATATGAGCAATCATCTAGAACAATAAAGATATAGGATACTTAATGACCGGAATAGAAAAAAGGAATCTTCATTTTCTCTTAACCTCAACGGGGAAACCAGAAAAATACAAATACCCAGGCACCCCTATCTCAAATAAAATAATTCCTCCAAGAGACAGAGAGAATCATGGAAGTGGTCTGTTAGCACAGGTTGAAACTGCAAAAATATTTGAGGAAACTCAAAAAGAAGAAGCGCAACACTATGACCTTCTTTCTAAAACTGGCATTCAGGTAACATTTGACAGTTTCCCAGGTGTTGAGCTTGCAATTGAGAGTCTAGCTGATGTTAGAGCTGGTATAGAATTACTAAACGTAAAAAAGATTGGTGACAAAATTATTGCGTCGATATTTATTCCTGAAGGGAAGCTTCATAAACTAGAAGCTAAAATTCAAGCATATATGGAATATAAAACTACAAGTAATGGAAAACCGCGTGATAATCGCGCCCTGATTGATGCTATAGAATCTTTAAAAGTTTCCGCGATAGAATCTCTATGGACTGATGCTGAAGAGTTATATCCTAAAAGTCGCGATGAAGAGGTTTGGTGGGAAGTTTGGCTCCCAGTATTTGATGATCGAAATGCAGTTCTGCATGACTTTAAAGTTCTTGCTGAAGAGGTTGAACTTGAAGTATCCAGCCATACCATTGAATTTCCAGAACGAACAGTTTTGAATGTAAAGGGTAGCAGGAGAGAGCTTGCTACAAACACCCTGTTGCTCAGCTTGATATCTGAATTGAGATTAGCTAAAGATACAGCAGCATTTTTTGATGAGCTTGAGCCTGATGAGCAAAAGTTTTGGGGTGATGACCTTTTACACAGATTGCAGCTAACAGAAGATCAAAATGCTCCTTATGTTTGCCTTCTTGATTCAGGAACTAACTATGAACACCCACTCTTAAAGCCTTTCACCACAGATAAAGATCATTTTGTTGTAGACCCGACTTGGGTTGCGACTGATGACTGTGGGCATGGCACGAATATGGCTGGTTTAGCATTATGGGGAGACTTGACTGAAGAACTTCAGGCAGACAGCTATAAACAAGTTAATCATAGATTAGAGTCTGTAAAGTTGTTGCGATACTCCGGTGATAACGAAGGGAAGCTTTTGGGAGCAATAACCGCTGATGGCGTTGCATTACCTGAAATAGAAAACCACGATCGAAAAAGGGTGTTTTCGATGGCATTATCCTCTTTAGATGGAAGAGATAGAGGTAGGCCGTCATCTTGGTCGAGCACACTAGATAGCTTAGCTTGTGATTACTTAGGAGATAACTTAAATCCAAGGCTTTTTACTATATGCGCTGGTAATACAGGTCAAGATCTAACAGATTTGCTCGAATATCCAATTTATAACGAAACACAAGACATACATGATCCTGGTCAGGCTTGGAATGCATTAACTATAGGGGCGTATACTCAAAAAAATAAAGTAATAGAGGGTGGTGATTATATTCCGTTAGCTACTGCTGGTACTTTGTCACCTTATTCAACAACTTCTGTTATGTGGGATAGGAATATGCCAATTAAGCCAGAAGTTGTTTTTGAAGGCGGTAATGTCGGTTATGATAGATTCTCCTGTACAGGTTTACCAAGTTTGAAGTTGTTATCTACTAATAGTGATTTCAAATCTAGACTTTTTTCTACATCGGAAGCAACGAGTGCAGCAACCTCATTGGCTGCAAACTTTGCAGCTACGTTATCAGCTCAGTACCCAGAGTATTGGCCTGAAACTATACGAGCGATGATCGTTCATTCTGCCTACTGGACAAAGGCAATGTTTGAACAAGTCAACTCTGAAACCACAATAAAAAAACAAGTTAAGAGACTGATTAGGCTTGTAGGATATGGAGTACCTAATTTAGAACGTGCCATGTGGAGTGCGAATAACTCTTTATCCCTAGTTGTACAAGATAGGATAAAACCATATTACAAACCCAAAGGTAAGCAACCAACATCGAGAGATATGCATATACATGACTTACCTTGGCCTAAGGAAAGCTTACTTGAATTAGGTGAAGTTGATGTTGAAATGGCAGTTACATTATCATATTTTATTGAACCGAATCCTTCTAGTCGAAATGTCTCTGGTAAATATAGTTACCCAAGCCATCAACTACGATTCGATGTTAAACGACCTAGTGAATCTGTGAGTGACTTTAAAGCACGGCTAAGCTTAGCTGCACGAAATGAAGAAACAGGGGTAAATCGTGCTCCTCAAGACCCAGACTGGTTATTAGGAAACACAAGACATAAAGGTTCTGTTCATAAAGATATATGGAGAGGTTCAGCCGCAGAGTTGGCTGAAAGGGGATCTATAGCAATATATCCAGCAATGGGCTGGTGGCGTAGTCGGACTCAGCTTAAACATTGGGATAAAGAAGCTAGATATTCTTTGATAATTTCTATTGCAGTTCCAGAAGTAGAAGTTGATTTGTATACAAAAATCGAGAGCTTAATTAAGCAGGAGATTGTGACCTAGTAAAGTAAGGGGGGGAACTGCCCTCTTACTTCATATCCTTTTATCTACAAATTCATATGAACGGTCGGATCTACGATCCAACGAGAAAATTTAACTGACACCCATTCAAAAGAATTTACACTGACACCCATTCAAAATTGATTGTTTTTCCTTCATTGCCTATCTTTTAAATTCAGCTTAAAAGATAGGTGATTTCCGTATTGCTACAGCAAGCAAAAGGCAAGTGAGTTTAACTGATACCAAATACTACCATTGTATTTCACGCTGCGTTCGACGTGCCTATTTGTGTGGTGAAGATAAGGTATCAGGGCAATCTTATGAACACAGAAGAGGATGGATAGAAAGCAAACTGCTGGAGCTTGCCAAAGTGTTTTGTATTGATGTATGTGCGTATGCGGTGATGAGTAACCATACGCACATTGTACTTTATGTAGATGATATAAAAGCGAAAAGACTGAGTGATAAAGCGATTATCATCAGATGGCATAAGCTGTTTAAAGGCACCATACTGTCTCATAAGTTCCTTCAAGGTGAGCGGCTAG
>NZ_PNBY01000068.1 GCF_005886875.1 Pseudoalteromonas aurantia | reverse complement strand
ATCTGATCGGCATTAAGCAAATGCTGGCTTAATACTATTTACTAAATACTACAGCGTTTGTAGTTTCTATACTTAGGTAGCCAATAGTTTTTATTGATTGCCGCCCAGATAGCATCATCATCCATTTCAAGCGCAACGCCTTCTTCCATAGCAGATTTTGCAACAGCAAACGCAATACGTTTACTTAGCTGTTCAATATCAACCAAAGCAGGCAGTAAACAGCCCTTACCAGTATTAGCCAGTGGTGAAGATTCTGCCAATGTCTTACTCGACACCATTAACATATTATCGGTAATTCGTGTGGCTTTAGCAGCAATAACGCCAAGCCCTATGCCAGGGAAAATATAACTGTTATTACATTGGGGGATCGGGTAAGTATTACCTTCAAACTCAACGGGTTCAAATGGGCTACCGGTAGCAACAATCGCATTACCCTGAGTCCAAGCAATTACATCTTTTGGATGTGCTTCTACCTGACGTGACGGGTTACTTAATGGAAATATAATTGGACGCTCACATCCAGAGTACATCGCGCGGATCACTTGTTCGGTAAACAACCCTGGTTGGCCAGAAACTCCAATTAAAATATCTGGCTTTGCGCAGTGCATTACATCAAGAAGTGATGCAAAGTCGCCGCTATAACTCCATTCACTTAGCGCATCATTTGATTGAACTAAAGCCGCTTGGAAATCGCGCAGATCATCCATACCTTCACTAAGCAAGCCAAAACGATCAACCATGTAAATTTGGCTACGAGCTTGCTCGCTTGAAGCACCTTCAGCCACCATTTGACTAATAATTTGCTCAGCAATACCACACCCAGCAGAGCCTGCGCCAACGAACACCACTTTCTGCTCTGATAATTTAGCACCTTTGACACGACACGCAGCTAACAAAGAACCCACAGTCACAGACGCTGTACCTTGAATATCATCGTTAAAGCTACATATTTGATCTCTGTATCGTTTCAGTAGTGGCATTGCGTTAGGCTGCGCAAAATCTTCAAACTGTAGTAGAACACTTGGCCAACGACGCTTAACAGCGTCAATGAATAAACCTAAAAACTCATCGTACTCAGCTTGGCCTATGCGCTTATGACGTGCGCCCATATACATAGGATCATTGAGTAATTTCTCGTTATTTGTACCTACATCGAGCATGACAGGTAATGTATAAGCTGGGCTAATACCACCACACGCTGTGTATAGCGACAATTTACCAATCGGGATCCCCATGCCACCAATGCCTTGGTCGCCTAATCCTAGAATACGCTCTCCATCAGTGACAACTATTACCTTCACTTTGCCTTTTGTGGCATTACGTAAAATATCGTCGATTTGGTAGCGATCTTCATAAGAAATAAACAAGCCGCGTGAGCTGCGATAAATATCAGAGAATTTCTCACAAGCATCCCCCACCGTTGGGGTGTAAATAATTGGCATCATTTCTTCTAAATGATCGCGCACCAGACGGTAATATAACGTTTCGTTATTGTCTTGAATTGCACGTAAGTAAATATGCTTGTTTAAATTGTCATTGAAGCTTGAGTACTGCTGGTAACAACGTTCAACTTGTTCTTCGATTGTTTCAAAGCGCGGAGGCACAAGTCCCGTTAAATTAAAATTCTCTCGCTCATTTTGGCTAAATGCACTGCCTTTGTTTAACAATGGCGTTTCAAGAAGGTTAGGGCCAGAAAAAGGAATATATAGATAATTTGGATCTGTTTTTTTAGTCATATTTGCAAGCTAGACACATTTTAAAAGGCTAAGAGTTTATTATTGCTGAAAGTGGCCAAATTTCAATGAAATTCGTTCAGATCAGACCAATACAATCGACTCTGTAAATACACTGTTAAATGCCTTACAGAGCCCATCATTATAACGTAGTTTATTGTGCAAGCCTATGACTATTCGCTGCTTTCACCCAGCGCAATCCCTTCTCTACGAGGATCTACGCCACCGAGTAGTTCACCATTTTTCAATTCAATTACATGTAACCCAGAATTTAAGTCTCTTAGATGAACTTTATGCCCACGTTTTTCAAAATCCGCTTTTATCGACGCCAGATTTGTTCCCTTTTCTAACGTAGTGTAGCGATTTCGATTGGTAATTTTTGGCAAATTTACTGCTTGCTGTGGGGTTAATCCCCAATCTAAGACCCCAATAACCGTGTGTGCCACATAATTAATGATCCGACTTCCGCCTGGTGAACCAACCACAAGTTTTAGCGAGCCGTCAGCATTAAAGACCATCACCGGAGACATCGAACTTCTTGGTCGCTTGTGCGCTTCAACGCGGTTCGCCATCCACTTGCCATTTTTCTTTGGACTTAATGAAAAATCGGTTAGTTGGTTATTTAATAGATAGCCGTCAACCATAACCGTTGAGCCAAACCCCATTTCGATCGAGCTGGTCATAGAAACCGCATTACCCTGTGCATCAACAACAGAGACGTGCGTTGTTGAAGGGAGCTCAAAGCCGTCATCTTTCGCATAAGCTAACTTGCCAATCGGCTGACCTACTGGCACATCATGGTTATCCTCATCTGAAATAAGTTTAGCGCGCTCAGCTAAGTAGTCAGCTGCAAGTAATGCGGTTGTTGGTACGCTCACAAAGTCGGGATCTGCGACATAATGGTTTCTATCTGCAAATGCTAACCGCGATGCTTGTGTGAACAGATGCAATGCATATTCATCATTTGCAGGATACTGTGACAGTTTTTTACCTTCCAGCAATTTCAATATTTGTAATACCGCAATGCCGCCACTACTTGGCGGAGCCATAGAACATACCTTATATTGATGATATTCAGTGCAAATTGCATCTCGAATTTTACTGGTATAGTTAGCTAAATCAGACTCAGTTAACGTCCCTGGCGCAATTGCTGATGTTTGCACCGCGTTTACTAACCGTTTGGCATGTTCGCCTTCATAAAATGCACGAATGCCATGAGCGGCAACTTGCTTATACAGCGCTGCAAGCTCTGGATTCTTTTTTAACGTACCAACTGTCAATGCTTTTCCATTTGGGTAAAAGTACTCTTTAGCAGGTGAAAGTTTTGCTAAGCCGGGGTTAAATTTTTTCTCTAACAGCATATTTAACCGAGCTGACACAACAAACCCGTGTTCAGCCAATTCAATGGCCGGTTTAAATAACGTCTGCCAATCTAATTTTCCATGCGCTTTATGTGCTTGGTTAAACGCGTGTAAGAGACCAGGTACCCCCACAGAGCGGCCACCTACAACCGCCTCAATCCACTTAGCGGGTTTACCTGTGTCATCTAAAAATAGGTTGTGATCAGCACCTGAAGGGGCTGTTTCTCTGCCATCGTATGTGATCAGTTGCTGTGTTTTATTGTCGAAATACAATAAAAATGCGCCACCGCCAATACCTGATGACTGTGGCTCTACCAAAGTGAGTACCAATTGCGTTGCAATCGCTGCATCGACGGCATTTCCACCTAAAGCCAGCATCGCTTGCCCTGCTCGACTAGCATACGGATTCGCAGCTGCGACCATATACTCATTTGCAGTCACTTGCTGCTTGATTTGTAGACCCGTGGCCGCTTCAGGTTCTCGCGTCTCTCTTTGTTGTGTTTCTAAAATAGTGCAGCTAGATAGCAGTAAACTGATAGTGATTGCCGCGAGTAATGGCAGAGACTTTTTCATGTTATTCACTTTTGTGTTGTTCTTAGCATTGGCATAATAAAAGTAAAGAGGCACAATATGCAAAAAATAAAGATGCTTATAACCAAATTATTATGTTTGATTTACCTATCAACCGAAAATATATTTTACCGCCCCTATGTTTAATATTACTCAGTACTCTCTTTATGGCGGTCAATAGTAATCCGCTATTTGAATTTAACCGTTCACTCATTGAGCAGCATCAATGGTGGCGCATTGCCACGAGCCAATTTGTTCATGCTAACTGGACACATTTAGGGCTTAATGTACTGGGCATTGTATTTATATGGTTATTGCATGCAGAACACCGCTCACCCCTTCGTTATCTCGTTCATACACTTTTCCTTGCTATTTGGACTGGTATGGGGATCTGGCTATTTTGTCCAACAATTAATGTCTATACCGGATTAAGCGGTTTACTGCATGGTGTTATTGTCTGGGGGGCAGTCAAAGACATGTGTGTGGGTATGCGCACAGGATTATTGTTATTTGCTGGTATTTGGGTAAAGCTTGGTTGGGAACAGTGGCATGGGCCAAGTGTTGATGTGGGTAATCTAATAGACTCAAGAGTTGCCATTGAAGCACATTTAATCGGTGCAATAGGTGGGTTGATATTAAGTCTCAATTTGCTTTATGAGCTATTAAAAAACCACTTTTTCACAGATAAGAAGTAATTGAGAAACAAAAACGCCAACACAATGTTGGCGTTTATTATATAAACGTTTATAAGTTTTCTTGGAACAACTTATAAATACGACGATATTCATCTAACCAGCTTGAAGGCTGAACAAAACCATGCGGTTCAACTGGGTAAATGGCCGTTTCAAAATCTTCTTTTTCCAGCTCAATTAAACGCTGTACCAAACGCACAACATCTTGGAAAAACACATTATCATCAATCATTGGAGCATTGATCAACAAATCATTTTTCAACCCTTGTGCATGATAAATTGGTGAGCTTCTACGATAGGCTATTGGGTCAACATCAGGATGATTCAATATGTTTGACGTGTACCCTGTATTGTAATAAGCCCAATCAGTAACAGGACGAAGTGCCGCACCTGCTTGGAATAGATCTGGTTGCGTGAACATTGCCATAAACGTCATGAAGCCGCCATATGAGCCGCCATATGTACCCACCGATTTGGTGTCTACATTGGCGTACTCGGCCATCCACTTCACGCCATCCGCTAAATCTTCAACTTCAGGTTTACCCATTTGACGGTAAATCGCAGTTCGCCAGTCTCGGCCATAGCCTTTTGAAGCTCGATAATCCATATCCATTACTACGTAACCTTCACTGGCTAACAGAGAATGAAACATAAATTCACGGAAGTAGACTGACCAACCCATATGTGAATTTTGCAAGTAGCCAGCACCGTGATTGAAAATCACCGCTTTACGCTTTTTACCACCCTCACCTTCAACATAATCTGCTGGATAGTATACTTTGGCATACACGGGTTGATCTGTATGACTTGAAGGCACTGCGACTATCTTTGGCGCAATCAGTTTTTTATTTAAAAATGTGTCTGATACTGTATTTGTTAAACGTGTAGTTGTCGCTCCGGGCTTCGCATCAGCAACGTATAATTCATTTGGCATCATTATTTTTGAATGATTCAATAACAGCTTAGTGCCATCAGGGCTTAAACTGTAATCTGTCATACCATTTAAATCTGTCAGCGTTTCTGTCTTTGCGGTTTGAGGATCCACACGATATATTTCGTATAACCCAGGGTGCTCAACATTCGCTTTGTAGTAAATAGCGCTGTCGTCTTTACTAAGCGTTAAATTCGATACAACATAATTGCCTGATGTCAGCTGCGTTGCACGCCCACCGAGTGGTTTGGTGTATATATGGCTATATCCTGATTCTTCAGATAAGTAGTACAAGGTATCTGTATTATTTAACCAGCCGAAATCGTTGTAAACATAGTTCACCCACGCCTCATCATGTAAGCGATGCTGAGATACAAACTCTTGCTGTTCAAAATCTACTGTCGCTAACCAACGGTCTTTGTTATCCCACGCCTCAAGCATGACTGCCACTTCTGAGCCTGTGCTATTCCATTGAATGGCGCTTTGACTCCAGCCCCAATCTCGTATTAAGTTGATTGCACGTGGCGACTTCTCTGACTGATAGGTTTTACCTATAGCTGCTGCATTCTCTTTTTTAACACCTGCTAACACATCTTCATCATAACCCGGTAAAGTGTCATAGCTTAAACTTGTTTGCGCTTTAGTGGCTAACTCTAGCAGCACAACCTCTGAATAAACCGCTTTTGCTTGTGCAACACGACGGCGAGCTTGCACAGGGTCGATATCACCGTTTTGACTCACATAGTTTGGCATGATGTCTGTTTCTGCATTCCAGCGAGTTTTGTCTGTCACGACCGCAATCAGTTTATCCCCTGCTGGAGATAGGCTTGCTGATACCAATGCTTTGCCTTTACCAAGGTAAAAGTGGCTATTTGCTACTGTGCTATTTTGTTCTTTGAGTGCCTTGGTACGTTGCTCACGATCTAGGCTATTTTTATGCGTTAAAGCAACATATTCAATCAGCTTATGTTGCTCTTCGGCAATAAAACCATTAGGTGCAGCTAAGCCTTTTGGTGCATCAGACAAATGAAGTTTTGTTAGCTCTTTTGACTGACCGGTACGAACATTCACAGTGTAAAAAGTATTTCCAACCCGGTACGCAACATCGCCTGAATTTAAAAATTGTAATTGAAATGCTCGCTCTGACGAAAACGTTAACTGTTTGATGTCGCCAGTACTAATCGTTTTAGCAAACACATTGCCTTTAAACGTATAGACTTGATACTCACCATTTGAAGAATACACCGCATTTTTGGCACCAACCGAATGTAATTGCGAAAGCAATACTTTTGTTGGTGCAGTGTTATTTGCGACAATGAACGTGTCTTTTAAATCACTACCTGCTTGCTTTTGATTGAATACAACCGTTTTGCTATCTGCTGCCCAAAACGCATTTTGCGGTTTACGTCCTAGCCAGTCTGGATGAGCCATCGCTTGCTCTAACGTGATTTGCTCACCACCAAAATCGACTGGTGTTGCTACAACTGAGGCTGGTATACCTTGGTCTTTAATTTGATTTGATGAGGTATGTGTTGTTTGGCAACCGGTTAAAAATAAACTTGATGCGATAGCGGCTGAGATAAGAGATTGTTTGATCATTGCGCTTCTATTTTTATGAAAATTGCCTTATTTAAGCAAATTCACTGCAATATTTCGACTTATTTTAGACTAATCGCCGAGTTTTAAGACGAAAAAAAGGCCAGTATGGGATACTGGCCAAATACTCTCTGCGCTCACATATTCGTTGCCAAACAACGAATATGAAATGAGGCCTATCCACGCCTCATAAAATAAGACCGTACAACCTTCAAAAGAGTTCCGTATAATTTAAAATATATTACGAAATGTAACCATCTTTTATCAGCAGTAGCAGTGTACTACTTACTATGATCCACAAAATCATAGCCATAGTAAAAGGTCGCCAGCCAGTTTCAACTAAAATTTTTCTTGAAACACCCGCTCCAATTAAAAACAAGGTTGCAACCAACACATGCTTTGCACCAGCATACAGGGTTTGCCACAGAAAATAGCCTTGTTCAAACCACGTATTACACAGTGCAGCCATTAAAAAGCCCACGATAAATAGCGGAATGCTAGCTTTCTCTTCACTCTTCCAAAAAACACCGGCTAAAGCAGTATACGGAATGATCCACATTGCACGTGTTAATTTTATGGTCGTGGCGATGCCAACCGCTAAAGGACTAAATGTCGCAGCTGCAGCAACTACACTGCTCGTATCGTGGATTGCCAACGCAGCCCATACAGCAAACTGTTGATCCGATAACCCAAAATACAGCCCAATACTGGGAAAGATCATCAACCCTATCGCGTTCAGTAAAAATACCACCGTCAATGCCACAGCAATTTCATGTTCTTTCGCTTTGATTACTGGTGCCATCGCAGCAATTGCACTACCACCGCAAATCGCAGTACCAAACGAGATCAAAACACCGGTATTTTTATTCAACCTGAATAATTGTGTGAGGATCTCACCTAAGCCAATTATGGCGGTGATACTCACAATCGTTAGGACAATTGAGCTTCGGCCCACTTCCAACACATCATAAATATTAACATTGAAGCCCAGCCCAATTACCGCTACTTTTAACATCCACTTACTGGCTTTGGAGCTCAACGCAACCATAGGGTTACCAAAAAACCACGTAAAAGCGATCCCCATAAATAGCGCCAGAGCAGGACCAACAAGGGGAGTGAAAGACAGCAGAAACAGGAGGAAGAAACCGACTGTATGTAATGGCACCATAATTTGAAACTCTATTTTTTAAGCACAAAAAAGCCGGATATTAAATCCGGCCGTAGCAGTTAATTTAAAATGAGCTGCTGCCCTGTGGCGAGGACGCCTGGGAAGCTTTCTTCTGGTAAAATATCTGCTAGTTCTCCTAGCTTTTCACCCAAGCTGTGCAAAGAACTGGCAGATACATTGATATGACCCATCTTACGCCCTGCTTTCGCTTCCTTAGCATACCAATGACTGGTCACGTCACTAACGGATAATACCGCTTGTGGGATCTGATGTTGGCCAAGCACATTGATCATAGCCGTGGGCCTCAATAACTCTGTAGAACCCAAAGGCAGACCGGCAACGGCCCGCATATGATTTTCAAATTGGCTTGTATGGCAGCCTTGCTGGGTCCAGTGTCCTGAATTGTGCACGCGAGGCGCAATCTCATTAACCAGTAATTCACCTTGCACATCGAAAAACTCAATGGCCAACACACCAACATAATCAAGACACGTTGCAATAGCATTAAAAGCACGCTCAGCTTGTTGCTGAATTGCCCCTTTTTCTTTACCTGCAATCGATAGTGTTAATACGCCATTAGTATGTTGATTTTCAGTCAGTGGATATATTTTACACTGGCCATTACGATCTCTAACACCGATGATCGATACCTCACGGTCAAATGGGATCATTTTCTCAGCAATAATAGAGTGCGGTGTTAATTCACTTCCTGCTGCTAAAAACTCTGCCATTTCAGCCCAAATAACGTCAACATCATCCAATGACTTTACTCGCCATTGACCTTTACCGTCGTACCCTGCTTGGCAGGTTTTAACTACCATTGGCATCGCCAGTTCAGTGATCGCATCTAAAAAGTGCTGTTTTTCTGTAATTAACTTATAGGGCGCGCAACGAACAGAGGCAGTATCTAGTAATGCTTTTTCCTTCGCTCTGTCACCCCCAGTTGCAATCGCTTCAGCACCCGGATAGAACTTACCGCTCGCAGAACACAGCGCTAATACATCTGCTGGGATATGCTCAAACTCAGCCGTGATTGCACAACTTTGCGCGATGGCCTCAGTCAATGAGAGTTCATGTATCTGCCCTGTTACCGGGTTGATGATCTGCTTATTCGCGACATCATATGCCAACACGTGTAAATCTAAATGCGTCGCAGATAAGCTCATCATGCGCGCTAATTGCCCTGACCCTAAAACTAAAATATTCATATTATTCAGCTGGATTTGGGTTAGCTAAAATAGTTTCCGTTTGTTCTTTACGGAATGCTTCAACCTTGTCAAATATTTCTGGTTGCTGACAACCCAATATTTGTGCAGCGAGTAATCCAGCATTTGCTGCACCAGCATCACCAATAGCCAATGTTCCTACAGCAACACCTTTTGGCATTTGGCAAATCGAAAGTAATGAATCAACACCATTTAATGTTTTAGATTTAACTGGTACACCCAACACTGGCAGGCTTGTAAAAGCCGCAGCCATACCAGGAAGGTGTGCAGCACCACCAGCGCCGGCAATAATGACTTTAATACCGCGCTCAGCAGCGGTTGATGCATAATCAGCCAAAAGTTGAGGAGTACGGTGCGCTGAAACAACTTTTGTTTCATACTCAATGCCAAACTTATCTAACATATCTGCTGCATGTTGCATGGTAGGCCAATCTGATTTTGAACCCATAATAATGCCAACCGTCATAGTAAATCCTCGGTAGTAGTAAATTGAACGATACGATATAAATCACAGTTTTGAATGTACTTTGGGGTATTCAAAACCATGCTAATTTTTGCGCGGTATTATACCTAACTATAGGGCTAATACCATTGTTATTACTGCTTTATGAAATACAGCGCATCTTATAAAAAGCAATAAAATTAACTGCGACCCAACCAAAAACCGCGCTCAAAAGCGCGGTTCGTTCAGTTATGGCTGCTCTTGTGAGGCAAGGTACTCTTCGTAACTGCCTCTAAAGTCAATCACTTTCCCGTCTTTGATTTCCCAAATACGCGTCGCGAGCGATGACACAAACTGCCTGTCGTGAGACACGAAGAACAAAGTGCCTTCATACTGCTCTAATGCTAAGTTAAGTGCTTCGATAGACTCCATATCCATGTGGTTAGTCGGCTCATCCATCAGCAACATGTTGTGTTTGAACATCATTAGCTTACCAAAAAGCATTCGACCTTGTTCACCACCAGAGAGTACTTTAACTGACTTTTTAATGTCATTTTGAGAAAACAGCATACGGCCCAAGTAGCTACGAATAACTTGCTCATCATCGCCTTCTTGTTGCCATTGCTCCATCCACTCAAACACCGTCATTTCTTTATCAAATTCTTCGGCATGATCCTGAGCGTAATAACCGATATTTGAATTCTCAGACCATTTAAAGTCACCTTCTTTAAGGTCTAGTCGACCTGCCAAAGAATGCAATAACGTTGATTTACCAACACCATTTTCACCAATAATAGCTATGCGCTCGCCGACTTCAACTAAACCTTCCAGACCTGAAAACAATAACTCATCATAACCTTGACCCACTTTATTGAGTTCAAGTGCATTTCTGAATAATTGCTTTGACTGCTCAAAACGAATGAATGGAGATTGACGAGACGATGCTTTTACATCATCCAGTTGAATTTTATCAATTTGTTTAGCTCGTGATGTCGCTTGCTTTGCTTTAGAAGCATTTGCAGAAAAACGCGAAACAAACTGTTGCAACTCAGCAATCTGTGCTTTTTTCTTAGCGTTTTCACTCAGTAGCTTTTCACGCGCCTGCGTTGCCGCAAACATGTACTCATCATAGTTACCTGGGTAAACACGCAATTCACCGTAATCAATATCTGCCATATGTGTACAGACTGAGTTTAAGAAATGACGATCGTGAGAAATAATTAGCATGGTGCAATCACGCTGATTCAGAATATCTTCAAGCCACTTGATTGTATAAATATCCAAGTTGTTGGTCGGTTCGTCAAGTAACATGATATCTGGATCAGCAAATAGTACCTGTGCTAACAGCACTCGTAATTTAAAACCCGGTGCCACTTCAGACATTAAGCCATAATGCTGCTCAGTGGGAATACCAACACCAAGTAACAATTCACCTGCTTTTGCTTCAGCTGAATAACCGTCCATTTCGGCAAACTCAGTTTCAAGATCAGCGACTTTCATACCATCTTCTTCACTCATTTCAGGCAAAGAGTAAATACGATCTCGCTCTGCCTTTACGCTCCAAAGCTCCTTATGACCCATGATAACAGTGTCAACAACAGAGTATTCTTCGTATGCAAATTGGTCCTGATTTAGTTTAGCTAGACGGGTGTTCGGTGACACACTCACGTTACCGGCGCTGGCTTCAAGTTCGCCACCCAGGATCTTCATCAATGTCGACTTACCACAACCATTTGCCCCAATCAGGCCGTAACGATTACCATCGCCAAATTTTACAGAGATATTTTCGAATAAAGGTTTTGCACCAAACTGCATGGTGACGTTAGCTGCGCTTAAAATAACAGGCTCCTCAGATTTATCTGAATTTACATTTCATCAGAGCCTGATTTTAAACTAAACGCGCGCGTAAAACCACGATGTTCAGGGAGAAGTTACGGCTTTATCCTCTTTCTGGCTATTTTTCAGTTGCGGGTAAGCAGCCCTGATATGCGCCATAAAATCCGTTGGACCCAGAATGAGTAAAAACAACAACATCCCCCCTGGTAGCAAAACCAGCTTTAAAATGGGCCCCAGTATAAAAGAGTAAAAACCTATAAAGGGTAAAAACAGTAAGTAACCTAATATCTTATACATAACACGTCCTTATAAATTGAGCGCGCTCATTATAATAATTGAGCACGCTCACAATCAAGCGAAATATGTGCTTGTATCAAAAATAGTGCTAGTATATTTGCAGACATATATGGGTAATGTTATGAATAAAAGAGAAAAAACATATTTAGCTATTCTAGATGCTAGCTGGAATTTATTTAATGAGTATGGCTATCATGAAACCACTACTCGGCAAATATCACAGCAAGCAGGTGTAGCAACCGGCACTGTTTTTAGTCACTTTCCTTCCAAAGCCGAAATACTTAAAGTAGCAATGTATCGTAAAATCGAAGACGTCATTAAAAATGCTGCTTTGTCAGATACTCACCATACGCCAAGATTAAAGCTGCGCCACTACGCTAAGCACCTATATGCTTTTTACTTAGAAAATAGAGAATTTAGTAAAGAGCTCGTTGTTTGTATTCTTTGGCAACAAGCTTACTTTGTCGACCAATTAGACGCGTTTAAACTGACCCTTTACTCAGAGACGCAATATGATGCAGCTCAAGCAAATATCATGATGGATTGTTACTTTATGACGCTGTTACAAGGCCTCTGTAACGAAGCGCAGACAGCTGATGAGATGGTCCGTGTACTGAGTAACAAATTACACTTAATTCAAAAATAAAGAGAAGGATTAAACTCATGTCAGAGAATTACACTGTATTCTTAATTGATAATGGTGGTGATCTGACTTGTCTGCGTCTTGTGACTCAACAAGGTAAAACTGAAGCCGGTTTAAGAGCTGTGCACACCGCGCATTATTGCGTGCCACTTTGGCTGATATAACCAAGTTACCATGAAACAGGGTATTGCCGTGCTGTATAGTTTGCACTAGGCAGTCTAGTGCTTCATACATAAGCCCCCTTCCCCAATACATACTGGACAGCTCAAAGCCAATATGGCACGTGTTGCTTAATTTATCATGATCATAGATGCCCAACGTACCGACGAACGTATTGCATGGCTTAAGTAACATAGCGTAACGTGTACCAACACCAAGATACATTTGCTCTAAGTCCCACTGTATCAGGGCTTTAATTTCATCACGGGATAAACACATACCATAATCGTTGTATTGCGCTACACGAGGATCATTAAGAATGCTCAATAGTACATCTGTGTCTCGATATGAAATTGGCCGAAATAATAAACGCGATGATTCAAGGTTCATTTTACATTGTACTGATTGGAAATTTTCAAAATTAGTATAAACTATCCGCGCAAAGTCAGTCTATCTAGGAAACCCAATGTCTGAAGAATTTGAAGTGATCCAACCTACCACGAAAGTATTTTGTCCAGAAAAAGGTGAAGGTTGGACATTAACTGGGATCACCGGTATCGACGAACAGACATCAGTCATGTTTAACGGGGTACGCTATACCATCCCTGCAAAAAAAATTGTAGAAGAGCTGCTCCCTAACTATCTAAAAATGAACAACAATGACTAACCCAACTAAAAAAACCAACCCTTTAGTACCAAATAAATGTTGATAAATTGTTTTGTGATGTAGATAATAGCCTAAGATTGCAAAGTCAATAACGGAAGCACTCGCCTCAAAGGATTAAGAAATCATATCTGTTATATGGATCGGATGTGACATTACTTTGTGTTGTATTAGCTGTTCGGGATGAACTACCTTAGGTATTGCACCATGCTAAAAACTTCACTAACTTTACCCGCACTTTCATTGATCGCAATTAGTATTTCTACCTCCGGGTATGCAAACGAATGTCAGGGTGAGCTCTATGGCATTAATGCTGGTCGTGGCGATTTAGGCTTATTATTTAGCTTAAATGAAGAAGCTCAAACTGCACAAGCCAACTCTGTTGCTAAATTTAGTTCTAGCGCTTTGGCGTTCGACAGCGCTACTAATCGAATGTACTATGTGGCCTCACCCCGTCCCACAGAATATGAAGTCGACATCAGTGGACTTGCTATCAGTGCTGATGAACTAGCGCACTTACCAATTAAAGGTAAAAAATATAGAACGACCAAACTCGCCTACTATGACTTCACGAGCCAAAGTCATACCACCGTGGGAACAACTAAGTCCGTCGTTGGGATGGTTTATGATAGTCAAAATGACGTTTTACTCGCTAATAGTTACAATAAGCTGTATCAAATTAACAAGGAGACTGGCGAAGCAACCGAGCTTGCTTCACTTGGCGGTGTATCGGGAAAATACCGCGGCGACCTAGTTATCCAAGATGCTAAATTGCTTCTTGTGACTTCTAGTTCAACCTATGAAATAAACCGCAGTAACTACTCATTAAGCTTGCTTTCTAGCCATGGGCTAACCTCAGTGACAGGTGCAACCCTTAACCAAGCGGGCGATGTGATGATCAGCCGCACCTTGATCAACGACCACGGTCACGCTAATAAGTCACAGTTATATGTCTTAGAACCGAGTACAGGGTCGACATGTCTTGTGGCAACCGTGCCAGTTAGATTAAACGACTTAGCAACTAACACCAACCAACCCGTTGCCTGTTACACCAATGCACAGTGTGGCACCGTGCCAAAGCCGTCGTTCTCGTTACAACCAGTGACAGACTCGGTTGTTGAAGGTGGTACGCTCACATACAGTGCGACCATCAGCGCGACGTTTAATGAAGATATCACGGTGGCTTTATCTATAACAGATGGCACAACGTCGCCAAGTGATTACACATTAACAACGAGTGCCGTAACCATTCCTGCAGGTCAAACAAGCGCGACCGTTACCATTCAAACAATTGATAACGATGTACACAGCGCAGACAAAACATTAACCGTCAATGCCACCGCACAAACAGGCGTTACAGGCCAAAGCAGCGCCAGTGGAACTATCATTAATGACGATGAAGCCTGTACTCCGGTAAATTACACTCGGATAAACTACCAATTTGTTTCTGAAAGCTCATTTTACAATAATGATTGGGGCGTTAAGGTCAATGGAAGTTATGTGAAGTTACTTGATGAATATGGCGCAAGCGGCAGTTACGACGTATTACAGTCAAGCTCTATTACTTATGTATTAGCCATAAAAGGGAATAGTAACCAGCTGACGACCAATATGAGACAAAGCGGTAATGTACAATACTGGGAAGATGAAAACGACAGTGATTACAATGATTTTGCTGTTCGAGTAACAACCCAAACGGTACAAAAAGGGTGTAACTAACCGTGTAATTCCTATCTCCGACATGTAGCAAGCAAAGCCAAAGTAAACGGAACACTTTGGCTTTTTATAGTTTTACAGTGTGATCCCAAACAGATCTGTTAACGCTGCATGAATTTGCAGTTTAGGTGTGTCTTCGGTGTAAGGTGCAACAGCCAGTAATGGCGCATCGATGCGCTGCCTGAGCGTCGCTAAATTCTCATCAAATTCCGCCATATCTTTGTCAATTTGATTAGCGACCCAGCCAACACACTTCACCCCTTGCATTTTTAAAACTTGCATTGTTAATAATGCATGATTTAAGCAGCCCAACTTCATTCCGACCACTAACAAAACAGGCAGCTGCTCGGTCTTAACCCAATCATACATATACTCGGTATCGTTAATCGGCAGTGCCCAACCACCCGCACCTTCTACCAACGTGAACTCCGCACCTAACGTAGCTAGCGCATGATAATGATGCTGTAACTGCTTTACCGTCACTTCAATACCTGCCCTTTTAGCCGCAATATGAGGCGCTATTGGTGGTTCAAAGCAAAATGGGTTAACTTGCTCATACTTCGCATGAGTCGATGCACATTCCATCAAACTCAAAGCATCGTCATTCACTAACTGACCAAACGCTTCTTCTGCGCCTGCTGCTATCGGCTTAAAACCAATGGCTTGGCGTTTGTGTTTAGTCAAAAATTTTAGCAATAACGACGTGACATATGTTTTACCAACTTCGGTGTCGGTGCCGGTAATAAAAAATGCACTCATCGTTTTATTAACTCCATTAATGCAACTTGATAGGTAACGGGTGCACACCCATTTGTTAAAGGGTAATTATTAAGAACTTTAGTGTAAGCTGCTTTGCCCATCAACCCTTTGTTAGCACGCCCAGTTTGCAATTGGTTTGCACCAATTTGCTTTATCGACTTTATCGCAGCCTTTGCATCAGGATACTCATCAACAAAACATTCCTGTGTCATAGTACGTACGTCAAAACCCGCGTCTATGGCATGCCTGTGCAATGTCGATAATGCTAAGAATGGATTAACATGTGCCCTACCATCGAGTGCATGCCAAGCGATATCTATCTCAAATAAGGAACCGGTCAATACCGACGACAACACAACTTGCCCATTCGGTTTACATAACCTCGCTAATTCAACAAATAGTTTAGCTGGATTTTGACTCCACTGAATGGCAAAGTTTGAGAAAACAACGTCAAATACCTGAGATTGGAATGGTAAATTATCCATATCAGCACATATGCGATGATCACCCACTTCTCCTTGCATGAGCATTGAGTGACTTAAATCCATATTAACGATAGAGTCAGCATAGTGCGCTAATGTCTGCTGGTGTAAAAGTGGCCCAGATCCTAAATCAAGTAAACTCTTGTTACCAGTTCGCAGCATACTCAATAACAAATGCGCTGCCTTGGCTTGTACTTTTGCATATTGACCATACTGGCCCGACGCCCTTGAAAAGCACTGGGCTGTATGTTGCTTCACACTGTTATTAAATTCATTATTTACAGACAAGATCGTCATAATACGTCACTTAAACTGTTCACCAAATGCGCTACATCTTCAGCCTGATGAGCCGCCGTGATCGTCACTCTTAAACGCGCAGTATTATGAGGCACAGTAGGCGGCCTTATCGCAGTTAACCATATATTGCGTGACTTAAGCGCCATCTGCGCTTGCAATGCATTTTCTGATGAACCTAAGACAATCGGTTGTATCGGCGTGTTTGATGCCAACACAGGGATGCTTTTTTTTGCACACAGTGTTTTGAACAACGTAATATTTGATTGCAAAGCATGACGCTGTGCGTCTGCATTGATGAGCCTATCAAGTTGTGTCAATGCGCTCTTTGCCATTAAGGGCGATAGCGCAGTTGAATAAGTGTACTCTCTGCTAGTTTGCAGTAGATAGTCAACAATGTCTTGGTGCGCTAGTATCGCTGCGCCTTGACTTGCCATCGCTTTACCAAATGTTATCACCAGTATGTCTGGTTTATTCGCACCAGCGGCGCTCCCGAGCCCTTGTTCACCCACCACACCAAATGCATGCGCATCATCAATCATTAGCCACGCATTGTGTTGCGTTTTTAGCGCACTTAATTGATCTATGGGGGCAGTGTCTCCATCCATTGAGAACACACCTTCACTGACTATGAGTTTGTTGGTGACATGACTCTTTTCTAATCGAGCGTGTAAATGATTCATATCATTGTGATTAAAGCGTATGTGTTTCGCACCACTTTGCAAAGCTCCATCAATTAAACTTGCGTGGTTAAGCTTATCTTGAAATATGACGCTATCTTTCGCAACGCTCTGCTCGCTAAACAAGGATTTAAGTACGCTACTGTTGGTACTAAACCCGCTGCTAAAAAGCAATGCAGCATCATATCCCAACAAATCGCACAGCTTTTTTTCTAGTTGTTTATGAATCGCTAAATAACCCGTCACTAAAGAAGAGCTTCGACTACCTGACTCACCACTTGCTGCAAGTGCACAGTCACCTAAGCCCAAATAATCATTACTGGCAAAGTTAATATACTGCTTTGAGTTAACAACGATATGCCGTGCATTAGCCTCTTCAACACAAATACGTGTTCTAAGCAACGACGCATCACGTCGCTGCTGAACACTGTCTTTTATAAATTCAAACGCCATTAGTTTGCTTCGTAAAATAACTCTGATGTGGCTTTATCTGCAATTGCGGATGATAGCGAGGCTTCATAGGCTTCGTCTGAATAATCATGACGCTCTTCAGGCTTCATACCGAGCTTCTTCAGCAAATTCATATCAGCATCTGCTTCTGGGTTTTCTGTGGTTAGTAGCTTATCACCATAAAAAATCGAATTTGCTCCAGCAAAGAAACACATAGACTGCATCTGCTCATTCATCGCGGTACGACCCGCCGATAGACGCACATAACTGTATGGCATCATGATCCGCGCAACAGCAATAGTACGAATAAACTCGAAGTGATCTAAATCTTCCACATCTTCTAATGGTGTACCTTTTACTTTAACTAACATGTTAATTGGCACACTTTCTGGCTGTTGCTCAAGGTTTGCTAACTGGATCAACAAACCAAAACGGTCAGATGCTTGCTCACCCATACCGACAATACCACCTGAACACACTTTCATTCCGGCATCACGCACATTATCAATGGTATCCAATCTATCTTGATAAGTACGTGTAGTGATTATTTGTTGATAGTATTCTGGCGATGTATCAAGGTTATGGTTGTAATAATCTAGACCTGCTTCTCTTAGAGAGTGTGCTTTATCATTATCTAGCATACCCAAGGTCATACAAGTCTCTAAGCCTAGCTCTTTGACTTCTTTTACCATCTTTTCAATGTATGGCATGTCACGATCTTTAGGATCTGACCATGCTGCGCCCATACAAAAACGCGTAGCGCCCTTGTTCTTGGCCAAACGAGCTTGTTCAACTACTTTTTCAACTTCCATCAAGCGTTCACGCTCAAGATCCGTTTTATAGTGCCCCGATTGCGGGCAATATTTACAATCTTCTGGGCACGCACCGGTCTTAATTGAAAGTAGTGTTGAGATTTGTACTTCATTGGGATTAAAGTTTTCGCGGTGAATACTCGCAGCTCGGAACAGTAAATCATTAAACGGCATTTCAAATAATGCTTTTACTTCCTTATGTGTCCAATCGTGACGAACTGTGATCATATTAATTCTCTTTATTCTTGTTACAAGTGTCTAAATAACGTGCACTTAGCTTGACGGTCATTGGCTTAGTCTACGCAGTGGCGTAGTATTGTCAACGACTAAGCAACCACCAAGGTTTACAAGTGAGCAAAAATAATACAATAGATTTAGATTTTGATAAAAAGCATATTTGGCATCCTTACACGTCAATGATTGACCCACTCCCGGTATACCCTGTTAGTCACACAGACGGCGCTTACCTTTACTTAGAAAGTGGCGAACAACTGATCGACGGTATGGCCTCCTGGTGGAGTGCGATTCACGGTTACAATCACCCCAAACTGGTTAATGCAATCACAGAGCAAGCGACCACCATGAGCCACATCATGTTTGGCAGTATTACGCATGCACCCGCAATAACACTGTGTAAAAAGCTGGTCGAGATCACCCCTGCTCCTCTGCAAAAGGTGTTTTTAGCCGACAGTGGTTCAGTTAGTGTTGAAGTCGCGATAAAAATGGCCCTGCAATATTGGCTCAGTCAAGGCCAGCATACTAAAAGCAAACTGATGACCGCTAAAAAAGGTTACCATGGTGATACCTTTGCTGCGATGAGTGTATGTGACCCAGTTAACTCTATGCATAGCATGTATCAAGGCTTTTTACCTGAGCATATTTTTGTTCCAGCGCCGAGTGCATCTATCGCGGGTGATGTAAACCAGCAAGAGCTACTCGAATTGGAGTTGACTTTTAAGCAACATCATCATGAAGTTGCTGCCTTTATAATAGAACCCATCGTGCAAAATGCAGGAGGAATGAACTTTTACCATCCCGCCTATTTAGCAAAATTAAGAGCATTGTGCGATGAATATAATGTGCTTCTCATCTTAGATGAAATAGCCACGGGGTTCGGTCGTACAGGTAAGTTATTTGCCAGTGAACATGCCAATATTAGCCCTGATATTTTATGTATTGGTAAGGCGCTTACTGGCGGAATGATGACACTTTCAGCAACATTAACGACCGATAATATTGCATTAGGAATTAGTAAAGGCAGTGCGGGAGTATTAATGCATGGACCAACCTTCATGGGTAATCCATTAGCCTGCGCTGTTGCATCTGCCAGCATAGAACTATTATTTGAAAATGACTGGCAGGCGCAAGTGACTCGCATTAGCAAAGCCATGCAAGCTTTAACACAGTGTATACAGTTAGATGAGGTTCAGGATGTACGAATCCTTGGTGCGATAGGTGTTGTCGAAGTAAATCGCACCATTGATGTGGCTAAAATTCAAAAATTCTTTATTAGCCAAGGGCTTTGGATCAGACCGTTTGGTAAACTTATTTATATCATGCCGCCATATATTACCTCTGACCAACATATTACCGCCTTATGCAATGGTATTTACGCGGCAATCGTGCAACAACAGTATTAACAGGCTATGCTGTGGGCAAGGGCTATAAATACTGACACCTGACAGGTCTTAAATCTAAATTATTGCAAATATTCGTATTCAAACTGAACTTTGTTCCTAAACCTGATAGACTACGCCCTTTTTTTAATGTAGCAAGCCAAAAAAGGGCAAATATGCAACAAACCGTCAAATTGCAGCCAGTCGAAGCGTATAAAGCGCCTCGATTCACCGTTTATCAACATCGTCAAATTGACAAGATTGAACAACTGGACAAACTACCTGAACACCTTCGTTTTGAAATGAAGGTTGTTGCTAATGTCTTCCCATTTAGGGTGAATAATTTTGTTATTGAAGAATTGATTGATTGGGACAAAGTCCCTAATGATCCTGTTTTTCAGCTTACTTTTCCTCAAAGAGGTATGCTCGATGATGAATCATATGATGAGATGGCCGCTTTACTGCAACGTGAGCATACCCCTGAAGATGTATTCAATTTAGCAACAGAGCTTCGCCAGAAATTTAATGCGCACCCTGCTGGGCAAATGGAAAAAAATGTCCCTGAATACGAAGGCGAGCGCGTTGATGGTATTCAGCATAAATATAAAGAAACCGTGTTGTTCTTCCCTTCACAAGGTCAATACTGTCACTCTTATTGCACGTTCTGTTTCCGTTGGGCGCAGTTTGTTGGCAAAGCAACACGCTTTAATAACAATGATGAAGACTTACTTCATAACTACCTGGCTGAGCACACCGAGGTCACTGACTTACTCATGACCGGTGGCGATCCTATGGTAATGCGAACTGTTAAGCTACGTAAATACCTAGAGGCATTAAAAGAGCCACGCTTCGATCACATTCGAACGATTCGGATCGGGACTAAATCCCTGACATTCTGGCCATTCCGTTATGTTACCGACCCTGATGCCCAAGAATTACTCGTGCTATTAAAAGAGTTGGTAGATGCCGGTAAACATGTTTCTATTATGGCTCATATCAACCATAAGCAAGAGTTACGTACCGAGGTTACCAAAGAAGCGATTCGCTTAATTCGTCAAACGGGTGCTCAGATCAGAACACAGGCTCCCCTGCTTAACAACATTAATACAGACCCTAAAATGTGGTCAGAGATGTGGAAAGAGCAAACACAAATGGGCATGATCCCGTATTACATGTTCATTGAACGTGATACGGGCGCTAAACGTTATTTCGAGTTACCACTTTATAAGAATTGGGAAATTTTCCGCGAGGCTTATAAAGAAGTATCGGGTGTAAGCCGAACTGTGCGTGGACCTTCAATGAGCGCAGGCCCCGGTAAAGTTGAAGTGTCTGGCGTGAGTGAAATAAATGGCGAAAAAGTGTTTGTACTGCGCTTTATACAAGCTCGAAACCCAGACTGGGTTCAACGACCATTCTTTGCTAAATATGATGAAAAAGCCACCTGGCTTGATGGGTTAGTTCCAGCTTTTGGTGAAGAAAAATTCTTCTGGCAAGACGAATACGACGCGATGTAAACACGCTGCTTCGAGACGTGATTAAAATAGTAAGTGACCTCATTGCGTAGGTCACTTTACTCTATCAATAAACATAAAATTAAGCAGGTTTTATAACAAAACCTTTTTCTATCCCACCTTTAAACCCAACCGACTCATAAACCCGATGTGCTGATGTGAGCGCTTCTCCAGATAACACCATCACTTTTGCACAATCATGTTGCCATGCAAGTTTGAGCGCATACTCAAGTACTTTTCGGCTTAACCCTTGCTTGTGAAAATTCTGACTGGTATCAACATGTTTAATGATCCCAAAAGGTCGTGCCTCATTTGCAATACTGCGATTTAAACCCAGAGCACAGGTTAATGCTAATTCGCTATCACGCTCAGCAACATCGTCGGTTCATCTATTAGTTCGCCCCATTTTGTTCTTGCAAACTGCGCTTCAAGCTCCACATCATGTGGTCGTAGTTCTTTATAGAGCGCCAGCACCCCCTTTAGATCTTCTCTTATCGCCAATCTTATCATCCTCACGCCTTGTGCTAATTCTGTTCACAATATGCAGTCATACTATCAATACTTACACGTACCCAAAAATACAAATTCGCGTACTCCAATATGATTAGAAACTATTTATTATTGCAATATAGAGTTAGATGCCAATTGCTAAATATTGATATTTCCATCTACAACTAATTGATTAATTTCAATGAATGTACATCATAAAGAATAAAAACGGTGCTGATTGTAAAATTTTAATCGAATTGAGATACTAATTTTTGATTACATTTATGATTATTAGAATATATATAAAACATAAACTTAAGATTAAAGTACGAGTTAAACCCCTTGCATTGTTACAAAATTATTTCAAAAACCGACTTAATGTAAAAATAAAATATTTTGATCTACATCAAGTTATGGTTAAATTACACCTTAAGGACTCAAAAACTTATTCTTTTAATGGCAATAAGTTTACTACATGGATGTGAACATTAAAGAGCAACAATAATTGTGGTAAACAATATGAATAAAAAAATACTTGTATCAGCAGCACTCGCGCTTTCATCAACAACGCTATTTGCATCAAACCAAACATTTCAAGCCAGCATAAACGGTTGGAGTGAACCTACTTTTGCAGAAACAAATGCGCTGCATTTTGGTAAAATTCGTCTTGCATCTGGTTCAACATGTACCATGGATAATGCAGGTGCAGTAACAGGTGACTGTGATGCATCAGATGCAAACATTCAACTCGGTGGGATCACGGTATCAGGACTTGCGCCTAACTCAGCAATGAATATCACGGTATCGGGCAGTTCAAGTGCAAATTTAACATTCGCACCTGCCACAACCGCAACAGATGGTACATCGACAGAAACAACGGCAAACGGCGTTGCAACTGCTTTCACAACGGATGGCTCTGCATCTGACATAACCATTAACGTATACGGCCAAATGTCAGTAGACACCGCGCTAACTGCAGGTGCCGACTACAGTGTTGATTATACCGTCGATGTGTCATTTCAATAAATAGCCCACATTAACTTTATAAGCTAGATTTTTAGCTAACCAAGTAATACTTATTTGGTGGAGCATCGCTCCACCTCATCTTATTCTCATTTATTCGAGTCGGTAAGCTGTATCATGATCCGAAAAAACATCACCAAGCTGTGGCTTTTTGTTCTTGTCTTTTTTTCACATAACGTATTCGCCAATTTAGCACTATCTGAATATCGATTATATTTTGATAATCAAACTAAAAATAATGCCCTGATGATCCGTAATACATCAGATAAACGCCTTGACTTTAAACTCATGCTAACCCACAAAGACATGACAGAAGATGGCGCATTAATAGATGTCCCTCTATCTGAAGTCACAGAGCGCTCAGCAAAAAGTATGCTGCGTTTTTCACCGCGCAGAGGCAATATCGCCCCAAAGCAGATTCAAGCAATTCGTATGACCGTTCGTAAAAAGGCAGATTTACCACACGGTGAATATCGTGCTGTTTTGCGTATTATCGCATCCGAGTCGTCTGAACCGTCGGCCACAGGGATCAGTATAAAACCTAAGGTCGCTTATAGTGTCCCTGTTATTGTAAGACATGGTCGTTTAACTGCAGACTCAGCATTAGTGAACCCACAATTTGTCACTCAAAATGGCCGTCCAACTGTAATGCTATGGCAAACATTGTCTGGTGACCGGTCTTTATATGGCAACTTTACGGTATTAAACGAGAATGAACAGGTCGTAGGTGAAGTGCGTAACGTCGGCGTATATACGCCGCTTTCTCGTAGGAAAGTATTCATTCCGTTGCACGCACCAGTTCAAGGCCCAGTTACAATACACTACCAAGAAAGCACACAATATGGTGGTAACATCGAACTAGAAGTCCCTATGCAACTTTAGTTATAAGCATAGTTACCGCGCGTTTTAGCATGCGTCTGCTTTTGGTTATTGGTATTTTGCTTTGTAGCTTTACTGCTTTGGCTCAAACAAAATCCTTAAATCCACTCGTTCAATGGCCTCTCAATGAGGAGGCTTTTGTGATCGTCAATGTTAAACTAAATGGCCGCTCTATTACATCTGATATGGAAGCGTACTATACCGAAAACAAACGCTTACTCATGCCGGTAAGTTTACTTAATAATACACTCGATATTACCATTGACATCAATGACGGGATTTTAATCGCTCAATTAACACAACAAGAAGAAACCTATTCCACCACATTATTAATGGAGACACCTCGGCAGTCCACCAGCTGGCTATGGGTGAAGGATGACTTTGATCATTATATCGATCTCGCACTCTTAAATGAAATATTAGGTACACAATCAAAGTTTAACTACTCTCTTATGCAGGTGTCGTTTTCCACTACCCTGGTTGACGCCACTCAATCAAATATGCGTGCACAATTAAATGGCTCTCAGCAAACAACGGTACAATTTGATCATAGTGTTAATGACGAATATCAACACTTTACTTATCCGGTTACTGAATACGATATAACGACACAATATAACGCTCGCCAAGGTCAACTGAAAAGTGCATTGCGGCTCAATAGCTACTTCGATCTGCTGAATCATCAAGCGCAATGGCGATTGAATCAAAATAACACCCAAACACACAGTTTCTTCAAGTTAAGCAAGCACGTTGATTTACTGTCAAATGATACGTCTTTAACCAGCCCTAATTATGAATTAGGCGATATTCAAGCCCGTCAAGATCCATTGGTAATGGTTGCAACACAAGGTCGTGGGTTCACCCTTTCGAATGCAAACCCACAGTCATCTGATAGCTTTTCTTCCATTACAATCGAGGAGCCAACACTGCCAGGCTGGATTGGTGAACTGTATCGTAATGGTCAATATATTAGCGCTTCTGAAGCTAAAAATGACAATGTTGTACGCTTTGATAATGTTGAAACATTTTATGGTAATAATGTGTATGAAATTAAATTATTTGGCCCACAAGGAGAGCAAATAACCCGAGTACAAAAAGTCACTGTCGGTAAAAATGCGCTTGCAGCTGGTCAGATCAACTACCAATTTGACATACTTGATGCCCAGCACAACTTATTTAAAAGCAAGCAATCAAATACACAGCCATTTAAAACCATGCTTGCTTCAGGCGTATCTTATGGGCTTACCGATACATTAACCATTGATACACATCTCACCTTGCTAAATAGCGAAAAACTTGTCCCTTATTTTCGCTTTGGCGTTCACGGTATCACGACACAAGGCAGCTACAAATTAGCCATTGCCAAACAAGTTGACGCAGGTCAAGCTATGTTTGCAGGCTATCGAGGGGTGATCAGTCAATGGACTGAAAACGACATCAGCCTTAACCTAGAAACCAGTATCATTGATGATTTCACCAGTGGCGTCTTTCTTGATCAAGCTCACCCTTTAAAAAGTCGCTTTTCTTTGGCAATGAACAGTAAATTAGCCAATACCGATAATATTAGTTGGGATCTGCGGTGGCTACACGAACACAGAAAGCATACATCATCACGTAACATTACATCCGTCGGATTTAATAGCAGTTACTTAGGGGGAACCTGGTCTAATCAATTGCAATATGATGATTCTCAAGCGTCGCTTTTAAATAGGCTCTACTGGTCGCAAGATATTGCACGCTGGCGTTTGACCAATGCAATAGATTGGCTCCCTCTAGAAAGTGGCGCATTAAAAAATATTCGTAGTACACTGCGCTGGCCACAAACACATAATAGCTTTAACCAAACACAGTTATCTTACAATCCGAATGCCAAGGCAAAAATGCTGCTAGGTCATCAATATACCTATCGCCATCCTTATTTCAATATGAGCTTTTCAGGGCAATATGACAGCCTAGACGATTGGCGAGTATCTTTTGGGTTAAGTGGAACATTTAGCTTTGATTATGTTGAGCAAGCCTTGATTTTCAACGCGCCCAGAGCACTTAACAGCGGACAATTAGAGATCCACTCATTTATCGACTGGAATAATAACCAAGTATTTGACTTACATGATGAGCCATTGGATAACACCGCTCTAACTGGAAATTATCGCTGGAAAGGACGTCAAACTAATCAAGCTGGAAAAGTGCTGCTCCCCAGTAGCAGCGGAGGTCAAATACTTGAAATTGATGTTAGATCTCTACCTAACCCCTATCTGAACTCAACGCATGGAAAAATAAAAACAATATCACACCGTGGTGGCGTCAGTACCGTCAACTTGCCTGTTACGGTATTTAACGAAGTAGAGGGCACAGTCTATGTGGCAGAGTCAGATTTAAGTAAGCCCGCAGCGGGCGTTTCTGTATTTCTGCTACGAAATGGTAAAAAACCGCTTGAAACGATTACCCAATACGACGGATATTATTATTTTCCCAATGTGCCTGCTGGTACATATACGGTGCATATAGAGTCAAACCTGCTCAATATTGAGCAATTTACGGCTCAAAATATACCTGAAAAAATCATTACCCCAAAAACAGGTGATACACTAATTCTGCGAGATATAATCTTGACTGCGAACAACACTCATCTCGAAAATCCAAAAAACACATCGCCGCCAACTCCCCTTTCCTCTCATTATTTTGTTCAGCTTGGGGTTTTTAAAAAATTTAGCTCTGCCCTCGTTGTCGCCAAGGAACTTAATGCTCATATAACAAAATTACAATTTTATAGAAACCGGACGCACAACAATTATTATATGATATCAGGACCTTATAAAACGCAAGCTGACGCGCAGACGATGATCAATACTGTGTATAAGCTGCCATCTTTATTCGGTAGTTTTATGATTGATGCTCGACGTTACCAGTCAAAAGAATGGCAAAAATTAGGGACGTTTGAAAAAAGTAAACATGGAGAAACTTTCTTTTGCCTCTATGCACACACCGCTTTAAAACAACACGCGCAGGCGCGGCTAACCAAGGTAGATAATGCCTTTTTAGTTAAATCAAAGAACAGACAATACCTTGCACTCTCAGGCCCTCATCTAACGTCAAATTTAAATGAATGTGATTCATTACCTTTGTCTAAAAACCAGCAGCGAACTAAGGTGTCTTGGGGTGAACTTGCTAATTTACTTTACTAATACGATTAAAAATAACCAACGAATCAATTTCTCTCATATGACTTACGTCAGTGCAATGGACTTCGCAAATTGCACCAAATGAATCTAGCTGCCATGTATTATCTGATTTTGAATACAGCATGCAGGCAGATCTTTTTAAATCTTGTTTAATGGCGTTAACCACTTTACAGCTCGAAAACACACCTAATTGAGTAATTTGATGATTGAGGTGTAATTCCTGCGCTATTACTCCAGCTTGAAAGCTCTGTTTACCTTGTACAGGTGTTAAAAAGTATAAGCTTGCTATCATTAAACTCAAACATAGCAACACTGAAGACTGACGAAACATAGACTGGTTATCCATCATATTGATGGAATAAGTTTAGCGGGTTCTTAGCAACAATAAAGTTCCAAAACGTTCCCTGCATCATCAATGCGTTTTCAGTTAACAAATTATCCGTTTCATGTTGCTTTAAATGCGCTCAAATAAGAAAACACAGCATATCTTTGTTTTCCTTTATATTAATTTACATATATTTACTTATAAATAATGTGATCTTCAACCAGTTCGATACCCGCGCTTTCCATCAAATTAAGCACTAAATAAACGCCCCTGCCTGTTACTGTTTGGCAATACGAGTCTGTGCTCTGATTTTCAATATACAGATTCGCATAAGTACAACCATTCGTTCTTGTACTTGGTTGTAAATATTCACAAGCCAATATTGCTCTGTTATGCCGTTTTTTTTTACATTTTTAAAGCTTAGCAATGAAGACTTAAAGCAATAGTTAGACATCTGTTACGGATCAAGAACCGTCATTTTATTAACGCTATTTGGCTATTTTCCCGGCATAGTTCACGCGGTATGGATCATCGCTAATAAATAGCCTCATTAGGTTTTACACATCCTAAAAAATGGCCATATTAGTTACTAATACGGCCATTGTCTTTATTTAAAGCTTATTAAGCAGTCTCCTGCGGGGCCTCTCTTTGTTTTATTACCGCAACCAGTAAAGCCGGTAAGAATGTAAGGCTTAATAGTGTCGAGACTAAAATCCCGCTCAATACAATCACCCCCACACCACGGTATAACTCAGTCCCCTCGCCTGGGATTAACACCAATGGCGCTAACCCAAATAACGTCGTTGCCGTAGACATTAAAATCGGGCGTAATCGCTTAGCAACAGCTTGGTCGACAGCTTCTCGCACAGGCATAGCTTGATCAATAATAAAACGGCGTGTTTGATCTACAATCAAAATTGGATTGTTGACTACTGTGCCAAGAAGTATCAAAAAGCCAAGCATCGTGATCATGTCAAATGGTTGATGAAACGCAGTTAAGCCCAACGCTGTCAGAGCACCGTTAACCCCGTTTACTGTCACCAGTCCAAGTAATCCCCCAGCCATACCCAAAGGTACTGTCGCAAGGATAAATAATGGGTAACGCCAATGGGTAAATATCGCCACCAACAACAAATAACTCAGTACCAACGCAATCAAAAAGTTACCCGATAGTGCAGATTTAGTTGCTTCTAACTGATCAGCAGCGCCACTAATACTCACTTTGATCCCTTGCGCTATTTTACCTTGCTGCCATAAATTCGGGAGTAATTCCTGTCGTACAATCTGCTCTGCCGTTTCTAATGCAACATCGCGAGGAGGGATAATATAAACCGTCACGGTTCTGTTGCCATCGACTCGACGAACAGAATTACTATTTTTACTCTCGACCAAATCAGCTAACGCATTTAGCGGTAATACTTGCCCCTGTGGCGTAACAATCGGTGTTGTTTGCAGCTCTGTTAGGTTTTGACGATTTCCTGCACCACTAAACAAGAACATATCAACTTTGTCGTCGTTCAAGATAAATTCATCAACATACGCACCGTCACTCATAGCGGCCACTGCATAACCAAAGTCGCGATTATCTATCCCAAGTTCAGCAAGACGGTCCCAGCGCGGTTTAATTTCAATCAGTGGCTGCTCTAATGCAAGAGAACCAGGATCTGAATCAATTTGAGGGTTATCAAAGAGCCTATCAGCTTCTTTATAAACAGCTTCAGCCGCACTATAAAGCTCAATAATATCACTGCCTGCTATATCTACCGCAACTGCGCGTGTTCCACCGTCATTGCTCGATATAATTGAACCACGTGCTGAAAAGGCGCGCATACCGTCATAACTTTTAAACTTAGCAGTAATAGCCGCCATCATATCGTTTATATTTTGCGGTTCAACAGGTGCACTCAAGAACCAAATACGGCCAACCGACACCGACATAGAGTAATATTCTAGTGGCGGTAAATCTGTTTTACCTGACTCGTAATCACTGCTGTCAGCCTCTATATGCTTATCAAAATACGTTCTTAGTTCTGCACCAATTTTTTCCATTTCTGATAAATTATAGTTTGGTGGCGCAATCATCATAGAGAACGCTTTGGGCTCTTCCCCTTCAGGCAAGTATTCCGCTGCAGGCATTAAGGTATAAGCTAATCCTAATATAGCCACAACAAATGCAATACTAATAACGCGAGCTTGCTGTTGTGAGCGAGTAAATAGCTTAGACAACGATAACCACCACGTACCTAGTTCAAACTGACGCTTTTCATCTAAATCTTGTTTCTTTCCAAAATTTGCCAGTGCGACAGGCACCACAAAAATAGCAACCAACATTGACGCGATAATCGCACCTGAAATAGCAATGGCAATATCAGAATAAAGCTGTCCGGCCTCTTGCTGCACAAATAAGATTGGCGCAAATACCAATACAGTTGTCGCTGTCGATGCCAGTACCGCAGGCCATACTTCTTTCACACCTTTAATGGCTGCCAATCGTTTACTCAGCCCTTCGCGTTTCGCCTGTACAATCGATTCAAGCACCACAATGGTATTATCTACCGTCATACCAATTGCAAACGCAACACCCGCTAAGGAAATAACGTTAATCGTTCGACCAAAGCTCATCAAGGCAAAAAAGGCCGCGACTGTACATAACGGAATGCCCATTACCCCAACTAACGTCGCCCGGCCTGAGCGCAAGAAAAAGTACATCACAAGCGTCGCAAGCAAGGCACCCAACGCTAAGTTGGTCCACACATTTTGCAAAGAACTTTTCACATATTTGACGTCATCACTCATCAAGTTGAGCTCTAACCCATTTTGCGCCAATAACTGTGCATTAAGTTCAGCCACAACAGGTAGCATTTGCGCTTTAATTGCTAATACATTTGAGCCACTTTCACGTCGAACAGACAAACTCAACGTGCGTTCACCGTCAGAATAAGACATCCCACGGGTCTCAAAGTGATCAAGTGTAATACTAGCAACATCTTTTAATAAAATGTTGGCCGCACCAATACGCTTTACAATGAGGTTTTCTAATTGGCTGAGCTGCTCAAAACGCCCAACTACACGCAGTAAATAACGACTTTTACCACTTTCAATATCACCACCTGACGCATCTCTATTACGCGCCCTGATCGCAGTTCTTACATCAGTCAAACTAATGCCGCGCTGTGCTAAACGTGCCGCATCAACTTTGATTTGGATCTGACGCTGTGCTCCACCGCCAACTCTGACTTGCGATACGCCCGCGACACTCTCCATACGAGGGCGAACAAAATCTTCAGCAAAATCACGTAGTAAATCCACGTCTAATTGTAATGGGTTACCAGCCTGCGGTTTGAGTACAAAATACATAAACGCATTATTAGAAAACGAACTTGAAAAAAGCCTAGGTTGGTCCACATTCTCAGGGTACGCAGGTACCTGACTCAACGCATTATTTACCCTAATAAGTGCATCATTAACACCAACGCCAAACGGAAACTCAAGCTCAACGGTGGCTTCACCCATTTCAGCGTATGAGATCATACGTTTTAAATTAGGCAAACTTCTTAAATATCGCTCTTGTTCAATGAGTATTTCTTTTTCTACATCTTGTGGTGTTGCACCTGGCCAACCAGTTTGTACCGTTATGGTCCGCACTTCTAAATCAGGGATCATTTGTACCGGAATGTTAAGTGCTGAGATCACCCCCAAAATCGCCGAGATCAAAACAACGACCGTAACCAGCGTCCCTCGCTTTACAGCAGCTTCAATCATAGTTCATCACTCACTGTTGATTTTACCGAGAGCAACGTGCCATCTTTCAGTAACTCAACCCCAGAAACCACAATACGTTCAGACCCAGTCAGTCCTATTACCGAGACTTGCTCGCTCGTCGAGCCTACTACGGTTACCAAACTGCGTTTTGCACTGCCATTTTCTATAGAAAACACACTGCTCCCACCGTCAGGATGCTGTTTGATAGCCGACTTAGGTAACCATACTTTACTTTTAGAAGACGCTAAGAGAACTTCAGCACTTGCTGACATACCGGCAATAAACTCATGACTATATGTCTCGTTAGGTATGTCTATATGCGCAACAAAGGTACGGCTCATCGGATCAGCAACCCCCACAAGACGCGAAATTTGTGTGTTAATTGTATGGCTATTTTTTATATCTGCAGTGACCGCAGCAGACACCCGCTCTTGCGATGCAAAGTCGCTATAATACTCTTGTGGCACATCCAGCACTAAACGTAAATCAGATTGAGCCACCAAAGAGAAAACGCTATTTTGTGGCGTAACCCATTCACCTACATCCACACTTCTACTTGCGATCACACCAGTAAAAGGAGCATACAGCGTGTGGCGATTAACAATTTCTTTTGCTAAGGAAACCGCAGCCTGCTGCTTGACTAATTCGGCCTTGGTATTGGCTAAATTAGCGCGCCGTTCACCTATGAGTGTTTTAGCCACACTTTGCTGATCTGATAATGCCACTACTTCAGCCAATAAACGTTCAGCTTCTTGTTTTGCCACTGTTGCTGCTTGTAAGCTCGCTTTTGCTTGAGCCAACTCTAATTTAGCGAGCGTGTCGTCAAGTTGCAGTAACACCTCTCCTTTTTTTACTAAAGAGCCAACATCAACCTGTAAAACAGACACGGCGCCAGCTTCCAAAGAGGCTAAGCTTGCATCGCGTGTGGCTTCAATTGTCCCAGTCAATCGCATCACATCGGCTTGCTTATTTAATGACGGAATATATATATCAACCTCTGTGGTCTGAGCATAAACTTTTGACGCAACTAATGAAACACTGGCCAAAACAACACAAAAAACCGCACGTACAGCAAATTGCATAAAAACCTCTAATGATAATTATTTTCATTTAATTCTAAATAACTCACAAAATAAAACATCTCATTTGCGATAACTTACTAATAATGCCAGATATTAAGAAATTGGTTTATTTCTGACAGCGTATAAATATAAACGCTGGCCTTGTTGACAGCTTTTCATATGTTTTAGCACACATTGTTTGCACAACTGGGTCTACCTGCCCTCACTAAGAGCAGACACTAGTAAACCATTTTGCGTTATTGCCTGCATAATGCAGGTTAATGAACGTCTGTAAAAACGAACTTCTACTGGTGTACCAACCGTATCCCAGCGCTCAATAACCATTTGTGTCTCGAAATAGTTTTTTGCATGACGCATCTCAGATTTTGCACAAGGATGATGGGTAGAAAACACTATATATCCACCGGGCTTGAGTACTCTATAAACCTCTGCGAAAAACGCCGTCACATCCGACAAATAATGTAACATTAATGGACAAATGACCACATCCACACTTTGTGTTTTTTCATTTGGTAGGCCCAGCGCTAAATCTTGCTGATAAGCATGCACACGATCACCTAATGTGGAGCCAACCATAGCGAGCATTTCTGAAGAAACATCTATACACGTTACATGACTAGCACCTTTATCTAGAAGATACTGCGCATAAATCCCCGAACCGCAGCCTAGATCTAAGACCTTTAGCCCTTTAATATCCCCTATCAATGCCTGCAGTGATGGACGCTCATAATGTGCGTTATAAATATTGTGAGTAACTGACTCTGCATATTGTGCTGCGTGTGTTGTGTAAAGCTCTGAAGCCATATTTATACTCTTGTAAATGTTTTATATCAGTCATAAGACGGGTTGATATAAAAAATGAATTAATTACCGCTTGTAAGTTTCTAGAAAGTTTCGCCTCTTAAAGTATTCACATTCACTGAACACAGTGAGCAACGTACCAAGTATTAGGTACAACTTAGTTTACTTACTTTTAAGGAATATCACATGACTTTTATGAAATCTGCATACGCTGCTTGTCTACTAGCATGTTCAACACACACACTGGCTCAACAAGAGTCTTCTGATGTAACTTGGAGCTTAGGTATTGGAGCAATATCATCAGATCAAGGATACGTTGACGTTGGTACAGAAACCAACATCGTACCAATTGTTGGCATTCAGTACGGTAATTTTTCGTTACTAGGCCCACGTGCAAGCTACAAAATATTTACCAGTGACCAGTTCGAGATTTCAGCTATCGGTAATTTGCGTTTTGATGGCTATGAAGCAGCAGATGGTGACATATTTACGGGAATGGAAGACCGTGATATGAGCTTTGATGCGGGTATCGAAGCTGAAATAGACACCTCATTTGGAGAGTTTGGCCTCGGACTGGTACACGATGTAACCAGTACCCATAAAGGGTTTGAGTTAAGTGCCAGTTACGGGGTCCCGTTTATGTTTGAAAATGGCCGTGTTATGCCTTATGTCGCCGCGAACTATCAAAGTGAAGATTTAGCGGATTACTACTTTGGCGTACAACAAAATGAAGCAACCTCATCTCGTGCCTTTTACCAATTAGATGCCACAACCAATATTGAGATTGGGATCGGGAGCGATTGGATGTTTAATAACAAACACTATATTAAAGCAGACATTAGCTACGCTTCGTATGGCAGTGATATTAAAGACTCTCCGTTGGTTGATAAATCAGGTGAAGCACAAATTTTGGTTGGGTATGCTTATGTTTTTTAATAAAAAAGTTCAAATAAAACATTTATGTATTAGTGCGATAGGTTTGGGGTTAATTGGCTGTGATGCAAGTTCCGCCAATACCGAGCAAGTTGTTATAAGCCAACCAAGCTCAGTTATTGTATTTGACCACTCGGAGATTGCTACGCCAATTAAGACGATGCCAGAACATCATTTCTTTGGCAGAGTGCAAGGGGGAGAAAGTTACAACATGGCACTGTTTGTTGATGGCCGAATAGAGCGAGTACTTGTCAAAGAAGGACAAATTGTTAACTCTGGCGATGTTCTGGCTACATTGTACTCGCCAAATCTTGCTCAACGCGTCACATCACGTGAGTCTAGCTATGAAAGTGCTAAGGCAGTACTGTACCAAGCTAAAATACAACAGCAAAGAAGCAGCGAACTCGTTAGAAAGAAATTACAACCTAACGCCGTGCTGGATGATGCACAGCGGGCCTTAAAAGTGGCCACACAACAGGTCAATAATGCCCTTGCACAGCTTGAAGAAGCAAAAAACCAACAAAAAGAGACCCAATTACTGGCCCCACAAGCGGGCGTTATTGGTAAACTATATTCTCGCTCTGGTGACTATATTAGCGCGGGAGAAAATATAGTTCGATTCGAGTCTAGCGAAACACAAAAAGTGGTTTTTTCACTACCAGAACGCATTGCTATTTCGCTCCCTAAAACAAAAAATGTTCAAGTATCATTTCCGAGTATCAACATCACGACACAGGGTATCGTGACAGAAAAAAGTTTACCGAATTTGGGCCAACCAGCTCTATTTGAAGTCACTGTTACTCTGCCAAAAAGTAGTTATGAATATCTAGGTATAACAGCGCAACTGCATGTGCCTATTTCAAATGACAGACTTTACAAGGTATCACATTCGGCACTTCGCTATGATCAAAGCAATCGTGCCTATTTATTATCCGCAGCAGAAAACAATACACTCCCCGTATCTGTGATTGCTGTAGAAAAAGATGGGGTGTTAATTACGAGCAGTACTCCCCTACTTCAACCAATTAGCCGAGTGTCAGAGATCATTAATCCGCTGAACTTAGCCGCATTAGACAAGAGGTAACTTATGCCAACGCCAAATTCACATTGGTATTTCCAGCCACGATTAATTCTAGGCATTATTACCATTTTAGCGCTAACAGGCTTATTCAGTTGGCACTATGCAAATGAGCAAGAAGATCCAAGTTTTGCCTACCGAAATGGTATGATCTTGCTTTCAAACCCTGGAATGAGTATTGAGCAGCTTACCGATCAAGGTGTTCGGCCTATTGAACGAATACTGAGTGAAATTGACGAAATACACACATTTAGTGCGCGAATAAAGCAAGGTTATGCAAATATCGACATCGAACTCAAAGACAGTATTTATGACACCGATGTAATTTGGCAAAGAGTGAAGGACCGTACACGACAGGCTGCAAACCGAATGGGTGAAATAAACCTCTCTGTGCATGATCGCGTGCAAGATACACAAGGCATTGTACTGTCGGTGAATTCAGGCCAAGGGCTACTCGAAGATAGGCGTATGGCACTGGTTGTTCGTGATGAACTGCTAAAACTTGCCGATGTCAGAACTGCCAGCTTAATTGGTGCCCCTCAAGAGCAGCTTAGCGTCGCATACTCGTCACAGAGTATGCGTGAAACGGGCGTTTCCCCTATTGATATTGCACTTACCTTACAGCAAAGCAATGCTCAAACCAGCTTAGGTACTTTACAAAACCCTTCATTTACCACTGGCGTCAACTCACTTACTCGCCTTGATACATTAGAATCAGTTAAAAATATCCAAATCAGCATGCCCAATGGACAAAGTGTGCCCCTTTCTAGCATTGCTGATATCGCGTATCGCGCAGATCCGCAAAGTAACGAACAATTTTGGTATAATGGACAAAGAACCGTTGGCATAGCCCTTACTCTACCACCTGACTCTATTCGCGTCACTGAAACAGGGCGTTTGATAAGAAACAAGATCGATGAACTGAATCAAAGGTATGCACAAGCGAGTATCACTATTCATTTATTTCAACCTGATTGGACCCAAAAACGCCGTAGCTCTTTGCTTTCATCATTATTATATAGTTGCCTGGGTGTTGCCCTTGTTTTAATGTGTTTAATGACATTTCGTAGCGCACTTATTGTTAGCCTCTCTATTCCGGCCATTGCACTGTCTGCCATTGGTTTATTCGGCATGTTTGGCGGTGTGATCCATCAAATGACCATTGCAGGGTTGGTGTTATCGTTAGGGCTAATGGTCGATAATAGTATCGTTATGGCTGAACGAATTGTACACCACCTAGAGCGCGGTATGACACGTTCACACGCTGCCATCTCGGCCATAAAAGAGTTATATAAACCACTGGCAACAGCAACACTTACCACAATAGCCGCATTTGTACCCATGCTACTCTCAACAGGCGGTGTGGCTGACTTTATTGCAACGATCCCCATTTTAGTGATCATTTGCATTCTCTTCAGCTATGTCATTTCGTTATCTTTTGTGCCAATACTGAGTAAATTACTCGCCTACCAAGACAAGCCAACAAACCGCATCACGCGTATTTTTAACACGACAGGCGGACATATTGCACACGGCGCTTTAAATTATCCTAAAGCAACGCTCATGGTTAGCCTTTGTGTCATCACCTTGTTACTAAGCTTACCTGCGAGCAAAGGCGAGTTTTTCCCAAAAACCAATCGAGACCAAGCTTATGTTGACATTCAACTTCCTCTTGGCTCTTCGGTAAGTGAAACGACGAAAGTTGCTAATGGCATTGCTGATAAACTGAAAAATAATGACTCGATCACGAATACGTTCAGCTTTACAGGTAATTCTGGACCTCGTTTTTACTATAATTTGGTACAACAGCCAAATGAAAGCCACATAGCCCGCATTGTATTTGAAACCAAAGCAGACGTCGCTGTGGCTGACGTTGTAAACCGTCTTAATGACGAATTTAAAGTGCAATTTCCTAATTTCATCGTAACCGCGCATGAATTAGGGCAAGGCCCACCAATTGAAAGCCCAATAGAAGTGCGCGTTCTGGCTAACACAAACCAAAATGCGCTGGGTGCCGCAGAAGCATTATTTGCGTTACTTAATGAGCGCGTTGACACCAAGAGTGTAAGAAGAGCCTACGTACTAGGTAAGCCTGCACTGAACTTAGCGACAAACAAACAACAGTTACAAGTGAGCAATATTACAGAGCAACAACTCAGTCAATATCTTGCTTGGCAAACCACGGGACTTACCGCCACAACGTTAAATTACACTCTAGACCCAATTGATTTAGTTGTTGTAGTGCCGCAACCGGTAAATAATTCGACAGAGTTATTATCAACACAAATACTGACTGACACGAGACAATTTATTCCTGCATCTCTATTCCTTGAACAAAGCGTCGTTGGCATTCCCCCAGTCGCGGTGCGACAAGATGGATTTCATACTTTAACTGTTCTTTCTGATGTTGCAGAAGGTTATAGCGAGGAAGAGATCATTGAACAACTGCAGTTAAAAGCAAAAGTTTTAACTGAAGAATTTGGTGTTACTATCGAATTTGGCGGAGAAGCCGCAGAATCTGAGCAAGCAAATAGCGCATTATTGGTCGCAATGCCCGCTGGCATCGTATTGTTGTTTGTCGCACTGGTTTTGCAGTTCAATTCATACCGATTGAGTCTGGTGGTTATGTGTAGTATTCCACTGGGTGCGATTGGTGCGCCAGCGATGCTGTCTCTCGTTAATATTCCTTTTGGTTTTATGTCAATATTAGGGGTATTAGCGTTGGCGGGTATCGTGGTAAACACCGCCATCATTTTAATTGAAAGCACGCTTCAAGGAATAAAAAATGGATTACAGAGAAAAAAAGCAATCGCTGCGGCAGTAAATGAACGCTTTAGACCTATATTATTGACCACAATCACAACCATTATAGGTATGTTACCGCTAACCTCATCGCAAAGCCCACTTTGGCCTCCATTAGCGTGGGCTGTTATTGGTGGATTAATCACCTCTACCGCCTTGATGATGTTTATAATGCCTGTGGCGCTTAATTTACTGCTAAAACCAGTTAGAAATGACATACAAACACAGTAATGATTAGAATAAAGGACATAACCATGCGAGTGCTAATCACTGAAGATAACCAACAGCTTGCTGAATTTATTCAGCAAGCCATTATGCAAGATGGCCACGCAGCCGATATTGCTTTAGACGCAGCCACTATGTTTTACCAACTGTCTATCATGCAATACGACGGTATTGTTTTAGATTTAGGCTTACCTGACAAAGATGGCTTAGACGTGATAAAGCATTTACGCGCTAAAGGCATACCCATTCCTATTCTTATTTTGACTGCTCGCGGTGGTATAGATGACAGAATTAAAGGGCTTGACCTCGGTGCTGATGATTACCTCAACAAGCCATTTTCTATAGACGAGCTGAAAGCGAGGCTGCGCGCTTTGATGAGAAGACCTGTTGATTACTCAGGCAATGACTTAACCAGAGGCAATGTCACAATAGAAACCAAGTCTCGCCGTGTTACTGTTGACACTCAAAACCTCACCATGGGCAAAACTGAGGTTGCTATTTTAGAGTACATGTTAAAGCATGCAACATTAACAGTAAGTAAAGAGTCATTATTTGACGCCATTTATTCTATGGGGTTTGAAGTGACGGACAATGCCATCCAAGTGGCCATGCACCGTATTCGCAAAAAACTGGACCAAGCCGGTGCAACGACACAAATTAATACCATTCGCGGCATAGGATACATATTGGCATGATCCTCCATAAAAACTCGTTATCTTGGCGGCTCCTAAAGCACTTTTTATTAATTGGCGGTAGTGTTTTTTCATTAATTGCCGTTATTCTTTATTTTTTTTCAATCAATTTTGCCAATCTAGCGGTAGAGCAAAGTATGTTTGGAATGGCGGAAGACATTCAAACTAACTTAGAGTTTGACAATAGATCACAGCTAATTTACAAACCAGAACGAGTTGCAGAGCGATGGGGGTATGACGCACTTTACAATAATTTAGGGTTTCGTGTTATTGATTTATCGACGCAACAAGAGCTAGTTAGGTCTTTTGTAAACCCCAATATTACGACCATAATTGATACCTTGCCGGCTACGCTACCTGAAGGTTACTCACAAATTGCCGCGCGAAATGATACACATACCGACTTATTCAGAATAATATTTATACTTGATAACAAAAATCTTGCATTAGACTTAGCACGAAATGACTTATTAGGGGCACTCGCGAATGAAGCCGTTATGCCAGTATTAAGTCAGGTTGCCTCACTTACTATCGGTGCTGCATTTCTTGTCTTTGTTTGCGTCACTTTTATTTCAATTCGCGCCTTAGTTAGACCAGTTAAAAATGTCACCACGCAACTACTACAAATCAAACCTAATCAACTAGATAGACGACTTTCAACCACAGGTGTTCCCGCAGAAATTCTGCCGTTAGTATTAGGCTTAAACGAAGCAATGGAACGTGTAGAGCAAGGGTTTGAAGAACAAAAGCGTTTTGTCGCCAATGCAGCACATGAATTGCGAACTCCTCTGGCCATTTTATCTACTCGAGTAGAGCTCACTGAAATTCCGCCAGAGGTTGAGCCTGCGTTAATGGGCGACATTAAATATATGTCCCGAGTCATTGAACAGTTACTCGACTTATCACGTGCGCAAAATCAGGTTGGCTTTACCCATAGTTTGGTTGACTTAAAAGACATAGGTAAAGATGTATGTATGTTGCTGGGCCCACTTTCTGTGACTCATCAAAAAGAGCTTTCACTAGAAGTCATTGATCAATCATGTGATGTACTCGGCGATAAGGGTGCATTGATCATTTTAACCAAAAACCTACTAGAAAATGCCTTAAAATATGCCGATAAGCATGCTCAAGTACAGCTTATCATTACTAAAAATACCCTGAGTATAAAAGACTCGGGGCCTGGGATCAGTGAAGGTGACAGAGTCAAACTATTTGAGCGGTTCTGGCGAAAGGAACAATCAGCCTTAACTGGTAGTGGTCTGGGCTTATCAATCGTCAGTGAAATTGCCAATGCACATAATGCCGACATTGATGTGTTATGTAACAATGATTTAGGCGGTGCAACTTTTACCATAACATTCAATGCTATGCCATAAGGGGCAGGCAAATTACTCAACTTTAACCGCTAGATACCTGAAATATCGAGAATAGTGATTGACTGATAGAATAAGGCTTTTATAATCTCGTCAGGACTAAGCCCCTCAGGAATGGGGGGTAATTTTGATAATATATAAGGATGCGTATGTCGTTTTTCAAAAAAGTATTGGGTACTGTAGGCATTGGTGCAGCAAAGGTTGATGCAATTTTAGAGTACAATCAAATCGCGCCAGGCGAAGAAATATCAGGCACAGTTAAAATTGTCGGTGGCAAAATAGAGCAAGAAATCAATAAAATTGATTTGAATGTTGTTTGTAATTATACCGTTGAAAAAGAAAATGATGATGGTGAGTCGGTTACCATCAACAAAAACCACACTCTCGCAAAATACCATATCAACGAAAGCTTCACGATTTCTCCTTCAGAAGAAAAATTGATCCCTTTTGCATTTGACTTAGCGCTAGAAGCGCCAATCACAGTGGGACAGTCAAGAACTTGGTTAACAACCAACCTAGACATTGATATGGCACTCGACAAATCTGATAAAGACTTTATTCACGTCACGCCAACTGAATTACAGCAAGCAGTGATAGACAGTTTAGAAGAGTTAGGGTTTAAACTGTATGAATCAGATTGTGAAGGCATTGAATCAGCCTCATTTTCACGCTTACCATTCGTACAAGAATTGGAATTTAAAACCATTTCTGGCGATTTCCACGGCCGCTTTGATGAAGTTGAAATAGTGTTTTTTAACCGAGGTGAGCAGCTCGAAGTAATTTTTGAGATTGACCGTAAGGCTAAAGGCTTAATGGGCTTCTTTGCGGAGGCACTTGATTTAGATGAATCAAACGCACGACTGGTTGTTACTGAAGACGACATTGAGGACTTAGAAGATCATATCTATACTATTTTAGAAGCTAACAGTTAAATCGAATGTTAGCTTAATACCAATCCCATCGATTACAAGGTTGTAATGTAGTTGGTATAAGATACATATTCTATTGGTAATTAATGATTATAAGGAACGTAATGAAAAAACCATCTTTTTTAATATGTATAGCTTCGGCTATCGTCCTCACTGCTTGTGGTTCTGACAATCAAGTTGATACTAACCCGCTATGCGACGATGATGATGTAATTGAACTCGTTGATGAAATTGTTAAAGACGAAGCCAAATCACAACTGTTTGAAGCCATGCTGAAAAAAGCAGGAAAGTCCGGCGAAATAACTTACCAGCAAGCAGTCGACGTTGCAGGTCGTTCAGCTGAACTTGATGGCGTAATAGCATTGGTCAACGAAACCATTGATCAGCAGCAGCTAATATACTCTAACATCTCGATGTCAGAACAAGACTTAGATCTACACAAAGTGTGGTGCAGTGCCGGTATGGGTGCAGAAGGCAAAAAACCAGCCATCATAAATTATACCGCGCTACACACAGCTGAAGACGTTGAAGTTTACGTTACTTTTTAAACATAAACACATAATTAGAAGGCCAGCGCTAACCAATAAAACTTTATAGCCTAGCTTAATGCTAGGCTGTAAATATTAATAAAAGATCTGCAATTAGTACTCACCCCTTTAGTAACCCCCCACAGCATAAAGTAATACCCAAAAAACACCTCACCATAAAATAAAATCGAAATAGGCTGACCACTTATGAAAAGTAACTAACTTCAGGTTTGGATAAAGTTTTTGGAATAGAAAATGTTATTAAATAATTTACGTAAAATCTAATGATGATGTTTTTCTCAATATCAAGGCACTTTTATGCAGTAATCGCGGGCTATTACAAATGAAAGCAATGCCGAGAGTGAGAAAAATAGCTTTATTGGGCAAATTCGCTTATCCAGAGCTGAGGTTAACTATAGAGTTAAACAATGTTATTTAATTGGCTTACTGCCACAGAGGAAAATAATTTTTAAAAATATAAAGCCTGAATGAAAAACAATTATTAAATTAAAAAATCTATATAACATTCGCGTTAGTCGCAACGAAATCATGTGTTATGACATTACAGCTATTTTTTGTCATTATACAATGTCATTTAAACGGGTTATATAAAAAAGGCCAAGCATATACTTGGCCTTTTTGAAATATTTATTGCAGCTAATAAGTCACGCTAACCTTATCTGACTTTATCACAATAGAGCATCCCATTTTTATAGCGAGAATGTTCGCGCCAAAGAGAAAACTATACGTTCATCTGCACTGTCATAATCTAAACTGGTGTTTTCTGCTGCTATTTCTAAGTTAAAGCCTTCGATGACCGTTTGGTACGCTAAGCGGTAATGATAATAAGATTTATCGCCCGCATCCCACATATATTTGTCACCATCTAATGAATTAGAGACATCAAAGCTTGCACGCAAAGTATGGCCTTCAGCTATTTCAATACTGTGCGCAACCATACCGATAACATGCTTTGCTCCCGAGCCAAAGTAATCCCAACTATACCAGACGTTAAATTCAGTGTGCCCCAGCTCGTTAGCAAAGCCAATCTTAGTATACGCTTCAAAGTAATTGCCATCACTAGAATTGCTGTCGCCATGATAGCTGTAATACGCTAGGCCATAGTCCACACTCCAATGGTCATTTAATGTGACATACTTACCCACATAAAAATCCCATTCAAGGTTCGTGTCATCAGCAAAATCCACTGTTGAAGCCCAAGAACCTGCATACATCCCATCATCAAAAGCATAATCTAAACTGCCTTGCAGTGCAGGGTCGTTTTGCGTTTGACTCACACCATTAAAGGTATAATCTGATGCACCAGTCACGGTTGTCGACCAATCGGCCATTGCATGGGTAGAAGCCAGCGTAAGCGCAGTAAAAATAATTTTTTTCGTTGTTGTCATAATAATGGTTCCTTAGCTAGCTGTTTCAATTTTACTGTAATCAATTGTGTTATCTTGTGGCGAACTCTCTATTCGTCTCACTGCATTAAACTTACCGTACCCTATGTATAGAGCACAGGATAGGAATAAACCAATGACCAATGCACCGACCCATTGGATTTGGATGAATTCAAGCTTAAATAATAGTGTTAATAATGATAATGCGACAATATTAAAAATCATATAATTACGCATACCTAACCGCTTTACGGTGAGGTTCAAGTTATCAGTGTAAAGGCGGATCAAGGAATCAAGCGAGTTGATCACAAACACCACGCCAACAAACACCATCGCAAAGTTTTTAATACCAGTAGTTGAAATTCCAGCTTCGTGGTAGTGGTAAAGTACACCAAACCACAGTGCAATCGGGATTGATGGGAATATCAACATTGCGCCAAGTACTTGATAGGTTTTTAACCCCCCCACAAAACGAGAAGTGAATTGACCAATCATAATACTCCAAGCGAACCACCAAAATAGGTAGAACTCATGATAGTCATTGAGCGGTAAAACAAACTGCTCAATATTGGTAAAATATTCACCAATCAAACCGAGTTGACCGATAAAGTCAACAACAGAACTATCATCAAATATGAATACTGCGCTCCACATGAATACAATCAAGGCAATAAACAACCACGTAGTAGCAACGCTTAAAAAGCGCACATACTTCAAACTTGTGCTTGAATAGACCGCAAAGCATATCGCTGCAAAAACCAATACATAAAATGCAGGGATAACTGTACTGCCATCTCCAAGCTCTGGTAAATACCAAGGTAAGTTAGACAATAAGAGGTAAGCAGTAAACGCACATGTGCCAATAATGATCACGTTGTTCAGTAGTTTCACCCAAGGTATTTCAAAAAATTTAACCTTAGGTTCTATTACGCAGAAATAAAAACAGGTAAGGAAGTAAAACCCCCAGATCAGAAAACCCCAATAGCCAAATTCAATGGCCAACGGATTTGCAAAAGCATACTCTGGGCTTGCTTTTATGTCTGCGTAACCCGCAAACTCAGTCAATGGAAACATAATTAACCCAACATCAAGGCCGGATGTAAATAAGATAGCGATAAAGGTAAATGTTTTTACAGGCGTTACACCTATACACTGTAAATTACCCCATTTATACAAAATCATTACGATTGCTAAAAGGGTGAAAATGATACCTATACTAAGCCATAAGGTCATTGTCACCCTCCCAAAACAAATAAAAGTAACTCATTGTTTCTCCGTTATTATTTTGCTTGCGTCAATACTTTATTGTTGAACTAAATCACTTCAGCATAGGTAACCTATTTACCCGTACGCCACCACAAGCACTGCTTGACTTACCTCGCCAAGCAGCTGGCAAATTCATTTAACCTCTGTAATTACAGCTCTGAGCTGCGTTGTACTTTCTCCCATTTATCCCCAATAGCGACATTCGCATTAAGGCTTGGTAATAGCGGGTTACCTAAAATATGGTCTGCTGCTTTCTCTGCCACCATAATTGTCGGTGCATTTAAATTGCCATTAGGAATAGTCGGAAAGATAGACGAATCAACAATCCGTAAGCAATCAATGCCATGTACTTTTGTATGTGAGTCAACCACCGCCATACCATCTTCACCCATTTTGCATGAGCATGAAGGGTGATAAGCACTTTCCACAGCTTGGCGAACAAAAGTGTCGATTTGTTCATCAGTTTGAATATGTTTACCCGGCTGAATTTCGCCATCACGGTAATCATCAAAAGCACTTTGCTCGATGATCTCTCTGGTCAGGCGCACACACGCCCTAAATCCTTCAATATCAGCTTGGTCTTGTAAATAATTAAACTGAATTTTAGGTGGGACATCAGGGTCGTTTGAAGCAATGGTTACCGCTCCGCGACTATTTGGCTTATTGTGGCCAACATGCACCTGAAAACCATGACCGGAAAAAGCACTTTTGCCATCATAACGAATGGCAGCAGGCAAAAAGTGGTATTGGATATCAGGCCATTCAACGCCCGGTTTTGAACGAATAAACGCGCATGATTCAAAGTGGTTCGTTGCACCTAAGCCACTTTTGTTTAGTAGCCATCGGGCACCAATCATGCCTTTTGAGAACAGCCCAAGTTTGCCATTTAAAGTGATCGGCTGCTTACATTTGTATTGAAAGTAGAACTCTAAATGATCCTGCAAATTTTGACCTACTCCCGGTAGGTCATGCTGTAGTTCAATACCCGCTTTGCTCAGCACATCTTTATCACCAATGCCTGACAGTTGAAGTAAGTGCGGCGAACCAATTGGCCCAGCACTTAAAATAACGTCTTTTCTTGTAGTGGCAACCTCAAGTTTATTGCCAACTTTATATTCAACCCCAGTGGCACGTTTATTTTCAATTATAACTCGCTGTGCCTTCGCACCAGTCACTATGGTGAGGTTCTTTCTTGATTTAATCGGATCTAAATATGCACGGCTAGCTGAGCAACGACGGCCATTTTTCACCGTCATGTGCATAGGACCAAAGCCTTCTTGTTGCGCGCCATTATAATCATTGGCTTTCGCATAGCCGGCTTGTTGGCCTGCCTCAATAAACACGCGGTATAGTGGGTTTTCCATTTCATTACCGTTGTTTATGCCAAGCGGCCCCTGTGAACCGCGATACTCAGTGTTGCCTAAATACCACGATTCCGCCTTTTTGAAGTAAGGCAAACATGCTTGATAATCCCAGCCTTGTGCACCATGCTGTTGCCATTCATCAAAATCTTTTGCATGACCACGCACATACACCATGCCGTTGATTGAAGAAGAGCCACCGAGTACTTTTCCGCGTGGGCAGTGCATTTTTCGGTTATCTAGATACGGCTCCTCTTCAGTATGAAACTGCCATGCATACTTATCTGAATTCATTGGAATAGACAGTGCGGTGGGCATTTGAATAAAAATACTCTTATCGCTTCCACCCGTCTCAAGTAAGAGTACCTTATGCTGGCCACACTCACTCAAGCGGTTTGCAAGTACGCAACCCGCAGAGCCTGCGCCGACAACTACATAATCAAATTCTTCGGTCATATTATCTCTCTTAAAACGGGCTATCGATTTTGTCCATGCCTACATACACAGATTTTGTTTGAGTATAATTATCGAGTGTTTCAACCCCATTCTCTCGACCGATCCCAGAGTGCTTATATCCACCTACTGGCATTTCTGCTGGTGAATTACCATAAGCATTGATCCAACAAATACCTGCTTTTAGTTGGTGAATAACGCGGTGCGCGCGCTGAATGTCTTTAGTAAATACCCCAGCGGCTAAGCCTAAATGGGTGTCATTGGCACGCGCTATTACCTGCGCTTCATCATCAAATACTAAAATGCTCATTACAGGCCCAAAGATCTCTTCTTTAACTATGGTCATCTCGTCAGTGCAATCTATAAACACAGTTGGCGCAACAAAATAGCCATTCGGTGCAGACTCAGGTGACAAAGCCTCGCCACCAGTTAATAACGTTGCGCCTTGATTCAATCCAGTTTGAATATAATCGAGTACGAGCTGTTGATGCTTAGCAGAAATGAGTGCCCCCAAATTAACCCTTGGATCTAGCGGATCACCTGCGATAATATTGTGTTCAATGCGAGATTTTAACTCTTGGGTAAACTGCTCATACACATCACGTTGCACAAAGACTCGAGTACAATTGGTACATACTTCACCTTGGGTATAAAAATTACCTAGCATTGCCGCACTGACAGCTTCACTGATATCAGCATCGTTAAAAACAAGTAATGGAGATTTGCCACCTAATTCCATCGTGACGTCTTTGAGTGTACTTGCCGCACTGGCCATCACTTTTTTACCCGTCCCCACTTCACCTGTGAATGACACTTTTTCTATCTCAGGATGCGCCGTTAGCCACTGACCAACTTCAGCCGCCCCTTGTACTACATTGAAAACACCTTCAGGTACTCCCGCCTCAATGAATATCTCAGCGAGCTTTAATGCACCTAGCGGTGTTTCTTCTGATGGTTTAAACAATAAAGCATTACCCGCAGCAAGTGCAGGACCTGATTTCCAACAGGCTATTTGTAAAGGGTAATTCCACGCCCCTATCCCAGCACAAACTCCCAAGGGCTCTTTGCGCGTATAGTAAAAATCATTACCAACCATCTGCTGCTGCCCAACTTGCGCTGGGGCAAGCCCTGCGAAATACTCAATGACATCGGCACCTGTTTGTACATCGACACACTCTGCTTCTTGCCATGGTTTACCTGTATCTAATACTTCAATTTTAGCCAACTCATCGTTTCGCGTTCTAAGAAGTTGAACCGCTTTTAGCAATATACGACTGCGCTCAATGGGCGTCATAGCAGACCATACGGAAAACCCAGATTTAGCACTATTGATTGCAGCTTCTTGCACTGATTCATCAGCAACTTCAACTTGATAAATGACTTCACCCGTTGCGGGATTTATCACGTCAAAACATTCACCAGATTGATTGGCAACATAACGGCCGTGAACAAAGTTTTGATAAATGGGGGTTGTTACAGAGGTGGCCATTTTAAGCTCCATATTGCTGAATGAGTGATTTAACGTATTGTTTTGCGAGTTGCTCGCTATGATTAAACTGATCTTTATTCGACTGACTAAGCACAGCCCGTAGCCACAGCCCATCGATCATCGCCGCACTCAACTGTGCAGCCTGTGTCGCATGTTCTTTCGGTAACAGTTGTTTAAAAGAGAAGGCTAAGTTGCTCGTTAAACGCTTGCTATTTACATTTTGCAAACGGTGTAACTCTGCATCGTGCATCGACTGAGCCCAAAAGCTCAGCCAAGTTCGCGTGGTATCTGCGCGTTGTTGTACCAACGCAAAATTGGCTTCAATAATATACATCAGTCTTTGTTCAGGTAAGGTAGACTCATCAACTTGCGCTAACAAAGACTGCTTTAAGCTCGATAATAAGTGCCTAACTGTTGCTTCAATTAACCCTTGTTTTCCACCAAAATAATGACTAATAATCCCTGAGGACAATCCTGCCTTTTTACTAATACTATTTATCGTTGTTCCTTGTAAACCCAGCTCCCCGACTGACGCAATAGTTGCATCAATAAGTTGCTGACGGCGCACAGGCTCCATTCCAACTTTAGGCATGTTTTTATTAATTGAACGTTCAATATAAAATAAATGTTAACCAACGCAGCTAACTTTTTCAAGTTTAATAGCCTATTAAAAGTTCAAACCCGACCAACAAATCACACTAAGGCATTGAATTAAATAAGTTAAATGCAAATCATATATTCTTGCATTATTTTTAACTTACTAGGAGATGTTGATCTTTCAGATCCATTTTCCCAGCAGTTTGCTTGACTTTTATACAAGGCAGTGGCTGCGTAGCATGGTTATTCCATGTGGATCAGCCGATAACATAGTTGGAAGGCCAATCAAGCGCTGCCTACCGGTTTTTCTGTGTGGCCCTTTTTCCTTGTTGCTTAATATACGCTTAGATTACTAGGCCACACATTAAGCGCCGTGATAAAAACTCGCCAAACAGAACAAAAGTAGAACAGCAGAGCTCAACTGCCCCTACAAATGTAACAATCAATAATTTAATTAGTATGAATATGAAGCTAATTAGACGAATTAAATTTGCGGCTTACTGAAAGTGTATTAAGTAAACTAGGTTATTCTTTTGCCATTTTTAATTCATTAAAACGTTTTTCCCTACGGCATCGAACGGAGCAATACCGTACCTCAGACCAGACGTTTTCCCACTTTTTTCTCCAACTAAAACTTAACCCACATGTCACACAGATCTTACTCGGTAAATCTGCTTTTTTAACTCGCTTATTTCCACGTTGCATTGGGAGTCCTGTGTTAATATTATCTTATAGATTTTATACAGCCTGCGGGCCTGACTCTCATATAAGATGCCCACTTAGACTGCGCGTTATCTCGATTTAACTTGTACGTGACGCGCCAGTATCCGCGCACCTTCTTTCCTTACAGCTCCACTTTTTTGCCACCGCCACAAAACGTCACGCGCCACCCTACCGGTCTCAACAATATCAACAATCGGCTTTGGATAATCCACGCCTAATTGCACTTGGTACATTGCTTGTTCCATCGGTGTTAATAACCAAGGGGTATGTATCAATTCATTTGGCAACTCAGCAAGTTCAGGAACATACTCACGAATAAAAATGCCGTCTGGGTCTTTTTCTTGCGATTGTTTGACGGGATTGTAAATTCGCAATGTATTAATGCCTGTCATACCTGATTGCATTTGGAATTGCGCGTAATGGATCCCCGGTTCAAAATCTAGAAACAGTCTTGCTAAATGAGGCGCCCCCCAGCGCCAATCAAGTTGTAAATGATGGCACAGAAAACTCACTAACATCGCACGCATTCTAAAATTCACATACCCGGTTTTATGGAGGGCCCGCATACATGCATCGACCATAGGGTAGCCGGTATACCCTGTTTTCCAGGCTTCAAAATGCTGCAATGCGCTGTCATCATTTTTGTAGGTAAATGAACCATAAGCGCGATTTAGAGGCTGGTATTCAATAGAGCATTCTGACTCGAACTTTTGTACAAAATGACAATGCCAATGGAGCCTTGATGAGAGCGCTATAAGTGATTTTCGCCACCCTTTTTGATCCCAGTTCGCCAAAACCGTTTGGTAAAACTCACGTAAACTGATGTTACCCCAAGCAAGGTAAGCAGACATTCGCGAGCACGCTAAGCGGCTTAAGTCAGGGCTCGATAGATGAAAAGCATAAGACTGACCACGCTCTTGAAAGAAGCTATTTAATACCCGCCATGCGTTTGCTGTGCCACCACTTTGAAAATGCGTGTCTGTTGCTCGCCACGCAAGAGGTGCTTTAAATACAGGAAGCAGCTCTAATTTATCGGGTTGAGGTCTTAACCAATGGACCCGCAACGTATCAATCGGAGAAATAGTGGCTCGCATGGTTTTTTGCCAACTTTTGTCCCAATCAAGCCGGTTGGTTATACCACGACGTACCGCGCCTGTTTCAAACTCAGACCAGGTCACCTTATTTTCTGTGCACCACTGCTTTATAAGCAAATCCCTGTCAAAAGTCACCCCTAAACCCACTTCTTGATGACTCCAAATTGTAGTGAGTTGCCAGTATTGGTTTAACTGTTCAAAACACTCCAATGCTGAACCGGACAACACAGTGACAGTTACATCAGCTAATTGGCAGTTCATATCCTCAATTGACTGATGAACAAAACGCCAGTGCCTGATGTCATAATGAGGGTCACCTAATAATTCGGGTTCGACAATATAAAGCAGTAAAACGGGTAAACTAGAGCACATTGCCTGCTGTAAAGGGGCATGATCACTCAGCCGTAGATCGCGCTTTAACCACACCACATTAATACTTTGCTTCTTGAATGGTCTCGTATCATTCACGTGTAATACCCCTACTTTTATCGCCATAAGGCATTTGCGATAAAACCTTCTATAAAATAAATAATACGTTTTGCTGTAAAATTTAGATTAGTTTTTATAGAGATAAACTAATGCAGACAGTGCGCTTTTTGATACATAATGTCGTATAACGAGTCAAATAAATAACACAAATAGAGTACCCATCATGCACAGTGACAAAGGAAAAAAAGTACCTGCCACTAAACTCGCGAGACTTTCAAAGTTAGGGCAACTAGTCACACAGGTCACCGGTAATGTTGCATTAGAAGGTATGAAGCAATTGTCACAGGGTGAAAAGCCAAAGCTCTCCAATCTCATAATGCACCCAAATAACATCAAAAATGTAGCAGATAAACTCGCACAAATGCGTGGAGCAGCCATGAAATTAGGACAACTCATTTCAATGGATACAGGTGACTTACTACCCAAAGAGTTAAGCGCCCTATTAAGTCAACTGCGTTCCAATGCACGGCCTATGCCTAATAAGCAACTACTGCAAACATTAAAAGAAAATTGGGGAGACAATTGGTTAGATAACTTTAGTCATTTTGAACTAAGTCCGTTTGCATCAGCATCAATTGGCCAAGTTCATCTCGCGTATGATGATCGAGGGACTAAGTTGGCCATAAAAATTCAGTACCCAGGCGTACGTCAATCAATTGATGCCGATGTAGATAACGTGGCTAAAGTGATAAAGCTCTCAGGGTTACTACCAAAGCATATCGAAATGGATAGCCTGCTCCAAGATGTTAAAACCCAGCTAAAAATAGAGTCTGATTACCTTCAAGAGTCTAAGTACCTAAGCAGGTATGCAGAACTATTAAAGGGCAATGAAAACTTCATTGTTCCTAACCTTTACCCTAAGCACATTACGCAAAATATTTTACCCATGACGTTTGTTGATGGCGTTGAAATAGACAAAGCACTCGCTGAGCCACAAGAGGCCAGAAATCGTATGGTACGGTTGTTAATTGAGTTATTTTTCAAGGAGCTTTTTAGCTTCAAACTGATGCAAACTGATCCTAATTTTGCTAACTATTTATACCAATCTAGCGGTCAAAAAGTCGTTTTGCTCGACTTTGGCGCTACCCGCGAAATATCATGTGATATAAGCGAAGGTTATTTAGCATTAATAAACGCTGCCTGTGAGAAAGACACGGATAAAATAAGACGAGCCGCGATGAAAATTGGTTTCTTTAAACAAGATATTGAAGAAGACTACTTTGACCAAATCGCCACTATTTTTTCACTTGCGACTGAGCCCCTTCAATACGATGGCGTATATGATTTTTCAGCCTCGAGCCTAGCTCAACGAATTCAGCATGCGGGGCAGTCGATTAATAATAGAAAAGATCAATGGCATACACCGCCTGTAGATGCACTCTTCATTCATCGTAAATTAGCAGGATTATATTTATTAGCCGCAAAACTGGAAGCCAAGGTCAATGTTGCTGAGTTATTTAAACCTTACCTATCAACAAATGAAGACGACAGTCTCTCAGTTAAACAAAGCAGTGATGAAGGTATTTAGATAAAGGGGTTTAACGAGATGCCTTTTTAGCGGTAAGCCATGCCGCTATTTTTTTTTCAAATTTAGGAATAGTCGCTACGGCCACACTCACGCATAACAAATAAGGATAGGT
>NZ_PNBY01000067.1 GCF_005886875.1 Pseudoalteromonas aurantia | reverse complement strand
TTAACTGACTGGCATTAACCTAAAGGTGCTTTTTTAACTATATCATGATCAGTGACAAGGGTATTTAAAACTTACCAATAACTTTAATGGCATCAGTTACTTTGCCGCTGTCTATATAGCCAATACCCAGTAGATTACTCGCAACAAAGTCTATCACAGCTTGGTCGCTACTCAGCGGATCTGGTGGGGTGCCTTTTCCTGTAAAAATCAACTTCGACCAATAGGCTTTAAACTGGCTACTCGATTTACCAACGACATTTTGCGTAAACGCTTTTGCCACAGCAGTACCTTTTTGACCAACCGATTTTATTGTACCACTATCAGCATATGACTTTGTTTTCCCTAGATATATTTTTTAAATCATGCCTTTATCTAAGGTATTATTATTATTTGGATTAACAATTACCGCAACCTCAGCACAGGAATAAGCAGAGACACACAATAACCTGATAGAAACTAAATTTTTCATCATCAACTCCTTAAAAGACAAGATCAATTGCAACAGCCAATACATCAATATCCTGATCTGTTATATCGTCGTTAAACCGACTCAAATCAATTTTAAAGGCTGCAGACGGATGAAAATCATATCGAGCCCCCACGATCACAGTACTACTTTCTTGTTTAGCCCCTAAATATACTTGATTAGTCAGATCCTTTAATAAAGGCGCATTTGTGTTTGCCGGGTCTAATGATACTGGCACTACTGTATTATTAGGGCCTGCAATAGAAACCGGCACAGTATTTAGCCGATTTGAATCATGCTCGTCATCGTTATTTTCATAGGTTAGATGCACTGTCCAGTCATTTAGCCTATAACCAACAGAGGCATAATATTGAGTTTGATCCGGTAATAAACTATCCGTGACTTCAATCTGTGTGTATTCAGCATCAAATAAGAAATTATTGTAATCAACAGATAAACCAACGCCAAAGAAAGAACCATCATCCTCATCAACCAATAAATTATTTGCCTGTTGAGTTAACCCGTATCCGTTCAATGCTGCAGTGAGTCCAGCGATACTTGATGCATTTATTGTCGTATCAGCCACAATGTAAGCTGCTCGGGCACTAAACCAGTCATAACTGACGGTCCAATTAATACCCATAATGTCGTTGAGTTCAATTTGCTCTGGAGTGGCTCCCGCAGCAGGCGGAACTTTTCCTGAAAACGATCCATAAATGACTTGCATCGTAGAGTCCCAATCGCCTAATGTGGTGCTATGTAATAAATTAAGCCCTTCATATGTAGAAAAAGCAAAGTTATAGACCGATTGAGGTGGACGTACCCAACGATAGGCATAACCTACGTCCAAAAAATCTGAGTAACGATAAAAAGGAATACGCATTTTCCCGCCGCTCACTTTTAAATCATCATTTATTTGATAACTGACATAGGCCCATTCAAATTCAGCATCAAAGTCTTCATTACCGCGAGCAACAACCTGAGCTGTGGCACTTAACCCATCTTGTAAATCAGATGACAGTTGCAATGCAAACATACTTTCATTTTTATAGGAAATATCATCATCATAGCCATATAAACTGGTGTTATCATCAAGCGTTTGACCAGCAACGATCGAAGCAAAACCGTTGATCCTAATTTCAGCGTGTGCGCTGGAACTCATACACGCTAATCCCACGGTCAAAGAGAGTAATTTTTTATTCATCGTATTATTCCACATGTTATATTTTATATATAGAACCCAATCTGAGTATAGTCGTAAAAATATGTGCCATCGGTTTATCTAACAAATTGATTTGTAATTGATATAGGAATTTTAGAGGTCGAAACTATGGCGCGGAATTAACGTTATGGGTTTACATGGCTAGCATCCCCCTGACATCTCAATATAGAGGCCTGCGTAATGTTCAAAACTAGCCCTAACATAAGATACGTTTGTGTTTAGGGCCTCTATGAATGACTGTATAAAGCCAAATTAAATAAATGAAAAAGGCCACAATTGTGTGGCCTAGAGCATTAAGATGAGTTAAGTATTATCAGCTCAACTTTCTAAGTAGCCCCTGAGTGTTTTGTCTCATCGTATTAGCCACCATAAAATAACCTATACTGGCGACAAAAAGAGCCCCGCTAACCGGCCCAAGTATCCACACATATAAATGAAGCCTACCCTCGACATCAAACAGTTGTTGTTGAATAACAAGTAAAGCAATATCACTCACAAGCGCAGCCACAAAGCCAGCAATGGCACCCAGTAAAATAAACTCATAGAGCGTAGCAAGTTTAATCAACCGGCCTTTGGCGCCGAGTGTACGCAGGATGACAACTTCTTGCATTCGTTCGGCAAGGCTTGCCTGTACTTGTGAGATCAGTACCAGTGCACCACTGACTAAGACTATCGATAACACAAAACCAATTGCGAGCGACACCTGTGCAATAATTGCCTGTGCTTGCTCCAATCTACTTTTAATATCAATCATGCTCACCGTTGGGTGACGCTGCAATAACTGACTTATACCTTTATTGTGTTCACTCTCTAACTGTGCAGCGCTGAAATACGTAACTGGGATCTTTCCTGCCATATTAGGGCTTAATATCATCACAAAATTAGGCTTTAAAGTGCCCCAATCGACGCTGCGAAAACTCGTTACCTTTGCATCAAATCGCTGCTCGTTTGCTAAAAATGAAATGGTATCTCCCAATTCTAAATCAAGCACTTCTTTCCAACCTTCAAATACTGAAACCTCTATTTCATCGCCACCACTAAACCATTGCCCGTCTACTATTTCATTTCCTTCAGGCACTTCATCTAGCCACGTTAAATTTGGTTCGCGATTAACACCTTCTCTGGCGTTTTCATCCTGCTCCTCACCTTCTTGCTTAGATAGGCGGCGAGCGAACTCCTCACCGTTAACGGCATTAACGCGCGCATTAAACACCGGGTAAAATGCTTCATGTATGATATTATTAGCGTCAAAAAATGTGGTGATAGGTTGAATATCTTGCTTTGAAATATTAATAAAAAATGCATTAGGCGCATCTTCAGGCACTTGCATTTCCCAGTCAGTGATCATGTCATTTTTAAGTACCACCAAAAACAACATAAGCTTTATCGCCAACGCAAAGCTTATCAGCTGAATTGCATTCGCATTCGCGCGTTTTTGTAACGTAGCAATTGCCAAAGACCAGCTAGAACCAGGGCTTAAACCTAACTTACGGCCGAATGAGAAAAGTGCACGAGAAACTGCAAATAACACCCCAATCACAACTAAAGTTGACCCAAATAAAATCAACGTCAGTATGATTTGACCACTAAACAACCACATTAACGCAAGTATAGTAAGCAACGAAGATACCATATGCATTTTGCTTACGGCCAATCTATCCCCTAAGTTTCGGCGTAACACACGCAAAGGAGGAATATCAAACAAATCTAAAAGGGGTTTTAATGAAAACATCAAAGCACACACGACGCCAATGAATGCCGATAAAAGCCATGGCTTCGCGCCCGCTTCAGGTAACTTCGTACCCATAAACTGAGCAAGATAACTAGCGCCGATATGCTGTAATATAAAGCCAAGCCCTAGCCCGATAACAATTGACACACCAGTCACTAAGCCAAGATGCATAAGAAAAATATTACGGATCACTTGCCGACTGCCGCCAAGCGTTTTCATCATTGCAACCGGATCATACTGTCGTTCACAGTAGCGTTTTGCCGACACTGCCATCGCGACAGCCGCGAGCATAATGCCAAATAAACCAGCCAGTAACAAAAATCGCTCGGCCCGTACTAAATTTTCACCCAGAGGCGACTGCCTATCTTTAATTCCTTCCCAATTTTGGTTTTCTTTTAGTTGAGGTTTCAGCCACGTATAGTAATCAGAAAGTTGCTGTTCAGTACCTGCAAATAAGAGCCGGTGAAATACTCTGCTTCCAGCTTGCACAGCCTGTGTACTCGAGATATCAGCGTAATTGAGTAAGACCCGCTTGTTACCCGCAAGAGAAAAGAAAGGCGCATCAGGCTCATTAACAAGCACTTTACTCACCTTAAACTGCCCTGCACCTAATTCGACGGTATCGCCAACCTGTACATTAAGGGTATAAAAAAGCCCTTCGCTTAACCATATTGCTCCCCCTTGAGGCCCACCTCGCACCTCATAAGGTAGACCTTCTAAATCGTCTTTTATTGTTACCATGCCACGTAATGGGTACTTTTCACTCACCGCCTTAATTGAACCCAAGACCAACTCATCATTAGCAAATAACATGGAGTCAAAGAACAACAGTGATGCCGTTTCTAACCCTTCCTGATTTGCAATATCAAGATAGTTTTCTGTAAATTCATGATTACTCGATAAACGCCTATCAGCAGCAATAAAGTCACTGGTCTTTTTCTCAATATTCAGCCCAATACGCTCTGTAACAGACGATAAACTAAATACCGTTAAGACCGCTAATGCTATCGCTGCAAAAATGATAGTCAGCTCACCGCGGCGAAACTCGCGTGCAAACAATCTAAACGCTAACTTAACCCACATTAATCGCACTCCCTTCGCTGATCAGCTCTAGTTTGCCACCTTCAATATGAATGATCCTTTCACATTGCTGCGCTAGCTGTTCATCGTGTGTCACCAAAATCAGCGTTGTCCCATTTTGTTTATTTAAGTCAAAAAGTAAACGCTCTATTAAATGGCCATTTTTACTGTCTAAGTTGGCAGAAGGCTCATCAGCAAACAATATCTTAGGAGACCCTATAAAAGCGCGTGCGATAGCAACTCGCTGCTGCTCCCCTCCAGAGAGCTGAGAAGGATAATGCGCCAACCGGTGCGACAAACCAACCTTCTTTAAAAGCCTAATAGCTTGCTCTTTCGCATTTTTATCGCCCGCCAATTCAGCAGGCAACATGACATTTTCCAGTGCGGTCAAACTTTGCACCAACATAAATGACTGAAATACAAACCCCACCTTTTCAGCTCGAATACACGCACGCTGCTCTTCATCCAGTTTACTCAGGGCGTCGCCATCAAGGTGGATCTCGCCCTCTGTTGCAACATCTAGCCCAGCCAGTAGACTCAATAAAGTAGACTTACCCGAACCTGACGCACCTACAATAGCAACCGACTCTCCTGACTTGACAGAAAAATTAATTTCGCTAAGGATAATAAGGTCCCCTTCGAGGGTACTCACTCGTTTGGTTAATCCTTCGACTTGAATTACATTTAATTGAGAAAGTACTGACATGACTCGTTTGTTCCTAAATCTATTGGTTATTAGTATCTTACTGCTTTTGCCATTTTCTAGCACTGCTAAAGAAAGAATAATGCTTATTGGTGACAGCTTAAGTGCTGGGTATGGCCTTAAACAAGACCAATCATGGGTTAATTTGTTACAAAATAAATACGTTGAAGAAAAAAAACCGATCGAAATAATAAATACCGCTATCAGTGGGCAGACAACCGACAATGCATTACTAAAAATTGACACTTGGTTACAGGTCCATGAACCAAGCCATGTATTAATAGAACTGGGCGGTAACGACGGTATTCGCGGGTTTCCTATCAAGCTACTGAAAAATCACCTGACTGAACTTGTCAACAAAAGCACGCAAGCTGGTGCGACAGTCGCACTGATGGAAATCCAAATACCACCAAATTTAGGGCCTAGATATACTTCAATGTTCACCAATAGCTATCATACCGTTGCTAAACAGACGGGGGCTTATTTTATGCCTTACTTTATGACCAAGGTGGCTGTTGATAAAGCACTCATGCAAAACGACAATTTACACCCTAATGCCAAGGCTCAGCCGATAATCCGAGATTTTATGGATATAGAAATAGATAAATGGTTAAAAAGTATAAAATGATGAGAAATGTAAAACTTTAGGAGAATTTCAAGTGATAAGGAAGTTTAAAGTAAATCGGGGGTTTTAACGTTGGGTATTATAAACGCAAAGCCTATCAAACTAAGATAGATGGTTTGAATGCTTTGCGCGTACTCACGGTAAAGCTGTTAGCTGTTAGCTGTTAGCCATTTAATAAAGCTACGTGCGTCGCCCGTTGAGGCAAACCGTGTATTTTTCATTCCTGTTTTGTCCGCATAAACAACAGTACTTTTATTAACAGAAATAGACTGCACTGGATGTGCAATTTGGATCATCGATCCATTGTATTCATATGACATAGAAAACTCACAATAATATGTGTTCAGACTCAATATGCTGAACGAATTTAGTATAAGCTTAACTACAGTTTTGACGATATTCCGACATGTTAAACATGTTTTAGAGGACTTTACTTTAGCAACGAGGTTTTGAGTCTTGCTTTTGTTCGCCGTACAATAATTCAGCTTCGTTTTTTTAATGCTGGCTTACTGGATCAGGGTAAGAAAGGACATTACACATGGTTATAAAACCAAGTAGATAATCTTATCACCCTTGTATCTTCAGTGCAACTAAAAATATAAAAAGCCCACAGCTAAATTCAAGCGCCTAAATTATCTGTTACCAGCTTACCTATCTGATATGGACATAGTTACGCTCTTTTTCTAGAGCAAAAAAACCAATATTAAAAAGAATTAGCTAACATAAAAATTGAATCTACACGTGTCGCAGCCCAAATCCTAGGCCTAGTCTTACGTATAGCTTATCCATCGTTAAAGATTATAGTCGATTAATGACGCAAAGTAGTCTAATTTAGCGAGAGGTGGTGCTGTTCGGGTTTGAATTCGCGAATAACGAATTAGACTAATATAAGGCTGTAGCTGGTTATCTAAAATAAAGGATAAACTTAAAAAAGGCCACCAGCCTTTGTCTTCTATATGCGGCGATCGCCTAGTTAGTGCAGAAATCACATAGATAATATTTTTTCTGGTATTGCACGTTCTGTTGGCTAATTTAACTTAAAAGCATATTCACTGCCAGTCGACTTTTTGATAAGAAATAATAATCCACAGGTATTTATTGATGCATAAACCCAAAATCACTGTTCACTATTGCGTATTGTGCCAATGGCTACTTCGCAGTGCTTGGCTTGCTCAAGAGCTACTCTCAACTTTTTCAGATGACTTAGCGGAGGTCGCTTTAGCGCCTTCAACTAAAGGGACATTTAAGATCTATTACAATGAAACGTTGATTTGGTGCCGCGAACAAGACAATGGATTCCCTGAAGCAAAAATACTGAAACGCCGAGTTCGAGACCTATTAGATCCAAATAGAATGCTTGGACATATTGATAAGTAGTAGGTGTAAAGTATTAATTAAATGCTTATGTATTATTGTTTTAGTCGTATTTGTAAAATAATATAAAATATCGTTAAGGGCTAATATAATTACTTTTCACGTTTACATCCCGATTTTGTAATGAATATGTTATGCTGAAAAAAAATAAAAAAAGGTACGTGCCCAACAGGGTATGATAATTTTCATGATATATAAATTTAATGACTTTGAGTTTGATTGCGACAACCTCATTCTCTTTAACTCAGGGAAGAAGTTCTCAATAAAAGAAAAGCATGCACAAATACTCGCAATATTACTGCTTGATACCGAAAAAATTCATAGTAAAGCCGAGCTGCTGCAAAAAGTATGGCCTGAGAAGAAAGTATCTGATCAAATGGTATTTCAAAGCATTGGGCACTTACGCGCATTGTTTGGTGATGATGCGGTCAAAACCTTCTCTCGAAAAGGGTACCAATGGCAATTACCGTTAGAGCAAGTAGCTAAACAAGGTGACAACCTAGCACCGGTAGCATCACCTGACAAAACAATAGCACAAACCACGGACAGAGAGGCCTCTAGCGAAACCTCATCATCTAATGCGCCTTGGTTTAAACGTGCACTAGGTAAGATACAAAAAAAGTTTGGTTACTAATAGGTGGCCAAACTGACCTATAACGTCTCACCTACTTTCATTCTAATCCCACGCCATCTTCTTTTCTTTCTGGTATTTTTCACAGTGTGTCATCCATTTTATTAATAAAACTGTTTTTGAAAGGAAATTTATCATTCTCCTCTTTTAAATATCCTATATGAGCTGTGCGCTGAAGCATTGTCTTATCTTCTACAAAGTTATCAGTATCAATTTCAGAATTGTTTGCAGGGTGAGATCACGAACATAAAACAAGCAAACACTTCATGCGGACATATATACCTAAGGTAGATATGTTCTGCGCACCTAAATCAGGACACTTCTCTTAAGGAACTTTGCTCATATTCAATTGGCGACAGATCACCATTTGCCGTATGAAGTCTCTCTAAGTTGTAATAGCGCATATACGCTCCAACATCGCCCATATTCGCTCTAATACCGTACTGAGTTCTTTATTTTCCTTGCGCAGCCTCAACAGCTCTGTTCGTTCATCTGCACTTAAACTGGTCCCAGATTGCTCAGCTTCAAACTTAGCTTTCCAGTTATAAAGTATTTTATCTGTGATACCTAAAGACGCCGCTGCTTTTGGTACGCTGTAACCTTGCTCAGTTACCAATGCCACAGCTTCTTGCTTAAATTCAGCCGTATAATTTCTGTTTGCTCGTTTTGTCATTTAACACCTCAATAATTGGATTATATTCCATTATTAAAGTGTCCTGTTTGATTAAAGCAGATCAGTCCTAGGTGTGTCTTTTAGAAAAGATGAAAGTCCAATAAACAGAGGAGCAGCTGCAGGGAACTTCAGTGTGTTTAGGCATGTGGACTTACATCAACTAAAACGCGAGAGTAGCTTTAAGGGAAGCATTAAGCGAAAGCGACGTAAAGCAGTCATGGATCCCGAATATTTAGACAAAGTTATTAACGCATGTAGTTAAAATATATCCGCGCTTTCCCCCTGACAACACGGTATAAATTAAATATACTATAACTTAGGTACAATAATAATATAAAGGAATAAGCATGCGTCTTAAAATATATTCACTGGTATTGTTGGCAGTCTCTACTTTTACTGCCAATGCCAAAAATGAGTTAACAGGGGTTGTGAGTGAAGTACATACCCGTTCTGGTAACTCAGACGGCGATCACTCAATATATTTTCGATTAGAAGTTGATAATGAACGTTCTAAATTTGCTAATTGCTTGAGCGAAGACACCACAGTAACTTGGTATCTAGACCCACAATCGGTAGTATTCCAACAGCAATATAACTTGGTAATGCGCTCTTATACGGAAAAATTACCACTGAGTGTTAGTGGGCAACATGATGTCTGTAGCTCAACACATATCAACAGTGATAAAATATTTGAGTTAAGCCCAAGTCATTGGGACCACTTACTAAACCGTGAGAAAGCGACTGAAACAAACCAATAGTAGAGTAACCTACCGCTTATTTTCAGTCTCTATCAAAAACTTATCGAGCCCAAACACATCATGTTTTGGCTCGACATTGAATATGAAACACTCCTTAATGGTTCAACGCATACCCACCTTTGAGATGCCCGACATGCTTAAACCCCAAGCGTGCTAACGCATTCGCCGCAACATGTGAACGACTTCCGCTACGACACACTAAAATCAGTTCTTGGTCCATCTTGGTATGATGCTGTGCAATAAAGTTGGCTAAGCGCGTCAAAGGCACATTTGTTGAAAAGGATTGATCGTGGTTGAGCGCATACTCATGCGGTTCACGAATATCAATGAGAGTGGCATCACTATATTGCTCTATATGCTCTGCAAGCGCCACACTATCGTATTCACTCACCCGCACCTTTTGACAAGACTCTACAAAGGCGCCACACATGATCTCAGCGCCCTGTACATCATCTATATGTAAATCGAGCGATGTCTTTGCTTCAACAAAATTAGCGGATGATATGCTGCCTTCAATAGCCTGCTGAAGCAATGCATTACGGCTCATCTCCGCATCAAAAGTCGTCACAAACTCATTGTGATAGTCATGACTTGGGCACAACAAGCCTTGTTTACCTGTAATTTCAGCAAGGTTTCTGAGGCTATAATACATCGCTGAAGCATCACTGGTAGCGAAGTTTGTTCTACCTAAGCTGCCCATTAAGATCAAATCACCACAAAATGTAAACTCTGGAACCACCTTTTCTTTAAGCAATTGTGATTTATCACATAGTACAAGCGAAATACTATCAGCTGTATGACCTGGAGTGCTCAACTTTACTAAACATCGCTCACCTAGTTCGATATAACTCAACACTTTTTCATTTATTTCGATACCAGCGCAATGTGTTGGCCACCCTAAAGGATCGCAATTCTGCTCACTGAGGTGTGCTTGCGCTAGACTAACCCTACCCGAAACATGGTCTGCGTGGCCATGCGTGTCTATAGCCGCGACTAATGACAACTTTTGGCATTCAAGTATCGTCAGTAATCGCTCCTGGACCTCGACTAGGGGGTCAATAACAATCGCTTTACCACTTTGCCGATCAGCATATAACCAACAACAGCTGCCACCTACTTTGAGTTGTAATAACCCATCTAACTCTTCTCTTTCGTGGGAGACGCCATTAATATCGACCAAGCAACTATGCCCTAAGGCCTGCGCACAATACTGTATTCTGTCACATGCATCTGCAATTTGTTGTTGTGTGACCGCTGGGCCAAATGACATTCTTATGGCTGATTCACTGCGCCAAGGCGCTAACCCCATTGCATCTAATACAAAGCTTCGAGTTACCTTTGAGCTACATGCAGAACCAGAGCTTACACGCATATTTGCCGCATCAAATAAGTCCATAATTTCTTTTGATGTAAAACCAGGGATCGCAAAATTTAATGTCGTGGGTACGCTATTGTCAAAGTTATGATTAAATACAACCGTAGGAAAAGCACTTTTCAGCGCTGCAGACAACTGAGATCGGAACTCACTAAGCACCTGAGTACAAGAAAAAGCACCGCCACCTTGCCCAAGCAACTCATCAAAAATAACATTCAATGCAGCTAACCCAGGCAAGTTCTCAGTACCAGAACGTAACCCACCTTCCTGACCACCACCCGCAATAAACGGTGTAAATGGTGCACCCTCTCGAATATAGACAAATCCAATACCTTTAGGACCATACAGCTTATGGCCACTAAATGGAGCATAATCAATCGTCGTATTCGCTAATTCTAGTCGAGTCTTTCCCAAAGCCTGAACACAGTCGACCATCCAATATACACCAGGATTATGAGTACGAATTGTATGTTCAAGAAGAGATAAATCTTGGTAAACACCCGTCTCATTATTAACAGCCATAGTACAAACCATGAGTGCATCAGAGACTTCATTCGCAATAAACTCCATATCAAGTTTACCCTGCGCATCTACCGGGATAGCTTTAATGGTCGCGTTAACTTCTAAAATACGATTCCAATGTTTGAGAGACTCAGGTACCGCTTTGTGCTCGGTCGCGCCATACAAAATTGAATAACTTTGCCCCGCATTCATCTTTGCTTTAGCCGCGTATAGTGCAGACAAAATACCGGTTTGAATGCCTTCGGTGGCACCACTGGTGAAAATAACTTGCCCAGCCCCTGCGCCTAACACTTTCATGGCTTTACATCTGGCCTGATCCATAACTTGCTTAGCTTGTAACCCACTAGTATGGCTACTACTCGGATTACCAAACATTGTTTCCATCATTTCCACTGCAGCCGCTGCAGCGCTTGGTAATACCGGCGTCGTTGCATTGGCATCTAGGTAAATTTGTTTCAATACTGCTGGGTTATCCATGATCAGGCCTTCACTTTTAAAACACTAAATTTATATAGGCATCCACCTATATAACAAAAAAGAATAAGTAATTACTTTAGGTAATATTAAGGAGTTTCCGGATCATATTCAAGTTTTAAATTTAACCAGTTCAGAAAAATATCACACCAATTTTAGTTTGAGTATATTCATAAAAACCGCCTCTAAAAAAGGCACAAGTGGTAAAATGTAAACATAAGAATACAAAAAGCACCATAAAAGTTACACTTAAGTTAAATTTGTGTTTGTTTTATTTTCAATTCGTGATAATAATTTGTTTGTTTTTTAACCACGACAACATGTAAAGGAAATAATATGCGTAAATTAAGTTCATTAACGCTAGCAATATTAACTGGGCTATCTGGCCAAGCTTTTGCTGCTCAAATGATAGAAGTCGACCAAGCTAAAGCCATCGATAACAAGTATATCGTCGTCTTTGATGCGCCAAAGATTATCGATAAAACGGATAAAAAAGCGGTGGCAGCTTATATTGCACAACAAACCAAAATTCTTAGTAACCAGTATAATGTTACTGTCGAAAGGGAGTTTGGTACTGCACTTAACGGCGTGTTAGTTGACGCATCTAAAAAGCAAATCCACACCTTACTTTCAAACCCAAATGTCAAATATATAGAACAAGACCAAATCGTGTCAGTGACACCGCTTATTGATACCAAAGCTGACCAAGGTAATGCAATTTGGGGTTTAGATCGTGTTGACCAAACGGACTTACCATTAAACTCTAATTACCATTATGATTATGACGGTAGTGGAGTCACTGCCTACGTTATCGATACTGGCGTGCTGATCAGCCATAATGAATTTGGTAATAGAGCCAGCCATGGTTATGATTTTATAGATAATGACAACAATGCCACTGACTGTAATGGTCACGGCACACACGTAGCTGGTACGGTAGGCGGTAACAGCTACGGCGTAGCCAAAAACGTGAATGTTGTTGGGGTACGTGTACTTGGTTGTAACGGCTCAGGATCTAACTCTGGGGTAATTGCAGGCATAAACTGGGTAAAAAATAACGCATCTGGTCCTTCTGTTGCTAACATGAGCTTAGGCGGCGGTGCATCACAAGCCACTGATGATGCAGTAAACAATGCCGTTGCATCTGGCATTAGCTTTGTTGTAGCGGCTGGTAATGACAACCGCAGCGCCTGTAATTACTCGCCAGCTCGCGCAGCCAATGCGATTACAGTTGGTTCAACCACAAGCAGTGATGGCCGTTCAAGCTTTTCCAACTACGGAAACTGCCTTGATATTTATGCACCTGGTTCAAGCATAAAATCTGCTTGGTACAACTCAAACTCAGCAACCAATACCATCAGTGGTACATCAATGGCATCTCCACACGTTGCAGGCGCGGTTGCTTTATACCTTGACCAAGACCCAAGCCTAAGTCCTTCGCAAATTGACAGCCTACTCAGCCAAAGAAGCTCTAAAAACAAAGTGTCGGATGCCAAATCCGGTTCGCCAAATGAGTTACTCTATACTCTAGGAACAATTCAACCACCACCGCCACCACCACCTGTTACTGAGCTTACCAACGGCCAAGCAGTCAGTGCCAATGGTGCAAATGGCTCAGAAACCATGTATAAAATCTCAGTACCAGCAGGCAGTACATCCCTTGCGATTGATTTAAGTGGAGGAACAGGTGATGCTGATTTATATGTTCAAGTTGGCCAGCAGCCAACCCTAAACAGCTATAACTGCCGCCCTTATAAAACAGGGAACACTGAATCTTGTAGTTTTGCCAACCCAGCTGCTGGCGATTGGTATGTATTGTTACATGGATATAGCCAATATTCAGGTGCTTCATTAAAAGCAACAATTGACTCTCAAGGTGGATGTGGCAGTAATTGTTTAGATAATGGTGTACCTATCAGCAATATCTCTGGCGCACAAAACCAAGAGCTGTTTTATACTATCGAAGTACCAGCAAATGTGAATTTAAGCGTGACAACATCGGGGGGTAGTGGTGATGCGGACTTATACGTTCGTAAAGGTACCAAACCAACAACAAGCAATTATGATTGTCGACCTTTTAGAAATGGAAACAGTGAAAGCTGTAGCCTAAACTCAGGTCAAGGCGGTACATATCATATTATGCTTAGAGGCTATTCAGCCTTTTCAAATGTCCGTTTAGTCGGTCAATACTAATCTGTACCATACCTAAGCTATAAGGTCAGCACACATCCGTGCTGACCTCTGGCTGTATTACTTCTCAGTAATACGAATCCAACATACAAAGACATCATAATAGACTATCAAGTGAAGAAGCTTACCCAGGTGCTTAATAATCTAACAGCCTTCTTAGTCGACTGATAATTCTTTGAACTATTTCTTGTAGTTCGTTATCAATTATAGGCGAAAAAAGGCGTTATTCCCCAAACAACTAAACTTCTTTGGTTTGATGCGATCAGATCATTAAATGTCTTTACCTATGCTTTAAAATTGATAAGAAAAGTAAAAATTGGCCGCAATACAATCGTACTTTAGCTCACACGGTAACATTAAAATTTTGGCTAAGTAATAGCGCCACCTCAAAGTGGCTGAATATTAGCAACAGAGTTAAAACTGAACAATTGCCCAACAAGACAGAGTGGTGTACCGCAGACTTCAATTCTCATTTGGATACAAGCCTTAATTTTTAGGAAATAACATGAAGAAATATATGGTACTATAGGAGTTGTAATTATTATCTTGCGAATTTTTTTAATGTTTATGAACAACACAATAATTTACGCATTTATTTTTCTGGTTATGATAACCCATGTTTTTTTAGCTTATAAAACAACTAATTTCAATGAAATTAAATTTCATTTCATAGTTATTACAACGGCATTATCATCATATTACCTGTTAGATTTATATTATAACAAGTTCATGTTCACGCCTATTAAAGGGGGAGCCCCAATGTCAATTATTGCTATAATTGTCTTAACCTTTTTTACATGGCTAATTTCATATATGGTTAGATCATTAACAAAGAAAAGTAATAAATAGTATTTTAAGAATTGGTAATTTAACACCGATTCTTTGTTATTGTCTAATTTTTATATTCGCTAATCACGTTATTGACTATCTAGAAAACGCGCCAACGCATCAACCATATGATCAAAGTATGGATTGAAAGTTAGACGCTGCATTGCGGGATAGGCCTGCAATCCGTGAGCTGTCGTTTCACCTAAAATTGGGTTCTGCGTTGTTTTACATGTTCGATAATACGCTGTGCCAAATACATGTTCGCAGTTTCGATAAATCCCTTGCCAGCCATAGTGTTGATTATTTGGTGCATTAGTAAGCGCGGTGTGTGCAATACCGATAAGCGCTTCACAATAGTCACCATGTGTGCATAACTCTGGTTTTGTCACATTGATTGAACTAGATAAAACCGGTTTCTGTGCCTTATCAGCATAATAAATCAGGGTATCTTTATGCTGTGTTTTGCGCATGCCGTTGTTATGCCAATGTTCAAGCACTCGTAAAGTACTTTTGGTATCGATTGTTTGATCAACTTCAGATGCTACAACGAACAAAGGGATATCTGGCGTATCAGTTAAATTAGCTGGCTGAATGAGCTGCATCAAAGAGTATATTTGTGCTGCCGCATTAAATGGAAAAGATTCATATTTGGCAAAATCAATGTCGGTACCTTCGTCTATATAATCTTTAAACCAAGCAACATACTGCGCTGCCCATGCCATATTTGCTTTGGCTTGGCTTGCAGGTGACCATAACATAAGACCTTTTATCTGCTCTTCTTGCGCCAAGCTGATCTTTTGCTAGTTTAAATAATCAATTAATAAAGCACCGCCTGTTGAAAAGCCCCCTAAATACACCGTGTCAAAGTCTTCAAGCATCGATTGCACACCGTATGCAGTAGCAGCTCTCCACTGCGCGTGTGATACATCAACCAAAGCAGAGGCCGCAGTACCATGACCTGGTAACAGTAAAGTGCGTACCGTAATACCTTGCTTTAAAAATGATGAGGCCAAATCATGAAATATGAACGGTGAATCAGTTAAACCATGGATCAATAATACCCCGCGTGTATCGTGTTTTTTCTCCGTATTACTTTTGGCCTGCATGCGCGGATCAACCTGAAATGGTGCAATTAAATCAATCACCTTGAGGTCACGACCTCCGTATAATTGATCGCTAATTGGCGTGGTTATTGGGCACGGTAAATGCGCTTTCGGGTTCTCAGCGAAGATTTTTTTACGTTGATGCGCAATATACTCTGAAAAGGCCCCTTGTGTTGAGAAATCAAAATCATCTGTTATCGCCAATGTCTGCCTATAACGACCTTTTTCTGCAACAGATGCTGCGTTCGTAACAAGATAGTTAATTGATATACAGTCTTCTTCGTTTTTTTGGGGAAGCGCAAAACCTCCCTTTGACACAACCAAAGCAACCACTAAAGAGATGATCTTACATACACTATTCATCATTGTTCCATTTAAATTGTTCAAAATAAATAAGCGCACCTATTTTAAAGCCCTGCCTGTGGGCGTAAGCCGATTTAAACTTGCTTTAGATAATTGGTTTGCTGATGGGCTCAGTACCGATAATCATCCTTAAAAAAGTTGCAACGGCTAGCTTCACAAGTATTGCTAACTACTTAAAAAAGTATGCTTTATTAGACAGCGCCTTGATTTTTTAGCAGAAAAAGACAGTACCCTTGCTGCCATCATCATGAGAGCATTTAACCACCTCTTTCATAGAGTGATAGATTTGTACTATGAAAGGGAGGTGCATTCTTCGCACTAAATAATCGTTTTACGCGTGCGTAAATGATTATATTGGTCGTGAATATACTCTTTCTTAATCATCACGAGTTGTTCATAATTTTGCTGAAAACACACAGGGATTGTAACAGAGGCATCTTTAAAGCTAATAAATGCGCCATAAGTCCCCTCTATGTCAGTGCTACGACTCTCTGCGATCTAATTCATCGCGCGATTGGTATCAACATACACCGCATTATTTTTTTGCTCAATCTTATCTTTAAGTTCTTCATTCCACCAAGTTTGATATTGAATTGTATGTCAGCAATCTTGATAAGGAAACACAACGCCGAGTGAGACCTTGTTCTCATCTCGTTGCTGATAATAGTCGCCGCTAAAGTGCAATGAAGAAAGCTTGACAAGTGGGAGGAAAAATTTAGAATAACCGCATTCGAATACCATTCGAATTCGGTTATTGATAAGCTTGAAGAGAGATAAAAATGGCGCCAGCTCCAAAATACAGTCACCAAAAGCAACTTGAAATGATCCTTGATGCGGCAGAAGAGTGTATCAAAGCATCGTCTGTCATGGACTTTACAATGGCAAAAGTGGCAAGAACAGCAGGCCTTTCAATGGGATCTGTTTATAAACATGTGCAATCTAAAGAAGATATTATTTTAGCGCTTGCGCATAGCTCGTTTTTACATGTCAGTAAAATCTTTGATCAAGTTTTAGCACTCCCGATTACAACCCCTGAAAAAGTATTGGCTATTTCACTCATTGCCCCAAGGAAATTACAGTATTTTGTCTTCGATAATGACCTTCTTTCATACGCAGTAAATGAAGCCGTGATCAGCCGCGCTTCGAACATCTGGACAGAGAAAATGATTGTTGCAAACAATGCATGTGAACAGTCTTTTAAGTTGGCATTAACAGAAGGGATCAATTCAGGAGAATTAATCGGAGAGCTCAATTTATCTCATGCCATTGAAGAAATTATTTTGGGGTCATGGGCAATGTGTGTTGGTTATGACCAAGTGCAACGCGTCAAGCAAATCAAACAAATCGGTGAAGGGACTGATTCATTAATGGACCCTTTAATCGAAAGTGATCCAATTATCCGCAGCTCTATACGGTTTCTAAATAGTTACCCATGGCAAAAACCCCTTACCGAAGAGTCGGTTAAAGCTCTTATATACACTCTCACCGACATTAATCTACGCTAACTTATGGACGAATCATGAATATTAAACGCTGGATACTCTCTATTTTTATTATTGTCATTATAATCTCTACATTAGGCTTTATTAAGTTCAATCAAATACAAGCGGCAATCGCTTTTGGTGAATCATTTCCTGAACCGTCAGCTGCTGTAAAATCAAGTTTCGTGGAACAACGCAATTATAGCGAGACCAGTAAAGTCATTGGTCAGTTACAAGCCAAGCGCGCCATAGACATACATAACGAATATCCTGGGCTTATCGTTAAAGTGCATTTTCAACCTGGCGACTTCGTCGAAAAGAACCAAGTACTCTTTGAATTAGATACTCGTATAGAGCAAGCCAATTTACTGGCTGAACAAGCCAAGTTAACTTTGGCTGAATCTACTTTTTCACGTTTGTCTAAGTTGCTCGTACAAAAACGCGTTAGTCCTGACCAAGTTGATCAAGCACACGCTGACGTCGCCATAGCAAAAGCACAAATCGCTAACTTGAATGCGATAATAGACAAGAAAATTATTAAAGCCCCTTTTTCTGGTATGTTAGGGCTTACAAACTATCAAAGTGGTCAGTTTCTTAATGTAAATACCCTACTGACTTCTTTAATTGCACAAGATGAAAAAATTTGGGTAGATTTTAAGTTACCACAAACTCTGCCTCAATTGGCCGTTGGTGACAACGTTTCTGTGAATCTTATCGCAGGCAACCAACGCATAACAGCAACCATCATCGCAAAAAATTCTGCTATTGATATTGCTGCACGCCAGCTTGCTTATCGTGCAGAGCTAGATAATAGTCAATTACAATTGCACCACAATCAAATGGTCTCTGTCGAAGTATCGACGCCAAATATCCCTATGTTTGCAGTACCAACCAATGCCATTGCTCGAAACCAGCTCGGTGCTTTCGTATTTTCATTGGACCAGGATGACAGCAACAATTGGCGTGCTCGTTCAATTCAAGTGGAGTTAGGTGCGCGTCAGGGTGACATGCAGTTGATCACGAATGGACTAGCAGGTGATGAGTTTATTGCAACAGAAGGCGCATTCAAACTAAAAGATCAACTGCTTGTTTATACTCAAGTACCAGATAGCTTGACGCTTGAGGAGGAGTAATGAGTGCATTACATGAAAACAAATCGTCAATAATGGATATCTTTGTTCAGCGACCGGTCCTTTCCATCGTGTTATCACTCTTGATAATACTCGCGGGCCTCAATGCTGCAAATAAGATTTCGATACAACAATATCCAAAAATTGAAAGCGCCTCTTTAGTCATTAATACCGTTTATACCGGCGCAGCAGCCGATGTCGTGAAAGGCTATGTCACGGAGCCAATCGAACGGGTTGTGTCATCAGTACCTGGGGTCGATTATGTTGATTCAGTCACTACATCAGGACTGAGTAAAGTGACGGCATGGTTACAGCTTAATCACAATACCACAGAGGCTTTGGCTGAAATGAGTACACGACTCAGTCAAATCAAGTTTGAGCTCCCCACAGGAGCAGAAGACCCTGCAATAGAGATTATTCGCGCTGATAGCCCCTATGCCGTATTCTATTTGAACGTGGAGTCACAGACACTTCCTAGAGGGGAAGTCAGTGATTATTTGGTGCGTAACGTAGTACCGGGCCTGACCGATATAAATGGGGTACAAAAAGTCACATTGGAAGGCGGGCGTAACCCTGCCATGCGAATTTGGCTCGACAGTGACAAGCTGGCTATATACGATTTAAGTGCCAGTGATATATTTTCAGCCTTACAAAGTAATAATACAATAGCCACATTAGGCTACAGTGAAAATAACCGTCAACGTATCGATTTATTAGCGAATACCACATTAAAAACGGTGTCTGATTTTGAAGATTTAGTCATCAAAGAAAGTAACGGCAGTCAACTGCGTTTGGGCACTGTTGCTGACATTGAAATAGGAGAAGCTGAGGGAATGGTGACCGCTCGGCTGGATGCTACCGATACCGTATTCCTTGCGATCTGGCCATTGCCGGGCGCCAATGAGATTGATATTGGTGATGCACTTTACACTAAACTAGACAAATTAAATCAAGAACTTCCACACGGTATGCAAATCACTATCGGCTACGATGGAACCTTGTACATGCGTGATTCAATTAAAGAAATATTCACTACGTTAGCTGAAACTGTGCTACTGGTAGGCATCGTAGTTGTCGCTATGATGGGGTCTTTTAGAACGGCATTGGTGCCGTTAATCACCATTCCTATTTCTATTCTTGGTGCCGTGGCAGTGATCTCTTTAATGGGCTTTTCACTCAACTTATTAACTATTCTCGCGATTGTATTGTCAGTCGGATTAGTGGTGGACGATGCCATCGTCGTCGTCGAAAACGTTGCACGCCACATGCGTGATGGTAAACCACGCTTGCAAGCTGCACTCATTAGTTCTCGTCAATTGCTGGTTCCAGTGATTGCCATGACGCTTACTTTAGCTGCAGTATATGCACCAATCGGGTTTTTAACTGGACTTACTGGGTTTCTGTTTAGAGAGTTTGCATTTACATTGGCGATTGCGGTTCTCATATCAGGTATCGTTGCCGTAACACTCTCTCCAATCATGAGTGCCTATGTGAGCCCTGAAGGTGGCCGTGAAGGAAAGTTAACACAAGCTGTAAATGGCTATTTTGACCGCCTACAACAGCGTTATTTCAAGCTGTTAGATACGCTGTTCACTATAAGGCCTCAGCTGATATTTATTGCCGTTGTACTGTCACTACTTAGCGTGCCATTTTATATGTTGTCACAACAAGAGTTAGCACCAATTGAAGATCAAAGCTCTATTCAGGTTGTGGTTGAAGCACCACCGGAGTCTTCTCAGGCCTACACTTCAACTAAAATGAATGACACCGCTGAAGTCATGAATGCCACTGAAGGGGGCAAATTTACTTGGCAAATTGTCACTGCTGCCGCAGGATTTGGTGGTGTAGAGCTCGCACCATTTGAAGAACGTGAGCACTCTGTCCACGATTTACTCTTTGACCTATATGGTCGGCTGGGCAGTGTTACTGGATTGAGTTTGTTTCCCATTTTGCCCGCATCACTGCCAACAGCGGGGCAATTTGACGTAGAAATGGTTGTTCGCGCAAATGATGACCCTATCACCTTGAAAAAGTATGCAGATGAAATATTAGCCAGGGCAAATGCCAGTGGTAACTTCTTATTTGTGAACACTGATTTAAAAATTGATTTACCGCAAGCAGAGCTCAAAGTAGACAAAGAATTAGTCGCTGATTTAGGTCTAAACCTAGCGTCAGTAAATGAACAGCTCAGCGTCTTAATGTCGAATAATTTTGTTAATTACTTCAATAAAGATGGTAAAGCATTTCGTGTTATTCCCATCGTAGGCGATAGTGAACGCTACAACCCAGAAAACATCCTAGATATGAAAATTCGTACCGGTGACGGGGCGCTTATTCCGGTGTCATCTTTTGCCAATTTGCACACCTCAACCAGCCCTCGAGTGCTGGGATCATTCAATCAACAGGCATCATTTAGGATATTTGCGGGTGTATTACCGCACATTACCAAAGAGCAAGGGTTAGCGACTGTTGAAAACATCGCCGCAGACATACTACCAACGGGTTACTCGATAGATTACGCTGGTGAATCACGCCAGCTTCGTAAAGAAGGCAATACCATGGTAGGCGTGTTGTTTGTCTCTATGATCATTGTCTATTTTGTATTAACAATTCAATTTAATAGTTTTAGAGACCCCTTGGTGGTTGTACTAGGCTGTGCACCGCTGGCACTATCAGGCGCATTAATGCTGCCCTTTTTAGCATTAACCACCATCAATATTTACAGCCAAATTGGTCTGATCACTCTCATAGGCTTAATCGCTAAAAATGGCATTTTAATCGTCGAATTTGCAAATCATTTGCAGCTTGAAGGTAAGTCAAAATTAGAGGCCGTTAAAGGTGCCGCCAGCACCCGATTACGTCCAATATTGATGACGACAGGCGCAACCGTATTGGGTCACTTCCCATTAGTGCTCGTATCTGGTGCAGGTGCCGAAGCGCGAAATAGCATCGGTATTATTTTGGTTGCCGGTATGATAATTGGCACATTTTTTACTTTAATCATTTTGCCATTGTTATACGAACTGATCGCAAAAGATCATCGAGGAGAAGTCGAAGCAGAGCAAAACCTTACTGCTGGCCCTGTGCTTAACACCTTGTAATTTAATACTTTGTAACTAACAGTAAAAGGCGACATTACCCTGTCGCCTGTTATTTTAATCACTCAATATCGATATCTGCGGGAATGAGTGAATAACACTTGGCTGAATAAGGCTTACCTTTGAAAAATAGCTTATTTCTTTGTATTCCTTCAAACGTCGCGTTTAACTTTTCAGCTACTCGATTACTCGCGTAATTCTCTTCAAGTACATGTATTTCGATTCTTTGCAGCCCAAGATCCGTAAACGCATACTGTAATAGTTGTTTAATTGCAGCAACACATACTCCTTGCCCCAATGCCGACTTGGTAACCCAATAGCCTAAATTACCACAACGATGTATTGGCACCATTTGGTTAATAGCCACTGAACCGAGTATTTTTTGCGAATCAAGATCTTCAATGGCAAAATTATATTCAGCCCCGCTTTGCCATTGCTGAATACTGTATTGAACCCACATTTGGGCTTCATCTAAACTGTAATCTTTATGGCACCAGGGAAGCCAGGTCCCAAGGTGTTCTACAGATTCTGTCACTGAAGAGAAAAAAGCTTCACTATCATTGTTCTTAAAAGGCCTGATCTTTATATTCATCAATATAATCCTTATATCTATCATATTAAAAGGGCGGAAGGATCCTGATCTCGTCATTTACTAAGTATTTAGACTATCGACAAAAGTCGCAATGCATAAATTTAATTTGCAGTGGATATGTCTAAGCATACGGTCATAAAAATTAATTGTTAGCATAAGAAACATACACATTATTCACTATTTCAGTCTGTGAAAAAGTAAACTGATACTGCCCAGCTAATGAAAGCCTTATATTTAATCAAAAAATGTGGACTTCTTGAATCACCCACATTACAAAAGTCATTTACCTTCATATCTATGTTATAAAACGAGTGTTCTACCAAATAACGCCACTGCTTGCTGATACATTGAAATAGCTAATGCTGCATCATACCTGTCACCTTCATCACGCATAAATGCGTGTTGTGCATTCACCTCCTGCCAATGGAAGTTAATTCCTGTGCGTTGGCAGGCTGTGTAAATACGCAAACGCCCTTCCATAGGTACATGTGGATCTTGCTTACCCCATACAAAATGGATTTCTCCTTGTATGTCTTTCATTCTTTCAAATGATCCATTACCAATTTGCGCAGGTAACGAGTCACTATGAATATCGGTTGCATACAAACAAAACGCAGCTTTAATCGCAGGGTTTAAGGCTGCTCTATACGCTAAATGCCCGCCAATACACACCCCCATCGCGCCGACATTACCATTACACCCGTTAAGCTGCTGTGCAAACTCAATCAACGCTTGCGTATCACTGTCGTGATGCTCTAATTGCTTGCTCCATTTATCTTCATTGCCTTTGTCTTTACCTGCATCGTCATAGGCAAGTACTGTCCCAATTGGATTCAATTCATGGAACACTTCAGGCACAAGTACGTGAAAACCATGACTTGCCAAAATCGCAGCAGAGCGCGCTATTGGTGCTGTTTGTTGAAAAATCTCTGAATAGAAAATGATGCATGGGTAATTGCCACCCTCAACAGGAGAATAATGGTAAGTGCGCATCATGCCTGTGGGTGTTGTAATATCGTGAGTTTGACTTGAAATGATCATAGAGAAAATTAATTTTAATAGAAAAAGTAACCAATAAGGGTAATAGATTTAGTGCTAAAAAGTAACATCGCTTGCCTGCAAAGCAGGCATAATATCGCCAATTTAGTTTTTATATTGGTGTTATGGCATATATTTTCAATCTTTCACTCAACCACCTTGCCATCATATTGATCCAATAAGTCACACAAGTAAGTCAAACAATGAACAAATTATTATGCACCAGCTTATTTCTTAGTGCACACTTTACCGTCACTGATGCTGATGTGAATAAAGCAGATATACACATAAGCTTTAAGATAACTGAAACAGGTAAGAAAAGAACAGGTTTAAGCATATCCTTCGAGCGCTAATTGAAATTTTGCTTTGTCTTGTTCACTAATTGACTGATAATAGTTAGCCATAAGTAGCACGCCATCGATCACTTCCCATGCCCTGCCTGTGACGACACCCGCTGTTATCTTGAAAACGGATAAAAGTATCCGGAACATGCCACATGCAATCTTAAATAACATAGAGCGATGCAGCATCGCGACAGTTCCCTCACGCATTTGCAACTCGCTACATTGCGCGCTATGTAAGGTCGTTAAGTCAAAATCTTGATCGCCGACCACTTTAAATTGTTCCTTATCTACCAACACTTTATTCACCAGCAGTTCAATGCCAGATCCAACAATATCCGATACTTGGCTTAGCAATGTCATCCCCTGGATTGCCACAGATTTAACAACACGTATCACACGTTGCACAAAACCAGATATAGCATAAAAGACGCGCGAAACCGTTTTATATACCCATTTAAAAGCACGCTTTAAACCATCAAGGCAGGCAGCACCGATACTTTGCTTGTGCCACAATTCAGGGTTTCTTTCATCTTGTGATAGCGCCGCGTAATGTTGGTTAATCGTGGGGCTTAACTGCGTTTGTTGTGAGGGAAGCGTATCAAGCTCATAAACACAATGCAGCGTTCTCAGCGCAATGCCTATTACTGTTAATTGTTTCTTTTGTATCGCCCGCGCGATATGTGTTTCTCGCACAAGTCGCTTGTCAGCTGAGCCTCGTTTCACTCTTTCAAAGTCATCCCACAAACAAATAATACGTTTTAGTTCAGGATGTAACCGAGGTAACGCGCTGGTATATCGGGTTTTATACCTTGGTTTAAAGAATTCACTATATCGATAGGCGTCAATAGGCGCACCAGGGTAAAAGTCCCCACCTTGAGCAAAATCACTTTGTTTGCTGCCAAAGCCGTTTAACCACGCCTCTATGCGCGCCTGTGCCATGATCACGCGTAAGCTCAATCTCGGTAATTCAGCTGGCGTCACATCAGGAAACACCTCATTATCGGCATGATTCCACACAATCGGGCGCGTCAGCTGTTTGTGTTGTTCAAAGAGCTGTTTAGCCTTGGTGTTTATAAATCGTGTAATGCCATCTGTGTCAAATAGCCACTGGAGCAAATTCAGTTTTGTTGCGCGAACATTAGGATCAAGCGCTCCCCAATAATACAAGAGCTGTTGCCAATACCCCAAGCCAGCTTCAACAGCTTGGTTAAGTAGCTCATGTGCTGCTGGCTTTGTGAAAAAACGCCGTGTTTTACCGGGTAAAAGCCCCAACGCACGTAAGCGAACATAAATAGCGCGATTTAAAAACTTGCTACACGCTGGCTTTGAAAACCAACTTTCTAACTCGGTGGGTGCTTCAAATGAATACACCTGCTGTAGAACTGTAAACGATTTATGACCAAACCACGCATCACAGTGCAGACCCGCTTCAGACTGGAGTGTTTTTATTGCCGTTGAGAAAGTTGATAACCACTGCCCTACCTCATGTGACCATGGCGACGTATGCGCTCGCAACACAGATTGAATGTCGATAAAATTGTCACGCTGCTCAGCTGATAGGTATTGCATGCGATAGAGGCGATCACATAACGTCTGCCCTAAAGGACCACGTAACAGTGCCTCATTTTTATCGACCTCATTCGCTGAAAAATCGGGTAAAAGATGGTGCTTAAGTGTCTGCTCAATCTTAGACTCTGCTAGCTGATAGCACTCCCGTATATTGTCTAAACTCACCCTAAGTACGCTTTATCACAGTTACCCAACAAGGTGTGGTTAAAATACATCTTTTACTAACGCCAACAAACCTTCTCTGGTTTCAAGCGCTGCACTCAACGCCGCATTATGGGCAGTCTCAAGTTCAGGCGATATGTCCTTTTGACGAAATACCATGCCATCACCATCTAATTTATGCGTATTGAGTGCAACCAATTCAATATTGCCATCGGTTGACGCTGAAGCCCCTGAAATGGCTTTTTGTAATACATCATTAAAGTCTAATTCATTGAGCTTTATGGATGCGCCATCATCGGCTTTCAATATCACTGAAATGTCACCGGTATAAGTCGCAACAGACAGGGTGGAAAAATCTATCATAGCGTCGTCTAGTTTCTCTAAAGCTGCTTTAATTTTTAGCATATTACAATTCCTTGTCGTTATTTTTATAGGTGGTATTAATTATGTGATAGCTTATTTGTTTGCGCCTAAATTGCAAACGAAATTTAAGTGACAATCACTTAGTTAAAGACTCAGTAGACACTGCTGAGCATGCATCATTTCAAAGATGATACATCTAAGGTGATCACCGAATCCTGCTTAGCGGCTGTGACAATTAACGTATTTGTATTCAACAAGGTGAGCGACGAGATGGCAAACAGAGCTGTTTTTAACACCGTTTTGTTCACCTCTAAATGACCTGTTTGGCCTGTACTTAAAACAACAATTCCCCTGCCACTTTCAGCTGCGCCGTATCCCTTTTTACCATCGGGCGTAAATACCAAGCTACTGATCCCTTTCAAACTAGGGGCTTGTAATACCTGTAACACTTTAAGGCGTTTATTACCTGCGTCATAGCCTAAATCTTTTAAAACAAGAATATGGTCACTGCCGGTACACGCAACATAAACAAGGTTGGTGGTATTAACTCGATGAAGGGCCTGTGGACTGATGCATCCATACTTTTTTAAATTAAGTACTTGAGCACGTCGGTAACGTATACTGGGCTCACTATGTAAAACGCTAAGCATAGCGTCTTCATATCCTAATACCATTAACCCGTCAAACGTAGCTTGATCACCCAGTGATTGAATTGCAACAGGACGTGAAAATCGATGCCCTTTTACCGCGTCATTGGCAGTTTTGTCTAATAACAGTTGCTCATTCTTGATTTGGAAAAAGCTGACCGCATCACTTTGATAGCTTGCTACAGCAAAACGTTGTTGGTCGAGTTTTATCAACCCCCATGCACCTAACACATTCAATTTATCAAGTTCACCTATTGGGCTAGGATCTTTAAAGACTCTATGCGGTGTTAAATTATCACTCAATGCATGGACAAACTGGTAAGCACCCGAGTCAACTTTTTTAAACAATGACACTGCACCATCATAAAAACTCGTGGTTACAAGCAACTCGTCGTTATTGAAAGCAATAACACCCGATGCTCCTTCCAATTTAAATGCAGGGTTATCTATATTTTTAAATGTCTGTTTAAATTGAAGTTGACCACCTTTTTGCCGAGCAAATATACTAAGCGCATTGTCATCACCACTCACAACAAATACCCACTTACCATCCTCAGATAGACTCAATTGACGTGGATTATCTAACCCTGAGATACCGGGCTGGCCGTTAGAAATTAACCCTGATATGTATTTATTATCTGATAGGGAGTTGACTTCAGCCATCGTATTACCCGATATCTGGTGCAAAAGGCAATAACTGACAATTAGATACACCAACCAAGGTGACAGTAACAACTTTCTCATAGATTTCATCAACAAAAAATAATTATTGATACTACAAACACTTAAAATTGATGGCAACCTAAATATTCGCCAAAAATAAGCACTAAAACGTTACTTATCTTCATTTTTATGACTGGCAGCACCGACGCAAGAAGCGTATTCACATCAACACTGAGGTCTTTTAGAACAACCCCCCTCTTTTGTAATTGCGTTTCAACATGGCCGAACGAACGCTAGACTGATAATAAACAAGAAAGGTTGATTTTTTATTGCATTTAACTTCGTTTGATCCTGAGCGATTTAATCAAACAAAACATTAATGGCGTCTGTATACGCCCTGTGTCATATTCTTGAAGGGTTCTAACACCAATCAATGTAAAGGGGGTTGACGACACGTGCTGGACCAACAGCATTTATAAATGACTTGAGGAATATTAGCTTGTGCTAACGTGCCGACAGCGAGGTGAAGAAATATCATATCAATCAATGCAGGCAGCTGATTTTATCGTGTTACTACTTTAACTTTTCTGCCATTTTTGGCCGAGCGCTTTCGTTTTCCATACTTACCGAACAGAGCCACCGGTGTTAGGTGTCCAAGTGATCCTTTTTTCTAAATAATTGCCAGTCTTGTCAAAATCGGAGCCCGTCAGCACCATCACTTTGCCCTGTAAATTTCCTTCAAGTTGAAGTATAACCCTGTGTTACCTACCTAAGTTTGATGCCATAACTTCATCGTAATGTCATAAATACCCAAGCGCTCACTTTGATAACCCGATACACTCGTGTAGCGTTCTTTTATCACGCAATTGTTATGATCAGCAGTGATAAAATTGCGCCCAGCTAATTTGTCATCAGGCGTATATACTTGCCAATCAGCCAACCAAAAATCGAATTCTCGGTATGCTTTATCTTCACATTTAGCTGACACTCAACACGCACATAAACTACTAAAAACGACCAAAAACCATTTCATAATAGACCTCCTTTTTATATTTATAAGCGAAGCCGAGCCCTCTTAATTTTCGAATTAGAGTCAGGAAATACCTTCAGAGATAAACAAATCAGTCGATACTATGCATAGTTAGGAAATACATTCATATTTAAGGATTAAAAATGAAAACCGACGCACTACCGCAGACATTTGTCGTACCAAAAATCAAAAATCACTCACTCGAAAGTAGATCTGAATATGCCCAAAAAGAACAGCTACTCCCCAATGAGGACACGCAAGATGACGAAGATGAGCAACAAGACTACACATTTTCAAAATACTTAGATTCAATGGCAAAAGACTACAAAGAGGGAAATACCAACTTCAAAAGTCACTATGAAGACTTAGAAGTCGTCAATGAGGACTTACAAAGACAGATAGACATAGTGAATAAACAAATCACCCAGTTAAAACAAGATCCACAGACACCTGCTACGAAAATGTATATTCAAAAAAGTATCCAACCTGAAAATGAAAGACGCAAAAACCATATAAACCTCAATGCACACCGAGGCGTAAAAGAATATCAAGAGAATAATAATGAAGCTGTTATTCAAAGTTTAGAGAAACAAAAAAGTGCGTTACTCACCGAACAGGCAGATGTTAAAAAAGCGATGTTAAACATGATCATTGATGAAATGAAGCGCTTAGCGAATAAGAGTTAAATTTGGTCCGTGGGTAATATGAAAGAGACTAACTCATACGTTTCAATCCCTAAACCTAAATACAAAAGTTAACTATCCCAATACTTTTGCTTCTTCCGTTGGTAACACATTGATTACAGGAATTACCAACGTTATTTTGGCTCCTCCCAAGTCAGAATCACAGATTTTTAAATACCCTTTATGACTATTTAATATACTCGACACAATAGATAAGCCTAAACCAATGCCAGGAATATTACGGCTACTATCCAAACGCAAAAAAGGCTTAAGTACTTCAGTGCGCTTATCTTCTGGAATACCAGCTCCATCATCTTCAACATCTATACAGATATACCCATCGTTTGACCAACGAGTACTGACACGAATCTCACTTTTAGCGAACTTACATGCATTATTTACAAGGTTTTCAACCGCTCTAGTGAGCAGTTTTTTGTCTGCACCAATTTCAAAGTTTGCCGCAACATGATTACGTGCTCGTATATTAGAGTAAATAGGTACACTGCGACTCACCACCTTATTCACTATATTACCTAACTGACAATGTTCTATTTTTGGTTCTCTGCGTTCAGCGTTAAGACCAACATATAAGAACCAGTCGTCCAATAACTCATCCAGCGCATCCAAGTCCTCATCCATAAACTGGATTGTTTCTCGATACTCCTCGGCACTATTGCAACTGCGGGTCATATCTAGTGCAAACCTTAACCGAGCTAGAGGTGTCTTTAAATCATGAGAAACACCATTTAACATCTGCTGATGTTCTTGGAGTAAACTTTCAATTTTAGTTGCCATCGTATTGAAATGGCTTGCAAGCACACTATACGGAGCAGGCATCTCAGCAGACACTCGTAAAGACAATTTTCCTTGACCGTAACTTTCATAAGCTTGAAGTAATCGATCTATGTATTTTTTATGCATATGAACGTAAAGATAGACGAATAACGCCAAAATGATCAAAATAGTCACTAGCAAAGATTGCCAGTATAATAAATAAGCTTGCTTATCAATGTGTATCTTAGACATTCTTATGATTTGTTCACCATGTTGGTAATAAGCGGTAACTCTATCTTGCGTCCAACCGCTAACAAGCTTTACCACACTTCCTTCTTGTTTGAGCGAACTTAGTTCAACACTTTCATTTTGAGCTTGTTTCTCAGTGATGATGATCACCTTATAGCCAAATTGCCCAGACCAGTATTCTAAGAGCGCAGGGACTATCTTGTCACCTTGTGCTTGTTTGTAGATAACCGAATAAAGTCCATCAAGAATTGGTTTTTCTTCTTTAACTCGAATATCAACATATTTAGTATCGAGTAAAATAACCGCAATAAATATGCTGCAGATGAATGCTGCAGCAGAATAAATAAATAAACGTTTAAACATTTGCTCATTCACGTAACACATATCCTATGCCCCTAACCGTTTTTATGTACTTATAGGGTGGAACGTTGTCATTTATTTTTTTACGTAAAGATGAGAGTCTCATATCTATGGAACGATCATGTCCATCATATTCAATTCCCCTCACCGCCGAAATAATACTAGCTCTATCTAGAATTTTACCAGGGTGGGACATTAAATAATACATCAGACTAAACTCGGCTTCTGTCAACTCTACCGGTATATCATCTAAGTGAAAACTACGATTACTGGTATTAAGCGTCAAGTCTTGTATTTGAAAAACCGATTTTCTAAAAGTGGGAGCTTGTCCTGCAAGACGTATTAACGCTTTGACTTTTGCAACCAATATATGAGGGCGGATTGGCTTATTGATAAAGTCATGCACACCCAATGCCAGTGCATCTGCTTCTAGATATTCATCATTACTCGCAGTCATCATTACAATAACACCAGTGTACTCAGGCAAAATTTGTTCTAAAACACTTATACCGTTAAGTCTGGGTAACATCATATCTAGTAAAATAACATCGAAAAGCTCACCATTTAGCTTTTCCAATGCGATTTGACCATCAAACGCACAGGTGACTATGTAACCTTCATGACGAAGTACGTGAGAAATCATATGGCTGAGGCGCTTATCATCTTCAACCAATAAAATACGTTTTTTATTTGCCATCGCTTACTCCTTGCAACCATCTAATACTTTAAAAAACTGATCGTTTTGGGGACTTGCAGCTGGCTTATTTGTTTTATGTAATATCAACTGGCCATCTCTTAATTCCATTAAACGGTCAGCTGTATGATAATAGTTATCATCATGGGAAACAATGATCACCACTTTGCCTTGCGCCTTTAAAGAGGGCACTATTTCTTCATAAAATACTTTTTTAAACACGGGGTCTTGATCGGCAGCCCATTCATCCAGCAATACAATGGGTTTTTGTTCTATATAAGATTGGATCAGTGCTAATCGCTTTCTTTGCCCTTGAGATAATGTCGTTTTACTCCATTTGCCTTCTATAACTTCAACTGCTTTATCTAACTTAAGCAAAGAAACGAGTTGCTGTAGCAACTTTTCATCTTCCCCTGAATCATCAATAAGAATATGTTTAAATACCCAAAAATCAGCAGCAATAAGACTTATACACTCTCGATAACTAACGATATTACTTTCTTCAACTGTGATATCTCCGTATTGGAGTTCCCCTGAAGTCGGCCCGTACAACCCTGCTAGCATTTTAAATAGGGTTGATTTACCACTGCCATTACCACCAATTATAAACGTTGCCTCTCCCGCCTTGAACTCACTATCAATTGGACCAATTTTAAACCCTTGCTCTGACTCAACTTCTGCTTCATATCGATATGTAATATTACGTAATCGCAAATTAAGGTTTAGACCGAGCGCTTTGACTTCTTGCTCTTTATCAATGAAGTCATCTGATAACTCTAGGCTCTCGATTTTCTTAAATGCAACTTTAGCCTCCATCAGATCCGTCGATGCTTGCGTTACCTGCTCAATAGGCTCAAGAATAAATAATAGAGTTAAAATATAACCAACCACCACCGTTTTATCTAAACCTAAAGTCATTCCGAGGTAATACAAAATCACCCCTAATATCGCAAATAAAATAAACTGTCCCCAATGCTCTAGCATACCAAATAAGGTCAGTGCACTTCGGTTATTTTTTCTCAATAGCTCTAATGTACTGCGGATATCCTTTCGCACATAACGTTGACGCTTTGAGTCCAAAGACAACTCTTTTTTACCTTTCACTATCGCTTCGTAATGTTCCATCAATGAATCAGCACACTCTCGAATACTTTGTAAATACTTACGTGATAACAAAATGATCAACGTAAAACTCAACCCTGCAAAGGTAATTAAAGCTAGAACATACATCAAAGCAGTTAAAGACAGATAAGCCATGTAAGCAATTGCACATGCTATCAGCGAGATATTAGCGACCATTTGCGGCAACACTTGGAAGAATTTAATAGCCGTATCTACGTCTTTGCTCAATGTTGCATTAACCTTAGGAAGGCCCACTTTTTCAACACGCTCGAATGATGAGCCAAGCACTTTATCAACCAATCTGCTATGAATATCTCGACTTGCATTAACCACTAAACGAATTTTAACAAACTCATTAACTGCACCTAAAGCAAACAATACTCCAATTGTTGCAAAGAACTGTTTTGCGGAATAAGTTATATTCTCGACTCCTGCCGTCAGCGCATCATTGATTATCTGTAAGACGTGCATGCTAATAATGCCGAGTAAAATCCCGACCGGTAGGGTAAAAGCAAAATACCAAAAGTATTTTTTATAAAGACGATTTAAACTTTCCAATTAAATTCTCACTTATCCTTAAATTATTGCATCGGTTGTAAACTTAATTAGCGAAAGTCTACGTAGTTAACTAGTTGTACCATATATGGCTCAAAGATTTGGTAAAGGTTAGTAAGGGCACCATTAAAGTTACATATTAGGCACCACTAAATAGATTTAAAAAACGCCCGTAAGGGCGTTTTTTAGCAGGTTTAACTGATGGTGAACCCATCCGCCTCTTGCAAAAATGGGAAACGATTTCTCACATCTTTAAGCTCATTTAAATCAAGCTCAATGTTAAGTACCACTTCCTTATTCATAGCGTGCAATAATGTTTCGCCTAGCGGATCCACAACCATTGAGTCACCACTGTACGCAATGTCATTACCATCAACGCCAACACGGTTAACTGCAACCACAAAGCTCTGATTTTCAATTGCTCTTGCAGGGATCAGACTCTTCCACTGTAATGAACGCACTTTTGGCCAGTTTGCCACATAGAGTGCTAAATCATATTGGCAATCTAAATTTCTTGACCAAACGGGAAAGCGTAAGTCAAAACAAATAAACGGAGCAATCCGCCACTGTCCTAACTGAAAGATTACCTTCTCTGTACCCGCAGTGTAATGCTCATCTTCACCTGCAAATTTAAACAGATGACGCTTATCATAATGAGACACCGTACCTTGTGGGGTAACCCATAAAAAACGATTCACATGATCACTGCCTACTAGCATCATCATACTACCGCACACGACTGAGTTCTGTTTCTTCGCTAACTCTTTTAACCAAGCGACAGTGTCACCGTCCATCGTTTCAGCCAAACCAGCCGGTTTCATATCAAACCCTGTGGAAAACATCTCAGGTAATACAATCAAATCTCTACCAGATATTCCCTCTAGATGCTTTTCTATTGCTACTCTATTAACAGCCGCATCTTGCCACGCTAAATCTAGCTGTAGCATACTCAATTTTAATTTTTCGCTCATAATAAATACCCAATTAAGCGTCGTATAAATGTTCCATAAACACCTTGGCTGTGATCTCTTCACTGATTTCAGCAAGTGGATGTTGGTCGGCAGGAGCTTTAATCAAACCAGAAGCAACACAGTGATCTAGCAAGGTTTTCATTAGTTTATTATCAAGTTTAGGGCAACTTATACCTGTACCTTCTAATAATGCTTGAATGCTAGATGTATCGTACTTAGCCTGTTCAGACAAGTCATCATCATCTCCGATGAGGGCTAGTATATCTGTAAAACTAGAATGATATGGCTTACCATTTAATAACATACGATCTTCGTGCAATGCTTGAAAGTAGTCATCACAAGGTACATTACGTACTTCATAACCATATTCTCGCAGTAAGTCGACAATACCGTTATATGTTGGTGGGTGTGGATTCACTAAATTGAAAGTTTGGCCGCTTACAGTATTGATATTTTTAACCACTGCTAAACTGGCCTTCGCAACATAGTCCACAGGGGTAACATCAAAGTCATCTGTAGAATGAAAAGTGTAGCCCGTTTCCACCAAAGCTCTGACCATTTCATAATAGATCCCTTTGACAGTAGTACCTGTAAGTGGATAACGACCGTGTTCACTATCTCCCCAAATATTTCCAGGGCGTACAATCGCCATTTGCAGGCCTTGCTTAGCAAGATCGTTAAGTAGCACTTCACTTTCAAACTTAGTTTGCTCATAACCTAAGTCGTCAAAACACTGGCCATAATCTACTTTATCTTCTTTAAGCATAAAGCCTGGCTCATAAAGCTTATCGCCAATCACCGAAAAACTAGAGGTATATAAAAGCGGAATGTTCGCATCCATGCATAACTTAGCAATTCGCTCCGTGCCAACGACATTTTCCTCTCTCAATGCTGGATATTCAGCAATAAGAGAAAGCTTGGCTGCACAGTGAATAACAACTTTAGCTTGAGACACCAAAGTATCGTAATTATCACGACTTAGACCAAGTAACTCTTTTCCTAGATCCCCATATATAACACTGATACGTGAGACTTGATCTGCAACTTTTCCTTTTGGGTCATACAGATCGACCATAGCCAAAATTCTACTGCGAGCATTATCTAAATCTTGCTCACGAGACATACAATATATTTTGCCATCAGTACTTGCTAATAATTCTGTTAATATACATCCGCCTAGTACACCTGATGCACCAGTCAATAAGTAGTTATCCGGTAAAAACGCTGCGTTATTACTCATGTTAATTCCTTACAATTGTTCCATTTAAGTTTCACGTTTTACGCTACATAGACCCAACTCGCATGCCACCATCAATGGTGATCACGGCGGAATTGAGGTAATTTGTTTTACAAGTTGCCAAGAACTGTACAACTTCAGAGACATCATCCGCATGGCCAAATCGGCCGATTGGCACAATGCGACGCGCGAATTTTGCTTCTTCCGCATCAGGTATGCTTTCGGTTTCAAGAAACTGATCAAACATTTGAGTTTTACAGATCCCAGGGGCTACACATGTTACGCAGATATTCATTGGCCCTAACTCTTGTGCCCATGACTCAGATGCTTTTATCAAGCCAGCTTTAGATGCTGCATATGCAGTACTGCCACCAGAGCCCCAAATTCCAGCTACCGAACCTATATTAATGATACGGCCATACTTTTGCCTCACCATGGCTTGACTAAAGATAGTCGTGCAATTGAAAGCACCAGTTAAGTTCACGTCAAACGTCTGTTTTGCGGCTGCTAAGGATTCTTTTTTAAGGCAATAAACCTTATGTAAAATCCCCGCGTTATTAACGAGTACTGTAATAGCACTGTTTTCTATTTGTACTAACTGCTCATATACCGCTTCAACACTATCGGTATTCGTCACATCCATCACAAAAGTTAATAAGTGCGAGTTATTACCCAAGCTATGTTTTAAAGATGCTAACTTGTCTTCATTCAAATCAACCGCTGCTACCATATAATTTGACGCAAGTAAGGCGCGGCATATCGCCGCACCAAACCCACCAGCAGCACCAGTTACAACTGCTATTTGCTGTGTCATGTTTATCAAAGTCCTTTAGGGAAGGTGATATCGATGATTTGCTTTGCATTAACCATAGTCGGATAAATACGCTCTTCGAAGAACGCAACATCATCTTGATTAAGCATCAAGTTTGAATACATACGAGACAACGGTGAGAACTGAATGCCATAGCGCTTACTAATTTCTCGGATAATAATGTCACACATCTTAACTTTTGCTGTATAGCCTTCTGAACGGTCAACCAACTCATTTTGTGAGTGGAATACCATACCATTAGGCATGCCCTGAAGCACAAGAGGCATATCCGCTGCGTGTGCCGCTTTGACGAAGATATCAGCCATTTGTGACATCAACCCACCCATACGATCATAACAACCAGGATCTTTTTCAATTAAATCAAAGGTTGCTTTAATTGCCGCTAAGCCCATTGGGTAACCATTGAAAGTACCAGCATGGATCACTTTACCTTTAGCGTAATAGTCCATGATGTCTTTACGACCTACGATAGCTGAAATTGGCACAGCACCACCACCCAGCGCTTTACCCAATGTCGTAAGGTGAGGAGTTACACCGAGTAACTTTTGTGCACCACCTAAACCAAAACGAACGCCAGTGATTACTTCATCAAAAATCAATATTACGTTGTGCTTCTCACACGCTGCTTTTGCACGCTCTAGATAACCGTCTTTCGGTAAGATACCACCACCATTCATACAGATTGGTTCCATCAATACCGCTGCAATTTCATGACCATGCTGTTCCAATGTACGCTCTAATACCTCTGGATCATTCCAAGGTAGCATAAACGTCTGATCTTGCAATGTATTTGGGAAACGTCCTAAAGTATCTAACATATCTCCTTTAAACATTTCAGGTACAGGGAAGTCTAAACCATCAGCATTGAAACGACCCCCTACGACATTATCCGCATTACCGTTATAGTGGCCATGGAAACGGACAAAACGAGGCTTACCTGTGTAACCACGTGCTAAACGAATCGCATTTTGTACCGCTTCAGTACCACTCAAGCTAAAACGCACGCGTTCAGCAGAAGGTATATTGTCAATGAGCTTTTGACATACTTCGTGCTCAAGGTCAAAAGTGTCTACAGACGTAAGCTTCTGCATATTATCAATTAAGATCTGATTGTACTCTTCGTTGTTATGGCCGACAAACAAAGCACCAAATTTACAGAATAAATCAAGGTGTTCGTTACCATCCATATCCCAAACTCGCGAACCTTTTCCTTTAACAAACGGGACGATCAGCGCTCTTTCAGGATCCGCAAAGTTATAGTGCACGCCACCAGGAATAACATCCCATAACTTTTTAAAGTACTTTTTTGACTCTGTCAGATCTAATTTTTGATTTACTACTGTATTCATCTTCTTGTGTTCTCCTTGAAAAGAATTGTTCTGTATTTCTTCCTTATCACGTGGCACATCAGCATATTCACTGACCTGCTGCAGTCGAATAGGAAAAGTTCCGTCTTGGCATTGTTCTATACCTGAAACGAATAGGTTTTTTGCAATATTTACCCGAGTTAAATATGCAGCGCAGTTAAGTAGGTAATTTGCAATCCCCTCAACTGTACGCGCTGATGCAGCTTGTAAATGCGTGTCTTGTAACCAATCATTATTTGCACCCATTGCTGGGCCACACCAAATTTGATAATCAATACGTCGCCCTGCGTCGCCTGTTATTGCCCATTTAGATGACTGGCCTAAATACCACTGGAATACCAGCGCCATCTTGCGTTTTGGATCTTGCTCTGCGGAATCGGCTATACGCTGTAAATTGCGACTGGCAAAAAAGGCTTTAGTATCTTCCCATACCTGCAAAAGCGGTTTGTGAAACATCTGCTTTTCAAGTTGCAGTCTGTCCGCTTCAGGGATCTGTTCCAACGAATCATACCGCTTATATATTTGGTATAATTTTTGTGAACGTACGCCGTACATAGTGCCTTTTTTCAAAGTTTGTACTTGTGCGCCCAATTCAAACATATCTGCAGATGGTGAAGAAACCACATCAGCAGTCGTTGCATTAGTTAACATTTCACGCACGAGATCAGAAGTTCCTGACTCAACGCACGCTTGGTTAATAGATCCGGTAACAACATAGGCAGCACCCATTGCGTAGACAGCCGCGACAGACTCAGGGCAACCAATACCGCCAGCAGCACCTACACGCACAGGCTGTTTATAGCCGTGTTGCTCGCGCATGCGAGTTGCTAAACGTAACATTTGCGGGAATATACACGACAATGAACCATGGTCAGTGTGTCCACCAGAATCCGCTTCTACTGTGATATCATCTGCCATCGCGATTTTTTCGCTAAGTGTGGCTTCAGCCTCACTCAAATGACCACTAGCAACCAGTTTTGCAACCATCTTACTAGGGGCTGGCGCTAAGAACTTAGCGGCTACTTCTGGACGCGAAATCTTCGCTATCACTCGTTGGGCGGGGACAACTTGACCATTGATCAATTGCGCACCTTTCAAGCGAAAATAAACCAATGCAGGCGTTAAATTGATATAAGCCGCAGCTTCAACAACTTTGACTTCATTGTCCAGACACAACTGCACCACTTGCATCTCCCACTCTAGATCAGCGGGGTTATGCAACATGTTCATAGCAAATGTTTTCCCGCCCACAGCTTGCTTAATCTCTTGCAAGCTTTGCTCTATATGTGAAAGCGTTAAGCCACCAGCACCAAATGAACCAAGCATACCTGCATTTGCAAATGCTGCGACCATCTTTGCTGAGTGAATGCCATTGGCCATTGCGCCACCCATGTACGCATATTTCAAGCCATACGCTTTTCTAAATGATTCACTGCCCAAGGTATTTGGTGTAACAGCAGGAATGACACCGGCCACATCATTGATGGAGATCTGATCGCCCACTAATTGACTTAGCGGCATCAATGTCCGTGTTGATTCTTTTGACCACACAGCCAAAGGCAAGTCCAATGTGGCCAAATTGTCTTTGATTTGCGTTAACATCGTCATACTGTTTGCGCTCTCATTGTTAATATCGACTGTAAATTGCCCTCGTAACACACGTACATGTCGTCACATAAACCAATCACACGATCTTCATATAAAACTTCTACGACAGCTGTAATTTCCAACTGGGCTTGGTTATCAGGAAGCGCCATAACTTCTATCGCTTTAATCGTCATGCGATAAAACAAAGTTTCATTTTGGAACTTCACTTCACCTCGGAATTTTGCACCAGAGCTATGGCCTGACTTAGTCACCATTCTCACACCTGGTATTTGCGGCAGTTTCAAATAATACATATAGAAAGAAAACAGCTGCTGACACCCTTCAATAATGAAGGTACCAGGCACACATGGATCATTCTTAAAATGCGCTTTAAATACCCAATGTTCCGTAGAAATATCAATTTCGCCAAGTAATTGACCTAGCTGCCAAGCACCACCACGAGAGTTAAATTCAGACACTCTATCTAACATGCGATGACAAGGGCCATATAAAGCGACGGCACTGTTATCGTCATATCCACGACCAAAACACTGTGACAGTAAACCAGCATTCAAAGATTCAATCTGCTTACTATCAAAGCTCTGTTGCTGACTTAACTTGTTCACATCAATCGGGTTTTTTTGAGGTTTTGCGGTAAAAAAGACTCCTTTATTGTTCATGCTTTTGCCGCTTTGCTTTTGTAAGTCGGCTCGGAAGAAGAAACCAGAAGCCGCAGCTAACGTAAAGCAATGACGCTCAGTATCGTTAGGCCCTTTGGCAAAGCAGTCATATTCATAATCAATAAGTACGTTGTTACCCATCTTTTTAAAGGACGTTATGCGCACAACCCCTCGAATTACTTCGCCCGGCTTGGGGAACTCTCCATATATTGTTGTTTCGCTATTAACTGCGCGATATGAATGCTGGCCTTGAAACATCTCATCGCAGCCAATAAGTGTAAACGCGACTATCATTGCGTGTGATGATTCTAACGAGACAAACGACGGCACCTGATCCTTTACGACATACCAATCATCAGGCGTAATATCATACTCCCAATGCACTTCGCATGGCTTCAACTGGCCTCGCTGTGCAGTGCAAGCCGTAATACGTGATACAAACATGTAAGGCCAAGAAGGCATTCTAGTTCGCACTGGGTACTGATCAGCCGCCGCATAGTCTGACCCAAGTACATTAGCAATTGAGCCAACTGTGATTTCATGCAGCTGCTGCTCATTAAACAATGCACCCGCTGATCGGGTCGATATTGGAATATCTTTCGCCTCTGGTGCCAAGCGTCCATAGCGAGGATCAAGCAAGACAGAATGGACAGAACTGGTATTCACGGTTTTAGGTGTCGCATTTATAGCAGCAGGCGCCTCAATTGAGGTACTTTGTTGCGATAAACCCTCCTCCGAATTCAACAAAGCTGCAGTGACAGAGTAGTTTGCTCCCATTGCTTTCAAAAATGCACTGTGTGTTTTTGCATTCTGCGTAAGCGCGGCTAGAACTTTATGCTGTATCACTTGGGGGTGGTCGTTTATGCTGCGCGTTTTACTAGCCTGCACAGGTGCAGTATTGACAACACTTACCGTACTTGGAGTTACAGAAGCTTTGTTTATTTCTGGCACAACCGCATCTTTGTTTACCGCTTGCTCTATTACGCGCTCATCCACTTCTAGTGATGTCTGCAAAGACGTGCCTTTAGTTTGCAAAAAACGCTTACGGCAAGGTGAAAACTCAGCCATTGTTTCGTCATTAATCAAGGTTTCAGGAATTGTTTTTTCGCCAGCCACCCAAATCGTTTTAAACAGTCCTTTTGGTTTTTCATCTGACAAATTTGCATATAGGCTATATAAGCCTTTTTCTTCATATTTATCAGCTGCGCCGAGGATCATATGACTATATGTTCTATCTAGCCCTATCCCGCTGATCGCCGCATAACGCAGCTCATCACTGTGTTCGTGTTCGTGGCGTAGTATCAAACCAGTATGTTGCTGCGACACACGTTGTTGCTGCGCTAACTGTGGAATAGCTGGTAAGCGTCGACGATATACATTCAGTGCAGTACTAATCAAGCTGGTGATATATGAGGCACCATTTAAATGGCCGACATGCTGCTTAATATTAGACAATGTCACTGAATTAGACGCATTGCCATATACCGACAGTAGCCCGTGCTTTTCGGCAGTATCTTCTGCATCAATACCACTGGCGTGTACTTCCAGTAGCGCTACCTGATCAGCTTCAACCCCAGCAGCAGTCAAAGCCACTTTCGCTGCTTTTGCTATACTGTCAGCATCAGGTTCAAAGTGCGTACCATCATCGACCGATTGAGCAAAACTTAGTGATTCAATGGTCGCGTAAACACGGTCTTTATCTGTCACTTTATTTTTAGGCTTAAGAACGACAACGCCACCGCCTTCACCCAGCTTCCAGCCCTTACTCTCTAGGAGTGGTTTCCCTGGTTCTGTTACATTAATCGCAGAACGCTGATTAGCAAACAGCACACTTTCAGCACAACCACCAAAGCTGCCACCGCCCACAATAACCGCATCAACTTGACCGGCATCAAGCAGAAGCCTTGCAACATCAATCGCTTTTGTAATTGAGTTTTCATGGGACTGCAGCGTAAATGCTGGACCATTAAGTTTTAACAGCGCAGAGATCCGGCTCGAAACAATATTGCCAATTCCGCCTGTAACACCTTCAACCGTAGGTTCAGGGAATAGGGCATCTTTGGTCAATGTCTCTAAACGAATGAGTTCTTCATCCGTTAATTCGACATTCGCCTTTTCGAGACTATCGCGTAGCTGCCAGGCCATTTCGGTACGCGCTTGGTAACGTAAACCATTACAATCGTCATCACCAGCAACAATCACAGCAATATTACGAACTTGACCATCACGCGCAAAACCAGCATCTAAATAGGCGGCTTCAGCCATAGGCATCAAAGACAAGTGAGATAACAAATGCAACCCAGCAACATTTGGTGGAATTTTGTACCGCTGACAATCAAATACAAAGTTGTCTAAAAAGCCACCTGTAGGAAGTTCTTTTATACGATAGCGCTTCAAGAGTTCACTGCATTGTTCAATACCAGACCAACGTTTTTCCGGCAATTCGCGAAAGTTATGCGCCCCTTGCTCAATCAGCGCATCAAGATCTACCAACTCTTTTACTTGAGGTAGGCAAGCACTCAGTCCCACAATAGCTAACCCGTCTGGCGTCTCAATGGTTGTATCGTCAACACTAGGCTCAATAGCGTCTTCTGAGCAAATGACTAAATGGCCGTTAACACCACCAAAGCCAAATGCATTTACACCTGCGACTTTTCCTGCCCCTTGAGCTGGCCATTTTATCGAGTCGCGAACAACAGAGTTAATGGTTAAAATACCTGATTCGCTACCAACAAAATCTTCGATCTTTTGGGTCGCGGGTACTTTGTCGTGCTGCATAGATAACAGTACTTTAAAAATACTCACCATACTTGAAGCAGTCAGCGCATGACCAAAGTTTTGTTTATTAGCCCCTATTTTTGGTAAGCGCTCAGACCCAAAGAAACTTGCAATAGAGTTAAGTTCAACTTTATCACCAACCGGGGTGCCGGTTGCGTGACACTCTACATAATCTGGGAAGCGGCTTGATTGCGCATAAGCACGTGATAATGCCAACTGCTGACCATTACTATCAGGCACCAGCATGTGCTTAGCACCCGCATCGTTAGACAAGCCAATTGCATCAATCACACCATAAATTTTATCGCCATTGGCTTTTGCATCACTGTAACGCTTCAGCGCGAGTACACCGACCCCTTCACCCGCCTTTAAACCACCTGAACGTTTATCAAAAGGTAAAGACTCCTCACCTTTATTTGGAAACGCCTTTAGTACATTAAAGCCATGATTGATATAAATGTGATCAGCTTGGCAAGTTGCACCTGCTAGCATAATATCCGCTTCACCCGCCTGCAGGTGTTTACAAGCCAAACTTATCGAATAAATACCCGATGAACACGCGCCATCAATCGTATAAGTGGGGCCTTTCAAACCCAAAGCTTGCCCTGTTACGACTGCGTTATGGCTACCAATAAACAGGTTGTCCGTATGCCAATCATGGTCTTCCCAATATTTGCTAAACGCAAAATCTTCGCGACCAATTAAGGTTTGAATATGAGGCGTCAATATTTCATGGTACATCTCATTAGCTAACTGTTTCGCAGAGTGAGTAGGCATGTTAATGTTGCCGAGTACCAGTCCCGTGTTCTTCGCATCCGTTACGCCTGCATCTTTAAGTGCTTGCGCCGCCGCATGTAACGTCCATTGAAATACCTTATCAAACTGCTTGAGGGTTTGCTCCGCAACCCTAAAACCATCTAACGCAATATCAGGTTTTCGTACATAGCCATTTTTACTATATCCAATCTTATCGATTGTTCCCTTTTCTGGGTGCTTGTAAAGTGCGGGAGAAACCCCGAGCTCTTGCTCGGAAATTTCACTCGTTACATCTTTTCCCTGCTCAAAGACATTCCAGAGCTTTTCTGGATTGTCAGCTTCGGGGAAAATACACCCTAGGCCGACAATTGCTATTTTATCCTTCATGTTCACCTACACCCTTTAATAGCTCATTTTCTGATTTAGAAATTGATGCCAACTGTGTGTATTTAACTCCGACTAATCGATAAGCTAGCTCGCGACGCTGGTTGTACACCGAAATGTCAGACGTCAACGTTTGCTGATTACACGAAACAATATCTGTTGACACATAGAAGCGCTCATCAAAATTAATGTTACGGTGCTTTTCTATATGCTCTATACCCAAAGGCAAGCCAACTTTTTGTTTATAGTGGCGTAACCATAAGTAAGGTACCTGTACGAAGATATCCGCAATAAAGCCATTAAACTGTCGAACTTCGTTAAACTGACCATGCCCAACTTGCTGACTTGTCAATTGGCAATTCGCTAGGATCGTCTGCTCATCATGCTGAATAACTGTATCAATACCTTGTAATGCAGTACCGTGGAACAAGTAACCATTTACTCCATTATGGTAGATAGGAAATGGTAGAGTCTGTTCACTTTGTATTAGCGAGTCATCGAGTACGGCTTTGCTTGGTTCTGACTTAGCCACAAGTAATATGTCAGCTCTATAGTGCTTAAGTGCTTTACCCTCGACAACCGATGTTACTTCAAGGGTTAAATGAAGCTTACTGCCCTTTTCCTTATCCGCTTTAACTACACACTGATAGTCATCCCCTTGTTTGCCATCAAATACAATACCTTTGAGCACCGCAAAGTCATTAACCTCACTTAACGAAAAGCCTGGATAAAAATTAAGGCTCTGTTCTATCATCCAATGTAAGGCAAACATCGCTGGAAACACCACGTTTCCACCTACGCTATGACCTTTAAGACCCGGTGTCACTGACGATAATAAAGTTCTATTTACTTTTTGTGGGTCTGCATACTGCACAGATACGGGCTTCTTATCAGCGTGGTATTCTCGACCTCCGATAATGACTTGAGTTGTATTTAGATCTGGCTCATTTAGTTCGTTAACACATGCAGCAAACCCAGATGGCTTGTCAATAAGTACTAAATTACGGCTTTCGTATGCTTTTTTAAGTACATCATTGACCATCCCTCCATCCCAAGGGCCCCAATTAATAGAGCGTACTAGGCAATTCGGATATTGACGTTTGATAATGTCAGCAGAGCGAGATAACACTTCATTCGACATGGAGTAATCTGTTTGACCAGCATTACCAAAAAAGCCAGATACCGATGAAAACAGCAAGACGGTCTCTAATATGTTTTTATCAACCAATGATAAAATATTTTGCAACCCTACAATCTTGGTATCAAAAACAAGCGCAAAGTCTTCCAATGATTTACGTTCGATCTTTTTGTCAGCCAAATTACCTGCACCATGGATAACACCAGTGATTGCACCAAATTCTTTCTGCGCACGGTCGATAACAGCCTTTAATGTACCTTTATCTTGAACATCTGCTGAATAATACTGCGCTGGTGCGCCTATATTTGCCAACGTATCCAAAGTACTCTGAATTTCCTGTGTACCTTTCGTCGCTCGAATTAATGCATCGACTTTTGCCGGCGTCATAGGCTCGGCCTGCTCTTTAAGATGCGCAATGGCTTGCTTTTTCAATGTAGCGTCATCATTTGCACTTTGCGCCCACTTTGGTAAAGCTTTTAGCTCACTCCGCCCAAGCAATACAAACTTACAGCGATAACGCTTGGCAAATTCAATGACACACCCTGCCGTTATGCCTTTCGCACCGCCACTAACTAGCAGCACAGATTGCTCATTTAGTATTGGCTTGGCATTGAGTTGAGTCACTTCGCTTTGTTCAAGTACCAATTGGTAGCGCCGCTCTTTGGTTCGACCAACATGGCTGATAGTGCGATCTGAGTCGGTTAGCTCTTCAGCAAAAACGTCATTTGCCACTTTCTTGGTTAAGTTAGATTGCATGTCTAAATGGCGACAATAGACATCTGACCATTCATAGTTTAAAGACTTTGCTAAACCACTTAAGGCACTATTTAAAACACCACTTTTACTGTCTTTTGTGGTACCAAATTGACCATCATTTAAGCCAACAGTAAGAAAGAATGTTGGTACCTTCGCAGCTTCTGCATGCAGTTTAGGCTGAAGCACTTTTGCTAACATAAAGAGTGCCTTCAAACTAAATACCTGAGATTGATCGTACAGGGATTCAAGTGACTCCTGCTTTAAAGGATCGGCCACATACAAAACCCCAGCAATCTTACGCTTGGTTTTTAACTCAACTTGTTCGACCAAATTCTGTATAGCTGCTTCTGTGCACTCCGTTAATGCAAAGTCACTTGTTGCATTAGTTTTCTTATTTCCAACCAATATGCCTACTGTGTTTTGCTTCAGCTGTTTAAAAGTATCGTCAAATAGCGTTAAACTTTTCTTCGTATTCGCTAATACCAACCATTGATGGTTTTGCTGAGGCAATAAATCAATTTGGTCTGGCTTTACAAGTACTTCAACTTTAGCAACATAACGGCCTACTGAACTGGGGGACGCTGCAGATTTACTCTGCAGCTGGGACTTTTTTACGGCACCCTCCTGTGTGTCTGTAGACACAAAAAATCCGATTTGTTGAGTTTTCTTTTTCACATCTGCATCTGCAACATAAACTTCCTCTGCATCATTCTCTACTGACGGCTTTGGTTCATCAGCAGGTGGTTCAGCAAGGGCACCATTATCAATCGCATGTAATACTTCTTGAATAGAATTATACGCAAACTCGGCAATGCGACGAATTGTATTAAGCGCGTCAAAGTTCACATCACCATCTAGATTGTCTTCATCCATACCATCGTCTGAATCTTTACCCCATAACTTTTCAAACAAGGCCGCAAAAATTTCGATACGCTTGATAGAGTCAATACCTAAATCAGATTCTAAATCCATATCAGAATCAATCATATCGGTAGGGTAACCCGTCTTATCACTAACGATTTCAACCAGCATGTTACTAATTTGATCTACATCAAGTGATTCAAAGTATGATCTTTGCTCGATATCAATAGCATCACCATCAAACGCCGGATTATCCGTTGACGGCTCTGCTGCTTGTGCTACTGGCGCTT